>CAUZCL010000012.1:0-112559 GCA_963578475.1 Acidobacteria bacterium bin61 | reverse complement strand
GCGTGACGCCTATCAGGCTGCCCGCGCGGAGCCCGGATTTGAATGCGTTCGCGGAGCGCTGGGTGAGATCGGTCAAAGAGGAATGTCTCTCGAAGCTCATCTTGTTCGGGGAGAACTCGCTGCGTCAGGCGCTGAAGGAGTACGTCGCCCATCATCACCAAGAGAGGAATCATCAAGGCAAGGACAATCTCTTATTGTTCCCCGAGCCCGCGATCGCTCAGACTAACGGTCTAGAGGACGCCATTCAGTGCCGTGAACGGCTTGGCAGGTTGCTCCGTTTCTACCATCGGGAAGCCGCATGAATATCTTGACCCTACGGGAAACAAGAGGGAGTGAGGCAACGTCATTTCTAGACTCAACGAGACCCGTTACACGAGGTGCGGCTTGCATCTCTAGAGATCACCGCGTCAAATAAGCCGGCATCGGCAGCATGACTGGGGCGACATGGCGTTCGGCGAAGTGAGGGCTAGATCAACCGGCTTGTAGACTACGTGCTCCCTGATTGGAGCATTCCCGAACTCTACGCCTATCGTCGCTGCGTCCCGTGAGTCATCGTCACATCGCGGGACGGGTGCTCCTGAGTTAGAATCGTGCGCACATGTGGCGTCTTCGTCTTCTCGTGGTCTTAGCGCTCACCCTATCCGGCCCGCTCTATTTCGTCGCTTACCAAGCGCGTCCGCTCCGCCACTTCGGGATCGGATATTGGGACAGCCTCTTTCTCGCCGACGAAGAGAGCTTCTATCCGCCCTTCCGAACGAGTGGGCCCTATCGACATCCCGACGAATCCGTCGAGGTCCGCGAATTCGTCGGCAGGCTCACACGACGCCGCGCGGGTTTCGAGATTCCGTACCACGCGCTACGAAGCCCGCTGCGCTTGTCGCTTCGCTGCCACAGGTTCGCCCTAGAGGGCATCGTCGAGCTCACGGTGAACGGTGAGCTCATCAATGAGTTCGTCTTCGCTGAGACGTCCTACCCGTGGGCCGGCATCAAAGCGGTGATCCCTCAAAACGTAGCCGAAAAAGGCGCACTGAAAATCGATCTCGTCACGAAAGGAGGAAGGCCGCCACCCCCGCACCTGCCCTCCGATCTCGGCCTCGGTGTGGACTGGATCGAAATCGAGCCGATGTCCGGCGGTGTGTGGCTGCTCCCGACGGGCGCGGAGTGGACGCGGTGGTTCCTCTTTCTCGTGCTCGCCTATGTGTTTCTGCGCTTTGTCCGCGCGGGACCCGGCGCGGTCGAGGCGGCGATGATCGGAATCGTCCTCGTCGCCGTCGCGGCCGAAGCCGTCTATCCGGTCGTCACATCCCGAACGCTCGCCTCGGCGTGGCTCGCCTTTCCCGGGTTGATGGTTTTGATCGGGCTGGCCGAGCTCATCGACCGGCGCTCCTTCAACGCGGGGTCCGCGCGCGTTCGTTGACAGCCAGGGGCCCGTCAGCCGGTTCGGGAAACAGCCATCGAGGGAGCGCCAGCGCCGAGCCCCAGCGGTTTCCGACCCAGTACAGAGCGAGGAAGAAAAACAGCGCGGTAATCGAGTGCCAACGGTCGAGGCCACTCGCGATGACGAGTTCCGAGTAGCGCGCCATCGCAGGTAGCATCCCGACATTGACCGGCGAGGCGAGCAGATAGATCGTCGTCACCCCCACGTACCACCAAACCGTGAAGTGGCGCCAATACACGGCACAGGTGACGAGAGGAATGACGAGATATTGGTTCGCGATGGCGCTTGCAAACACGACCATCGCGACGAGGTAAATGAAGAGCTGCTCCTGATAGGTCTTGCGCCGCACACTGAATCCGGTCGCCATCATCGCGGCGAACCACAGGAATTGAACCCCGGAGAAAACCGGCACCCTCGAGAAGAGCGCTTCGACAACGGGCAACGGGATTGCCGCCGACATCAAGTAAGGGAAAAAGCCGTCGAGATGCACCGAGTCGTAATGCAAGACGTGCTCGAAGACGCCTTCTAGCGCACGCTCGTCGTGAAGAACGGGAACGAAGCTCACGGCGAAAACGGCGAACGGGACGAGCGAAAATACCCTTTGTGCCCGGCTTTGATGCGGGCGGAAGAAAAACCAAAGGGGGAGAAAGATCAAGACGTGTTTCGAGACGAGCGAGAGTCCGAGCAGCACCATCGCGACGCCGAACCGGCCCGCATCGGAAGCGCCCTTCTTGTCGAGCAACAAACAGGCGCCGAATCCGAAAACGATCGCGACGTTCTCGAAGTGCGAGTGAAATCCGGTGATGAGAAGGGAAACGGGATTCAGGAGAAAGAGCGCAGCGGCGGCCCATGAGCGGTATCGGAACAGCAGTGCGCCGATCGCGACGTCGATACAAGAAAGCAACAGCGCCATCAGGCGGTGGAAGTCTTCGAATGTATCCGTGCGTAAAACGGTCAGCTGGACATAGCGCGTCCCCGCACATAGATAGCTCCAAAGAGGCCCCCAATTGCTGCGCTCGGTCTCCGCGTAGACGATTTTGCCGTCGAGAACGAGCTCGCCTAGAAGCACCCACGATTCGAGATCGATATTGTGGCCCAGTCCGGAGAGGACGACTTTGGCCGCGGTGGATAAAGCGGCCAACGCGACGAACACGAAAAGAAGCGATCGCCGAGACATAAAGGCGAGGTCGGGCCACGCAGATGCGGTGTCGCGGGTCATGGGAGCCACGATTCGATACCGGACCGGCGACTTTGTCAAGATACAAAACAGAACGGCCGCCGTCGGTCCGTTTGAGTCAGCAAGAAACAGACCGTGAGTTGGGCTTCGCCATGAGGCGGGTTGTCGGTTCGCGTCGAACGGGCTTTCCGTTCACGCCTGTCCCAAGTTGCTCCGCGACGTAGTAGGTGACGAGCCCAGATTTCGTCCACACCTCCGCAGTGAAGAAATCCGTCGCCGCAAGGAAGGATGCGTCGGACGTGCCGTGTCAGCAGACATGAGGGAAGAGCTTCATGTCCGTGGGCAGGCGCACCACTCCCACTACGAAATGCATTTCTCCATCTGCACAGTCGTCAGAAAGCGAGCGTCGGCGACGCCGCGCATAGGACGGCGCGTGCGTCCGCCGATCCTCCGGCGAGCTCCTGGTCCAGCGCGTCGAGCAGCTCCCGAACATCCTCGTTCGCCGAAGCGTGCAACCCCTCGGCAACGACGAGGGCACGGCGGGTTTCGGTGCTTATTGTGGACTTACGACTTTGCCGGAAAGTCCAGCGCCGAGCATGGGCGTGATCGGCCGCGTCCGCAAAGATGACCTCACCCTCCGGAACGCTTTCCGTCTCGCCGCTCCACGCAAGATAGGTCTCGGTGCCCCGGGCGTGGCGCACCTCGAGGAACTGATCCACCTGTGCGAGATCGAAGACCGCGACCGGAAGAGCGAAGGCAAGGGACATCGCGTTACAGAGGTCGATGAGGGGGTGAACTCGCGGCAGCTCGCCCTCGCGCTTGAAGCGACGCAGGAGCGCCTCCGCCGCGGAGCGGTACTTCGTCGGCTTCAGGCCCATCTGTGAGTAGCCCCGGCGCCACGCCGCGATCTCTGGCATCTCGGCCTCTGGTCCTTTCTCAAGACGCTCTCGCGCTCGTCGAAGCCAGGGCTCGAGCCGAGCCTCCAGACTGACGACAGGATCGACAGGATCGAGCACTAGAACCGCGGGAAAGAGTTGCGGGAACTCCTGCCAGAGTGTCTCCGAGTGACGGAAGTGCATCGCGTTGGTCAGAATAGTAATCGATCGCGAACGGCTTTACGACTGCCGGCATCGCGCGCCGCTTGCGCGATGTCGTCTACTGTTGGTGATTCGTACGCATCCTCTTGCATGGAACGCGCTTATGCCCAGTTTAACGCGACCCGAATTCGATGGGGTCCAGATTGACTGTAATCCATTGCGCCATAAAATCTTAACTGCATGTCAACAACACTTACTCGCGGAAGCACCCGATTCCCAGCATCCGTCGTCCTCCCGTTTCCGGAAATATACGAGATGGCATCACCGGCGAGCGACGCCGTCATTGCTTTCGCGTCGTAACCCCCGTATCTTCCCACCGAAGGAGTCCACAATGAAAATTCCAGCCGTATGGATCGCGTTCGTCTTCCTTTCTATTTCCGCGAAAACATGGGCGCAGCCCGAGCTCGTCGAGCCGGACGCGAGTGGCGTCATCCCTCAAGCCCACGTTGCTCTCACGAACACGCACGTCGTCAACGTCCGCACGGGCGACATCCTCACCGACGCGCTCGTCGTCGTGCGCGACGGCCGGATCGAGTCGGTCGGCTCGGGCCCTCCTCCCGAGGGCGCTGTCGTCATCGATCTCGAGGGGAAGTTCCTTCTACCTGGCTTCATGGACGGGCACTGGCACGGCGAAACGCTCGCGAACGTCCGCCGCGCCCTCGAATCAGGTGTCACCACGATGAAGAGCGCGAGCGTTGGGAGCTACCTCGACGTGGCCACCCGTGAAGCTGTCAAACAAGGCCGGCTCGCAGGACCGGACATACTCGCCGCGGGCGTCTACGTCATGCCGAGCCTAGGGCAAGCGGCCCTCTCTGACCCGGAGCTGTTCCGGTTTCTTCACGAAGAGGTCAAAGGCGTCGCCAACGTTCGTGAAGTGGTGCGGATCAACGCGGAGCACGGTGTCGATTGGATCAAAACGCGGTCGGGCGGCACGACGTCGTCACCGGGAGGTCCCGACCCGAAGATGGCCGTCTACACTGTCGACGAGCTCTCCGCCATCGTCGACGAGGCGCAACTACACCACATCAAAGTTGCCTGTCACGCGCATGGAGCGCAGGTCGTGGAAAACGCGATTCGCGCAGGCTGCACCACGATCGAGCACGGTTCCTACGTGGATGACGAGGGTCTTCGCTTGATGGAGGAAAGAGGCACCGTGTGGGTGCCCACTTATACATCGGTCGTGGGCTTTCTTCTTCCGCACGACGACTACAACAGCTCTGCATCGTTTCTCCGTGGTCCCTATTTGCTGCATAGCATGGAGAAGGCATTCACGAAGGCGCTCGACATCGGAGTAACTATCATTACCGCTACCGACACGCAGTACGGGCCGAGAAGCAACACGCGCATCTCTAGAGAGATAACGAACTTCGTCGAGCTGGGCATGACGCCCCTCCAAGCGCTTCAATCGGCGACCACCGTTTCGGCCCAGGTTTACGGCCTCGCGGATCGCACGGGCGCCATCGAGCCGGGGCTCGAAGCGGATCTCGTCGCGGTCGAAGGGAATCCCCTCGACGATATCTGGGTCGTTCATGATCCGATGTTCGTGATGAGCAACGGCCGGCTGGTGTACCACCGCACGGTGGATCCCGCGCATCACATCCCCCCGCGATATGAGTGGACCGGCTTCGGAACTGGCGGACCAGTCCCCTAACCAACAATGTACTCTCCGTCCGGAGTCCAGCTTGGCGAACTAAAAAGACTTTGCTTGTCCTTGCTCAGCTGTTTGGGATCGGAACCGTCCGAGTTAGCGATCCAGATGTTTTCGGCCCCATCACGATCACTCAAGAAAGTGATGCGGGAGCCGTCGGGGGAATAGCACGGTTGGCTGTCAAAGGCCATGCCACTGGTGATGCCGACAGAGTCGCCTTCCTCGAGCGGGACAGTGTACAAGTCCCCCAGCAGTTCAAACAGGATCGTCTACCCATCCCGGGAGATGTCCAGGGAAATCCAGGTCCCCTCATCGGTCGTGAACTCTATCTTGCGTTCGGGCTCGAGGGGCAGGCCTTCATTCTGGTTTCTCGGAGAACGATCGGTGAGGGGAGGCGCGCCCGGCGCCGGCGAGGCATCCCGCCCCTGCGCTCCCGAGGCCCCCGGGGCACGGACCGCTCCCGTGACTCCATTAATAATGTCTAAATAATTCTTGGGCGACTCCTCAGTTTTCTTTCAAAGACATCTTGGGGTCAAACGGCCTTGAAGCCCTCAACTTGACAGTACCGCCAGGCGCATTCGCGCTATTTCGAGAATGACTCCTCCACGGTAGAATGCTCAACACGTCAGGGCAAGCGAAACCCTTGGAGGACACACCCATGAATCTCTCACGGCTATGCGTTCTGTTCGCCGCTTCGGTTGCGGCAATTTGTTCATCTGTGGTCGCTCAAGAATCTCCCGCGGCGGTCGTCGCGGCTTTGGACGCCCGTTCCGATCATATGACAGAGGTGGCTATGAAGATCTGGACCCTGGCTGAGCCTGGGTACCTGGAGACCGAGAGCTCAGGGCTCCTTCAGTCTGAGCTGCGTGAGGCCGGGTTCCGCGTGGAAGCCGGGGTAGCCGGTATTCCAACCGCCTTCGTCGCAAGCTGGGGTAGCGGAAGCCCGGTCATCGGCGTTCTTGCAGAATTCGACGCCCTTCCCGGCATCAACCAGGACGCGGTTCCCACCCGGCAGGGCATCGACGGCAAGACCGCGGGTCACGCCTGTGGGCACCATCTGTTCGGCACGGCGTCGACCCACGCGGCCATTGCGGCGAAAGAGTGGCTCGAGGCGACCGGCTCCTCCGGCACGATTCACCTCTATGGCACGCCGGCCGAGGAAGGCGGCTCCGGAAAAGTTTACATGGCCCGCGCTGGACTGTTCGCGGACGTGGACGCGGTGCTTTCGTGGCACGCCGGCGACCAGAACTATGCCGGGCCCAACACCAACCTGGCCGTGAAGTCGGCCAAGTTTCGTTTCTCCGGCGTCTCCGCCCATGCGGGGGCGGCCCCCGAGCGAGGCCGGTCGGCGCTCGACGGCGTGGAGGCGATGAACTACATGGTCAACATGATGCGCGAGCACGTGCCTCAGCAGACGCGCATCCACTACGTGATCACGGCCGGGGGCAGCGCGCCGAACGTCGTTCCGGATTTCGCCGAAGTGTACTACTACGTGCGCCATCCCGATCCGGCGATCGCCAAGGAAGTTTTCGAGCGGATGGTGCTGAGCGCCGAAGGAGCAGCTACAGGAACGCAAACCTCGATGACGTACGAAGTGATCGGCGGCTCCTACAACCGTCTTCCCAACACGACCCTACAAGAGGTGATGCATCGACATCTCGAGGCGGTGGGTGGGGTCGAATACGACGAAGCGGAGCTCGCCTTCGCAGAAACCGTCCAACAGTCTTTCGAAAACCCACCCGACCTGGATCAGGCGTGGCTGATCCAACCCAACGAGTTCCGCCAGACTTACGCCTCCGCTGACACCGGCGACATCACGTGGCTGGTGCCATCAGCCAACCTTTCGACAGCCACTTGGGTACCCGGTACGACGGCCCACAGCTGGCAGGCCATTGCGGCGGGCGGCACGAGCATCGGTGCCAAAGGCATGATGGTGGCCGCCAAGACCTTGGCCTTGACCGCGATCGACCTCTTCCGGAATCAGGGCGTTATCGCGAAAGCGCGGTCCGAGTTCGATGAGCGTCGCGGTCCAGACTTCGCATATGAGGCTTTGTTGGGCGACCGGGATCCGCCTTTGGATTACCGGCTGCCGGGGGCCAGGCGATAGGGAGGTCCTTGGTTTCACGGGCTGAGGAGTAATGACGAGGCAGAGGATAAACTTTCTACCAAAGGAGCTCCAAGAATGAGGAATACCGTCGCGTTGTGCTTGCTCGCTGTCTCGACAGCTTGCGCCGATCGAACGCCCCCCGCCATTCTCGACATCGTGCTCGCTCGAAACGATAACGAAGCCGTACCGCTTGCGGGGACGCTCTCCATCACTCTCGACGAGCCCGCGCGCTTGACACTCCACTTCGATGACGGCGACGACCAGTGGACGGCGAGGCCCAACAGTGGATGGAGCACGACGCACGACGTTCCGGTGCTCGGTCTACGGGCGGGAAAGCGGCACGCGATCACCGTTGTCGTGACCGACGCTTTGGGCAACGAAGCACGTTCCGAGACACTGGAGTTCGAACCCGACCCGCTGCCGGATATCTTTCCCACCATCGAGCTTGCCGTGGCCGAGCCCTCGAGGATGGAGCCCGGCATCACCCTCTTCGACACTTTTCGCTGGCTCGAATCGGGCCCGGTCTCCGACTACGGTCTGCTCGTTGCAGTCGACGATGCCGGTGAGGTCGTCTGGTCTACGAGGCCAATCACGGTGTTGGCGATGCGCTCAAGCTATCGAACGGCCATCTCCTCTACCAGTCGGAAAGAAAAGGTCGTGCCTACGTCAGGATGGTTGCGCTACTTACCCATGAGGTTATTGCAAAAAGAAAACGATGGGGGGTGCTTTTTTCAGATATAGATTTTCAAGAATAATTGGATCGGCGACGCGCGGCTTGCGATGGATGGGCGTTCGAGACTACCGCTACTCAGCCAGGCGCTGTCTCCCAGCCGGTTGGCTGGCGTGGGTCGATGGGGATGGCCGCAGCTGGCCGCATTGTTGCTCACCGTCGTGACGGGGGATCACGGTCTTCCGCATGTCGCATCCCGTAGTGTGCCAAAACTCGATCAACGCCGGATGCTGAGTGTTCGCAGGTCGTTGAAGCGTCCAGGAGCAATCCCGCCGGACTCGATGGGCGGCTAGAATCCGGGCCCATGCAACCGTACCTCTGGCAGTTCTTAGTCATGACCTTGGCTGGATGGGTCAACCGGTTCCAACAGGACGCGATCGAATACCTGAAAGAAGAGAATCGCGTTCTTCGGGAACAACTGGGTGGACGCCGACTGCGTTTTACCGATGCGCAGCGTCGGCGGCTCGCGGCGAAGGCGAGGACCTTGGGTAGGGATGGTCTGAAGGAGGTCGCGGGCCTGGTCACGCCCGACACACTGTTGCGGTGGTACACACAGCTGATCGCGAAGAAGTACGACGGGAGCAAGCGCCGTGGTCCGGGACGGCCTCGCGTGGCAGAAACGATACTGGAGCTCGTCGTCAGGATGGCGACCGAAAACTCAACCTGGGGCTATACAAGGATTTGCGGCGCTCTTCGTAACCTGGGCCACGACGTCGGCCGAAACGCGGTCAAGCGCATCCTCGCGGAGCACGGAATCGAGCCTGCACCCGAGCGCCGCAAGCGACTCCCATGGGAGACGTTTCTGAAGGCTCATTGGGGAGCCATCGCGGCGACCGACTTCTTCACGGTTGAGGTGCTGACTGCCAGCGGGCTGATTCGCTACTTCGTGCTCTTCGTTATCGACCTCAAGACGCGCAGGGTCGAGATCGCGGGCATCACGAATCAGCCCTACGACGACTGCGTGACGCAAGTGGCACGCAACCTGACGGACGCGATTGATGGCTTTCTTCGAGACACTCGCTTTCTCATTCACGACCGCGACCCGCTCTTTTCAGCATCGTTCCGCGCCACACTCGGTGCTGTCGGCGTGGAGACGGTGAAGCTGCCGGCGAGGAGTCCGAATTTGAACGCCTACGCCGAACGCTTTGTTCGGTCCATCAAAAGCGAGTGCCTCAGTCGGATGATTCCGTTAGGAGAGAATCATCTCCGCGCGAGTATCCGCGCTTTCGTCGCCCATTACCATCTGGAGAGAAATCATCAAGGCCTCGACAACGAGCTCATCTGCCCGGTCCGGGAATCGAAGCGGACCGACGGTGGCATCCGATGTCGAGAGCGTCTCGGCGGAACGCTCCGATACTACTATCGAGAGGCGGCGTAGGAGAAGCGACGAACCGCGACATCATGCCTCGCGCGTTGTGCGGGTCGATGGCCTGCGCCGTCGTAGAGTCTCACCTCGGTCCCCCAGGCCGCGGCTTTCTCAAACCCGAAAAGGAGGTTCTAATAATGACAGGGTCGTTCGCTCTGGTTTTGGCACACTACGGGAACGAAAGGCCGAAACGTGCGGCGGCGCCAGCTCCGAGAAATCGGAAGCTCGAATCAGGCGAGCGCCTTTTGGAGCGTCCGCCCCTCGAAAGGTGTGGTTCGCCAAAACGCCATCCGGAGCCGATTCTACGGGTCGCCCGTGATACGTGCCGGATGCGACTTTATATGTTTGTGACCAAACGCGATCTGTAAGTCATTGATTTCGCACGTGGACGAGTTTTGACGAGGGACAGTCGCCGGATACGGCGCTTACGGTCGCCGTGGCGTCGTGGCGAACGTGGACACGAAGTATCGCGGCGATTGCCGTCGCCGCCCACCACGTCCCGCGTCGTCACCGTAACTTCTCGAACCCGCTCGAGCGACATCTGACCGCCGGTAAAACGCCCGACACGAATCTTCGGGCCGCTGAGATCGACAAGGACCGCGGTAGGCCGCCTGCCCGTTTTATTGGCCACCTCGCAGACGCGGCGATAGACCGCACGGTGCGTCTCGTGCGTACCGTGGGACATATTTAGTCGAAAGACATCTACTCCGGCGTGGACGAGACGCTCGATAGTGTCCGCGTCGCTCGAGCTCGGGCCCAAGGTGGCCACGATTTTCGTGTGCCGATACTTAAGGAGCGCGATCTCGGTCGTGATGGGCACCCGTCAGTTGGCCCTGTAAACCTCGCTCATACGCCGGCGCCGATAAACGCGAGGATCTCGTACGGTCCCAAACGTTCACCGACTCTCAGCGTACATATATTCTTTCCATCGTACTCGTCACCAAACAGTAGCACGTCGCCCACGGCATCGAAAAGGGCGCTGCTTCTTAGCTTGCGCGATGCAGCCGAATGGCTGAAGATGCATCCATGTATCGAGTTAGTAGCAGTAACGGTCCCTACGCGTGTTTTTTTTCGGTTCCTTTTATTGCGCTTAGTCCGCTTAGTTAGCGAGAGGTCTTCAATGTCACGGCTTCCAGAGAGTAACGGAATCGCCACCCGCAAGCCATCATGGTTGCCATTCGCCCTCGCTTACGCAACTATCTCTTCGACTGAGACACAAGGAGGCCCTTTCATGAGCAACGTCGTTCATACCAGCCGTATCGAGATCCGAAAGCACGTCGGACCGCACCGGACCGCCCGCGTCGAGGGCTTCGACAAGCCCTTCGACTTCGGCATTCACGGCGGGATCAAGGACTTCTACCAGAAGAAGTACGGGGCCAAGATGCCCGGGGTGGAGTATCCCGCCACGCTCGACTACATGATCGCCGCCGTAGCCGGGTGACTGACTGGCACCCTCGGGGGCGCGCTGGATGCGCGCGGCGTGACGTCAGCAGAGAACCTGAAGGCGGCCGTGGAAGGTGACATCGAGGCCGTCGAGGGAGTCCTTCGCATCACCCGGATTCGGCTCCGCTACCAGGCCACGATTCCAAAGGGAACCCGCGACGAGGTTCACCGGGCCCTCGAGGTCTACGCGGACAGTTGTCCGGCCTACCAATCGGTCAAGGGCTGCATCGATGTGAGCTGGGAGGCCGACTTCACGGAAGCGCCTTGAGGCGGGGATCGCACATACGAGCGTAGAGGGTGTTCGAGTGAACGAACGGATTTCGTTCACTCGAAAGTACCATTGGAGCAGGTCGACAATCTAAGCGCGGTTGCTCGCGTCGAAGGGCATGCCTGGAACACCGTCGCTCGATGGCTTGAGAAAGCCGCCGACGTTTGCCGTGGCTTCAACCATAGATGGATTGCCGGATTCGTCGTCGAGGAGCTCCAAGCGCGTCCGTGGACTTCAGCAAACCGGTGATGGGCTGGATGTAGACGACGTCGGGATCCTGGGGGTCGGCGGTGATGTGGTTGTAGGAATTGGGGCTCTCCAACTTGCCGGGGTCTTGATGCGTCCTCTGCCAGGTGGACGCGCCGTCATCGGAACGATAGATCCCGCCTTCGCCTTCGTCAGCCTCGATGAACGCATAGACCCGGTCGGAGCCCGCCGGTGAGATGGCTATGCCGATCTTCCCAATCAGCCCTGCGGGCATACCAGGGTTTCGGTGATGTCCGTCCAGGTGTCCCCGCCATCTGTGGTCTTGAAAAGTCCGCTGGTAGGGCCGCCGCTCTCCTCGTCCCACGGGTACGTCACATGGTGGTTCAGGGCCGCGAGGATCACCTTCGGGTTCGTGGGATCCAAGGACAGATCCACCGCACCGGTAGTCTCGCCCTTATACAGGATCCGTTCCCACATCTCCCCTCCATCCGTGGTTCGATAGACGCCGCGATCTGGGTACGGGCCAAACATGTCCCCCATTGCCGCCACATACACGATATCGGGATTGGTTGGATGAATGCGGAGCTTGGCGATGTGCCGGGTCTCTTGCAAGCCCACGTTGGTCCACGTCTCTCCTCCGTCGGTAGATTTATAGACCCCGTCTCCGGGCGAGATGAATTGCCGTTGAAGCCCCTCAACTGTCCCCGCGAAGATAACCTCCGGGTCCGAGAGCGACACGTCGAGGGCGCCCATCGCGGGGAATTTGAAGGAGCCGTCGGACACGTTCCGCCAATGCCCTCCGGCATCGGTGGTCTTCCACACTCCGCCGTGGGCAGCGCCGAAATAGTAGAGGAGGGGGTCGTCGGGATGTCCCGCCACCGCAAGGACACGCCCTCCACGGTACGGCCCGACGAACCGCCACTCGAGGGCCGAAAGAAAACTGGCATCCACGCTGGGATCGTCGGTGGGGATGACTTTGCCCGTGCTGACGGCACTGGAGTCGCCGGGGCATCCAAACAGGACAAGGAGGACAACAACCGTAGTGGAGAACATCTTTGAGCCGACTCGGGTGACATGGCAAATCGCATTCATCGCCATCTCCACGGGACAGGGGCTAGTGCTCTCGAAGAGCCTGCTCGAGCGCGTTTGTGAGCTGCAGTGCGTGGTTCTCGTCGAAGACCAGCGGCGGACGAATTTTCAGAACATTGGCGGCCGGGCCCGTGACTCCCACGAGTACCCCTAGCTCGCGCATTCGGTTAGTGATGGCCGCCGCTTCTCTCGCCGCGGGTTCGAGAGTCGAACGGTCGCGTACCAATTCCACACCTATGAACAGACCGGCCCCGCGCACTTCGCCTATCAGGGGATGTTGCTCTGCAAGCTTCTCGATCTGTGATCGAAGGATTGCACCAACCGATGCTGCACGCTCTTGCAGCCCTTCTTGTTCCAACACATCGAGTACCGCGAGCCCCACCGCGCACGCCACGGGGTTGCCGCCCGTGGTGCTAAAGAATTCACTTTCTTCCATGAGTGATGCCACGATCGCAGGTGTCGTCACCACCGCCGCCATTGAAAATCCGTTCCCGATCGGTTTTCCGAGAGTGACAATGTCCGGGACCACATCATGGGCGGCGAAGCCCCAGAAGTAATCGCCGGTTCGACCGAAGCCCGACTGCACTTCATCGGCCACGCACAGCCCCCCGGCCGCTCGGACCTTCTCGAATGCCGCCGGGAGGTAGCCTTTAGGTGGAACCAGTATGCCGCTGCTGGCGAGGATCAGATCGAGGTAGAAGGCGGCCGGCGCAAATCCTCGCGCGTTGAGGGACAGGGCGGCGGCGTCTATGCATGCCGCGTAGCGGTCTGCATATTGCGGATCATCCCTGCGGAATCTTCCTCGATAACCATCCGGTGCGGGGACCGTGGCGATGTGTTCGGCGAGAGGTCTACCTTCGCCATGTTCGGCGGGGGAGAGCTCGTAAACCGCGTCGGTGGTTCCGTGATAGGCATCCTCGATCACGATGGCGCCGGAGTTTTGCGTATGTGCTTTGGCGAGACGCCAGGCGAGGTCGTTCGCTTCGCTTCCCGAGCATACGAACATGCAGATCGAAAGATCACCGGGCAGGGTTGCGATGAGGCGGTCCCCATATTCGAGGACGGATTCGTAGAGGTAACGCGTATTGGTGTTCAGCGTGGCCGCTTGTTGCGCGAGGGCCTGGACCACGCTGGGATGACAATGTCCGACTTGGGGCACATTATTATAGGCGTCGAGAAACGAGCGTCCCGCGGCATCGATGAGCCATGCACCCTCGCCACGCACGACGTGAAGGTGGTTTTTGTAGGAGAGCTCCAAACCCGGCCCGAGGCGTTGCCGGCGCCGCTCGAGAAGTGGCTGCAGGCTTTCTTCATCCACGGGGCTCCGGGTGAAATCCGGGACGGCGAGGGAGATCGGCGTCGCGCACGCGCGGCGAAGCCCGGCATACATCCGCTTTGCGCCCCACTTTCCCATCTGCTCGAGTAGTGCGGCAGCCTCATCTATGCCACCCATGATGTAATCGGTGTTTTCCGGGTGATGGCAGACCCGCCAGTTAGCAATCGCGATCTCCATCGCACATCGGGTGGACACGAGATCGAAAATTAGACGGAGCTCATCGTCCTCCAATGCGGTGACGGCGTGATAACCGGCCGTAATCTCCGCCGCGATAGCGATGGGGTCCGAGTGCTCGACGATCAACTTGGAAATCGGCACCGCAAGATCACAGACCAGCGGCGCGTGAATGAGATCACCGAAGTCGATGACGCCAGTGACGCGGTCACCGGCAGCCAGGGTGTTCTGTGCATTGACGTCGTTGTGAATGATCTGCGCGCGCTGTTTCTGAAGCTCGGGAAGCACCTCCGCGTCGAAGTGATCGAGAACCTCCTCGACGACGCGGCGGCGTGCGGGTTCGTCGATGTGGTGTGTGCGCGCGCGAAGACCCGGGGCCTGGGTGAGATCCCAGAGGAGATCGTGCCGCCCCGCCGGATGAAAGAAACCGCGCAGAGCGCGGGCCAGGCGCGCGGTCATGGCGCCAACATCGCGTCCGAGCGCAGGGTGTAGCGTGGCATCCTCGAGCAATGGGCCGGGTAGGAAGCTGAGCACCCGGGCGATGAAACGCCGCCCATCGGCCTCTTCGATCTCACTAGAAAAGGCGCCGTCGGGAGTCGCCTTGACGCGGGGGACCGCCAGGTCTGGGTCGACCTGGGCTATGTGCAGCAGCGCCTCGGTCTGCATGTCCAAAATCGCCGGATTCTCGGCAGGGTTCGCGATCTTCAAGACCCATTCGCTTCCATCTTTGGCGCGCAATCTGAAGTTCTGATCTCGCTCGCTACGAAGCGGCTGAGCGGACGCCTGGATGTCAAAGGCCCGCTGTGCGAAAGCTTCGGCCTCCGGGGTCGAAAACGCCGGAGCCGGTGCCTCCAAGACCGTTTCGGCTTTGGCTCCAGTCTCGGATTGGGGGGTGGGCGACATGGACTTTAGCTACGCTTCGGGTGCGAGCAGATCGTGGGCCCGAGCCGCCACCTCGACGACGCTTGCTTCCTGATCCCGCTCGACCAATAGGAACGTCTCGGCGAGGTTGACCGTTGGGCAAACGTGCCGTGGAACCAGCAGAAGCTCTGTGCCGCGCGGCGGTAGCTTGCCGTCGACCACACGGAGCGGCAGGTGCTCCTCGCTCGGCGCTTGGGCGATGAGGCCCGGATGGCCGAGAACGTAGGCTGCCGGCTCGCCCGCTTCCGCGGCGAGTGACTTCGACCCGGCATCGCAGGTTGCCACGTCGGCCGTCGGGTGGCTGATCACGCGGGTGAACAACAGCGCCGCCGGGCGGAGCTCCACATCCGCCATAAGGTCCTCGGTGAACATGTCGTGGAACACGACCGTGCCAGGCGAGATCCGATGCACCGTGTTGTCGAGCTCTTGGAACCCGGCGAAGGACAGGGCGTAGGGAAAGGCCGGCGTGCCGCTAGTGATCAGTTCGCCGACCACGATGCCGGCTTTTCGCAGGCTGGCCTCGATCGACAGAAGTTCGCGGTAGAGCTCCCAGCAACGCTCCTGCCGGGCGGGGGCAAGGTTGTCGCGAACGTGGCCATCGTAGAAGTGCAGGCCGCGAAAACGAGACCCGGCCGCCCGCGCCACGGCTTCGATCCCAGCCCGGTCTGCCATCGGGATCCCCGTCCGATTCATCTGCGGGTTGATGTCGACGAACACCCCGAGCTCGGCCGACACCGAGGCGGCGTGCGTCGGAGCCTCACTGAGAACCGAGAGACGCAGGCCGGGATGAGCCTTGGCCAGCCGTTCGATCTTGTCGATGTTGGGCGGCAGCAGCGGGTAGGCGACGAGGACGTCGGCACCCTCGACGGCCATCTCGAGCAACAGTTTGACCAGGTATTCGGCCTCGCGCGGGGTCGCGCATTTGAAGTGCCGCACCCCGGCGTTCACCAACTCACGCCAGATCACAGGGGTCTTGGTCGTCTTGACGTGCGGCCGCCAACGGGTAGGCTCGCCACCCATGTACTCGACCACCTGCTGCACATTGGCACGAACGTGATCGAGGAACACCACGAGGGCGGGACTGAAAAGGCGTTCGGTGATGGACGCGGGCAGCGCATAGTCGGCGAGGGCGAGGCGATCGAGGTGTCTCGAGCTTGGCATTTCGGTTTGATCCTACGCCGGTTCGGTCCTCAGTAGGCAGATAAAAAGTAGTTGCGTGCGGCTAGTTGGTGCTGACGCTTGCGATCACCGTCCCGGATTTGCGTCGTTCCAAAATCCCATCGAGCCAGTCTGGATCCATCTCTGGGGACGGAAGCCAGCAACAGCTCGGTATATTCATGATGCGGGGGAGTGAGGATCTCGTCTCTGGGCCCATGCTCTACGATACGACCCTGCAGCATCACGATAATCTCATCCGCGATGGCTCTTACGGTTGCCAGATCGTGAGTGATGAACAGGTACGAAACGTGGAGCTCGTCTTGAAGGTCCTGTAACAGCTTCAAAATGCCCTCGGCGACCAGTTGGTCCAGAGTCGAGGTTACTTCGTCACAGATGATCAGCTCTGGCTGATGGCCCAATCATCGCCTCGCCCAGGATAGTAGGCGGTGATGTGGTGGACGCGTACGCTCGTGGCAGCCCATTCCTCGTTCAGCAATTTGGCCACGAGCTGTTGGCCCGCCTGGTTGCCTCCGCTGTCCCCGATGAAGGCGATGTCCAAGAATCCGTGCTGCTTCAGGCTTCGTGCGGCGTATTCGAGCAGTTTGGCGAACACGTTCTGTGGCAGCGTGATCGTTCCAGCAAACCGCATGTGGCCGGTGGGCGGGTTGACGTCGCCTTCAGGGACGTAGGCGACCACGGGGGCGACGAGAGCATTCCCGAGCTTTTTGGCGACTTCTGAAGTCTTGTACTTCACTAGATAGTTGTGCTTACCACGCGCCATGTGAGGACCGTTCTGTTCGGTGCCGCCGGTCGGAATGATCACGGTTGTCTTGCCGGCGGCAATCACATCGCGCACCTCCATCCACGTGAGCTCTTCGAGGAATACGCCGTTTGGTCGAGGCACGGAGGGTGCCTGCGTCCATGCTGGGAGACAAATGACAGCGAGCGTAATCAGAACACCGTTTCGCACGTGGCCTCCGTTCTTGCTGCTTGGGGTTGTGGTTTGTTTGCAGGCTCATCGTCTCACGTACACAACACTAAAACGAGCACACTGCGCGCGTTTCGACGGCGGGACCTGAGACCATGGTGCGTAGGAACCGATGGTGGGTGCCAGTCGAGTAGGATCCTCCGGAGAGCTGCGCTCAACACGTGGAACAAATGAGCAGGGTACCGCGTGACGAAACCGCTTCGCGCGATCGAAGATTTGCTTACTGAGGACGGACTCGCGAAGGGTCTCATTCGCCAAGCTTTCTCCAGGCGTTCGAACGCGGCGTCAATCCGATAAGGGGATACGTCGGCATTGAGCACGAAGTCATGAGATTTCCGGAGCGTCGCACACCGGACCCCGTGGAAGTCGACGCGCGACTGGCGGAAGACGCCACGATCACCCACGTGGCCTCGGTTCATTGCGAGACCACGTCGGGGACCTTGAATCCGGTCGAGCTCATTGGTGCCGTGGTCAAGAAGCACGGACCTTGCTCCATCGTGGATGCGATGTCGAGCTTTGGTGCCGTGCCTATTGATCTCGAGGCGGCCGGCATCGACTTTCTGGTGTCGTCGGCGAACAAGTGCATCGAGGGCGTACCCGGCTTCGCCTTCGTCATCGCGCGGCGCGAGCGCCTTCTCGAGACGAAGTCTTGGGCACGAAGCTTGAGCCTCGACCTCTATTCCCAGTGGTATGGGCTCGAGAGAAACGGTCAGTTCCGCTTCACGCCACCGACCCACACGCTTCTTGCTTTTCACCAGGCGCTCGTGGAGCTCGACCAAGAAGGTGGTGTGGATGGTCGCGCGGCGCGCTACCGGGCGAATCACGAGGCGCTTCTCGCGGGAATGGAGGAGATGGGCTTCGTCGCCTATCTCGAGCCCGAGCTGCAGAGCTACATCATCACTTCGTTTTGCTCTCCACGGGATCCGCGATTCGACTTCGAAGTTTCTACAGGTGGCTCAGCGACCGGGGCCTTGTTATCTACCCTGGAAAGCTCACGGACGCGGACTGTTTTCGCATTGGCACCATTGGCCGCATCGAGCCCGACGACGTCCGTCGATTGGTGGAGGCCGTTCGGGACTACGTCGGCGAGAGGGCGATGCGTCCGTCGGCAATTTGACTTGCCGTTGCCTCGACGAGTTGACCGGGTGATACGGCGTCGTTAGGATCGTTGCGACGTTCGGCGATTGAGAGAACCTACCATGAAGGTTGAGCAACACTTCGGGTCCAGGAAATTCTCGACAAGCTCGGCGAGGGTGGGATCGGTGTGGTTTACCGGGCGCGGTATTCAGATTGTCGTCGAAAACGACGACGGTGTCATCTCGCCAGAGCCTTTCCGGGGCCGCCCGAAAGCTCGGGGACGTTGCGTGCGCCGGAATAAGGCATCTTCACGGGGGCAACGCGGATCTTGCCGTCTGAGGTCTCGTATCTCTGCGCGGTGACGAGCACTGGGGTGAGCAAGGCCAAGATGAGCCACTTCTTCATTTGGAGTCTCCTTCGGTCAATACGGCATCGAGAATTTTGTCGGGGTCGTCCCATCCATGCTCGTCCTGGACCTCGCGACAGCGTGCGAGTATATCGCCAAAAACCTTTCCAGGATGCAAACCGCGTGCGATCAAGTGCCGTCCGAGAACGACGTCTTTCGGCGCTTCCACCACGAGCTCGAGCGTCTCCATCTGCTGCCGAAAGTGAGTACCGGCGGGGTATTGCCTCGCAAGCGCGTCTTTCGTCGTGCGGCCAAAATGATCGGCGGTCGCGACGCGCAGAAGAAGCTCCATCGTTACTCCGCGCGCTTTTAGATCGCGCGCGAGACGGCGATAGCCTTTCGCGGTCGCACCGTTTCTGAAATAAAGACCGGGTGCGAGGTGATGGCGTACGAGCACGCCGACGCGGTCGACGAGCTCGGTCGGAGCGCGTAAGCGCTCGAGAAACGCTTCCGCGATGGATACACCTTCGCTGTCATGTCTGTGCGATCGGATCCGGCCGTCGACTTTCTCGGTTGTTGCGGGCTTTCCGAAGTCGTGGCAGAGTGCGCCGTACATGAGGGCCAGATCGTTCTCGTCGCTTAGACGGAGCCTAGCTGCCTCGTCGATCACCAAAAGCGTGTGGACGAAGACGTTCCCTTCGGGATGCCATTCCGGGTCTTGCGGCGTTTCGATCATCGCTTCTATCTCGGGAAAAATCCGCAGCAGCCCCGTCTCACGAAGAAACTCGAACGCGACCGAAGGCCGCTCTGCCTTCAAGAGGACCTTGTTGAGCTCCGCAAAGACGCGCTCCGCCGAGAGCTCCGAAAGGTCGAGCGCTGCGCAAAGTCGCTTTAGCTCGTCGTTGGGCGTCATCCCGAAACGCGCTGCGAACTGGGCCACACGCAGGCCGCGGAGCGGGTCTTCCGAGAAATGTGATGGGTCGGTGGCACGGAGGACCTTGGCTTCGAGATCGTCCCGCCCGCCGAAAGGATCAAGAAGAGCGCCGGTCGCAAGGTCGTAGCCAACACTATTAATCGTGACGTCGCGTCGCCTCGCGGCCTCCTCGAAGCTCATCTCCGGGTCGTAGGTGACGTCGACCCCCGTATGTCCTTTCGCGACCTTGCTGTCTTTTCGCGGCAGGGAGAAGTCGGCGTCGAGGCCCCGCACGCGAAGCACACCGAAAGCGCGACCGATCCGAGTAACTTTGCCGAAACGGGCGAGCACTGCTTCGAGGCGCTCGAGCGGAAGGCCAAAGACCTCGATATCGACGTCTTTCGAAGGGATGTCGAGAAGACGATCGCGAATGTAGCCGCCAACGAGAAAGGCGCGCCCGCCTTCCTCACGAAGCGCCGCCACGATCTGGGGCAGAGGTTCTTCGAGACGGATACTGATATTGATAGGGTCGCGCAACGTGATCAGGGCTCGCGCCACTCCACGGGGTTGCCCACTGCGATTTTCCCATCATCGAGAACTTCGCCAAACGCGCCGCCTAGCCATTCGGAGCGCATGGCGCTTCTGAGACCTTGATGCGCCTCGTCCATTCGCTCGCAGGGCCTCGTCTCCCCGTAAATGCGTATACGTACGGCGCCGACGGCGAGAACCCGTCCGCTGGCGTCTTTCAGGTCGACACCGCTCACCATGAGATTGGCGCGGCGCGACGACGGGTCGGCGTCGCCTTTCGTTTGCTCCATGAGCGCTTGCCACGCTTCTTTGGAAAGAATGGTGACTTGGCGTTTGCCACCCTGGTTGGCATTGCCTTCGATGCCGCGGCCTTCCACCATCGTGGCTTCCGATTTAGGATCCATGGGCCCGCGTTTGAAACGCTTGACCCAAATCGCCTCGAGAAGTCCCTGCTGTGTCATGTCGGACGTATTTTAGACGAATTTTGCGATATTCTCCGTCCATGACGAAGCCACGACGTGAATTCTTCAAGACACTGGGGGCTCTCGCGATGGTCGAGCCCGTACTCCTTGCTCACGCGGCGAAAGTGCGAAGGAGCTCGCGCGGGACGAAGACTTTTGGTTCACCGTCCGCCGCGCTTATGACATCACGCCCGAGTTCATCCATCTCGAGAGCGGATGGTTCAGCCCTGTTTCGCGAGAGGTGCAAGACGCGCAGTTTCAGTACATGGCGCGCCTCAACACGATCACCTCGTTTTACTTGCGGCGGCAATATGACCAGGACAAAGTCCACATCAAACGGCCATGGGCCGGCTCGCCGGCTTGTCCCCGGACGAGTTCGTGATCTGCCGCAACACCACGGAGGCGCTCGACACCGTGATCCTTGGTCTCGATCTCGAGCGCGGCGACGAAATTGTCTGGTGTGAGCGCGAATATCCGAGCATGAAAGACGCGCTCGAGCAGCGCGCCGAGCGAGACGGTACGGTCAACAAAGTCATCCAAGTCCCGCTCGTGCCGGAGACCGATGGGGAAGTGGTTGCGCTCTACGAAAAAGCCATCGGCCCGCGAACGAAAGCGATCCTCGTCTCGCACATGATCTATCTTACGGGCCAGGTGCTGCCGGTGCGCAAGATTTGTGACATGGCCCACGCGCGCGGCGTCGAGGTCATCGTGGACGCAGCGCACAGCTTCGCCCATCTCGACTACAAAATCCCGGAGCTCGGCTGCGACTATCTCGGTACGAGCCTTCATAAATGGCTCGGAACGCCTCTAGGGGCCGGCCTGATGTATGTGCGGAAGGACAAGATCTCGAAAGTCTGGCCTTTGTTCGCGGACCGTACCTTTCCGAAGGACGACATCCGCAAGTTCGAGCACATCGGAACTCACCCGGTCGCCATCGAGCAGGCGCTTCTCCAGGCGATCAAGTTTCACGAAAGCCTCGGCCCCGAGCGCAAAGAGGAACGACTGCGCTACCTGAAGAACTACTGGGTCGAGCGTGTCCTGGACCTGCCGCGGGTCGTCATCAATACGCCGCTAAAGGATCATCAATCCTGCGGGATCGCGAATGTCGCCATCGAGAATATTTCGCCCAAGGCCGTCGCAGAATATTTCTACGACAAGCACCGCGTCTTCACGGTCGCTGTCGAACAGGGCGTGCGCGTATCACCCAACCTGTTCACGCGTCTGAGTGATTTGGACGCATTGGTTCTAGCCATTCAGGAGCTCGCGGCCGGCTAGCCGCGGCCGACGAAAGGCATCTTCGTTGCCATGACGGTCATGAACGGGACGTTGGCGTCGAGCGGCAAGCTCGCCATGTAACGCACGGCTTTCACGTCGAGGCGAGCAAACGCTTATAATGCGCCGCGCCCATGGACGACGTTTTCTACTTTGGCGAGGACGGCTTAAGAGTCGACGAAGTCTCGATTGCCTGGCTGGCGGAGTCCGTCCCGACGCCTTTCTATGTATATGGGGTCTCGGCTCTCGTGGAGCGCTTTCGTGCGCTCGAGCGCGCGTTCGAATCGGTTGCGCATTTGAATTGTGTGGCGCTGAAAGCGAATAGCCAGCCGGCGCTTCTCAGGCCGCTCGTTGCGGAAGGGGCCGGCGCCGAGGTCGTCTCCGGTGCGGAGCTCGCGCTCGCACTTGGCTTTCCGCCGTCGCGCATCGTGTTCTCGGGTGTGGGCAAGACCGAGCGAGAGCTGCGCGCTGGTCTCGAGGCGGACATTCGAATGTTTCTCGTCGAGTCCGAGACCGAGCTCAGGGTGCTAAACGAGCTTGCCGCCTCCGATGGACGGAAAGCCCGAGTGGCGCTCCGGCTGAATCCGGATATCGATCCCAGGACGCACCCGCACATCGCGACGGGGGTCTCGACGGCCAAGTTCGGCGTCGACGCGGTCGAGGCCGAGCGTCTCTATGCGTCCCATGGAGACTTTGCCCATCTCGAGCTCATAGGGATCCATTCGCATATCGGCTCGCAGGTAACGTCGATCGAGCCCCTCGCCGAGAACGCTCGCACGCTCGCGGAATGGGTGCGCAAATTGCGAGACCAAGGCGTTCCGCTCCACTATGTCGATATTGGCGGCGGGATTGGCATCCCTTATGAGGGCGAGGAGACCCCGAGCTTCGATACCTATGCCGCGCGTGTCATCGAGCCGCTCGCCGAGCTCGATGTCGAAATTCTTACCGAGCCCGGTCGTGTGCTACTCGGCCCCGTGGGTGCCTTCATCGTGCGGGTGCTCTATGTAAAAAAAAGTGCACGGGCGCATACGGTTTTGTGATGGCCTCGAACTACAATTTGAGGCCGCGCTCGGCGGAAGTTGTCGTGGAAGGCGGTGCCCATCGCATCGTTCGCGCCGCGGAAACGGAGAGGGAGCTCGTCAGTCGCGAGCTCGGGAAGGCAAACGCGTGATGATCTATCGTCCCTTGCTGATGATGTTTCTCGTCGTGATCGTGGCGGCGTCTTTCGTGTTTTTCTTGCTCGGCGAGTCGTCTTGGGCGGATGCGGGTTGGGCTCTTTTCCTCGTGGTGCTTTGGAGTCCGGTAAAAGGGGTGACCTATCGCCGCCTCGGCGGGAGGCTACCTTATCTCGGTGCTCTCCTCGGCAGTATCTCGTGGCAGGTTGTGGGGCTTCCGATCGACCTCGATTCGTTTTGGGTCATCATGGTGGTGAGCTTTCTCGCCGGCGTTGCGATCGAGACGCTCGCGCTCGCCGCGACGGGCACGGCGCTGAACTTCACGCGCTGTTTGTTTCTCGCGCTTTACGGAAACCTGATCGTGCACTTTCTTCAAGCAGGGTGGTTTACGTCGCAGCGCAACTTGCCCCTCGGCGTTCCGTTCGTTCTCATGGGGATTTTCCTTTTCTTCATCCCCGCTTTTTACGCTGACCGTCTTACTCAGGAACCGCGGGAGCCGTAGGGCACTAATGTCGAAAGCCGGCCTCAGCCGTGAGCTCGGCCTGCTCGGCCTCGTGGCCACCGGCGTCTGCGCCATGCTCGGCGCGGGCGTTAACGTCGTGCCGTTCATGATCCAACGGAACGTGCCCGGCATCGGTCCATCGGTGCTCTTTGCCTATTCCCTCGCGGTCGTCCCCGCGCTCTTGGCGGCCTTTTGCTACGCGATGCTCGCATCCGCCATGCCGCGGGCGGGTGGGAGCTATGTCTTCGCGAGCCGCAGCCTCAGTCCTTATCTCGGTTTCGTGGCGAGCTTCTCGCAATGGTTCGGCCTGTCCATGGCCATTGGAGTTGTCTCTTACGTGCTCGTGCCGTTTCTACGCGATCTCGCCGAGGCGGTGTCTCTTTCGAACGTTGCCGCGTTCCTCGAGCAAGGACTGGTCCGCGTCTTTTTGCCCCTCGCGTTCTTGTGGCTATTCACCGGCGTCAATCTGCTCGGCACGAAGTTCTATGAGCGAACGCTCGTCCCACTCATGATACTGATGTTCGCGGGTGGTCTCGTCGCGATTCCCGCCGGTTTCTCTTTCACCCACGAAGATTTTGCCACCGCGGTAAAGCTCCGAGAAGGTGTCGTGATTGCCCTCCCAGAGCCCGTCCCCTTCGACTGGGGGCTCGTGCTTACCGCCTCGGTGCTCTTGTTCTCGAGCTTCATTGGGTTCGACTCCGTTGCTCAAGCGGGCGGCGAGGCAAAGCGGCCAGGGCGAAACCTTCCTCTCGCGATTTGCATCACCATCGGCACGGTCGGCGCGTACTACATCGCCTTTACCGCCGCTATCTACCACGCTGTGCCGTGGACTTTCATCGCGGAGCGCGCCATGACGACCGATCTCACGGCGCCTGGGCTGCTCGGCTATCTGATGTCGCCGGGGTGGACGGTTTTGATCGTCGCGGCCGCAACGATTGCGCTCGCAAACGACTTGCCCGCGATGATTCTTTCCGTCTCGCGCCTCGTTTTGGCCTGGGCGGAAGACGGCATCTTCCCAGCCACTTTCGCGACCATCAACGCCCGCTACCGCACACCCCACTGGGCGATTCTTCTGAGCAGTGTCGCTGCCTCCGTGGGTATCGTTGGCAATCACGCATCGGGAGATTTCTTCCTCGGCATCGATTTGCTCGTCACTGCCATGCTCGTGAATTTCTTCTTGATGGCCATCTCCGTGATCGTGCTCCCCAAAAAGAATCCTGAGATCGCAAGCAATATCCAATTCATGCGCTACCGTCCGCTGCAGCTCACCGTGGCCGTCTCTGCGAGCGTTCTTCTATTCGCGCTCACCATCATCCAGGTGGTGAAGGACGTTTCGACCCAGGCGGAGGCCTGGTACTTCCACGCCTTTTACACTTACTTAGTCGTCCTTGGCGTCGGCTCTCTAATCTACGCCTACCGCGTGGCAAAGATGCGCGCGCAAGGAATCGATCTAAAGTCCCGCTTCGCCAAACTCCCCGGCCAGTGATGCTTGGCGCCAGATCAATGTCAAGAAAAATATGACGCAAAGGCGCGCGCGTCGTCTTTATCCCCACCTCTCCTCCTGTCCCGACATCACCTTGCTTTTGAACAGCGCTTTTAAAAGCCAAGGAGAGGTGGGGATAGGAGGGGAGGTGGGGATAAGAAAAAAGAGCAGCGAATCCGGGCGGTTGAAGGCTACAGCGTCCGCGGTCTTGTTTTGGCGACGGCGATATCTCGGATGGCCTCGGTGAGCTCGTCCGCTTCGCGTGGATCGAGTCGGCCGTCGGCGCTGAGCTCGGCGTAAACGCGGAGAATTCCGAAAAGGTCCCGCCAGCCCAGGTTGCCGTCCTGGTTCAAAGCGGACAGCGCGTCGAAGGCCGCCGCGAGGCGAGCTCCGTCTTCATCCTGAGTGACCGTGAGCTGTTGCTCGCTTTGAAGCTTTAGTCCCTGAATTACACTTTCGTGAATGCGCTTGGGGTACATGCTGTAGACCGAGGCGGCAAAAAGACTCGTGAGGACGACGACACCGAGAACGATGGACGCGGCAACGATGATCCAGCCGAGGCGGCGCTTGTTTGGTGGCACGGAGGCAAGCTCCTCTGAAAGAGACACGGAGCTTTTGGGAAACTCCAAGCGCGGCTGGCGGTTGGCCTGTTGTTCGGGCCCGAGCAGGGGGTCGGGCTCGGGGTCCATCCGCCGGAAGTAATACGTGCAAGTCAGGCCAAAAATCGCGACTGCCGGGAGAAGGATCGCCGGCGGGATCCATAACGGCTCGCCGAGCGTGTCGAGATCGGCGAGATTGATAAGCAAGAGGCCCGCGACGTTATTGGTGAAGTGCACGACGATCGGCACGACGATGCTTCGGGTCGCGAGTGCTATGAATCCGAGCACGATTCCCGCCGCGGCGATGGCCGGAATGGGCAAGAAATGGATCACCATGAACAGAAAGGACGTCCACAGCACGGCTCGGCTCCGCGACATGGCTCTCAGAAAGCTCATTTGGATGAAACCGCGAAACATCAGCTCTTCGGAGACCGCCGCACCCACGCCGATCGTCCCAATCTTCAAGAGCCATTCGACCGGCGTCCGGGCTTGCATCATGCGTCGCGTCTCTTGGGCGATCTCCTCCGGCAATGCGAAGAACTCTTCCGTGAGAAGAGAGAGTTGATCGCCGAGAATGAAAAAAGAGATTGCGAGCGGGAACGCCATGATGAAGTCGGCGCTGGCCGGAAGCCGTAGGAGCAGCGTCTCCCTCAAATCGACGCGAAGTCGGATTACGGTGACCACCGTGATTAGCAGCATCAGGGTGGGTGTCACGATCAGAACGACGTTTTGCGACAAGTTCAGGGCGTTGAACAGCAAAATGGACGAAACGTGGACGAGCAGCACAGTCACGTAGAGGCCTATGGCAGCTGTTGGCGAGGGGATGGGCGTGGGCGTACTCAGTGGTTCCTTGACGCTCATGGTCTCGAATACTATAGACCAAGGTCACCTTATTGAGGCGGGAGTAGACGAATACGGGTGTTTGATATAAGCTCGTAAAACTTGTCTCCTATCACTTAGTTGAATAGTTCAATCGGAGGTGTGCTCGATGAAAGCTCCGGAACGGTTCCGGATTGCCGTCTATGGGCTTGGTCAGATCGGGCTCCAAACGGCGAAGGCCATTCTCGGCCGCCCGGCCCTGCAGCTCGTGGGGGCCATCGACATTGATCCCGCCAAGCAGCAGAGAGACGTGGCGGACCTTTCTGGGCTGACACGCCCGTCGGGTGTGCGCGTCTCGGATCGGGCTGATGACGTTCTCGGCGTGAGCCGGCCCGACGTTGTGATCCTGACGACGGGGTCTCGCTTCAAGCAGGTCCTGCCGCAGATCAAACAATGCGTCGAAGCCCGGACCAACGTGGTCAGCTCCTGCGAGGAGCTCCTCATGCCCCAGGTCAATTATGCAGCGCAGGCGCGGGAGCTGAATAAGCTCGCCATCTCCCGGGACGTTTCCGTCCTTGGCGCCGGCGTCAACCCCGGCTTTGTCATGGACACGTTCGCGCTTGCCGCGACGGCTCCTTGTGTCGATCTAACTTCGATCAAGATCGAGCGTGTCGTGGACGCGTCGACGCGCCGTGAGAACCTTCAAAAGAAGGTGGGTGCGGGCCTCACTCGCTTGAGGTTTCGTCGGGCCGTCAACAAGGGGGAGCTCGGGCACGTGGGCCTTCTCGAGTCGACCCATCTCGTTGCTGAGGGGCTCGGCTTTAGTCTCGACAAAGTCAAAGAGACGATCGACCCGGTTCTGTCAAAAAAGCGGGTGAAGACGGCGCATGTCACGGTTCAAGTCGGCGAAGTCGCGGGCCTCCATCACGTGTGCAGAGGCTATCGGAACCGAAAGGAAGTCGTTACGCTCGATTTGCAGATGTATGTCGGGGCGAAGAAGCCTATCGACCGCATCACGGTCGAAGGCAACCCCAACGTTAGCGTCTCGTTCGATGGAGGCGTGGCCGGTGATGAAGCGACGGTGGCGCTGTTACTCGCGACCGCCCCTTCGATGGTGAAGCTCGAGCCCGGCTTGCGCACGATGGTGGACGTGCCCGTGCCGCATTATCGAAACGGAATCTAGATTAGACTAGCGGCGATCGTCGGGTTGGTTGACGAAAGCCATGACCCAGAAACGCGCTCAGCGGGCCGAGGAGCTTCGCGGCATCATTCGACGCCACGACTATCTGTACTACGTCAAAGACAACCCCGAGATTGCCGACGCCGGCTATGACAAGCTTCTCCGGGAGCTGATGGCGCTCGAGGAGCAACATCCGGAGCTCGCCACCGCCGACTCGCCGACCCAGCGCGTCGGTGGAAAGGTGCAAAGCGCCTTCGGCGAGGTGCAGCATTTGGCGCCGATGCTCTCGCTCGAGTCTCTCATGAGCGCGGACCAAGTTCGCGAGTTCGTAAAGCGTGTCGAGAAAGGGCTCGAAGGCGAAACCATCGAGTACATGGCGGAACCGAAATTCGATGGCCTTTCGGTTGAGCTCGTTTATGAGAGCGGTCGGTTTCAGCGGGGCTCGACCCGTGGCGATGGGGCCACCGGCGAGAACGTCACGGAGAATCTGAAGACCATCCGTTCCTTGCCACTTCACTTATACGCAGAGATTCGGGAGGTGCCGTCCGTGCTCGCGGTCCGAGCGGAGGCGATCATGCGTCTCGGCCAGTTCGAGAGCCTAAACCGCCGCATGACGGAGCTCGGCAAAGAGCCGTTCGCCAATGCCCGTAACGCGGCGGCCGGATCGCTGCGCCAGCTCGATACGAGCGCTACCGCGAGCCGCCCTTTGGACCTCTTCGTTTACGACATCATGCACGTGGAAGGCGTCGAGCTCGGCTCGCAGTCCGAAGTACTCGCGGTGCTCGCGGACTGGGGTTTTCGCGTCGACAAACTCGCGAAGCTTTGCAAGAGCGTCGACGAGGTCGTGACCTATCACGACGATCTCGAGAACCGCCGCGACGAGCTCGATTACGAACTCGACGGAGCGGTCGTCAAAGTCAATCGGCACGACCAGCAGGCCGAGCTCGGGGCGCGCTCGCGAACGCCCCGTTGGGCCGTTGCTTTCAAGTTCAAGCCGCGACAGGAGATCACAGACGTGATGGACATCGCTGTCCAAGTCGGTCGCACGGGCAAGCTCACGCCAGTGGCGCTTCTTCGTCCCGTCGACGTGTCCGGCGTTACCGTCAGCCGCGCGACGCTCCACAATCAGGACGAAGTGCTCCGCAAGGACGTCCGCGTCGGCGACAGAGTACGGATCCAGCGCGCGGGCGACGTCATCCCGGAGGTCGTCGAGGTTTTGCCGGAAGGACGAAAGAAAGGTGCGAAGCCGTTCCGCATGCCCGAGCGCTGCCCGGTGGACGACTCACCCGTGATCGAAAAAGGAGCGAACCACTACTGCACCGGAGGCTGGGGTTGCCGCGCGCAGCAAACGGGTCGTATCCAGCACTTCGCGAGTAGAGGAGCGATGGAGATCGAGTTTCTCGGTGAAAAGACCGTGGCGCAGCTCGTCGAGCGCGGGCTCGTCGACGACTTGGCGGATTTCTACAAGCTCGGCACAGAGGACCTCTTGGGGCTCGAAGGCTTCGCCGACAAATCGGCCGAGAACCTGATCGACGCGATCGAGAAGAGCAAACATGCGGCGCTCGACCGCTTCATTTATGCCCTCGGCATCCCCAATGTCGGCCGGCATGTGGCCCGCGTCCTCGCGACCCATTTCGGAGCTCTCGAGCCGCTCATGCAAGCGAGCATCGAAGAGCTCGTTGCCGTGCATGAGATTGGTGACGAAGTGGCTCGCGGTCTCGTGGCATATTTCGAAGTCGCACGCAACCGGGAGGTCATCGACCGCATGACGGCCTCCGGGCTCGATCTTGCTTGGGCGCAGAGTACTGTCGAGCGCACACTGGAAGGCAAGACAATTGTATTCACCGGAACTCTCGTCGAGGTTCAGCGCGACGAAGCCAAGCGTCTCGTCGAAGAGCGCGGGGGCCGCGTGACGTCTTCGGTAAGCAAGAACACGAGCTTCGTCGTCGTCGGAGATAAGGCCGGCTCGAAAGCGGAGAAAGCGAAGGAGCTCGGGGTCGAAGTGTTGACAGAGAAGGAGTTCCTGGCTCTGATAAACTGAGGCCGGTAACGGGCGAGTGAAGGCGAGGGCTTTTTGCTAACGGATTGCTAACGCTTTTTTTGAGCGCCACACGGGAGGAGAGATTGTGACGAGCCAGGGCGCGGAGGCGAAAACCCCGCAGTTCACGCGTTGGCAGCGATTCCGTATGTGGCTGCCCTGGCGAGTGACAGCCCTAGCGCTCGCCCGAGACTTTGGGGGTGCTGGGCCATACATTCAGAACACCATCGGTATTGTTGTCGGTGTTCTTATACTTCACTATGTGATCCCTTTGTCATCCGAAGCTCTCTGGCACTCGGGGGGGGATGGTTTGCCCTAGCGCTCGCCCGACTCGAAGCTGTGGGATTGCCTGGAGCGATTGGGGCAGGAGATGCTGGTGCTCAAGCTTCAGTATGAGACGGAGATTCAAACTTTCAGGGCTTCGGATTTGGCGTGAAGGCCTTCCTATAGCTGAACAACAACATCTTGCGGGATTCCGTGAATTTGACCCGTCGCACACGCTCAATAGCTTCTTGGGTCAGCTCGGTCGGCGAGTCGTTCTCGCTCAACAACCATTTTACTGTTTCCAGAATGTCTTGCAGTGACACGCTTTTCGCGAAGCTCCTAAATTCAGCCTCCTGCCCATCGATAGCGGCTTTGCGTGCCCATGCGGCCTGGCCGGAATAGTGCAACACCGTGGTGAATGGTTCTGCAAAGCCAAGCCGCCGAAGTTCCCTCTCCACGACCTTTCCAACGGCGACGAAGCTGGCTCCCGGTTTCGCCACCACCTCGATTTCTTGCTTGAGCAGCTTGTACCAACGGGCATACCTCGCGTCTCGGTCGATGTTGGCGCGCGCCACCGTCATAGCACCTTTCGATAAGTCCGTGAGGTGATAAGTCTGTCCAGGAGCACAGAGAAAGCGTCGGGCTGCGGTGTGCAGGATGAAGTCCTCAATCGACCAAGTGAAGTTCCGGAAGCCCTCTGCGATTCGTTGGCGACCCGCTTCTGGCGTCCCGGCCCACCGGCCTAGCGATGGTTCCATGCAGATCTGCTGTCCCTCCGATACCCAAACCCTTGAAACCCTCTCCCGGAGCGAACCGATGAAGCGTGCACGGGCAATCGCCATCTGAAGTCGCCCCAGCTACCACCCTGGTCGTACTTTCCAGAGGCCGTATTCATGAAGTGCGCTCCACTCGCTGCCTCGGCGGGCCCGTGCACGGAGCTGAGTTGAAAAAGGAACGCTCACGGCCGCCTCGGTGAATCGATTCGCGTGGGGGTTTCGAGGATCGCTTCCGTCCGTGGTGAAGAAGACCGCGTCCACGCCATCGGGCATCGCAATAACGAGTTGCTGGTCTACCCTTTCAAAAGCTGGAGGGTCGATCGTGGGGTAGTAACCGTGGTCGCGGAGAGCTTCCATGAACCTCTTGACGTTGCCCTGCATCTGATCAAGAACGTCGTCTCGCGCCAGCGCCCAGTGTCCATCTCTGGTGCGTGGGTCGTCCGCCAGCGCCTCTGCCGAGTCTCCCCATCGTGCTGACTCGCAGAGCATCGCCGTCTCCACATAATCGGACAGCCTTCTGAAGTTAGCCTGGTTCACGGCATCGGAAAGTGGCCCACCGTCGTAGCCGGCGCGATAGACCCTATCGGCGAACTCCAGGAGGAATTCCGGGCTACGCTCCAATGCCTGCCAAAGTCGATGCAACCTGGCCGTCCCGACGGGATTGAGAAAATGCGGGTCGACCCAAGCGCCCCGAGCTCCGTAGCCATTCACCAGGCCGTACGTCATCTCCGAATCCCAGCAGAAATACATAGCGGGGCCCGGTGGGTTGACCCTGATGCCGGCGTACCAATTGTTGAACCCCCAATCGGCCATTCCAGAAAACCAGTTCAGCAGGATGTAGTCGCTGAACCGTGACGTATCCAGGAGCGTTTTCATGTGCTGGTAGTTCTCGGGGCTCGAGAGGTCGTTTTCTTGGGCAAATGCATGCAGATCGTCCCACCTTGAGCTCCGCGGCGGCTCTCCGAGTCGCCCCGCGCGGTTGACGGAAATCCAATCGGTGTAAGGCTTGCCCCCGAAATAGGATGCGAAGAATCGCTGATCGGGGCGCTCGACCGCGTTGTAAACGCCCCAGTACATCCCGTTCAGATAGAGATGAACGAAGATCCCGTGTGCCGAGAGTCCGCTCAACCAGTGCTGAGAATCCCGAATGTGCTGGTCCCGTACATAGACCGCTCTCGCGCTGAAGGGTGCGTCGTCCCCGGACCAGTTCGCCTGACCACCGGCCCTCAACACGATTGTGTCGAACTCGCTGGCCGCGGACTCCGCGTGCTGAACGGCGGACTCGAACAACGGATAGCGGAGTTTCCCTGGTCCATAGCTCTTGCTGAAAACGAGTCGAAGGGAACGTTTTTGGATGCCTTTCGTCTGCACGCCGTACATTCGGCTGTGCGGTTTGACGGCACAATCGATCTGAAAGCCTTCGAAATCGGAGAACATTTCTCGCGCGGGATAGATGAGCTCTACCGAGCCGGCACCTACACGTGGAAAGCGTTCGAAGTAGAGACCCCGCTCCGAGTCGAACAAGTGCTCGGCGTCCATCACCAGGGATAGCGTTGGGATGGACGTCAACCCTTCAACAAACTCCTCGTTGTTGTCGCTCGCGACGATGTCCGGGTCAATCTCGATGTCGAGATCCGGACGAGGTGCAAGTGAGGTTGCGCGTCTCGAGACGCCTTCGGGAGGTGGGGCTGGATAATCGTAGGGCAGAGTCTTCTGTTCTCTCACGGTGCCTGGGAAGAGGTACGTATGGGTATCGACGTTAGTCGGTGTCATCTCTTCTTTGAAGGCCTTGGCGCGTACGACCGTCGTTCGAGAGATGAAGAGCGCGTTGCCGCGCCTCCCGTTCTCGAGGCTGGGGCTACTCCCATCGGTCGTGTAGACGACCGTAGCCTCGCGAGTCGCGCTCGTTATCGTCAATTCGAACGCGTGGTCGTAGAAACCACGATCGTGGCTGAACTTGGTATCCTCGACGGTGCGGGGTTCGAAGGTTTCTTTCGAACGTCCGCGGCGAGACCACTCGTTGAACACCGCGACCCCGCGGCTCGCGGTGTCTCGATGGATTTCCGTTTTGAAGGCCGGCGCCGCGAATCCCACGACAGCCAAGGATGTGCCCGGAGCTCCGCCGACCCACCGCGTCTCCAATACCAGGGTTGCCGGTACGCCGCCCCAGCCGGTCAAGTCCGCGCGGCGAAGGCTCCACCGCTCGAACGCATCCGACGTGAGAACCTCGCTGAACGCACGAGCGCGCGTTCCACCGGCCTCGACGTAAAGGCGGAACTCGACACCCTCGCCCTCGCTGATTCTCGAGACAAGTGCCAGGGAAAAGTGCAAAATCGTGCCGGGTCGAATCTCTACCGGAACTGAGAGTTTGGAGCCAATGGGAAAGGTTATCGCCTCAGTCTTCTCACCAGAAAAGGCCAAGAGCCGGCGCGCGGGGCGTCCGGCCGACAGGTCGCTGAGACCGGGCGTCGCGCGCTCCACAAAATCGAGCAAGTAAATCGTGTCATGCTCTTTCGGCTCTGGAGGGCGGCAACCAACGCCGGCAAAGATTAGCCACAAAACCGCGACCCACGAAACCGCGACAATGATGCGCCACATGTTGAATCGATCTCACTCGACGAACACGGGCTCAGGGTGCTCGTTCACATCGGCCTTTCGATGGTCGCGACGGGAGCCTGCGCCCCGTGAGTGACCGTTTTGCGCCACGAACGCGTTTCGAATAACATTCGGAAGTATAGACGTTTCTCGCGAGGAGGAAAACTGTCAGGTCTCGAGAGTTGGTTCGCTGAGCTCAATCCGGAAGCGGGCTTGGTCTTCCGGTGCGTCGTCAATATGTGCATCGGCGGTGCGCTCGCCATCTATGTTCGCGAGCTCTACACGCGTTTCGGCTCGACGATCATGAACCGCGAGGACTTCGCCAACGTCTTCCCGATGTTGACGCTCATCACAGTCGTCATCATCTACGTCGTGAAATCCTCGTTGACACTGTCTCTCGGCCTCGTCGGGGCTCTGTCGATCGTTCGCTTTCGTACCGCGATCAAGAGCGCCGAGGAGCTCACCTATCTCTTTCTGTGTATCGGAATCGGCCTCGGGTTGGGGGCGGACCGCCGTCTTTTGACTGTCGTAGCGGTGATCGTGATCTCCGCTCTCATCATAGCCCGTCACTACCTGAGCCGAAGACGCACTGTGCACAATCTATTATTGACGGTAACGGGCGACGCCAAGCGATTCTTCGACGAAGAGAGTCAGGTGGTGGACCTCATCGAGGAGCTTGCCGGGAAGGTGAGCGTGCAGCGGCTCAGTCTCGAAGACGGACAAGTCCAGTTTCGGGCGGCTGTCTCGTTGAAGACCCCGAAGGAAGCGACGGCTCTGGTCTCGGAGCTGCACGGAAAGCTGCCACAATTCCAAGTGGCCTACGTCAACCTCGATCCGCTCGTATAGCGCCCGCCCTGGTTCGTCAGCGCACGAGACCCAGGGCGTCGCAAGCCATGACGTATTTCGAGGAGCGGGTCACAATGGGCCGTAGCGGGTAGAGGAGGGGCGGCAACGCCACCTCGAGCCGCACCGGCATCTTGCCCTCGAGAACCACCAACCCGGCAAGGGGACGCCCAAACCTCAAGTTGGGCCGGCGATGATCCCGCTGATCGTAGCACTGGATGTCGGTATCGACGGTGATGCGCAGAGGAGCGTCGTACGCTTCGAAGTAGTGGCGCGTGTAGCTCACAATGAGAATCGGCTCGGAATAGACCGTCAGCGTCTGTGCAAGAGTCCGCGGGAGGATCGAACGGAGCCCGCGATCAATCGTTGGGAAATGCATTGCGGTCAAATCCGAATCCGAGTCGATCGGTACTCGTACTTTCTCCACCGCGCGACCGATTCGGCGTTTCACTTCGAAGAAAAGGCTGCGCTCGTCGTCACCGTACCAGCGTAACCGAACCTTTGCCCTGATGCCGACGCCCTCGAGACTTTCGCTGTAGGCGCTCATCTGAAAGTCGTCGAAATAGATGCTCTTCACCAAGGAAGAAGCGCCGCCATACTGGACTCGGCGACAATTGGCTTCCAGAACCGAGCCGAGCGTCTGCGCATCTCCACTGGGGAGGGCGAACTTGACCTCGCGCCGGCGATTCGCGCTCGGCGTCCCACTGAGCGGATCCGTTCGACGGAACCGTCCACGGGGGCGGCTTGCCACATCGGCGGTCGTGCTAGAGGAGCTCATCGACGCCGACGTAGGAAATGTCTAACCCCGGCAGCCGGCTCGAAAGCTCCGATAGTCTGGACGATACCTCGTTCTTTGGCACCGTCACGATGGCGTGCAGTTCGACGTCGTCGTCATGGTGATCGAGGCGTCGAATCGTAGACGCGCCGAGAAACGTTGTCACCTCATCGAGCGCACTCGGGCCGTTATCGGGGAAAAAGCGTTCGCGAGCTCCGGACACGGTGAGAAGCCAACGGTGCGATTGCCCCATTCCTCGGGAACGACTCGTGAAGTAAATGAAGATGGAGATCACGAGAACGGAAACGGCGCCGAGCAGAAAACGATCGGCTCCGAGAGCGATGCCGATGGAGACACAAAAGAAAACGTACACCAGCTCGTGCGGGCTCTTGATCGCGGCACGGAAGCGTACGATCGAAAGTGCCCCGATTAAACCCAGCGAGAGCGCCAAAGACGACTGCACGATGTAGATCACGAACAGTGTGGTAAGGGTCAACACAGGAAACATGCCAGCGAATGTCTCCGGATCGGAGGGCGAGTTGCCGAATCGGCGATACAGCCCTCGCACGAAGAGAGTCAGAATCCCTCCCAAAAACAGACTCGCGATGAAGCGACGCCCGCTCGTATGCGTTTCCTGCTCGAGCCCGAACTCGGCGGCAGTCATCGTTGCCCAAGTCTCCAAACGCGCCGCCCATAGGTCGACGGTGCTCACGGCGTGCCGCCACGGGCGGCTCTCGATCATGGCGTCCCCCCAGACCGTTTGAACGCGATCGGCCCACAGCACGTTGTGCGACCCGGCACTCGTTCGGGTGACGAGCGTCAATCGAACCAGACGCCCGGACCAGCGTGTCAGATCGATCTCTTGCGGATGCCAAACGTTCGCATGACGCAGCTCGAGCGTCTCCGTAAGAGCTGTGATCGGTGCTCCATCAACGTCGGCAATCTCCACGGCGTAGACGACGCGCGCTCGCGTGACTCTCTGTATAACGACAAGGGCGAGATCCACGGAAAGGAAGGCAGACGGCGGGAGCTCGAGCTCGAACGTGATCCGGGCTGGAAAAGGAGGGAGCACGGATTCCTTCGCGACTCCGGACAACTCGACCTGCCCGGAGAGGCTGGGGCTCTCGACGAAGCTTGCATACGTCCCGGACGTCGATTCGAGATCGGCGTCCGAGACGCGCTCGTGAAGGCGGAACGTCGGAGTCGCCGACCCTTGGCGGCCTACAAGCAACGCCAACAGGAGCAACAGGTAAAACGGCGGATTCAGGGCGAAACCCAAGCTCTGTGTCGTCATCTCTCGGTCAAAAACGCCGTAGCGCGCACGAACGGACGCTAACGATCTGTTTCCATGCTGCGGGATCGCCATGCCGCCGTCCCGGGATTCTATCAAGAACAGCGAGAACCCGTAACGATCCTCTGGCCGCGCTCCGGGAGCCGTAGGGGGCCTCCAGCCACCGAAGCACCTATGAATAGCTTCTTAGGCAGGTAGTAGTGGAAGATGATCTCTCCAGGGAGAATGGAGTTGATGAGATCATATGACCAATAAGGCTTACGCTTCAATAACTTCGTGATTTAATAGTTGAATAGGACAACAAGTAGCGAAGCCTGAATCCCACGAGCCTCATACCTCCTACACTCTTTGCACCAAAGTCCGCCTTCAAAATCGCCGGAAAGACTTCACCAACGGCCTTGTGCGACGCCAACGAAAAAGCAAGAGGCTATAAGTCGAACAGATCGAATCGGTGTTGAAGGATATCGGCGAGCTTCCCGACGACCCGGAGACTGAGGACGACGACGCCCCGCCGTTTTGAGCTAATTCCGCGTTTTCGCGAAGAGTCGATCGCTGAGTCGACCCGTCCGGCCATTTGCCCTGTGCGGCTTGGCACATCGGAGATGTCGCAGACGTCTTCCGGGGGGCCCACAGGTGGATGCCACCGTGTCCGACGTAGCTACCTTCCGTCGGCGCATTCACGCCGTGCCGGCTCCGCTCGCGCAGCGTGGGGCTCGAGCTCGAGTTCTTCAGCAGCCTGCTGCTCGAGCTATCGCCGCGCGTTTGTCTGGTGCCCAAGGATTAGGCTATTATGACCTCGACCTGCTCGCAGCACCTCTCGATTGAACGTTTGTAGGTCCTATCGGTGGAGAGCTCAGAGCCGAAAACGAGAGATGATCTTCGCGACCGCAACTTCAGCTGGAACCAACCTCGGAAACGGCTTCGAGCACTTCGCGCAGGATATCCAGAGTCCCCGTTTCATCAAACTCGCCACCGCGCGTAGCGGAATGGCCGAACCCGGTTTTCAAACGAAACTACAGACCCTACTCGCGGAAGCCCGGTTCGGGCTCGGGATTTTGAAGGAGTACGACCTCGATCACCGGCGCATCCTTGAAGTCGGGGCCGGCGCTGGCTTGTTGAGCTCTTATCTGAGAAGTCGTGGTTTGGACGTAGTTTCCTCGGAGCCCGCCGCCATCGGTTTCTCCGAGCACCGCGAGCTATCGCTTGCCCTATCGGAGTATCTGGGTACCCCAGCGGATCGGTATCTGCCCATTGGAATCGAAGAGCTGGACCCGGCTCGCCACGGTACCTTTGACTTCATTTTCTCGATCCATGTCATGGAGCACGTCGGCGAGGTCTCATCGTGCCTGTCCAAAATGAATCAGCTGCTGAACGAAGATGGCATGATGGTGCACTTTTGCCCGAACTACGTTGTGAGCTATGAGCCGCACTATCGAATTCCCCTCGTGCCCTTCTTCCCGCGCTTCACAAAATTCGTCCTGCCCGGCACAATTGTTCGCCAAGAGCTCTGGCGTTCAATCAACTTCGTGACCTTGCCGCTCGCGGCGCGCTGCGCTCGCCGCGAGAAGAGCCACATTACTTTCCGTAGCGGTACGTTGTATGAGGCGTTCACACGCTTGCGACATGACTCAGAGTTCCGGGAAAGGCAGCGCGGTCTCGTTTCCTTCGTCTCCAAAGTTCTCAATCTCTTCGGCGCGGACCGGCTGCTCAAGCTGGTTCCTCCGCTACTCTCCACGCCGATGTGGTTCGAATGGCGCAAAGCGCCACCTCATCCTTGAGTCTCGACCAGTGCCCGTTTCTGAGAAACCGATGAGTGGTCTGTCTCTCGTAATTCCAATGTACAACGAGGAAGGCGGCATCCGACATGTCATCGAGGTAGCGACCGAGTCGCTGGAAAGAACATGCTCCGATCATCAAATCGTCATCGTGAATGACTGCTCCACCGATGACAGCGGGAGGATCGCGGACGAGCTCGCGGCGTCCGACGAGCGAATCCAAGTCATTCACAACGAGAAAAACGTAAAGCTGGGACGTTCGCTTCGGGCAGGCTTTCAAGCGGCAACGAAAGATTTCGTTTTGTACAGCGATGCCGATCTGCCATTCGACTTCGAAGAGATCGGCCGCGCTCTACGCATTCTCAGCTTGACGGGCGCCGATATCGTTTCGGCATTTCGAATCGACCGGACGTCCGAGGGAACACTTCGGTCTTTCTACTCTTTCGTTTACAACCTCGTCATTCGTGTCGCTTTTGGACTGAGAGTCAAAGACGTCAATTTTTCGTTCAAGCTCATGCGCCGGGCCGTTTTGGAGACAATCGAGCTCAAGTCCGAGGGCAGCTTCATCGACGCCGAGCTGCTCCTGAGGGCAAGAAAAGCGAACTTTCACATCGTCCAGATGGGTGTAGACTATTTTCCTCGAATTCACGGCACGTCCACCTTGGCACGGCCTTCGGTGATCGTGAAACTGGTGAAGGAGCTCGTCGAGCTCGGGAGCCAAATAGGCCGCGTGAGTTAAACGCAATGACGACTCAGCTCGCCACCCGTGGTTTTTTTTCCGAGCTTGGGTGGCGCCATAAACTTCACATTTTTCTCCGTCTTCAGAGCTGCCCGTTCCACCGACTACTTCCCTACCTGCCGCCGAGCGGGCGGGTGCTGGACTTCGGCTGCGGACACGGGCATTTCACCGCCATGATGGCTTCGGAATCGAACGTGGACATCCTGGCGGTGGAACATGATGAGGCCAAAATCAAAGTAGCCGAACGATGCCTGAGCTCGTTGGGTCCGCGGGTTCAGTTCCGCTTGGGCGGGGATCTGCCCGAGGGGGCGGGTGCGTTCGACGCCGTCACCCTGATCGACGTGCTCTACCTCTTTCCGTTGGAACGTTGGAAACCATTCTTGGTTCGATGCCAACAGACACTCAACCGCGGCGGTGTGTTGCTGTTGAAGGAAATGGACCACCGACCGCGCTGGAAGTTTCTCAAGATGCGGCTTCAGGAGGTGCTTGCGGTCAAGCTCTTTGGCTGGACCAAAGGGGAAAACACTTGCTACCCCTCGCGAAGCGAGATTTCGGCGATTCTCGAGGACGCGGGATTTCGTTTCGAGAGAGAGCATCTGCACTCGGGCTACTCGAGCCCCCACATACTCTATATATGCCGGGTGAACGACGTCGATTGATCGTTTGCGCCGACGACCTTGGACTCCATCCCTCGGTCAATCAGGCGATTCGTCTCGCTCATCGAGCGGGCACGGTGACCTCATGCTCGCTCATTCCCGGCGGTCGAGCGTTCGAGGACGCGGTGGCGGTAGCTGCCGAGAACCCAAGGCTCGCGGTGGGAATCCACCTCACGCTGGTTGAGGAAAAGCCCTTGCTCCCGCAAGCGAAGCTTCCGTCGCTCGTCGACAGCCGGGGCCGATTCCCGTCGAATTACCAGCGTCTGCTCGGCGCGCTCATCCTGGGAAGGATCCGTCTCAGCGAGGTCGAGGCCGAGCTTCGCCACCAGATCGAGCATACGCTCGACGCGGGAATCCAGCCCTCTCACTTGGACAGCCACCAACACGTTCATCTTTTTCCCGGCCTGCTCGGAATCGTCGAGCGTTTGGCCACGGAATACGATATCCGCAACGTGCGAGCGGGCAGAGTCGCGGAGTCGTATTGGTCTCCTGCAGTTGCGGCGCTCGATCTGGCGAGCCGCCGCGCTCAGCGGCAGCTTCGAGAACACGGGCTTCGCACACCCGACTGGGCCATAGGGCTCCGTGATCGAGGGCGACTGAACCGGGAGAGCTTGGAGCGGGCTCTGGCCGTTGTTCCTCCCGGCGTCACCGAGCTCAACTGTCACCCGGGAACGTCTCGAGCCGAGCTTGCGAAACACTACAGCTGGGGCTACGAATGGGATTCCGAGCTTGCGGCACTTCTCGACCCCGCCTTGCCTGAGCTGCTCCGTGAGCGAGGGATCGAGCTGATGAGCTACCACGATTTCCGAGGACCGTGACCTCACCGTTCCATCTCGGTAATCACTAGTCTCCTGGATCTTTGATTACTACCAAAAGTCTGAGTTCGCGTGCATGGTCAAGGTTCGCTGGAAAGGAAAAAATGGGGACAGGTACCTTTTTTTCCAACCGAATGAATCGAGAAAGACCTGCTACGAAAATAGAGTTAATCGAGAGCACCGGTGCGGCTACGCCTCGGTAGTTAACATTGGCCACAGAGGCACAGAGCCACAGAGAAAACAAGAGGGTCGGCGGGGATGTCCGATCGTGCCGACTCTGCGGCGGTGTCGCTGCTAAGCGACATCGGTCACAGAGGGAGAAGAGCTCACCGAGTTCGTTTGACTCCCGGGTGCGCAGTGAAGCTTGCGATGCTCGCTCGGTGCTCTCGTTTTTCCTCTGTGTCCGACGCAGCTAGCAGCAACCAAGTCACAACTCCACGCCGTCGCGATCGCTCTGGTCCTCGAAGCGCAATTTGCCTCCGCTGTGAACGAAGAGACCTCTTCAATCTCTGTGGCTCTGTGGCTCTGTGGCTCTGTGGCTCTGTGGCTCTGTGGCTCTGTGGCTCTGTGGCAAAAAGAAGGCCCCGAAGGCGGTGCCAACAGAGAACATTTTCATGTTTTCGGCTGAGGCGCCTCCTCACGACGACTGTCCCCTTCTTGGTCAGTTCGGCCTTCGGCCTGGCTATGTTTGCCGTTTAGGCATTGATCATATGCCGACGTGTTTAGTGAGCAATTTCTGATACAGGGCACTAGCCCTAACTGGTCAAAAGTGCGAATTCCGTTTACACTTTTCTCTGGGCACGAGTCTGTCTCAATTTCAAAAAAAAACACCGCCAAGACGCCAAGACGCGAAGAAGGCGTCCCGATCGGGACCCCGGGCCCCAAGGAATGCAACGACGCGAGGCCCCGGCGGATAAGGTCAATCCGCCTCCGTTTCCTTTGCGCCTTCGCAGCTTTGCGCCTTTGCGTTGGTTCCTGCTCCTCCAGCTTTCAGGTTTACCTGGCTAGTCAATAGTCAGTAGGCAGTCGCAACCGTCCAGCCCCGATAGGGAGCGGACTTCAGAATCTGTTCGCATCCGGAGATCGTGTCTGCAGGAAGCTCGTCCGGGCGAGACGGCGCGAAGTGTTTCGGTAGCCATCCCATTTCCCCCAAAAAACGAAGCTCCAGCTGGACCCTCTCTCCTGGGGTTACACAAGAGACGGGAAGTGTGAGTCGATAGCTCCCAACGATTTCATCTTCCCGTCCGTCCTCGACTGAGACGGCAAGAGAGACTCCAGCTTTGCTGAAGGGTTTTGGACCGGGATGGCCCAGCTCGAAAGGAATCGCTTGGTCGCATACCAGGAGCTCGGCTCCTCCGCGGTGACCCGAGCGCGCTTTGAACGTCAGATCAATTGGACCTGGCTCGGTCACCGTCACCGGAGCACTCGCCCACCTGGTCCCACCGAGCTCGGAATCGAGACAAATCAGGCGAACCCGCCACGTGCCGGCAATCGCGCGCCCGTCGAGGAAGCTCCGGGTGTTCCGGCTGTTCAAAATCACCCGTTCGCGAAGTCGATACTCTTGCTCGTGTCGCAGCTTGTAGCTCGACACCTTGTCATGCGATCCAAAAGAGGGACCATCGTAGACGCCGCTCGACGCCACCCCCGGCAAATCGCCGAAAAGATAGGGGGAGTCCCTATACGAGCCCGTCCAGCTAAGCTCGATTCGGACGGTGTCGGATTTCAAAATCTCGGGGCGAACCGGCAGCGCCCACCACTGATGAACGCTCGCGGGCTCGATCCCTCCCGCCACGGTGGCTGAACCGAATCGCGGCATGGTGGGGAAGAGGTCGTCTCCTACGTAGTGCACTTGATTCACCTCGACCTCGAGTCCTGAGACCTCTCCACCGCTCGCGACCATGTCGAACAAAAGAAAGGATTCTCGACAAGCCCGTATCGCTCGCCTCGATTCGTCACTAATCTCGATCTCCTGGACTACGCTTTTTTGGCTCAGATCGACTCCAAACTCACGCCACTTGAAATCGCGCACCTCCGCGACTGCAAAAGGGCCGAAAAGAAGCACACCGGTGCCGAGAAAGGCGAGCTTTTGGGCGCCTCTAACTCGGGCGAGCGCGACGAAAAAGGCCAAGAAAGAAAACACCAGACCCGCGCCGAGCATCAGGCGAAACGTGAGAATCAACCGCGCATCGAGCTGCAACGGCCAAGAAACCCCAGGCGAGAACAAGAGCATTGCGACCAGGCAAGCCCCGGCGATGCCCGCGGGCAGGCGAGCGCGCTTCGCGTCCTCGGTGGAGGTGAGGAGCTTGTTTCCCGTCCAGTGGACCGAGCATGCGGCGATGGCGATCACGAAAGGCATCATCGGTAGGTTGTACCTCCCGAAAACGTGGTAGAGCGGATAGAGAAACGTCAAGCAGATGGGAAACACGTAGAGTGGTAAGACCTCCCGGACCCGATAAATCGCGACCGGCAGAAAACAAAACGCGAGGAAAACCAAGCTCCGATGGAACGCGTCGTGAACGGGAAGAGAAAGTAGATAGTCCTTTTTGTAGGGATTGTTCGGCAAGCTCAGGAACCGATTCATGTTCACGATGACCGCTCGAAGCGAGTCCATCGGCCGCGACAGGACGTGTTCGATGGTGAACAGCTTTCTCCGAAACCCATCTTTCAACAAGGTCGGATCGGCGGCGACAGCTTGGTCGTAAGACTCAACGTATTCTCCTTTGACATCGGCACCGGCCCAACCATCGGTATCCATCCACACCCAAAAGCCGACCTCGTATGGCGGAGCGAACGACCACAACCCGTATCGAAGCGAAATATGCTCGGCTTCGCCCTGGTTGGTCCAGGAGATCGCGCCCCAGGCCAGGCTGGTGACGACAAAGCCACTTGCGATCGCGACGATTGCGCGTCGCTTCGTTTTGGCGACGACGGCGGTCAAGAACAAAAGGCCCCAGATCAGGACAAAAAGGTAGCTCGCGCTTTGGGGTCTGATGAGGAGCCCGACTCCGAGCACGAGACCACACAAGGCATAGGCCAAGCCGCTGTCTCGATGTCGCGCCTCGACTAGGAGGACAGCCGCGGCGGTGAGAAAAAACAGGATCGTAGGCTCCGGCAACAGCAACCCCGAGATCACGGTGAAGCTGACATAGAAAATCGACGCCGCTTGGGCGAAAGCGGCCGCGCCAACGGACGCCGTCAAGCGGTAAACGAGCAGAAAGAGCAGTAGCCCCGTAGCCGCGCCCAAGAACGCGTGGACTCGATAGATCGCCTCGGGCCCGCCCTGGAGCAAAGCGTCGAGACCGCCGTACAAGACACCGGAGGCCGCGAAGTAGGACAGCCTACCCAGCCGGCGATAGGCTTTTCGGCGCAGCGGATACCCCTCCGTCAGCGCCTCCTCGGCGCTCGCCCACCAACGCTTCGCCATATCATAATGGGCTCCGGCGTCGCCGAAGACAAGAGGCTGGCGGTAGTTGGTGAGGTAGTGGAGTTGGCTCCAGAGGCTGCAAGCCAAGAGAACGACGGGGACGGCGATCTTCAAGGCACCTTGGAAACGAGCTCGACTCACAATCAGTCGGCCCCATCTCGCGTCGTCATCGTTGAGTGTCGCGCCGGGCGTTCACGTCGTCAATTTCGTCGAGCACAAAAGAGATTGCTTTGCCGCTCAGTGACCGGTCATCACAAGGACGCCACGGGAGCATAGCATAGGCCGAGCGAGCCGGAGGTGATTGGACAGGTAGGCATTTCTATCCCGAGGATCAGTCCGTGGGACGGCTAGCTGAAGCCAATTTCTCCTCGAGAGCATCGGAACACGGCCTTCGCAACCGGCGGCTCGCCTGGACTATCTATTCATGGTGAGAGACAGGAGAGCTCGGCGGTGCTTCGATCAGGATCGGCCAAGGAGGCTTTTGAGTCGAGCCCCGAGAGATTTTCGCGCTCCGCGTTCCCCGAAGAGAAGTCTCTGCGTGACTCGATGATCCGGCGCAATCCGCAAGGCCGCTCGGAAGGCGGCGGAGGCACGGGAATTCATGCCGAAGGACTTGTAGTAGAGGCCCTGGCAGTAATACAAGTCCGCGTTTTGAGGCGCGATGCGCAGAGCTTAACTTTCCGACACATGCTCTATTGTAGTGATCGCATGAGTTTCTCCTTCTTGAATAGATTTGGATGTGCCCGCGCCGCATTGAACTACAGACGGGGCCCTGGGGCAAGGGGATGTCCCGGCCGCTGTTGAATTTGGTCGGGTAGCGGCGGCACCAGTGAATACTCTCAGGCAGCAAACGCATCGCTGTCAAGAGATTTCTGTTTGCTTCTAAGGGCGTGAACGAGAGCACCCATATGGCGATAGCCTTTGATTCGCCGGAACTTCTTCTCCGCCGTGACAACACCTTGCCGCGTTTATGGCTGATGACAACGGAGCCCAAGAAGTAGTGCCCGTAGCCTTCGACTTCGTGGCGCGAATGACCAGGATCGTAGGAGTCGAGAAACTTGCCAGTCAGGTCGTCGATCAGCTCCCGGACTTGTCGTTCCTGCCATGCGTACTCGCGCTGGTAGAAGTCAATCGAGTACTTCGCTTTGTCCAATAGCTCCCGGACTGTGCGAGCGCGACCGTCGATGCTTTTCACACTGCTGTCAATATCACTCACTCACAGCCTCCTCGTGGCCCTTCCTTTCATTAGCCAGCCTTCACCGTCAACCCCGAGTCCATCGCCTTCAACTTCTCGAAGATCCCCTCCACCACATTCTCTTTCCCGCCAAAAAGTGCCTCCGGCTCCCCGGCGTGCACGTTGCTGAACGGGGGCTCATAGAGCGCTTTCGCCTCCATGACGCCTCGGACGGTGAGCTGATTCTTGCTAACGCTTTGCTAACGAACGGCCCATAACGAGCCAATACGCGCCGGACAGGCCAACACGAAAACCCGTATTTGGCGGGGCTTTTCAACACTGGCCGAACAGAGCAGCACGGGGAGATAGGGCTTTTTACGAACACGAGCTTCGTCGTCGTCGGAGATAAGGCCGGCTCGAAAGCGGAGAAAGCGAAGGAGCTCGGGGTCGAAGTGTTGACAGAGAAGGAGTTCCTGGCGCTAATGAGTTGAGGGGAGACAGCGCCGCCTTGCCGTGTAGCGGTGGTCTCGAACGCTCCTTCCATGGCAAGCCGCATGTCGCCGATGGCCTGCACTCGCTGACGTGGGTCTTTCTGGAGGCAACGTCGCAAGTAGGTCGCTAGACTCGGCGATACGGTCGCGGGCAGTGCATTCCAATCTGGCTCCCGGTCTATCACCCGCGCCAGAGTCTGTGAGATGTCGTCACCGGGGAACGGCTTCGTTCCCGTTAGCATCTCGAACAGGACGACTCCGAAAGCCCAGATGTCCGTTCGCCTGTCCACCGCCTTGCCGCGTGCTTGCTCGGGGCTCATGTAGGCAGCGGTCCCAAGAATCACTCCAACCCGAGTCGCATCTCGCGTAAGCGTCGGTGACATCGAGCTATCAGCCTGGGTCGTTTCCTCCTGGAAGACTTTCGCTAAACCGTAATCCAGAACTTTGATCTGGCCGTCCTCGGTCTGCTTGACGTTCGCCGGTTTCAAGTCTCGGTGAACGATGCCTTGTTCGTGTGCCTCCTCTAGGGCTTCGGCCATCTGGGTGGCGATGTTGAGAGCTTCTTCTAATGGAATGGGACCTAGGGAGATTCGTTCTGCCAGGGTCTCGCCGGAAACCAGTTCGAGAACGAGGTAATGAATGTTCCCCGACTGCTCCAGGCCGTAGATCGACGCGATGTTCGGATGATTGAGAGACCTAGGACCTTGGCCTCTCGCTTGAATCGAGCTAGACGTTCTTCGTTCTCGGCGAACTCTTCCGGCAAGACTTTGATTGCGACATCGCGGCCAAGCTTTCCGTCTCTCGCTCGGTAGACCTCTCCCCTCCCGCCTTTGCCGATGGCTTCGAGGATCTCGTAGTGGGCGAGGCGCGTTCCTGGAGCGAGAGAAATCGAGGGAATTTAACGGTTCGACGTGGAAGTTACAACCGTGTCACCGTGCGGGAACGCGGGAACTTCTGGCAACTCAGTGCTATATCGTTCGTGATGTCGGTCGTTGCGTGGCCGAGACGGTGCCGCAAGCCGCGCAAAACGTCGCAGCTTCGTCTCGTCTCGCTAGCCGTACTGCGCTTCAATTCAAGCAGACGGCTTGTCGCACGAGCGCGCTCTTTCGCATCTTCCCCCGCCGCGTGCACCACTATCCTGAGGCGGCGCCATTCGAGCTCGACGCGAAAGTTTCCGATCGGCTTCACGCCGGGGGCCCTCGAAACGGTGAATTCGAACGATCCGATCTCGTCGACTATGCCGGCCGAGAGCGCTTCTGTGGCTGTGAGGAGGCGCCCACCGCTAAAATCAGCATGGACCCTCTTTGTGCGGCGCTAGTGCTCGGATACAGAAACTTCTGGATCTCGTTCGTGACCGAACACAGCCGAAAACTGTTGAACCTCTCGCGCGGTTCACTCGTAGACCTAGCTGTATGACCAAATTCTTGCTTTGGTTGCTCTTGTTCATCCTTTGCTGGCCGCTCGCGCTCTTCGCGATCGTCCTCTACCCGATTGTGTGGCTGCTTACGCTGCCGTTCAGGCTCGTTGGTATTGCGGTCGGCGGGGTTTTCGAGCTTCTACGGGCTATCGAGCTTCTGCCGGCGCGCCTTCTCGGCGCTCGGGTCTGAGCTGGGCTAGCTGAGGCGAAGGCGCACTTCGAAACCCGCCCCGCCGAGAGACGACGCCTGGGCGCGGATGGACCCGCCCCGACGCTCCAGGATGGCTTTGACGATCGCTAGCCCTAGCCCCGTATGATCTCCGCGGCGGCTCGCATCCGTCCGGTAGCTGAAGAAGCGGTCGAAGACGCGCTCCGCGTGCTCTTCCGGAATACCCGGGCCGTCATCTTCAACGCGCACCACGGCCTCGCGACCATTGGCTCTCGAGCTCACGCGCACGTGCCCTTCGCTCGAAAAGTCGGCTGCGTTGTCGATGAGGTTCTCGAACACGCGTGCCATGCGATCGGGCCCGGCGGTCACGTTGAGCTCCCCGTCGCTGAGCTCGAGCTCGAGCTCGAGGCTCCGGTAGCGCTCCCGTGCAGCCACGCCGCGTAGAACAGCGTTGAGGTCTACCGGGCCCGGCTCTTCGTCTTCGTCATCGCCTCCCGTACCCGTCCCGTCGAGAAGGGTCACCTCCCGTACCTCGGAGAGGAGCTTTTCGAGCCGCGCGATGTCGCTCTCGACGATGCGGGCAAAACGCGCGCGCTCTTCGGGGTCTTCGACTTCGGCGAGCATCTCCGCGGCGGAGCGCATCGACGCGAGAGGATTCCTGAACTCGTGGGAGACGTCGGCCGCGAAAGACTCGATGAAACGCATGCGCTCTTCGAGCCGCGACGAGAGCTCGGAAAGAGCACGGCTCAAATCGCCAATCTCGTCGAGGCGCTCCAATCCGCGAAAACGTCCTCTCAGCCGGCCGCGTCGATCGACGATCGCCTGCGCTTGTGCCCGCAGTCGCTTCAGCGGCCTCGATATGGTCGTCGAGACAAGAAGGCTAAGGACGGCGGCCACGCCGACGGCGACGAGAAGAACCCGAAAGATCGCGAGCCGGACTTCGTAGAGGTCTTGCAGAATGTGAAAGGTCGAGCGCGAGACGAGCACGGCGCCCACGACCTCGCCATCGTTCTCGATCGGAAGGGCGCTGTAGAGCGTGACCGAGCGCTGGCCTCCCGTTGTCACACGGGTGGCCGCGCCGTATTGGCCTTTCAGAGCGAGTTTTACTTCGGCGCCGTCGAACGGGCGCTCAGCCCAGTAGAACTCTTCACCGATATCCGGCCGGGGTCCGCTCACGACGTAGTCCCCGAGGCGGAAGAGTGACGAGCCGAGCTGGTAGAGCCAGCTCGTGCGCAAGCTCTCGTCGTCGAAAGAGTCGGCGAGTGTTTTGGGCTCCCGCCGCGGCCCGAGCTGGCTAGTGTCCGAGACGAGCCGACGGTCCGGACCGATCACGCGGAGGCGCGATGAGGTGCGCTGCCTGAGGCGGATGAGGATGGGCTCGACGAGCGTTGCGTCGAGCCCATCGCGCCCCGAGAGCGCTGCCGCGAGCACGCGGCCCTGCTGCACCATCGAGCGCTCCTGAGCTCTCAATAGCTGCCTCTCGTAAATGGCGAGATAGGACACGCCGGCGACCGGGAGAAAAACGAGAAGGACGTTGAAGGCTAGAAGGCGTATCGAGATCCGCGAGAGAAAGCGGCGCAAGCTGGTCAAAGCACTTTCAGGATTCGCACTCACGATAGCGGTAGCCTAGCCCGTAGATCGTGTCGATCTCACTGAAACCGTCATCGATTTGGGCGAACTTCTTGCGAAGTCTCTTCACGTGGCTGTCAATCGTCCGTTCGCTGACATAGGCGTCGTGCGGGCAGCACTCTTCCATGAGCCGGGCTCGAGACTTGACGTGGCCGGGCCGGCGTGCGAGGGCATGGAGCAGCATGAACTCGGTGACGGTGAGTGTGAGAGGCTCGCCTCTCCATGTCGCTTGATAGCGGCCCATATCGAGCGTGAGCGGCCCGAGGCTCAGACGTTCCTCGGGGTCGGTGGCGGCGCCGGCACCCGAGAGCGCAAGCCGGCGGAAGAGGACTTTGATGCGCGCGACGAGCTCGCGCATCGCGAAAGGCTTGCACAAATAGTCGTCGGCGCCGAGCTCGAGCCCGAGCACGCGGTCGAACTCCTCGTCTTTCGAGGTCAAGAAGATGATGGGGAGCATCTCCGACTTGCCGCGCAGCTTGCGGCAGAGCTCGAGCCCGTCCATGCGCGGCATCAGAATGTCGAGCACACAGAGATCGGGGAGCCCGTTCTCGAGCTGCTCCCAAGCGTTCAGGCCATCCGTGTAGAGATCCACGTGGTAGCCCTCTCGGCGGAGTGCGTAGGCGACCGTCTCGCGAATGTTCTCTTCGTCGTCGATGACGGCAACCGAGCCCGTGTTTTTGTTCATGTAGCTCCAATGTAGCGCATGAGATCGACCGCGGCTACCCGCAACACAGGATTGCCACATTGTTTTACTGTCTCGCCTCGATGCCGTCGCGAGCTGCACCTATCGGAATGCTCAAATAGAAGCATGAACCGCAGGGGGAGGACCACAATGCCGACGAAGACGAAATCTTTCCTGATCGTGCTGGCTTTTCTGGCGCCAGCGATTGAAAGCCAAGCGTGGCGACCGCGATCCCAAGTCGTCACTCCAGCCGATATGAAGATTGGGAGCCTCCTGCTCCGCTCAGACTTTGACCGAGGCTATGTCGAGGCTCCGACCGTCGAAACGAAGGTACGGATACGCGTCACCGGCCTCGTGGGGCGCACCCGCGTCGTGCAGCTCTTTCGCAACCCGTCGGAAGAGTGGGTCGAGGGCGTCTACGTCTTTCCGCTCCCTGAACGGGCTGCCGTGGACACGATGCGCATGAAGGTTGGGGAGCGCGTCATCGAAGGACAGATTCAGGAAAAAACCCAAGCGCGCCGGACCTATGAAAAGGCCAAACGGGAAGGGAAGAAAGCCTCTCTGCTCGAGCAAGAGAGGCCGAACATTTTCACGGTGTCGGTCGCCCATATCGGGCCTCTGGAGGAGGTTCGGATCGAGCTCGAATATCAGGAAGAAGTCCGCTACGAGGACGCGCTCGAGGTCGAACGCCTGGCCGAAGAGGGTCGATGGGACCACAAACATCAAAGCCACGGCTAGTCGGATGGAAGATCGGCGAGTAAACGTTTCCACACGATACGCGAGCGGTGTGCATCACGCAACGACGGACGGATCGTGTCTGGTGAGACGTTTGCCAGAAGGCGCGGTGCGGCCGCTAGGGTCTGAGAGAGACGATGTATCCCTTTGCCGCGATCGATAAGCTTTCGAGCTTGACGCCGAGCCCGCGTGCTAGCGCGGCAATCTTGGTTTGTCCTCCGCGAGAGCCGTGGTGGATGCCGCGTTCAGATCATCGCCGAGATGGAGAGTAATTCTATAACCTGTGCACATGTGTGCACGTAGTGGGAAACAGCCGAGCGACGGCTCGGGCCGCCAAAGCGGACCGTGCACCCGCGCCATCTATGTCGTCGGGAACGGAATCATCTCCGAGCCCAGAAGTGTGCCGTCACGAGTCACGAGAGGAATGTTCTCGACGACACTCGTCGCGGCGATGAGCTTGTCGGCGGGGTCGCTGCTGATATCTAGACGGCAGCTCTGCCGACAAATTTCCAACGTCAGGGGCCAAGTGTGGATGCGCCTTAAAGTGCGCTGGACCTTGGGCTGTTCGAAGTCGAGATGAATGCGATCGAGTTGCATGAGTTTAGAGAGCTCCCATAGAACGATGGCAGAGATGCTCCAGGGATTCTCCGAAAGAAGAGTTTGCTCCGCTTTCTTGAGTTTCCCGGCGAGGGCGAAGATTAGAATGTGAGTATCAAGATTCAGCATTCCATGCCACGCCAGTAGACAGAATGTCTCCCTTGACCTCGATTTCGTCTTTGAGGCTACCGATCAGGTCAGCGGAATCCGCTTGGATAGGGATGAGCTTTGCGACGGGCTTTCCATGTTTCGTCACAACGATACCCTCTGGCCCGACCTCGTCGAGAATCGCCAAACACCTTTCCTTGAACTGAGCCGCTCCGATGGTCTTTGCAGTCATGGCACCATTCTATAATGAGTCTCACTATATGGCTAGTCGTTATTTATGACTTGTTGAAGATGCGGCACTAGGCGCCTTCCACGACGACGAAGTGGCCGGTGGCCGCGCCTTCGCGCGCCGCTTTGGCCCGCTGATATTCGGGCGAGTCGTAGAATTTTTGCGCCTGCTCGAGCGTCGGGAAAGCGACGATGACGACACGGGCCGTCTCTTCGTCGCCTTCGAGCGTTACCATAGGTCCGCCGCGCGCGAGATAGCGGCCGTCATATTTGGCGATCGCCTCCGCGGCGAGCTTTTTGTAACCCTCGTAAGCTTCCGGGTTCGTCACGTGAACGCGGGCGATGAGATAGGCGGCCATATTGGCAATCTCCGCTGGTTGAGTCACGGATAGCTTGTGGAAACCTCGATACTGATCCCGCCGCGTGGCGTGAAGCGTCCCGTGACGGTGGCTCGGCGCGGCGCGCAAGCAGCGACCATATCGTCGAGAATCAAATTGACGATGGCTTCGCCGAAGCTTCCGTGGTTCCTAAAAGAAAACAGATAGAGCTTCAAAGACTTGCTCTCGATACAGCGATCGTTCGGCACGTATTCGATCGTGATATGGCCGAAATCCGGCTGCGCGGTGATGGGGCACACCGAGGTGAATTCGGGGCAATCGAAACGGATGATGTAGTCACGCTTCGGGTAGGCGTTGTCGAAAGTCTCGAGCTTGGCCTCATCGGGGGAGGCTGGGTAGGCGCGATCGTTGCTTCCGTGAAGCGTCAAGCCATCGAAGACCTTTTTCTCGTCTTTCATGGAGCCCGATCCTACCATGTCACATGACGTTGACAGTGGCGTGGCGCTCCTATATTCTCCTTCTTCCTTCCTCCTTCACTGGATGGTTCCAGTCCAGTTTTAAAACTTCAATCACGTAGACGGCATGAGCGTCCATTTGATAAACCCGAGCGATACCTCCTTTGGTATCGGTATCATCGTTCCTCGCTGGTTGTACGTGCTCGCGTCCGCGACACCGGCTCGTTTCGGAACGCCAAATATCGTGGATGAAACGCTCGATTCGATGGACTTTTCCAAGATCAAGCCGGGCGACATCGTGGGTATCGGTATCCACACCTTGAACGCGCTCAGAGGCTACGAGGTCGGGCAAAAGGCCCGCGAGCGTGGTGCGCATGTTGTCTTCGGCGGCTCGCATGTGACGCTCTATCCGGAAGAAGCGTTCGAGCATGGCGGCGCGACGGCGGTCGTGAAGGGCGACGGTGACGACATCTGGAGTCAGGTGCTCGATGATATCGAGAAGGGTAAGCCGGAGCGGATCTATGACGGCGGCCGCATCGAAGGGGACGCCTTCCTCCCTGCGCGCTGGGATTTGATGCGGTCGGAGGACTACATGATCGCCTCGGTGCAGACCGTGCGCGGTTGTCCGAAACATTGCTCCTTTTGCTCGGTTTGGCGCACCGACGGCCAAAGGCCGCGGCAGCGCGCCTCGGACATCGTTGTCCAAGAGGTGGTCGAGCTGCGAAGGAAAGGGTTTCGTTTCATACTTCTCGCTGACGACAATTTCTACCCGGTCACGCAGCATGACGTCGAGCTCGAGGAGCGCCGGAACGGCGCGCGCGTGGAAGAGCTGAAAGCCATCCGCGCGGAGCGTTTCGAGCTCTTGGATCGCCTCGCGCAGCTTCCGCACGACATGGTCTTTCTCACGCAGATCACAATGGAAGCCGCGGACGATTACGAATATCTAGACGCGATGAAACGCGCGAACGTGAAAGGCGCTCTCGTGGGCGTCGAGTCGGTTACCGAAGAAGGTCTGAAGGCCGTCATGAAGGATTTCAACGTCGCGGGAGACGCTCTCGTCGACCGGCTCCACAAGTTTGTCGACCACGACGTCCACATCCTTGGCTCGTTCATCTTTGGCTTTCGACGGATCGCGACGACACGTTCGACGCGACCGCCGACCTCGCGGCCAAGGCAGGGGTCGATTTCGCCCAGTTCGTGACCCTAACGCCGTTTCCGGGCACCGTCGATTTCATCAAGTGGGAGCGCGAGATCGATCAAGCCAAAGAGACGGTGGACGGGATCCCGCTGAACCGGTTCTGGCTCATCCCGGGCAGCAAACGTCCCAAGCTCTACCTCCCGCATCCAACGATGACGCCGCGTGAGATCCGGACGAAAACCCAGGAGGTCTGGAAAAAGTTCTATGGCTTCACGAACGTGTGGAAGCGCTCGCGGGTCACGAACAATCTGCGCGATCGGCTGGGCTACGTTCTGATCTCCTTGCTTTTCCCCCAGATGTACGCGAATACAGGGCTCGCCACCGACAGCGCTCGCAGCCGCGCACGCCAATGGGCGAAGTTGATCGCGAAACCTTGCCGCCGGGTCTTTACCGCAAAGCCGATGCCCGAGCTTCAGGTCCCACCGGCCAAGCCGCCGCGGCCTCAATACGTCTGATTCGATCTCCGGGGCCAGTTTAACCAACTCTCGCGTAGGCGAGACATGCCTGGATGTCATCCGGCGTGAGGTGTTCGTACTCCCGAAGAATTTGCTCGGTGGTCCAGCCCCACCCGAGCAAGTCGATCACGAACTCGACGGAAAGGCGGGTCCCTTTGATCACGGGCTTTCCGACCAGAACTTTCGGGTCAATGGTAATGCGCTCGTTCCAATTCATGTTCGCGGCTCCTTGGATGACTGTTATCGGCCAAGTCTGCCATTCATGCGTTGAACCTACAGTACCTGCCTTGCGTATCAGTCCGCGGCGCTTTCTGCCGGTCTCGAGAAACCGCGAAACGCTTCCGTGAGCCCGGCTTTGGCGTTGAGCGTCAAGCTGAAAAGAGCCGGGACGAGGAACAGCGTGAACACGGTAGAGACAACGAGTCCGCCGACCACGACGCTTCCGAGACCGCGATAGAGCTCGGCGACGGCGCCCGGGAAGATCACGAGTGGCAGCATGCCGAAGACGGAGGTCGAGACGCTCATGAAGATCGGGCGGATGCGGTTCTCGACGGCCTCGCGTATGGCTGTGTGCGGCTCCATCTCGTCCACCTTCATGTGGTTGAGCGACTGATGCACGATCAGGATGGCGTTGTTCACGACCGTTCCCACGAGGATGATGAAGCCGAGCATAGTGAGAACGTCGAGCGGCTGGAGCGTGAAAAGATTCACCGTAAAGAGCCCGAGCATGCCGCCAAATCCCGCGAGCGGTACGCTGAACATGATGACGAAGGGGTGAAGAAAGCTTTCGAAGAGCGCTGCCATCAAGAGATAGGTAATGACGATGGCGAGCACCAAGTTCCACTTCAGCGTGTTCGCCGTTTGCGACAACTTGTCCGCGGTGCCGCTGAGGTTGACCTGGTAGAGGCCGCCCAACCTGCCGTCGGCGCGCATGGGTACGAGGATTCCGTTCTCCACGATGTCCATCGCTTCTTCGAGCGCCATCGTCTCCGCCGGCGTGATCCGAAGGGTGATCGCGCGCTCGCGCTCGCGATGATTGATTTGAACCGGACCGTTAACCTCTACGAGCTCGGCTACCGAGTCCAGCGTGACGATTCCGCCGTTCGGGGTGGCTATCGGTAGCTCACCGAGACGATGCGTGCGGTGGGCGCCGGTGTCACTGAGGTCCGACATGACCCGGATTTCGATTTCTCGGCCGTCCAGATGGTAATCGCTCGCCTTCGCGCCGTCGATGAGTGCGCTGACCGCAAAGCCGAGCTCGCGGTTCGAAAGCCCGAGCTCCGCGGCACGGCGGCGATGGGTGACGACTCGGATTTCCGGATTGTCGAGCGTGAGCCCTGGGACCGGACGGCCTTGTGAGCCGGGCAGCTTTTGGCGTACTTGGCCGAAAATTTCCTGGCCGAGCGTCATCAGTTCGGGAAGCTCGGGCCCTGCAATATTGATGTCGATATTCCTTCCCTCGTCGAAACCTCGCTGAAAGATGCTGCTCTGGTTGACGACGACGAAGGTCCCTGGAATTTCTGCGTTCAGGGCCATGATCGGCGGGATCATGACGCCAAACAGGAAATTATTGTTGCCAACGGGGAGGTATTCGGTCTTTGGCATCAGAAGCCAGCTTCCGCCAACGGCGATGAACGTGAAGAACGCGACGACGGCGAGCCTGCGGGTGGTCGTGGCCATAATCCACGCGACCGTGGCGCCGACCCGTTTTACGAAAGCGGAAGCCCAGCGGACGAGGCCCCAGAGATTCTGCGCGTTTCGGCGAGGGTCACCGCCTTCGGGAGACGCCTTGGCGGTCCGCAAGATGCGAGCGGAGAGCGACGGGATGACCGTCATCGAAACGATCAACGACAAGAACACCGCGCAGCTGATGGCTATGGCGATATCGCCGAAAAGTTGCCCGACTTCCTCTTGGATGAAGATGACGAGGACGAAGACGGCGATGGTCGTAAGCGTGCTCGCGAGGACCGCGCCCCAAACTTCGCGCGTGCCTTCATAGGCCGCGGTCATGAGGGACTTACCCATTTGTCGATGCCGATAGATGTTCTCGAGCACGACGATGGAGTTGTCGACAATCATGCCGACCACGAAAGCGAGGCCTGCGAGGCTTACCACGTTCAGAGTCCGTCCGAAAGCGTACATCGCGAGAAAAGTTCCCACGACGCTGATGGGGATCGCGACCCCAATGTCGAAGGTCGTCGATGCGCTCCGCAGATATAGGAGCAAGAGCGCCAAGACGAGTAGCCCGCCGACGAGGAGGCTCTGCTGCACGAGCGAAATCACGCTCGTGACATATTCGGTCTCGCCATAAGCCTGGGTCAATTGGAGCCCGCACGGCGCGAGCACGTCGCTGTTCAGCCGCGCGACTTTGTCCTTGAGGCCGGCTATGACCACGAGCACATTCGATCCCGTCTCGCGGATGGTGTTGAGGGCGATGACCTGCTTGCCGGTGTGAAAGACTTTGGCGCCTGGGTTTCGATATCCGAGCTCGACGCGGCCGACATCGCGCAGATAGATAAGGATGCCGTCGCGAACCGCAATGACGATGTCCTCGACGTCTTCGGGTGAGCCATATTCGCCGATAGTGCGCACGACGTAGCGGCGCTTGCCTTCGTCGAAATCGCCACCGCTGAAGTTACGGTTCTCGCGCTCTAGAGCGGCGCTCAGCTCGTTGTAGGAAACGCGGCGTGCGGCGAGCCGCGCCGGATCCACGATCACTTGAAGCTCGCGCTCACGGCCTCCCGAAATATTGGTTTGGCCGATCCCGGCGACGCGCTCGAGCTCCGGTTTGATCGTGTCGTCGACGAAATCATAGAGGAGCGATATGTCTCCTTCATAGGGATTTTCCTCGCTCGGCGTAAGGAGGAACCACGCGACGACACCTTCGGCGAAACCGACGCTGCTGATGACGGGCTTGTCAGCGTTCGTAGGATAGGACGGCACCTGCTGGAGGCGGTTCGACACTCTCAGGAGCGCGACGTCGATATCGGTCCCCACGGGAAAGGTGAGCGCGATTTGCCCTTGGCTATCGGAGCTCGAGCTCTCCATCTCGAACAAGCACTGGGAGCGCGTGAGGTTTCTATCGGCGAGCGCCAAGCGAGCGTCGGCCTCGCGCTTTTGAGCGGTAGATGCTTGAAGCTCGATCTCGAGGTGCTCGGCTCGAAGGGATACGAGCGGAGCGCCGCGCTTCACGTACTGGCCTTCGCGCGCATGAATCTTTGCGACGAGGCCTTCGACTTCGCTGGCCACTTGGCTAGACTTCGGCGCCTCGACGGTGTCAGGAAGATCGATTTGTTTTTGAACGTTGTGATCGCGCGCCGTCGTGTACCGCACGCGACTCAAAGAACCATCGTCCGCCGCCGGGAGCATCGTGCTTCACAAAACGAGCGTGGGGATGGCGAGAAGAACCCGTCTCATCTCTATCTCACTTTCTTGGTTTCAACGCGAGCCGGATCTGGCTCGTCACCGTACTGAATTCCTTGGGGCCCGTCGCGCGCGCAATCTACAAGGCGCCTTGCACAGCGGACATGATCAAAACGGCGCGCTCGGAGGTGGCTCCGTCGAATGCGAAGTCACCGCACTCACTGCCTTCAGCGAGAACGCCAGCAAACCCACTGGCTCGACCAAAAAAAAAGGACGGCCGATGCCGTCCCATTTCCGCAATTGATTGATTCTAAATGTTTTGTGCCGTTCGTGCTTCCTGGAGCTTGCGAAACTCGGGCTCGAAGAAGAACTCCTTCTCGCCAAACGCGGGCTGCAGATCGTCGAGCCAGCTCGCCTCGGGGTCGTACTTCGCGAAGAACGGACGTCCCACCCAATCGGGGTTCCGACCTTGAAGCAGCTTGAGGACGAAGACCTTTTCGTCTCGGATCTTGGTCACGCCATCCACGACGACCTTGCCGGGTGACGCTGACATCGAAGGTCCTCGGACCGTGCGTGCAAGGCCGGAAACTTGTCTGTAGGCCTCGGTGAAGACGCGAAAGGCTTTTTCGAGTGGGAGGGCGAAGTAGTGCTTCGCGCCCGTGTCCCGCTCTACGAACATGTAATACGGAACGGCGCCCAGCTTGACTTGTTCGGTCCACATCCGCGCCCACACATCGGCGTTGTCATTCACGTGGGAGATGATGGGCGCTTGGCAGCGGATGACCGCTCCGGTCGAGCGCACCCGGCGGATAGCCTCCTGTGCGACATAGGTCTCGAGCTCGCGGGGATGCGAGCAATGAGCCATGAACGCAAGGGTCCTGCCGGCTTCGCTCACCTCTTCGAACAGGCGCAGCAGATCGTCAGCGTCGTCATCGGTGACGAACTTATAAGGCCAATAGGCGAGGGCCTTGCTGCCGATGCGGATGCTCTCCAGGTGCTCGAGCGAAGGGTCGAGCAGCGGTTCGATGTAGCGACGGAGAACCTTCGACTTCATCACCATCGGGTCGCCGCCGGTGAAGAGGATGCTTCGCAGCTCTTTCTGCTGGTGCACATATTTGACGAGCATGTCGGCCTGCTCGGCCGCGAATTTGAGCTCGCTGATGCCGACGAACTGGGCCCAACGGAAGCAATAGGTGCAATAGGCATGGCACGTCTGCCCGGCGGCAGGGAAAAAGAGCGCGGTCTCGCGGTATTTGTGCTGCATGCCGTCCAGCCGCTCATCGTCCATTTGCGGCACGTTCAGCTCCATTTGTCCGGCTGGATGTGGGTTCAGCGCGTCCTGAATCGTTCGGGCCGCTTTTTTGATGTTTTCTGTGGTCGCGTTTTGCCGCACGAGGTCGCGCATGTGCGCGAAATCCTCGTCCTTCAGCATGCCGGGCTGGGGGAACGTTAACTGGTAAATCGGGTCATCTGGGATGTTGTTCCAATCAATGAGATCCTGGATGACGTAATTGTTGACTCGGAATGGGAGCACGGCGGAAACCGCCTTCATGTCCAGACGCTGCTCTTCGGAAAGAGTCTCAAGCTCCCGGATGTTGTCGATGTCCTTTCGTGTGTAGACCTTGAACCTTGTGCGGGTAGTCTCGTCCTCGCGAATCTCGAGATTGGTGGAAATTACCGCCATTAGCGCCGCCTGTCATTCTGTCATTCGCTATCCGCCCTCGCTCGATTGGGTCGTTCGACCCAAATTAAGCTCGACTCAAGGACGTTATTTGTCATACGGTGTGGCTCCCCGCAAAGTTGGGCCCCGCGCATTCCTGCTTTGGGCTTGGCGAGCCTCTTTGGGAGCGAAATGCTTCGGGGTGCCTACCGTGGCTAGGGTGAACTATATCAGAGTGCCGCGCGGTCACCAACCTCTAATAGTGGCCATATGAAATGAAGCATGGCGGAGAGACGTAGTATTGAGTGGGAAGACTTGGATTCTGTTGATAAAAAATCGCTTATGGACCGTTTTGAAGCTTTTCAAAACGGCGTTGTCGACCTTAAAAAGGCTGCTGTTGGAGAAGAGCCACTATTCTCTTTGGAGGACGAGCCGTGAGTGGAGCCGAGACTCTCGTTTCCGTCCGTGACCGCCTCGAGCGCGGGGAGTTGAGCTCTGAAGAGCTCGTTCGCGCCCAAATCGACCGGGCCGAGAAGCTCGATGCCCTGAACCCGTTCATTACGCTTCTCCCCGAACGCGCGACCCAGGCAGCTCGCCGGTCCGATGAAGAGCGAGCCCGCGGTGAGCTTCGCGGGCCGCTTCACGGCATCCCAATCACCGTTAAGGATTTGGTTCATTCGAGAGGCGTCCGGACCACCTCGGGCTCGAAAATCTTTGCCGATCTCGTTCCCGAGGCGGACGCGCCCTGTCTTCGGTCGCTGCTCGACGCCGGCGCCGTGTTGATGGGGAAAACCAACTTGCACGAGCTTGCCTACGGGGTGACGAACGTGAATCCCCACTACGGAGCCGCGCGGAACCCGTGGGACACCGAGCGGGTAAGCGGTGGCTCGAGTGGCGGCTCGGCGGCGTCCTTGGCCGCGGGCGTCGGATTCGGCTCGATAGGCACCGATACTGGAGGTTCGATCCGCATTCCGTCGTCACTTTGCGGCACGGTCGGACTCAAGCCCACCTACGGGAAAGTGAGCCGCGAGGGAGTGACCCCGCTTTCGTGGAGCCTCGATCACGTCGGGCCGATGGCGCGCACCGTCGACGACGTGGCGCTCCTCTACGAAGTGCTCACGGGGGTCGCTGCGAGCGCGGAGGCGCCCGGCCAGCTAGCGCTCGGGATCCACGAGCGCTACTTTTTCGACAACCTAGCCCCGGACGTCGAAGCTTCCGTGCGCGCCGCCATTACGGAGCTCGAGCGCCTAGGGATGAAGCTCGTCGAAGTGGATATACCGGAGATCGAGCTCCAGACAACGTGTCGAAACACGATCGCGTTCTCAGAGGCGTCGTCCTTCCACGAAGACAACGTGCTCGCGCGTCCCGAGGATTACGGTGCGGACACTCTCGAGCTCTTGCGGCTCGGCCTTCTGATCCCTGCGACGGACTACCTCGCCGCGACGCGTGTGCGGCGCCCTATCGTGCGCGCTTTCCGGAAAGCCTTTCAGAAGATCGACATGCTCGTGACGCCAGCGACCGTCGCGGCAGCGCCGCGCATCGGCGACAAAACGCTCGATAACGGCGAAGAGCTTCGCAGCGGTCTGCTGCGTCTTGCGAGTCCCTTCAACACAACGGGCTTTCCCGCGGTGTCGCTGCCCTGTGGTTTCACGGAGGATGGTCGCCCGATCGGTCTTCAGCTTGCGGCGGCGCCGAACGATGAGAAGCGGCTTCTCGAGCTCGCGCGCGCCTACGAACAGAGTCAAGACTGGTCGCGGCGCGCGCCAGTGATATAGTCCGCCGTCGGAGGTTTGGATGTTATTGGAATCAAAGCGTGGTCTCATCGTCGGCATCGCCAACAAGCGCTCGATCGCCTGGGGCATTGCGCAGTCGGTGGCGCGCGAAGGGGCGCGTCTCGCGGTTACTTATCAAGGAGAGCGTCTCGAGTCGCGTGTGCGCAACCTCGCGGAGCAGCTCACTGACCCAGTGATCTTGCCGCTCGATGTGACCAACGATGACGAGATGGACATGGCGGCGAAGACCATTCAAGAGCAGATGGGCGGGCTCGACTTCATGGTTCACGCGGTGGCTTTCGCGCTCCGTGAGGAGCTCGATGGCGAGTTCGTCGATACGTCTCGCGAAGGTTTCCGGATCGCCCATGATATCTCTGCTTTCTCGTTGACCGCTTTGGCCAAACGCGTCGTGCCGCTGATGGGAGAGAGCGGCAGCATCATCACGCTGAGTTATCTGGGCGGGGAGCGCGTCGTCCCGAACTACAACGTGATGGGCGTCGCGAAGGCCGCACTCGAAATGTCCGTGCGCTATCTAGCGGTCGACCTTGGGCCAAAGGGGATTCGCGTCAATGCGATCTCCGCAGGTCCGATCAAAACCTTGGCGTCGTCGGGAGTGCGCGGGATCTCGAAAATGCTCGCTTTCCATCGGACTCACGCGCCTCTGAGGCGCAACACCGAGCAAGCGGAAGTCGGCGATACCGCGGCGTTTCTGGCCTCGGATCTTTCTCGCGGTATCACGGGCGAAGTGATCTACGTGGACGGCGGCTACAACGTGCTCGGAACGGTCTTTCCCCCGTCATGAGATTCGTCGTCACCGACGACATCTTCGAAGCCTTTCCCGACATGCGCATCGGCGTTCTCGTAGCGCGCGAGATAAAAAACCCGCTCGGCATCGATCTGAGCGGCGCGCTCGAGGCGGCCCAGGAGACAGTGCGAGCGTCATTCGCGGGCACGAACGTAACCGACCATCCTCGCATCCACTGTTGGCGAGAGGCCTATCGAAGCTTTGGCGCGAAGCCAAAGAAATATCCATCCTCGATCGAGAACCTAGTGCGCCGAACGCTCAAGGGATAGCCCATCCGGCCGATCCTTCCTCTCGTCGATATCTACAACGCCGTCTCCCTCGAGCATTTGCTACCGGTGGGCGGCGAAAATCTCGACAGCATCGAAGGTGACATTCGTCTGACGCGCGCCTCAGACAGCGAGCCCCCCGTGCGCCTACTCGGCGAAGCCGATGAGCGCGCCCCGAAACCGGGCGAAGTCATCTATACCGACGACCGCGGCGCAATTTGTCGCCGGTGGAACTGGAAAGAAGCCGACCGCACAAAACTCACCGAGTCGACCCGGACCGCGGTGCTCGTCCTAGAAGCACTTCCCCCCATGACGGAGACTGACCTCCGCACCGCCATGGAAGCACTCGGAACCCTCGTCCGCAAGCACACCAACGCCTCTGTAGCCGAGACCGTCCTCGACCAAAGGAAGAGGTACCATGCTTTTGTTCGTGAGTGAAACAAATGGTTGGAACCTATCCTCGGGGCGGTGGAATAGGGTCAATGCCTCTTGAAAACGAGTGCTCCGTAGAGGCGAGAGAGATGGGGGTCTCCTTCTACGCAGCGTGACCCGAAGAGGGTTCTCAGGTCTGCGTCCCCGTGGGCCGGCGCGACGCTATCGAGCCGGATGGTCTCGCGTTCGATGCCGTTTGGAGTCAGCTGCTCTTGATAAAGCCGATGGCCCAAGATCACGCCGCGCGCTTTTACGCTCTCGACGAGGCTCTCCATCTTTGCTCTCAGCACGCGTTCGCGAGTGGATGGGTCGATCTCGAGCAGGGTCGAGAGGTCCGGATAGGTCAGCCGTTTTCCCGCCAGGCCCTGCGGGCGATCGGGCTGCGACCACAAGCCCGTCTCGACGCAAATGGGCCGCGCTGTATCCACCTCGAAGAGCGAGCGGCCGTCTCCAAACGTCACGGGGCCGCCGAGCAGAGCGCGGATCGTGGCCGGCACATCGTAGAGGCGTACCTGGGCATCCGATTGAAAACCTTGCGGCACGCCTGGACCCCGAATCCATATCGGCGTACTCTGGCCAAGCCCGAGCCCCGGATCGTCGATCGCCTTGCCGGGGGCTCCCGTGATTAGGACCAACGTGTTCTCACCGACGCCTTCCAGGAGACGGTCCGTTGCGCGGTCGATCGCCGAGAAGGTCGCATCGAAACGCGTGACGGATGGCTCCTGCGTGTTCGTCCCGAAATTCACGAGCCCGGCGAAAGGCCGATCCGAAGCTTGCCGTGAGCGGTGAAGCGCGTCGTCCACGACCCAGTCCGGGGCGACGAGCGAGGCGATGTTTCGCCACGACGGGAGGAGCCTGCGAATGAGACCGAGACGCAAGAGCGCAAGGCTCCATATGTGGGCGCTGAGCGCCTCGCCGCGCGCGAGCGCATGGACCGTGGTCGACGGTGTATCGAGACGCTCGAAGCCAGAAGCGAAACCAGAGAAGCTCTCCCCGGCCGCGTCCGACACAACGAAGGTGAAGTAGCCTTCGTCGCGCAGCTCGGTGAACAGCGTCGCTCCAATCTGCTGCCGGCTCTCGACCGTCGGAAACTGGTGGCGGATGTCGTGCGTTCGGGGCTCCGTTCCCGTCAGCGTTGATACCCACGAAGGGTAAGCGCGGGCTATCGGGGTGAAAGCATTTCGGTAGAGCGCTCCGTTCGGAATCTGGGAGGCTGTGAACGGCATGACCTTTGGGTCTTCGAGCCGATCCGCGTCGAGAGACTCCGAGGCGATGATGAGAACGTTGATGGGATCGGAAGGTTGAGCGTTCGGCGACCAGCCCATCGCGGCCCAGAAAAGGATCGCGGCGACGGTCGCGATGGCGACTTTCTTTCGCGTGTGAGCGTCGTTGCCGCAGCGCCTGAAAGCAACCACGGCGGCGGATCCGAGCAGCAAAGCCAAACAGGCGAAGTCGAAAATGCCTGAGAGGTTTGGACCTTCGATGAGCCACCATCTATCCGCGAAAAGCTCCGGGTGGCGTGCCGCCATGCCGAGGAGTGCGAGAACGGAAACAGCCACCGTGTAGAAGACGGAGACCGCAAGTTGCCGACGGAGCCCGGTGTTCTTATTCATGAGCCCGGTGCTTGCCGCTCCAAGGAGGCTGCCGGTTATGAGGTGAAGGCCCAGGAGCTCGACCTCTAGAACGAGCTCCGAGCTTTCGGTGCCCGCCCAGTCGAAGAGCCACAAAAGACCCGCGACGCTCGCACCGACAAAGATGGAAAGCGTCATGACGCTTCCACCCAGAGCTCGTGAAGAGCGACGCGCGCCGCAATGGTCTCGCCTTGGATCTCGACGCGAAGCGTGGTGAGTGCGGGTACGTCCTCGCTCACGCGGACGCGGCGCACACCCATGCAAAGCAGCACGTCCCCGCCACTCGCGAGCGGGTGCCACGCGCCGGAGCGGTCTCGGCCAAGAAGCCGAACACGGATGGCGGCTCCGTCGATCGCGCGCGCGACCACGTACACCGCGTGGAGCACCAGGGGCTTTTCGAGCGCCAGGTCCAGGAACACCACGCGCCCTTCCGGCCGCGCCGTCCATCCCTTGCCGAGGGCGGGATCGAAGATGCTGTCCAATGCGCCACGTGGCTGGGTGCCGTCTAGACTTGCCCCCGAAGAGCCGATCACGGAAAGCGGCACGTGATCCGCGTGCGACACCAAGCGCGGGATGGGTTCGCACTGCGTGTCGCCATCCGCTCTCCCGACGAGATCGCCGAGCGTGTCGAGCTCCGCGTGGAGCGCGCGGACGGAGCTCGACAGCTCGTCCAAAAGCCAAAAACTTGCCGCATCCGAGATCGTGGGTTCGTCCGACCAAAGTCGGGAGAGGCTAGGCACAGCTCTTGGATCGTCCCACCCGCGCGTGAACGTCGCTTGCGCGAGAGCCTCCTCTAAACGTGACGGCTCGCCGCGAAAGGGGATGGGTTGGCTGCTGCGAAATGGCTGAAACACCCGACGGCTCCGAACGTAAGAGCCTGGCTCATCCGGCTCATTGGCGATGGGCCGGTCATCGCTTGCGAGCTCGGCCCGGCCTGAATGCGAAAGAGCGCCAAGCGCCTTGTCAAAGCGATCCATGTCGTCATCGGTCACTACCAGACCATCGAGTAGCTCGAGCGGTGAGCCGGACGCGAGCTCGTCGAGATAAGGACCCATCTCGTCGCGAGCCCGATCCGAGCGCAGCGCTTCGACGTCCACGCGCAGCGGCTCGTTGCTCGACACGATGAATGCCTGGCCGTCCGCCATCCAAAGGCTGACGTGAGGAAAAACTGAGCGTGCTGTTCTCACGACGAGTAAAAGTTGGCGGGCCGAAGGCGCTCTGGCGGCGAAAGGCGAAAGCAGCACGCCCTGTCGTCGCAAACGGCTCGCCGCGAGTGCGTAGAGCTCTCTCCGGTAAAAAGCGGAGCCGGCTTCGACCGCAATCACATCGTAGCGGTCCGCGCTTTCCATCAGAACGTTACGAGCCGTTTCCCTCAAGAGCACGAGCTCCGGGCGATTCAAGACGTCACGATTCGCTTCCGCGAACGCGCCTAGTGCCGCCGCAAGCCGCGCCGCGCTGGTCTCGGTGCAAACGATCTCCTCGAATCCGTGCGCGGCGAGTGCGCTGAGCATCACGCCGCTGCCCACGCCGATGAGGAGCGCGCGCTCACGGCCGGCCGTCAGAAGTGTCGCCGTATGAGCCGCTCGATGTTTCCCGCGGCGCGCGCCCGCGTCGTCCCCCACGACCCTGTCGTTCGCGAAAAGCGTCTTCACGCCGCGCGCCTCGATGACGCGGATGAGACCACCGTTCACGTCCTCTGCGCGAAAAAGCTCCTTGCTCGGCTCGCTTGCTGGATGCGGCACGGCCATCATTGCCGCGACGTTCTGTGTTTGGATCTCCCAGCTTGCCGGAAAGAGCGGCGCCCAAAAGACGCCCGAGAGCGCTACCGCGGTGAGGAGTCGGCGGCGCGGGATGTTCGCGAGCACGTAGATGCCGATGGCGCCTGCGAAGAGTAACAAAGCGCCAAAGAGCTCGAGGGTCCGAACACTCCCGAGCTCCGGAATGAACAAAGACGGAAACGTCCATGCTCCCAAAGCCGCGCCCAGCGCGAGGGCGGCGTGAGCTTTACCCAGACGACCGACATCCCACGAGCCTTGGGTTGCGGCGTGGAGCGTCAGGACGAGATGGAGGCCGAGCGAGACTGCCGGCAAGAGTAAAATGCCAAGCGCGATGATGTGGCGAGCCAACTCGATAACGTCACGATCGGAAGACGCGGCGAGAAACGCTGGGATGCGGTCCCACGCGTCCATGCCGAGGAGCACGGAGATGCCGCCGAGGGCGAGTGCAAAGCCTATCCAGTATCGTGGTCGTCCGCTCGAGAACAGTAACGCTCCGCAGGCGACGGCGAGAAAGAGTGCGGCGAGCGCCGCGCCCCACATGGGGATCGGGCGCTCGCCAAAAACGGCGAAGAGATGTGTCCACACAAAGCCGAGGCCGCAAACGAGATAGCCGTTCACGAAAGCCAGGAACAAGAAGAAGTGGAAGGAAGGGCGCAAGGATATGCCGCTACGAGCGAGGAGTAACGCTCCGAGACTTGCACCGCTAACGAGCGCCACCGTTGTCGGACGCTGAAGCACGAAAGCGAGCATCGATCGAAAGAACACGATCGCGAGAACGAGTCCCACGAGCCCGAAGATTGGTGCCAACTTGTTCCACGCTATCGGAGGAGCTTCGATCTCGGGCTCTTCGAAAGCCCCCCGAGCTTCGCCAGAGAGTCTTACGGGAGCGGTGTGGCGGTAGGCGAGAAAGGCGAGTGCGAGATGGACAAGAACGACGAGCCACATGCTCCCGAGAAGCCCGAGTGCGGGGAAGAGCACATAGGCGGAGGTCCAAGCGCCGAGAGAGGCGCCGAGCGCGAGACGCGCAACGAGACCGCCGCGGTTGGCCCCTTGGAGTAACGTGGGCGTTGACACGCCCGTGAGGAATGCCGGCAAGCCGAGAGCGAGAAGGGCGAAGCCGAAACGTGCGGCGCCTCGTGCCGCTTGGGAGCTCTCATGGATCGACGGCGCGAGCGTGAGATAGAGCTCGCGAAACATGGGAAGGAGAAGAGGGAAGCTCGCCCCGTAAAAGGCCAACGCTGTGATGGCTAACGCGTAGAGGTGTAGCGGGCGCTCGGCCCGCGCCGACCAGAGGCTTGCACTCAATGCGCCGCTCGCGTGCGCAAGGAAAAACGCGGCGACCACGTTGGCCAGTGTCTCCGCGGTCGAGCCGAGCACGTGCTCGACATAGCAAATGGAGAGAGCGGTGAGAACGAATGCGCCGAAGCCCGAGCCGAAGAACAGGAGGGACGGGATGGAGAACGGTGCGCGATTTTGTGGGGATGTCACCGAGCGCATCCTCGGATCTTGTTATTATGCTTGGACTAATACTACCATAGCCGCGCCGGGGACGGAGCGATGCGCGAGCTCTAGCTCGCGGGCTCTATCGCGGCCACGCGACGAAAGTAGTCGGCGAAGGCGATCATCCCGCCTTCGGCCTGTTGCCAGTCGTAGTTCTCGTTCGGCGCGTGATAGCCGTGCTCCGGAAGCGACAACCCGCTGGGCATCGATGTCGTCATTGGATGTGCCTGCGCTCCTTGTGGCGACAGCATAACGGCACCTATTGTCTTCAGTCAACGTTGGCCACGTGCACAAGCTCGGGATCGTGCATCGGGACATCTCTCCCGACAACATCCTCATCGTTCCCGAAGACGGCAAGTCTACGAGCTGCTCTCCGGTGTGAAGCCGTTTGAGGCGTCGATCTCCAAAGTCTTGCTCGCCAAACCTCTCACCGAGGAGCCGAAGAGTCTTTTGGAGGCAAACCCTCTCGTTCGTGTATCGCCTGCCATCGAGAGCATCGCTTTGCGCATGCTCGCAAAGAGTCCATCGGATCGACCGACCTCGATGCAGCGTTTGTACTTGGATCTCGCGGCGCTCGCGCATGACGCGCCAGTCTTGACGCCCGTTTAAAGACGGGCTTGTCTTCTTGTCCCGACGAAGCCTTGGCGAGGTCGGACGCCCTGCCCTCCTTCGCCCTCCGGGCGACGGCGGGGTCTGATAACATCACATCTGTGCCGACGAGGTTTTCGCGATCGCTGCGCTCTCTCGAGGCCGACCGCTTCGGGGGGAGCCTTCTTGGGATTGCCGTGGGGCTAGCGCTCCTCTCGGGATGGCTCACGTGGTTCGTCTTTGCTCGCGTCGCGCTCTACGAAGTTTCCGATGCCGCTCGGCTCGAAGTCGATGTCGAGCCGCACGAAGTGATGAGCCTCATATCCGGGCGCGTTATCCTCAATGAAATGGTTCTTGGGCGAGAGTGCGAAAAAGTGGAGCTTCTCATTGCGCTCGACGCGATCGAGACGCAATACGAGCTCGCAGAAACGACTGCCGAAGCGCGCGGGGGATCGGATCAGCTGGAGCGGTTCCGTCTCGAGATATCGGCGCAGGGTCAGGCGCTCGTTTCGTCCGAGCGCGCCTCCCGCTCGGCGCGCGCGGAAGCCCGGGCGCGTTACCAGGAGGCGCTCGAGTCCGCCAGTTTTGCCGCGCAATCAGCGGCGCGCCAAGCGAGACTCCACGACGAAGGCTTGCTCGCCAAAGCCGAGTCCGATGCGGCCGCGACGTCCTACATGCAACGCGTGAATGCCGCGCAAGCGCTCGCGAGCTCCGTCGAGCGGATGAACCGCGAGTGGCAGATCGATCTGGCCGAAAAGCGCGCGGAGCTCCAGAGCCTTGAGCGCGAGCTCTCTCGACTCGAGTCGTCGGTCGAGAGCCTCGATGCCGTAGAAGACCGGCTCGAGTACACGCTCTCGTTGCATCAGCTGCGCGCTCCAGTGGCAGGCCGGATTGGCGACCTCGTGAGTCTCAAAGTTTCCGAGGTGGTCTCGGCGGGGCAGCACCTAGGTACGATCATCCCCTCTGGCGACTTGCACGTTGTCGCCCAGTTTGCTCCCCACCGCGCGCTCAGACGTATTCGACCGGGTCAGAGGGCGAAGTTACGTCTCCAGGGGTTCTCGTGGGTCCAGTATGGCACCATCCGGGTCGAGCTCAGCTCGATAATCCTGACGGGTTTCCCGTCGATCTTGCTCACGGACTCCCGGGTATCCTCGAAGTTGAGGTCGAGCGCATCTCGCCGGCCACGCTCGTTCTCCGAGCTGCCGGCAATACGCTGTCGAGCCCCGTCTCTTCGGGGGTAAGTTGACGGGTGTCGGCCTGTTTCTCGAATCGTATAATTTACTCTATGAGACAGTTCGTCGAACGGTTAAGTGAAGCGGTGGCTTCGGGGAGGTAGCGCGTTGTCGCAAGAACGCGATCTCGTCTACGACTGGAATCGGGTTGATCCGGTTTTGGAAGCGCCGCCGAAAGCGCTCGAATTCAACGACGAGACTCTCCGGGATGGATTGCAAAGCCCGTCAGTTCTTTCCCCACCCATCGAGTCGAAGATCGAGATCCTGCACTTGATGGCTGCGCTCGGGATTCACTCCGTGAATATCGGTCTGCCGGGTGCCGGGCCGCACGTGCAGAAGCAAGTGCTACGCCTCGCGAACGAGATCGTCGACCAAAAGCTCCCGCTCGTCCCCAATTGTGCGGCGCGCACTCTCGAGGCCGATATCCGCCCCATCGTCGAGATCTCGCAAAAGGTCGGGATCCCCATCGAAGCCGCGACGTTCATTGGCTCGAGTCCCATCCGCCAATATGCCGAGAACTGGGAGCTCGACACGCTCGTGAAACATACCGAGTCCGCGGTGCGCTACACGGTCGAGAACGGTCTTCCGAACATGTACGTCACCGAGGATACGATCCGCGCCGCCCCCGAAACGATAAGAAAACTCTACACGACCGCAATCGAATGTGGCGCTCGGCGGGTCGTGCTCACCGATACGGTCGGTCACGCCACGCCGCAAGGGGTGAAAGCTCTCGTGGCATTCATGCAGCAAGTCATTGCCGATAGCGGTGAAGATGTCAAGATCGACTGGCATGGGCACCGCGATCGCGGGCTGTCCGTCCCCAACAGTTTGGCGGCGATCGAGGCGGGCGTCGATCGCGTCCACGCTTGCGCGCTCGGCATCGGCGAGCGCTGCGGCAATACGCCGATGGACATCTTGCTGGTGAACTTGAAGCTCTTGGGATGGATCGATAACGACTTGAGCCGTCTCGCCGAATATTGTCGCGTGGTCTCGGAGGCAGTGGGCGTTCCCATCCCCACGAATTATCCGGTCGTGGGGGAAGATGCCTTCCGGACGGGGACCGGCGTGCACGCCGCCGCGGTGATCAAAGCTCTCAACAGACAAGATACCTGGCTTGCCAACCGTGTCTATTCCGGCGTTCCGGCGGGCGAGTTCGGTCTCAAGCAAAAAATCGAGGTCGGCCCGATGAGCGGTCTGTCGAACGTCCACTATTGGCTGAGCTCGCGAGGATTGCCCGTCGAGGACGCTCTCGTCCAGGCGATTTTAGAAAAAGCGAAAGCCTCGAACCGCGTTCTCGACGACGCGGAGATCGAACAAGTTGCGCGCGAGCTCGACGAGCACGGCTGAATGGCCATTCACCCGACCGCCATCATCGACAACGGCGCTCGCCTCGGCGAGAACGTTACGATTGGTCCCTACGCGGTCGTAGAAGCCGATGTCGAGATTGGCGAAGGCACCGCGGTCGGCGCACACGCGGTGCTAAAGACCGGACTACGTCTCGGAAAGAACGTGACGGTCAACGAGGCGGCGGTGCTCGGCGGACTACCCCAGGACCTAAAATTCAGTGGCGCTCGAAGCTATGCGGTCGTGGAGGACGGTGCGACGATCCGCGAGTTCGCCACGATCCATCGAAGCGCGCAAGAGGATGGCGTCACCCGGATCGGGCGCAATTGTTTCATTATGAGCTACGGGCACGTCGCTCATGATTGCGACATTGGAGAGGACGTCATCATCGCGAGCTCTACGACGCTAGGTGGGCACATCCGCGTCGGACCCAAAGCCTTCATCTCGGGCGGCGTAGTGATTCATCAGTTCACGCGCGTTGGCGAGCTCGCGATGGTTGGCGGTGGCTCCAAAGTGAATCTCGACGTGCCGCCATTCGTGACCGTCGACGGCGTTCCGGCTAGAGTCATTGGGCTCAATACGGTCGGGCTTCGACGCGCCGGCGTTGCCGCGGAAGAGATCAAGACGTTGAAGGGTGCCTATCGGGCTCTCTTTCGCGAGAAGCGGTCATTGGAGCAAGCCCTTTCCGAATTGGATGGTTTGGAAGGCGAGCTCGCCGCGAAAATGGCGACGTTTTTCAGGGGGAGTGAGCGTGGAGTCTGTCGCGCTCGGGCCGCGAAACTTTGACGCCTTCTAGAGCCAGCGCCGAACCTGGGACTTGTAGTTGAGATAGGTGTCACCGAAGGCGCGCTCGAGATAGGCTTCTTCGCGCGCGATGACTTGGCGGGTCATCACGAAGAGTAGCGGCACGAGCAGCAGAATCACCCACAAGCTATTCGTCCAGAGGCCAATTCCGACATAGAGCGTCGCGAGCGCCACATAGAGCGGGTTGCGCGTGAATCGGTAGGGCCCGCTGTTCACGATCGTCGAGATCGGCTGATCGGGTCGGATCGTCGTCTCGTGGCGGCGCAGCTCGCGGAAGCCGGAGACACTGATCGCGATCGCGATGAGGACGAAAGCGATCCCGAGCGCTGTCGTGTAAGAGTTTGGCACGACGGTGAGAGGGCGCATGCGGGAGCGCAGCAGCCCAGCGGCGAGAAAGCTCAAGTCAATGAACGGCGGTGGAAATCGGATGCCTGCGTGATCTTCACTCACCCCTCACTCATACCGCAACGGGGTCTCTGGCGCAATCTGCGTCGCGTTGCCGTAGACGGGCGAGCGGCTGGCCGGTACACTCGTTCCACAATCTTTGGAAACGGACGAACGGATGCGGCTCGCTATCTTTCATGACTTCGAGCTCACGGGCTCGGGCAGCAACGAGTACACGCGCTATCTGTCGCGGGCGCTGGCACGGCACGGCCATGACGTCCAAGTCCTGTGCCGCGAGCCCCATCCGGCGGCTATCCCGCACGTAGCGCGCGCTTTTGCCTGGGATGCGTCAGGAAAGAGCCGACAGCTCTTCTCGCGTGACGTCGGAGACGAAGGCGTAACGCTGCACCAGCTTGCGAACGGAGCGGTGCGACCCGTTTACGTCACCGACAAACAACGCGCCGGAAACGTGAAAGCCTTCGAGTCGCTGACGGATGACGAGCTCTCCGCCTATCACGCGGAGAGCGTGTGGCTCGTCGACCTCGTTTTGGGCGAGCACCCCGTCGAGCTCGTGCACGCCAACCATCTCGTATGGCAGCCATGCGTTCTTGCCGACACGTCGCATCCGTTCATCGTGTTTCCTCACGGCAGCTCCATCGAGTACACCATCCGAAGAGTCGACCGCTATCGCCGCCACGCCGCGTTCGCGCTTGGTGCGGCGAGGGGCATCATCTGTGGGAACCAGGGGGTGCTCGGTCGCATTCTCGAGCTGTATCCCGAGGAGCGTGACGCACTATTGGCGAAGAGCACCATCGTGGGCGTGGGCGTTAACACCTCGTTGTTTCGTCCCGTTACCCGCTCGGAGCGTAAGGAGACGGTGTATCGGGTCCAGGGGCTTCGCGGAGGCAAGACGATCGCTCAGTCCCGCGAGCTCGTCGATCGGCTCGAACGGGGAGAGCTCGATGCCGTGACGGAGTACCGCGGAGCGTATGACCAGGCCGCTCCCGACGAGCAAGTGAAGGAGAAGATCGCGCGCATGCCTTGGGATGAAGGCCGGGTGCTGCTTTTTGTCGGTGCGCTTACGGCCGGGAAGGAAATCTAAACGCTTTTGTGCGCACTACCTGCGATCTTGCACGAGCATTCGGATACACATCTCGTCATCGTTGGGAGCGGCGCTTATCGCGAGGTTCTCGAGGCTCTCGTCCATGCGTGCGCGGCCGGCCGGCAGGAATTGTTCAAGTATCTCGTCGAACGCGGCTTCGACCTCGATCGCAGCGAGCTTTCCGGTAGATGGGAGGGGCTTTCGGGCGCGGTGCCTACTCATCCCGGCTTCGAAGAACACGTTCACTTTCTCGGGCGACTTCCACATGCGTTGTTGCAGTTCGTCATGCCGTGCGTCGACCTCACCATCTTTCCCTCCGTCGTGCCCGAAGCCTATCTTCTGGTTCTGATGGAGTCGCTTGCGGCCGGTGTCCTCCCTCTCGTTTCTGATTTCAGCGGGTTCGCCGACGGACTAGATCAACTCGAGCTTTTCTTTAGAAGGGAGCTGGTCGACCGACTTCGCCTACCATTTGCTCCGGCCGAGCGCGTGGACGGTATGATCGATCGGGTTTGCAATTTGTTGACGGATTTCCCCGACGAAGAGACCCACGGGCGATTGCGCGCCGTGGCGGTCGAGCACTTCGACTGGGACGTCCGCGCCCGCGAGATGGTAACCGCTTATCGTCGCTTCGCGATCCGAAGCTAGTAAGTCGCCCCTTTACTCATGGCGCAATGCCGTCACCGGCGCGATCCGCGTTGCGCGTCGAGCTGGCAAGTAGCTTGCGAGAAGCGCGACGATTACGAGAAACAGGGTGACGGCGACGAGCGTCAGCGGATCAGTGGCGCGGACGCCGAACAGAAGTCCTGTCATCACCCGTGCTGCCGCGAGAGCGCCCACGATTCCGAGCGCGAGACCGACCGCGACTAAGCCGAGCCCCTAGCGCACGACGAGGACGAGGACGTCGGCTCCCCGCGCGCCAAGGGCCATACGAATGCCGAGCTCGTTCGTTGGCTGACATTGTAGGAGAGCAAGCGGGCTATTGGCTATCCGCTATTATGAGGGCATGAAAATCGCGGTCTTGCTATCCGGGGGTGTGGACAGCTCGGTGGCGCTGAGCCTTCTGAAAGAGGAGGGGCACGACCTCACCGCGTTCTACCTCAAGGTGTGGCTCGAGGACGAGCTCGCTTATCTCGGCGAGTGCCCGTGGGAGGAAGACCTCGAGCTCGCCCGCGCGGTCTGCGATCGCTTCGAGGTACCTCTAGAGATACGCTCGTTGCAAAAGGAATATTGGGAACGCGTCGTGCAGTACACCATCGACGAGCTGCACGCCGGCCGCACCCCGAGCCCCGATATCTTCTGCAACCAGCGGATAAAGTTCGGCGCGTTCTTCGACGAGATCGACGCTAGCTTCGAGCGGGTGGCGACGGGGCACTATGCCCGGCTCGAGCCGGCCAATGGTGGTGTCCTCCTCAAAAAGGGTGTCGATCCGTTCAAGGACCAAACATATTTCTTGTCGCACATGTTCCAGGAACAGCTGCAGCGCGCATCGTTTCCGATTGGCGCGCTCCAGAAGTCCGAAGTACGCGAGCGCGCCGCCGCGCTCGATTTGCCGAATCAGGCGCGCAAAGATAGCCAGGGCATCTGTTTTCTAGGGAAGATCAAATATAGCGAGTTCGTGCGCCATCACCTCGGAGAGAGAGAAGGCGACATCCGCGAGCTCGGTAGCGGGAAAATCCTCGGCACGCATCGAGGCTACTGGTTCCACACGATCGGCCAACGGCAGGGGCTCGGTCTATCGCACGGCCCTTGGTTCGTGCAGCAAAAAGACCTCGAGCAGAACATCGTCTATGTCGCCCACGCGGACCAGTTGGAGCAGTCGGCCAAGGACCGCTACCGTGTCGAAAAGCTTCATTGGATTGCGGGTCCGCCGTCGACCCGCGAGCTGCAAGTGCGGGTCCGGCACGGACGCGCGCTCTTCGATGCGGATGTCGAGCTCAACGAGGACGGCGCGCGGGTGCACCTCGATAGAGGCGAACCGGGTGTCGCGCCCGGGCAGTTCACCGTTTTCTACGACGGGGACATCTGTCTAGGCGGTGCGACGATCGCCGGCTAGAAACTCATGGTAGCCTAGGGCATGAGCTCCACGGTTCAGCGAAAGGCCGCTCGGTACGAGGATGTCTTGTCGGCTCCCGACCATCTCGTTGCCGAGATCCTGGGCGGAGAACTCTTTACTAGCCCGCGATCTGCCGTCCGACATGCGCGCGCGGCCTCGATCCTCGGTGCGGATGTCGTGAGCCAATTCGATCGTCCTGGTGGCGGAGGTGAGAGCCCGGGAGGGTGGTGGTTTCTGGAAGAACCCGAGCTGCACTTCGATGAGGACGTGGTCGTGCCCGACATCGCGGGCTGGCGCCGTGAGCGTGTTTCGGAGCTCCCCGACGCGCCGTGGTTCGATGTCGCGCCGGATTGGCTTTGCGAAGTGATCTCGCCCAGCACCGAGTCCGTCGACCGCGGACGGAAACTCCGCATCTACGCCAGGGAAGGCGTTTCGCATGTGTGGCTGCTGAATCCTGTATCCAAGCTACTCGAGGTCTATCGCTTGACGGAAGGAAACTGGGTTCTGGTGAAGACTGTCGTCGGAGACGATGCTGTGCGGGCCGGGCCGTTCGATGCTATCGAGATGGAAATGTCCCGTTGGTGGCTCCCAGAAGCTCCACCATGAAGCGAAGCGTGAGAGCCGGGTCGCTACCGTAGCTGTAAAACGTTCCCAGCCCTAGGCGGCCCCCGGCTTCGTCCGGTCATCGGTGGATCAAGACGCGGCGTGGAGCTCTTGCTCGGCCTGGAGCCAGTCCGCATCCGGATTGCTGGAGTTGATGCCGCTCGTGTAGAGCTCGAAAGCACGCAGCCGGATGGCGTCTTGAGGAATCTCTGTTGTTTTCGCCTCTGTTACCGGCGTTTCAGTTTTCTTGGTCGTCCGCCGCGGCTTGCGCGGCGTGGTCTTCTTTTTGGTCGTGGATTGCTTCGTCACTTTCTTAGCCATGTTGAGTCTTGTCGCTCCTTTGCTACAAACACACAGAAAGCTGCAAAGCCTGCAGCATCCGGTTTGGTTATCTTTTTGTGGGAGCGTTCCCAACGAAGATCAGCAATAACCCATCAGGCTGGCAAGAAATTAGTCCCATCGCCACACTTTTTCTAGCCATCGGGCGGCTTCGCGCGGATATTCGGTGTATCCCGGGACGTTGTAATGTGTTACGCCGTCTAAGATCACGAGCGCGACATCGGCCGCGTTCCAGGTGCGCAGCTGCTCGATGGCCGTCTTGGTGGGCTCGAGGGGCACGACGCTATCGATGCTCGAATGGATGGCGTAGAGCGGCAGTTTGGTAAAGACGCGCAGCTTGTCCTCCGGCACGTTTCGCGGAGCTCCTGCCATCGGCACGACGGCGGTGAAGCGGTCGGGGTGTCGGCTTGCGATAGTCCACGTGCCCATGCCGCCCATGCTGTAACCGGTGAGAACGACCCGTTCCGGGTCGATGCGGTAGCTCTTCGTGAGGAAGTCGAGAAGGTCGAGAACGGCTCGTTCGCTGTCCGTGCTGGTCCACCCTTGGCCTGGACTGTCTGGGGCGGCGATGATGGCACTGAGCTCACGCAAGCCTGGCTCGACGAGGCCTGTCAAGATCCCGCGGCCGAAATGCGCGCGGTTCTTGCCGGCGAAGTGGAGCGCTATGACGAGCGGCCGTGGTTCGTCCGGATCGAAACCCTCGGAAACGGAGAGAGAGTAGAGAACAGGAGCGCGTGTTTCCCGGTCCAGCGTGAGGTCATAGATTCCAGGAGTCGTAGCGAGCTGCAAGGCCATCAAGAGCCACATTACTGCAAGCCGCTGCGAACCGACGTGATCCGGTTCGTGTTGAACCCGAGCCAGTGCATTCGGCCCACATAGCGCGCGTGCTCGACCTTGAAACAGCGGTCCATGATCACGGATACACCGCCGTCCTCGGCAATGCGCCCGCCTTCCTCGTTGATCACGCTGAACTGGCACCAGAGATTCTTCGCTTTCACGGACACAGCTTCTTCCGCGATACCCGGAAGAGCTGCCGGAGCGCGGAAGACGTTGACGACATCGATCGGGACGGGCACGTCCTTCAGGCTCGGATAACACTTCTCGCCGAGGATCGCAGGCTCCAGCGGGTTCACCGGGATGACTTTGTAACCGTGGCGCTTGAGATAGAAGCCGACGAAGAAGCTTGCGCGCAGAATGTTGGCCGAGAGCCCGACGACGGCAACCGTCTTCGAATTGTGAACAACGTTCTGGATCGTTTCGGTGTTCTGGTAACGCGTGATGTCAAAGCCGCTCATGCGCCGACAACCTCCTTCGCTCCGACCTTCTTTACCGACTCGAAGCCTTGGTCGAGGTCCCAGAGCAAGTCGTCGATACTCTCGGTGCCCACCGAGAGCCTTACGGTGCCGGCGCGGACGCCCGCGGCCTGGAGCTCTTCGTCGCTGAGCTGCCGGTGGGTCGTGCTCCCCGGGTGGATGATCAAGCTTTTGGAATCGCCGACATTGGCGAGGTGCGACCAGAGCGTTACGCCGCGGATAAACTCTTGGCCCTCGACACGGCCACCCTTTAAATCGAACGAGAAGACCGCGCCCGCGCCCTTCGGAAGATATTTCTCGACGAGCGGCTTGTAGCGGCTCCCCGCGAGCCCTGGAAAGGTGACGCGCTCGACCATCGGGTGGGCCTCCAAATATTTTGCGACCGCGAGCGCGTTCTCGACATGCCGCTCCATCCGAAGGGACAACGTTTCGAGACCTTGCAGGAACAAGAACGCATTGAAGGGGCTCATCGCCGCGCCGAGGTCGCGCAATGTTTCGGCACGGAGCTTCATGCAGTAGCCATAGGTGCCGAAGGTCTCGTGAAAGGAGAGACCGTGATAGGCAGGTGATGGATCTGCGACGACGGGGTAGCGGCCATTCGACCAGTTGAACTCGCCCGAATCTACGACAATACCGCCGATGCTCGTGCCGTGGCCGCCGATGAACTTCGTCGCGGAGTGGACGACGATGTCAGCACCCCATTCGATCGGGCAGCACAAATAAGGCGTTGCGAACGTACTGTCGACCATGAGCGGCATGTCGTGCTCGTGAGCGATACGCGCAATGGCGTCGATGTCGAGCACGTTCCCGCCCGGGTTGCCGATCGTCTCGCCGAAGAGAAGCTTCGTGTTGTCCTTGACGGCGCCTTTCCAAGCGTCGAGATCGTCGGGGTCGACCCAGCTGAGCTCTACGGACATCTTGCGGAAATAGTGTTTGAGCTGATTGACGCTGCCGCCATAGAGTGCACTGGATGCGACCACGTGGTCGCCTGGCTCGAGCATCGTGAAAAATGCGGCCGCTTGAGCTGCGATGCCGCTGGCGAAGGCCACCGCGCCGCAGCCGCCTTCGAGATTGGCGACGCGCTCTTCGAGAGCCGCGACCGTCGGGTTCATGATGCGGGAATAAGTGTTTCCGTATTCCTTGAGGTTGAAATAAGCGGCCGCGGATTCCGGATCTTCGAAGACGTAGCTCGTTGTCTGAAAGATCGGGACGGCACGGGCGCCGGTATTAGGCTCTGGCCTTTGACCCGCATGGACTTGCCGGGTCTCGAAGCCGAAAGCACGAGGTTCTTCCATGGTGATACGCCTCCTATTGGCGGGCTAGAAAATCTCGGATCATCGGGGTCTGCCGCGCCTCTTCGAGCAGGAAACAATCGTGCCCGTAGGGTGCATCGATGACGTGCAGCTCGACGTCTTTGTCGTTTGCCGTGAGAGCGGCGGCCAGTGCCTCTGAGTTCTCTGGCGGGTAGAGCCAATCCGAGCTGAAACAGATGAGAAGTGTCTTGGCCTGAATCTCCGCGACAGCACTTTCGAGGCTGCCTTCGCCGTATTGTCTTGCTAGGTCGAAATAGGTCAAGGCTCGGGACGTGTAGATGTAGGTATTGGCGTCGAACCGCTTGACGAACTTGTCGGCTTGGTGATGAAGATAGCTCTCCACCTCGAAATCGGAAGCCGTCAAGCTATAAGAAACATCGCCTTCTTCTTGGAGGCGTCGTCCGAACTTCGCCTTCATCGAGGCCGCGGAGAGATAAGTGATGTGGCCGACCATCCGCGCCACAGCCATACCCGTGCGGGGCTCGCGGCTGGTCCTGTAATAATGACCGTCTTGCCAGTCGGGGTCGGTGATGATGGCGTTGCGGGCGATGGCGTTCCACGCGACACCCTGGGGATTGATTGCGTGCGTGCTTGCGATGGGGATGATGGCTCGGACGGCATCGGGATACAGAATGGCCCACTCGAGGGCTTGCATCCCACCGAGCGAGCCGCCCGCGACAGCGAAAAGCTCGTCGATATCGAGCTCTTTCAAAAAAGCCCGTTCTGCCCGGACCATATCGGCGACGGTGATGACGGGGAAGTCGGACCCGTAGGGCCGGCCGGTGGCGGGGTTTTCGGATGAAGGCCCCGTTGAGCCACGGCAGCCAGCGATCAGATTCGTGCTCACGACGAAGTACTTTTCCGTGTCGAAGGCTTTCCCCGGACCGATCATTCCGTTCCACCAGCCCAAACCCGCCTTTTTCTCAGCGTCCCGCTCGTCGGCGCGAAAGCTGTCGCGAGCACTCTCGCCTGTCGGATGTGCGGCATAGCCCGCTGCGTGGGCGTCGCCGCTCAGCGCGTGACAAACGAGGATAACGTTGTCGTTGCTCGGCGAAAGGGTGCCGTAGGTCTCAAAAGCGATCCGGACCGGGGAGAGCTCTTTCCCGCAATCCAGGGCGAGCGGCTCGGGGAGGTCGAGATACTGGGTCTCGACGATGCCGACGGCGCCGTCCTCCGATCTCATCGAGCTTTCCTCATGGGCTGCATGATACCTCTAACTGGCCCTACTAGAGCCCTTGACTGATCTCTCTGAGATCGTTAGCGTTGGAGCCTCATGCGTCTCGAAGGGGAAGTAGCGATCATCACCGGCGGGAATTCGGGCATCGGCCGAGCTACGGCCGAGGCTATGGCGCGCGAAGGGGCGGCGGTCGTCGTTGCCGCACGCAACAAGCAGCTCGGTGAGGAAACGGTCGCGTTCATCCGTGCTTCCGGGGGCAAGGCCCTGTTCGTCGCGACGGACGTGACCCGAGAGGCGCAAGTGCGCCGCATGGTGAATAAGACCGTCAAAGCTTACGGCAAGCTCACCGTGCTCTTTAATAATGCTGGCATCTTTCTCAAAGGCACCGTCGTCGACATCCCGCTTGCGGATTGGGACCGCGTCATGAACGTTAACGTGCGCGGCACCTTTCTTTGCTCGCGCCACGCGATTCCGAAGATGATCGAATCCGGCGGCGAGAGCATCATCAATTGCAGCTCTGTATCGGCCGTTGTCGGGAACGAGGGTGGATCCGCCTAATAACGCTTCGAAGGGAGCGATCCAGAACCTCACCCGCAACATGGCGCTAGATTTCGTGGGAGACGGCATTCGTGTCAAAAATATTTGCCCAGGCGTCATCGAGACACCGATGCTTGTTGGCGACATCACCGACGAAAAAGAGCTCAAGAAAGTGCGTCTGCGCTCGGGAAAAAAGCAAGTGATGGGACGTTGGGGTAGGCCGGAAGAGATCGCGGACGCTGCTGTCTTCCTCGCTTCGCCCGAGGCCTCTTACGTGAACGGGACGTCGCTTTTCGTTGACGGCGGGCTTTTGGCGCGATGGGGCACGCGATGAGAGGGGGACCGTGGTTCGTGGCCGCGCTTGTTGTTCTCTCGTGGGCGTGCTCGAAATCGCGGACGACGCCGCCCCCGACGAACGACCTTCTCATTGTCGGCTATGACCGCGAGCCCGACACTTTGAACCGCTTTGCCACCCACATTCTCGAAGACACGATGATCTGCATCGTCGAAGGCCTCACCGTGTGGAACGAGAAGATGGAAGTCGTGCCTGTTCTCGCCAAGATCGTGCCGAGCCCCGACAACGGTGGCGTTCAATTGAACGCCGACGGCACTATGGATGTGACGCGGAGACTTCGTGAGGACATTTTCTGGCACGATGGCACGCCGCACACTTCCGCTGACGTTATCTTCACCGTCGCAGCCATCAACGATCCGAGCTACAACCCGGAATCGACCGAAGGCTTCGATCTCATCGAATCCGTTGCGACCCCGGACCCTCACACGGCCATCGTCAAATATCGCGAGATCTATGCCGCTATCAGGACCAGTTCTGGCGCGGCACGCTTCCGAAGCACGTTCTCGACGGAAAGGACTTGAACGCGTTTCCCGAATATGACCGCAACCCACTCGGAACGGGGCCGTATCGCGTGAAAGAGTGGAAGACAGGCGAGTATCTGCTGCTCAAGCGACACGAAGACTATTGGCGTGGGCCAGCTGCGATCAAAGAAATCTTGTTTCGTTTTCTTCCGAGCAGCAACACGCGTGTCAACCAGCTCCGCTCGGGCGAGGTGCACGTGGTCGCTCTTCGATGGCACGGATCTCAGCCACTTCAACATGCTCGGCGACGCGCAATGGAACATCATCGACGACTACGTCGAGGCGGACGGCTACGAGCGGAGCTATCTCGGCACGAAGGAGTCGTATAGCGATTTTCAATTGAAGTTGGAATTCTGGCCCAGCCTCGACGCGAATAGCGGCGTCTATATTCGCTGCCAGAATCCAGAAGAGGTGGAGGCCGAAAGTGGCTATGAGATCAATATTTACGATACGAACCAAAACCCCGACAATCGCACAGGATCGATCATCCACTTCGCCGCACCTTTAGCAATTATCGAGGCCGGTGGCCAATGGAATACATACGAGATCACGGCCGAGGGCTCTCACATCGTCGTCCATCTGAACGGCACACTAGTAGCCGACCTCGAGGACGAGAGCTACTCGGCAGGACCCATTGCTTTACAGAACAACGGTGGCCTCATTCGATTCCGCGCCGTGCAAGTGAAGCCGCTTTGACACTTGCGCATTGTGGCGGAACGACAGTTCAGCGTGAGCGCGGCTCGAGCAGGATCTCTCCGAGGATGAGCGCTTCGGCATAGTTCTGACGCGTCCATCCCTTGGACCGCTTCGTCGTTGCAACGGCGCGCTTGGTCCGCGGCTTCGGGGCGCTTTTCTCCCTCAGCGATTCGTAGAGGCTCGCGTGGATTGTGGCGAGGGCGTCGGGAGATTCGATAGCTGCGTCGATGGCGCCCGCGACTAGCGCTCGCGCGGAGCCTCGTGCGCGCTCACCGGCCGGAAGCGCCACCTTTGCGTCGCGCGCGTCGTGTGCCTGGTTGCTCCAATCGGAAAGCCCTGGCGCGTATTCGAGCCGCGTGCCGGAAAGTGAGGCGAGCGGGGCTTGGAACATTTGGTCGACGAGGCTCGCGGCTGCCTCGAGAACGGCCGTGGCCGGTAGGCGTGACATGGAGCCCACGAAGCCGAGCATGGACGGCTCGCCGTGGGTCGCGTCCCACGCGTCGCGGACGTCCGCGGCTTCGGAGTCGTAGCCCATGCGCGCGAGCCATTGTGCCGTCATGTGGACGCGCAGGTGGAGTGGAGGCTCATCGTGGATGCTGCCATCCGTGTTGAGTTGGATGGAGGTCACTTTGGCTGGGGCATCGGGTTGGGCGTAGAGCCGCGCGAGAGCGCGGAGATAGGCGGGGCCGAAGAAAAGAGCGCCGACCGCGTCGGCGAGGATACGATGGAGCCAGGACGCGAAGAGAACACGCGTGATCGCGGTAGCGTCGGCGCCGATCCGTGCTTCGTTAGCGCCGAGTCCGAGCTCATCGTGGATTTCCTGGTGCAGCTCCGGAGCGCTACTCTCGATGTAGCGTGTGAGAGGGTCGGCGAAGAGCGACCAGTGAGAAGGATCCGACATCGCTGAGCGCGGAACGAACAGCGTGGACGGGGCGAGCGGGGAGGTGCGCAGCCGATCGTCTCCTGCAACGTCCCAGACGATGGCGACCGGCGGGGCGAGGCTTCCGTCCGCTTTCTCGGCCTTGTAGAAATCCGCGCCGAGACGATCGGCGATGAGGCCCGGCCCTTGAATCTCGGGCCGGGCCCGGATCGTCGAATGCATCCGCCCTGCTTGTATTACGTTACGATGGACCGCGCTCAAAACATTTGCTTGCCGCAAGACGTCCGTTTGGTTCGCCGACCTCTCGACGACATTTTGGGCGAGCTCTCGCCGAAGCGCCGAGGACTCGTTGCGAAACCGCTCGTGGTGAAACGCGACTTGAGCCCGGACTTTCTCGTCGAGCTCGAGAAGGGCCGCCTCGCTCTCCTTTTCCATCTGTCCGAGCGCTTCGATCACATCCTTGGCCGGGTCCGGGTCGGCTGTCCGCACGGGGAGCTGGGGTGGGACCTTCGGGAGCTCGGTGCGCTCGCGCAGGGGCGCACGTCGCGGCGGCGGTTTGGCTTTCGTCTTCTTTTTCTTGGCGGCACCTAGCGCTGTCGAGACGAGCCAATAGATGGCGAGTGCGATGTAGAAATAGTCTCCGGAATCCATCGGTACCTATCTCTTCGAACGCGCCGACTTCCGCCCCTTCGGCGGAGCGAGTGTAATGGCAAGAACGAGCCGCTCGCGGAGCCGCTTCGGTTTCCGAAACAGCTCCGCGAGACGGATCTTCTTACGTTTCGTCGTCACCCGATTCCTGGTCTTCCGAATCCGTGGAGCGCGCGATAGCGTCGCGCATCTCGGTGTCGGAGACGACATTCTTCATGTTGTAGTAGTCCATGACCCCGAGATTGCCCTCGCGAAAAGCTTGCGCCATCGCGAGTGGTACTTCCGCTTCGGCTTCGACAACCTTGGCGCGCATCTCGTGGACGCGCGCTTTCATCTCCTGCTCCTGTGCGACCGCCATCGCGCGGCGGCCCTCCGCCTTGGCTTGCGCGATCTGTTTGTCGGCTTCGGCCTGTTCGGTCTGGAGCTTGGCGCCGATATTGGATCCGACGTCGACATCGGCGATGTCGATGGAGAGGATCTCGAACGCGGTTCCGGAGTCGAGACCCTTCGCCAACACGGTCTTCGAGATCGCGTCCGGGTTCTCGAGCACCGATTTGTGGCTTTGCGCCGAGCCGATGGTCGAGACGATGCCCTCCCCGACGCGTGCGATGATGGTCTCTTCACCAGCGCCACCGACGAGGCGATCGATGTCGGCGCGCACGGTAACGCGGCTCAAAGCGGTGAGCTGAATGCCGTCTTTCGCAACGGCGGCGACTTGGGGCGTCGTGATGACTTTCGGGTTGACGCTCATCTGAACGGCTTCGAGCACGTTGCGTCCAGCGAGATCGATCGCGGTGGCTTGCGTGAACGAGAGCTTGATGTTGGCTTTGTCGGCGGAAATAAGCGCGTTCACGACGCGCATGACATTTCCGCCCGCAAGGAAGTGCGCTTCGAGCTCATCCACGGTTACGTTGAGGCCCGCTTTGACGGCGCTGATGCGCGGTTTGACGATCATGGATGGAGGCACGCGACGGAGCCGCATCGCGATGAGCGTAAAGATGCTGACCGACGCGCCGGAAGAAAAGGCCGCAATCCACAGCCCGAGCGGCACGAAGTAAGAAAGTATCGCCAGGCCGACGAGGACCAGCAGAGCAAGGGCAGAGAGTCCCATGAACTAAACCTCCTTCTAATTAATCTTCGTTTTCCGAGGCAGCCGCTTCGACCACGACGCGGGAGCCTCGGACTTCGGTAACGACAACACGCGTCTGCGTGTCGATGAACTCGCCTTCGGTGACGACGCTTTGGCGGAGCTCGCCAAAGCGGGCTACGCCAGCAGGTCTCAGATCGGATTCCGTGACTCCGAGCTCTCCGGGCTCGAGCGTTGTCTCGGCCGCTTTGGCGGTCGCGAGCGTCGACGAGTGTACGACATTTCGGCCGAAGCGTGTTTTCGGAAGCCACCACATCGCGACCGTGACGGAGCTGAGTACGAGCACGATGGTGAACGTTCCCAACGCGGGGCCGAACTCCTGATAGGCGAGATAGCAACCCGCCCCGAGGCTGAGGAGCCCGACAATCCCCGGGACCCCGAAGCCGGGGATAACGATCGCCTCCACGGCCAGCAAGAGATAGCCCGCGACGAGAAGTGCTACGACGGTCAGGGTCGGCTCGCTCAAGTGTCCTCGCGCACGATAGCATTTCCGGAGCGCCAAGCGACGATCGTCACTCGCGCGCCGATGCCGATGAAATCACCTTCGGAGACGGCGTCGATGCGCGCGCCGTCGATCTTGACCTTGCCCGCGGGGCGCAAGTCCGTAATGACTTCGCCCGCGGTTCCGAGTGGAAAGCTTTCTTTCTCGCCTTCGTCATGCGAGCTGAACCCGTCTTCGGCTTTGAGCGTTTCGCTCAACACCATGCGACGGGCGGTACGCGTCGATGGTAGGAATCGCACCAGGAGAACGCCGGCGACTCCCGCGCCGACGATTGCTGTGGACACCGTGAAGAGCGCTTCGTTGAGAAATCCCAGATCCCAAGACACACGGAGATCGAGTGCGAGAAGCGACATGACGACGCCGGCGAACATCAATGCCGCCCCGCTGACGCCGGCAATGCCGAAGCCGGGGATGACGAGAAGCTCGATGAGTACGAGCACGCCGCCGAGCGCGAAGAGAAGAAGCTCTTCCCAGCCAGCGAGCTGCGCGACGTGGTGGCCGAAGAAAAACGTGGCGAGCGACAAAGCGCCAAGAGCGCCGGGAAGCCCGAACCCGGGATGCTGGATCTCGACATAGATCCCGAGCATTCCGAGCATGAGCAAGATGGACGTCACCTGGGGGTCCGAGACTACCCGCGCTAGCGACTCGGCCCATGAGAGAGAGCGATCGAGAACGGTTGCGCCCGACAAGCCCAAAGCTTCGAGAACGTCGTCCACGGTGGCCGCTTCGTGGTCGGCGATCTCGAGCGCTAACGCCTCTTCGGTGCTGAGCGTGAGCACTTTACCTTTCGCGACCACCCCCTCGATCTCGATCTCACGGTCCACCATGGCCTCGGCGATGTCGCCGCGACGCCCGCGCGTCTCCGCGGTGGTGCGCATCTCGGTACGCATGTAGGACATCATTTTTTCATCGACCGCGGTTGGCTCTTCCGCTCCGCCTCCGGCGTAGATAGGTGTCGCGGCGCCTATGGAGCCGCCGGGAGCGATGACGATGTTCTCGCAAGCAAGTGAGATGAGAGCGCCCGCCGAGATCGCGCGCGGGTGGATGAACGCAACGGTACGCACGGGCGATTCGAGAAGCACGTCGCGGATGAGCACCGCCGCGTCCACGCGCCCACCGAAAGTGTCGATGTCGAGGAGCACGACTGAGCCTTCGATCTCCGAGGCTTCCTCGACGATGCGCGCAACGAACGGTGCGAGCCCGTGATCGATCGTGCCTTCGATGGGGACCCGAAACACCGGCGGAATTTCATCGCTTTGGATAGCGAGAGCACGGCCGAGCAAAGCTGTTAGAACGAGAAGCAGCCAAGCAGCTTTGATGTGCGATCGAGGTTTCTTTGTCACGTCATCCTTTCGGATGGGGCCTATGGCTGTTCTTGTCGTGCTTCTGAAATCGGCTGTCCACATTGTATAACAGCGCCCGGAGCGCGCGGGAAAAGTGGCAGGGGTGTTTTGCCTTGACTTGATGAAAAGAGTCCCGAAATCTCCTTCTCGGTGAGGATTGCAGCACTTGCGCCTGGCGGCGACCCGGAAAAGGCATTGACGATGGCGGATAGCTCGCTGTACGCGGCTAAAGAACGACCGGAGCTGAGTTTAGCCGGCGATGATCGACGTTCTCACGCAGCCACGCGGATGAGGAGGGCGACGTGATTCGAATCTTCTTTGCCGTCGCGCTCCTGATAGGGGGCAGTCAGGCCGAACCGCCCCCTAGAGGGCGATGCCGAGAACGGAAAAATCCTGTACAAGCAATACACGTGCTACGGCTGCCACGGCTACACGGGTGAAACCGGCTTCGCCACACGATTGAACCCGCCACGGATGCGCCAGGCGAGGTTCATCACGTACCTTCGAAACCCGACCAATCCCTCGCGAATGCCGCCCTACCAGCAATCGGAAGTCTCGGACCAAAAGCTCGCGAATATCTACGCCTATCTCCAGTCGCTTCCGTCGGCATCTCCGGACGCCGAGAGCATTCCGCTGCTTCAAGCGATTTTGGGTAAGCAGTAGCGCCTCACTTCCATTCATAAGCCTGAATCGCGTTCTGCTCTCGCACGTACATGTCGCTGCCGGCCAGCGCCAGATGACCCCAGGTTTCGGCCTCGGAGATCGTGCGGCGCTCGAGGATGTCTAATCCTTCGGGGTTCATGCGAATCAGCATGAGCTCGCCTTCATTGCTGAGCGCCAAGATGCGGTCGCCTTGCACGATTTGGCTGATGTACATGCCCAGTCGTTCTCTCGATATCCATTTCCCCTCGCCGGTTCTCAAATCCACGGATGCCATGCGCTGATTCTTGAGATGCATGTAGGCGTGATCCTCGAACAGGATCGGATAGGATAAATATTCGATGACTTTGTTTCTCCATGCACGCTCGATTGAAAAGACGCCGTCGTCGAAGGAGATCGGGTAGTAGCCGGTCTGGCTGTCGCGCGAGCTCGTAAAAACGCCGTCGCCATAGACGAATGGCGGCAAGACCAACCCTTCCGCCTGGCCGTCGATCACGATACGCCAAAGCACTTCGCCGGTTTCGGGTTCAAGCCCGTTCATGGCGGGTATCGTTGAGGCGATGATTTGTGGTCGGCCGTGCAGAACGCCGAATTCGGGCGAGGAATACGAGCCGTGACCCAAGGCGTCGCGCACGACGTTGCGCCACCTGCCGACGCCGGTATGTTTGTCTACACTCACGATGGAATCGGCCGCCATCGAGACAACGCTATTGCCAACGACGAGCGGAGAACTGATCAATCCGTACTCGGGAATCGGACCGCCGAATCGCTTCATGAAGTCCGCACGCCAAAGCTCGCGCCCTGTCTCGGCGTCGAGGCAAACGAGCACGTCCCGCATCCCGGAAACGTAAAGGCGCTCGCCGTCAAATGTCGGCGTGCCCTTGATCCAAGAGCCGGTACGCGCGCCCATCGCTTTCACCTTCATGGCGCCTTCCCATTGCGTTCGCCAAATCACCTCGCCCGTCTTTCGGTCGAGCGCGTATACGACTTCGTAGGTCTCCTCGGACGTTTCGTTGACAAACACTCTATCGCGCGACACGACCGGGCCCCCGTATCCGGGGCCCAATTCCATTCGCCACGTGGGCTTCAAATGTGCGGCGCCGATCGACTCGGGCCAGGCCGGACCGTGATATCGACTATCGCGGTTGGGGCCGCGGAATTGCGGCCACGTATCGGAAGGCTCCTGGCCATATAGCGTGGCGCCCATCATCCCGATAAAACATGTGAACGCGACGCAATGCAACGGAAGCGATCGAACCTGTCTCATGAACCAGTTTTACCCTCTTCAAAGGCCTTTCTCTACGCGTCGCACAGAACCTTGCGTCGCACAGAACCTTGAAGAGCGATGAGAAAAAGCCCGTTCTCGTCGTGCAGTTGATGGCCCGCAGCCTACTCTCGATAGAACGGCTCGGGGAGCTTTTGGCACTCCCGCTCACGAGTGCTCGGCCTCAGCGCTCCTGACGCGTTACCGGCCTTCCCCAGCGTGTCGGGAAGGCCTGGGCTTTACGTCGGCGGCGGTCTCGATCTGAAAGGCATTCAACGAGAATGCCACCAAAGTGTAGTAGCCGATGAGAAGTGTGAGCTCGGTGATGCCGCGTTTCCCGATGTGCTCGAGCGCGGCCGCGAACACTTCGTCGGTGACGAAATGCTCGCGCAGTAACTCGCGCGTGTACCGGTAGATGGCGCTCTCGTCCGGGAGCTCGAAAGACGGCGTTTCGCGGCGGCTTATGGAATCGATCGTATCGGCTGAAAGCCCGGCCTCGAGGGCGGTAGGCTCGTGAAGCGACCACTCGAGCTGTGAGTCCCAAAACCGCGCTGTTACGAGGATGGCAAGCTCGCTGAGACGCCGATCGAAGCTCGTCTGGTAGCGCGCCAGCTCTCCAAGTCGTTGGGCCCTCTCCGCAAATTCCGGGCTGTGAAGCCAGGCGCGAAACGGCCCGTGGAGGCTGCCCCGAGATGCCAGGACGGCGTCATAGACCTTGGTTTGCTCAGGGGAGAGCTGGTGTCTCTCGAGCTCGGGGATCCGACTCACGGGGGCACCTCCTCACTTCGGCAACGGTGTGGTCAATACTAACAGAAGACGCCACGCGTCCCAACCCCTTACATCGATTTGGAGCGAAATGATACTGTACGAAAATGAAGCTCAAAGCCTCCGGCCTCGTCCTCATCGTGCTTTTAATCCTCGTTGGCTGCACGCCGCCGACTCCGGAATGGGAGCTCGCTAATCCCATCGAGCCGCTTCCCAAGCCGCCGCTCGGCGTCACGCATACGTTCGACGAGCTCGAGGATCCGCCGTTGCCCGAGACCGTGCGCCTCGGCAAATGGCTCTTCTACGACACGCGCCTTTCCGCCGACAACACTGTGGCTTGCGCGACGTGCCACCGCCCAGCGAACGCTTTCTCCGAACCGACGCCCGTATCGACCGGTATCGATGGCCAAAAGGGAGGCCGCAAGGCACCGACCTTCATCAACGCCGCCTGGGCATTGCTCCCACACACCTTTTGGGATGGACGCGCGGGCTCGCTCGAAGATCAGGCGCTCGGTCCCGTCGCGAACCCTATCGAGATGGGGAACACTCACGAGCAGATGATCGCGACACTGCAAGCCGCCGCGGGCTACGCCAAATATTTCGAAGAGGCATTCGGCTCGCCGGAGATCACGAACGAGCGCGTCGCCAAAGCCATAGCGGATTACGAGCGCACCCGGATGAGCGGGAACGCGCCCTATGACCGGTGGAAAGATGGTGACGAGAGCGCCGTTTCGGACGCCGTGAAGCTCGGTGACGAGCTCTTCTTCGACAAGGCAAGCTGCAACCAGTGCCACCTGGGCTACAACTTCACCGACACCCTCTTCCACAACCTCGGCGTAGGCTGGGACGCAGAGACCGAGGCGCTCGCCGACAAAGGCCGCGGCGAGATCACTGGCGAGGAGGGCGAGCTAGGCGCTTTCAAAACACCCACTGTCCGCGAAGTTACCAAGCGCGCTCCGTACATGCACGATGGCTCGGTCGCCACGCTACGCGAGGTCGTCGAGCTCTACAACCGAGGCGGCGCGCCCAACCCCCATCTCGACCCCAAGATCCAACCCCTCGATTTGACCGAAGAGGAGATCGACGCTCTGGTAGCGATGATGGAATCCCTCGAAGGCGAAGGCTACTTGGACACGCCCCCGACTATGTTCCCTCAGTAGGCCTAAAAGCGGATCACGATGCCGCCGGTCACCTGAAATAGATAGGCTCGAGCTCGTTCTCGAGCTGGTCGAGCAAGAGCTCTTCGATCGCGGTCGTCGGCGCCTCGACCGCTTCCCACGTGAAGGTGTGTTGCTTGAAGCGATAGACGCGCCCTTCGATGATGATGGCGACCTTTTCGGAAACGTCGAACTCGAGGCCCGCACCGCCGTTGAACCCCCACTGACTTTCGTCGGGCGTGGTTGGAGCGGCCACCGCCGTGACGCCCACACTGGCCACCTGAAGAAGCTGAAATCCCAACGCCGTCACGCCGTTGCCGAGCTCTTGAGAGGCATCGAGACGAAGGCTCGGCAAATAGCTGAGTCCTCCGGAGACCACGAAGCGCGCCGCGCCCGGCGTGCGCAATTTGAGATTGACCGAGAACGGGTAGAGCCGTTCGACGTTCACTTCACCCTTTACCCTGACCGAGATCGAGCGTCGTGCTCACTGGCGGAAGCGGCGCGGGAAGCTCAGCGGTAGCGATGAAGCTCGGCGCGACTGTATCGATCTGAAAGTCGACGGAATCCAACCGGTCTTCGATGCCGAAGAAGTCCGTGAAGTAGTAGGCGATGCTCCCACCAAAGGCAAAAGAGCCGCGTGCTTTCAAGGAGAACTCGCCCTGCTGACGGATGTCGATACCCGGAAAGGTGGGGAGAGCGAGTTTGGGTTGATAGGTAAAGGTCTGTTCGAACGTAGGGGCCGTCCAGCCGCCGAGAAACGCAATCTCCCACCAGGCTTCGGCCACCGAGGAGCCTGTCACGAAGAGCAAAGCGATCGTCGCAATTTGTCGTATCAACTCAGTACCTCTAGCTCGTGGTCGAGCATGACGTCGTCGTCGAAAAGGTAGCGTCCCAAAAAACGCGTGCCGCTCAGCACCAAAGGGACCCAGAGGTAATCGTCTCCCCACATCTCTTCGTAGGGAATCGCGTCGACGGGAACCCAAATCGGGATGGCTTCATCGGTCTCGGTGGGCTCGCCTTCAAAATCACCGGACCAAAAAACGTGCACGTGGATGGAATAGCCGTCGACGAACTGGAACAAGTTCTCGCCGCGATAATCGGGTGCTAGCGGCGTGATGTGGAGCTCCTCTTGAGCCTCGCGGACCGCGCAGTCGACGGGAGACTCACCGGGCTCGATACGTCCGCCCGGCGCGTTGATCTTGCCGGCTCCCAGCCCACGCTTCTTGCGAATAAGGAGCATCTGAGCGTCTTTGACGACGAAGACCAGCGTTGCTCGATCCGTCGCCGTCCACGACGCCCAGTCGATGTCTTGAAGTTTTTTCAAGTGTTCCTTCATTGTGGCACAATCGTGTCATGGGTAAAAACGGATGGGCTATCGTCGCCTTCACGGCAGCGCTTGTCATCGGCTTTTTCTCGTGGGAGTGGTACCTCTCGCCAGAAGCGCGGGTAAAGGGCACCTTGAATGCGGCCGCTGACGCCGCGGCAGCCGCCGATGCCGAAGGTTTCGTGTCTTTTCTGACTTCGGATTATTCGGACTATCGGCACATCGATCGCGGTGCGCTCGAAACGAGCTTCGCGACCGCTTTCGAGCTGGTGGACCGTCTCAAGGTGACGATCCAGTCGGCCAAAGTCGAGGTCGATGCCGCTGGAGCGGAGGCGATCGTACGTTTCGATCTCATCGTCGTCGCGATCAAGGGAGAGGAACGCTACATCGTCGTGGGCACCCCGTTCCAGCCGGACAAAGTCGTCGCCACGATGCGGCGCGAGGCGGACGGTTGGAAGATCGCCCGCATCGAGCAGGGCGGATACTAGAGCGGTTGTGTACCATGGCTAGAGGAGTCGTGCTCTTCGATGGTGTGTGCGCTCTTTGCGACAGCTCGGTGCGCTTTCTTCTCGCACGGGATCCGGAAGGCAAGCTCGCCTACGCGCCGCTTCAAGGCGAGACGGCGCGCGCCGTTCTCACGCGTCATCCGGGAGCGGACGAAACCTTGTCGACCATTCTCTACGTCAGGGGAATGGGTACGGAGAACGAGGACCTCCACGAGCGCTCGGACGCGGCTTTCGAGATTTTGCGCGATCTCGGCGGCGTGTGGCGTTTGGTGGCGTGGCTTCGTTTGGTACCGCGGCCAATCCGAAACGCGGTCTACGATTTCATCGCGCGACGCCGATACCGCTGGTTCGGCAAGTTCGATGCGTGCCGGCTTCCTGAGGCGGGCACGAACGAGCGCTTTCTGCCGTGAACTGTCGAGGCATCCTGCATTAGACTTTCCTCTCGGCCATTACTGGCTCGGTAATACCTACGAGCAACTCGGCCGTTATGACGACGCGGTGGGGGCGCATCAGATAGCCGTCGCCATATTTCGCGGTTCGGAGATCATGAAAGGCCTCGGACGCGCATACGCGCTTGCCGGAAAGGAGCACGAAGCGCGGCAAGTTCTCGACGAGCTCGTACAGCGGCCTGCGGGTACACAATCGCTGCCATCCACGAGGCACTGGGTGAGACGGAGAGCGTACTCGAGAGCCTCGAGAAAACGTACGAGGCCGCCTTACAGCAAGATCACCGCGATCGACATGAACACCGGTGAGCGCGTGTTCGAGATCCCGGTCGGCGAGGCGTCGGATCAGCTCAATCAGCATCCGGCACTTCAAGGGTCGACCTGTCGGGCGTGAGCGGACGGGGCCGGGCCGTGATGATGGCCACCGGTAGCCTGCTGCTCGCAACGGAGGGCGCAACGGGCCCAGCCGTCCTCAACGCCCACGACAAACGGACGGGCGAGGAGCTCGGAAGCGTCGAGCTTCCGGCTCCCGGAATGTACGGCATGATGACCTATATGCACGAAGGGCGGCAGTACATCGTTGTCCAGATTGCGTGGGGCGGCCAGTTCCCTGGTTCTCTGGCGGCGCTGGCCCTCCCTGAATAGAGCGGCCCGCGTCAGCCGAACAGCAAGAACAGCACGTGCCCGAACACCCCGGCGCTCAGGCCTCCGGCGAAGTGCGTCGCGATGGCGACGTTCGTCAAGTCGCGCTCCCTGATCCCGTCCATCATCCCGACATGCGTGCTCAAAAATCCCGCGTTGCAGATGCCGATGGCGGTGAAAACGCAAATCTCTTTGGCACCGATGATGCCGCTCGAAAGAAATTTCGGAACCATCGCGATCGCGGCGCCGACCGAGCCGAGTGACGTGACAGGAAAGGCGATCGCTTCGGGATGGGAGAAGCCAAACAAAGGCTCAATGATGAACGAGAGCTTTTCAGAAATCCAGGGAAAAAACGCGATGCCCTCATAGGCTCCGCCCGTATAGCCGTCTTCGCCGGCTCCATAGGCCAGCATCATCACCGACGTACAAATAATGACGACTCCCGGCATGATGTCGAGGCCCGTTTGAACGCCGTGAGTGCCGCCGTCGAGAAGAGACTGGAGGGTGCGTTGTAAAACGTTGCCTTCCCGCACTTGACGGAACCGGAGGATGTCGTAGCCTTCCTCTTCTTCTGTCAGCACGGGCGCCTCGCGGCCATATTTGCGTTTGCCGAAATAGCCCATGAGACGAACGCTCACGATTCCGCCCAGGATGGCGCCGAGATTTCCGAGAAGCACTGCCCGAGCGAGAGGCGTGTCGCCGGAAGACTGGGCCAACATGAACGTTGTCACGATGAGTCCCATGCCGAAAACGGTTCCGAGGTTGACGAGCGTCGTGAGCTGCCACCGCTTGAAATACTTCAAGAAGCCTTTACCGGAACCGAGCGGCATGATGGCGGGGTTGTCCGACAAGTACGTCGCCACAACCCCGACGGATGTGGCGCCCGGCAGGCCGAAGAGAGGTTTCATCAAAGGGGAGAGCAGCCGGTTGGCAATCCCGACGATGCCGAACTCGGCGAGGAAAGACGTAAAGGCGCCCGCGAGAATGATGACGCCCATCAGAAAGAGCACGGTGTTCAACACCAAGTCGTGGGCGGTGCCCATCATGGTCTTGAACATGTTGGCGAGTCCCATCTTCCACGTGAACACAGCGAAGAGGCCCGAGACGAGCACGAGCGCCACGATGGTCTCGGTCGTGACGGCGGGGACGATTCTTTTCTTTGGCGCGCCCGTGTCGACGCTGGCCTCGCCTCGTTTGACGCCAAAAGCCATGAGCTTGTTCAGGGCCTTTGCGCGGGGATGACGAAGAGCCGCCCGAAAGCTTCGATGGTCTGGCCGCGCTCGTCAGTCCCGCGCACCGCGATGCGGACATCGAGCGATGGATCGGCGAAGGGAATCGTCAAAGGCACCGCGAGCGTGCCACGGCCCAGGACACGATTTCCCCGTGCCGCGACGATGATGCTCGCTTGATCGAATACGATAGGCGTGGTCGCGAGCTCGACGACGATCTCGGTCACGTCGACGCCGATACCTGCCTGCTCAAAGAGATTCACGGCAAAGTTGGCGGCCCAGGCGAACAGAGGGTGCGCGATGGGGATCGCCGTCGGTGGCGGGATCGCGGCGATGAGCGACGCGCGGTCGGTCGGGACCGGCGTAGGCGAAGGGCTCGGCCCGAAATCACCGCACGACACGGCGAACAATAAAATAATTGCTGCGAACCGCTTCGTCATCGGGTGCCGCCTTCGAGCGCGCGCCTCACCTCAGCGGAGTCGGGAAAGATGACCGCGGCACGCTCGAGCGTGCGGCGGGCGTCCTCACGGCGTCCCCACGCGCTGTAGATACGGGCGGCGAGCAAGTGGTAGTGGACCGCTTCCGGATTGGCGAGCTGATATCGCTGAGCCGCTCGGAGCGCGAGCGGAAACTGACTGTGCTCGATGAGAAAGCTCACGAGCTTGTCTTTGGCTTCGGGATCCTCGGGAGCGAAGTCGACCGCGCCCATGAGATTGGCGATCTGCTGCTCGATGGCGGAGAGCTGCTGAAACTTCGCGAGAAGCTCCTGCCCGTGCACGCGCTCTCCCTGCTGCGCTGCGAAGTTCCCATAGCTCAGGTAGGCGTTTGCGAGCGAGGGGTCGAGCTCGACGGACCTTTCGAAGTGGTACCGGGCCTTCGTCGTCCTCCCGAGCGCGGCGAGCGTTTGGGCGAGCTCGAGGTGGCTTTCCGCGTGGTTGGGAGAGAGGTGCACGGCCCGAGCCATTTGACGCTCCGCCTTCTGCAGTTGGTCGGTGGCGACGAGCATTTTTCCGAGACGAAAGCGTGCGCCGCGCGTCGCCGGGTCGAGCTCGAGCGCGCGGCGATAGGCGGATTCGGCCTTCTCCATGCGGTTGACACTTTCGTGCACCTCTCCTATACGGAAGTGAAACGACGCGTTGTCAGGCTCGTTTGCCGAGAGTGCTTCATAAACGCGAAGCGCCTCGCTCGGGCGACTCGTTTGAGAGAGCACCATCGCTTTCACGTAGAGGCTCGGCGCGTGAGCGGGTTTCTTCGAGAGCGCGTGCTCCACGTGCTCGAGCGCGCGGTCCCAGACATGAACCTCGGCATAGGTCACCGCGATATCGCGATGGAGATCGGCCGCCTGTCCCTTTGTCTCGTCCAATCCGCGCGAGAAGACCTCCACCGCCTCGCTCGGCCGCCATTGGCGGCGGTAGAGGTCTCCGAGCAGAAAGTATCCCTCCGGACGCCGAGGTTCCGAAGCTACGAGCGCCTCCGCCGAAGCGAGCGCCTCCTCGACCCGTTGTTGCTCGCCGAGACGACGCGCTTCCCGGAGCGCGTCCTGGTAGCTCGTCTGTTGCCAGACAGCGACGAGGAGAACAAAGGATAACCGAATCATGGCTTCTCGTCACTGCATGTAGGGCGTCGACCGTCCAGGCTGCGTGATCTCGAAGTTCTCGCGATCCTTCGCCTCCCGAACGATGCGGCGCACGTCGGCGAGAAGTGCTTTGGCGTCGAAGACGATGCCGTCTTTGACGGTGTACTTCACCCCACCGACACGCACGACGTTGTTCTGTGGGTCGAGCCTGACCGCCCCGATGCCGTAGAGCACTTTCAGATTTTCGAGCGGGTTCTCGTCGACGATGACGAGGTCCGCCATCTTGCCGACTTCCACGGTTCCAATGGTGTCGGAGAGGCCGAGAGTCTCCGCGCCTTTCAGGGTCGCCGCCTGGATGACCTCGAGCGGGTGGAAACCGGCCTCCCGGAGAAGCTCGAGCTCTCGGACGAAACCATAACCGTAGAGGTTGTACGAGTAGCCCGAATCCGATCCCACACCGACGCGACCACCGCGATTCTTGTACTCGTTCACAAAGTTCATCCAGAGTTGATAGTTCCGCTTCCAGGCCACCTCGATCTCGGTCGTCCAGTAGAACCAGTACGACGCGTGTTTTTCCCGGTTGGGCTCGTAGAAACGCCAGAGCGAAGGCAGCGTGTACTCTTCATGCCATTCGGCGCGGCGCATACGCATGAAGTCGCGCGTCGTCTCATAAGCCACGAAGGTTGGTGAGAGGCTGAAGTCGAGCTCGAGGAGCTCCTCCATGACTTTGTTCCAGTGATCGCTCCCTTGTTTCGCCGCTTGCTCCCAAAGACGCCCTGCTTGCTCGAAGCGGTGCTGCTCGTTGTTGTAGTTGTAGGCGGCCGGGTAGTGCTGGACGGTGCGGTCCTCGAAGAGCGCTTCCGGGAGACCGTACCAGTGCTGCATCGACGTGAGGCCGAGGCGGGCCGAGTCGAGCGCGTCGAGCCACGACACGTTGAGTTGAGCGTGATGGCACGTCGTTCTCATGTCGTGCTTGCCCGCCTGGTCGATTGCCGCGCCTATGATGTCGGGTCGGGCGCCGAAAAACTTGATCCCGTTGGCGCCCATGCTCGCGACCTCGTCGACCCAGGCGCGGGCTTCGGCCGGTGTGGAGATGGGCTCCTCGAGCCCGAGACCGAACTCGGGATACGCTTCGATGCGCGGCGCCGTGATCGTGTTCGCAAGGCTCTTTTCCTTGTGGTCCATGACCCAACGCAATCCGTTCCCCGTCATCGGGTCACAGATCGTCGTGATACCGTGGCCCATCCAGAGCTTGAGGACATATTCTGCCGGCGTGCCCTGTTCGTTGCCGCCAATGTGCCCGTGCAAGTCGACGAAACCAGGGAGCACGTAGTGGCCCTCGAGCTCCATCACTTCGTCGCCGGGACGTGCGACCGGACGGTTCTCTTCTTTGATCGCAACCCCGGGAACGCCAACGCTCTTGATCTGGACGATACGGTTGCCTTCGATCACGATGTCCATCGGACCGATAGCGGGGGCGCCGGTACCGTCGATTAGAGTGACGCTCCGCAAGATGAGACGGTCGAACGGGCCCTCTCCTCGGGCGCGTGGAGGTGCTATCTCAATGGAGTCCTCGGGATCGGTGATTTGTCCCGAAGCGCTCCATGAAACAGCAAAGCAAGAGAGCATGACCATGATTGTTCTAGGCATGAATATTTTTCTCCTCGCTTTTGTCGAGGAACGGAAGCGGCTCGAAGTTTGCGCATTCGCGGTATCGAGCTTCCTTCCTCGAAGACATTGCCATTGTTCACGGTCCAACCGGTGCGTGCGTTGACGTCCCAAGGTATCGTTTCCTCAGTTCCAATACAAACGGCGAGACTTGCTTTTGTAATCGAGCTCTATGGAGCGGCTTGCGGCTACGCTTTTGGCGGAGACGAAGAGGTCGAGCCGGCACGGCTATCAGCGGCATCTAGCCATCTCGGCATCTCATAAAGGCTCTTCCATAACGAGCATGACGCTACCGGCGGGCACATCCGTCAACGTCTCCCGCTGTCCGCTCGGCCAAAGGATCTCGATGGAAGCCACGCGAGTGGCCGGGCCGAGCCCGAAGTGGAGCCTCGGATCGTTCGACGAGAGGTAGCTTCCCGACGGATGGACTTCCTTCACCTGGTGTCCGGCACTCACGACGACGCGCACACCCACGCCGTCGCGATTCGTCGACCTACCCACGAGCCGAAGTACCAGCCAGTTGCTGGCAGGCAGCTCGTTCCGGAGCAGCGACGGCGGCGCGTCGATATCGAGAACGACGATATCAATATCTCCGTCGTCATCCAAATCACCGAAGGCCCCACCGCGACTGGAGCGCTCTTCGGCGATCGCGTCCCCGGCTTCGAACGCACCTTCTTCGAAGCGTCCTTCGCCGTCGTTCCAAAAGATCTGGTTTCTCTGTCCATAGCTCGGAGGTGCGTCGGCGTTGTCGACTTGCGGGTAGACATGACCGTTGGCCACAAAAAGATCCTCGTCCCCATCGTTGTCGAGGTCCACGATGCGCGTCGCCCAGCCGAGCTCGAACCAGCTCGCGCCGCGCAGCCGCGCGCCGCGCGTCTCGTCGCTGAAGAGGCCTTTGCCGGTGCCGAAATAGGCCGTGTTGGCGTCGTGGGAAAAATTCGTCACGAACAGATCGAACACTCCGTCGCCGTTGAGATCTCCCATATCCACGCCCATACCCGCCTGGGCCAGGCCGTCCATGTTATAGGCGGCGCCGGAAAGCAAGGCCACCTCGTCGAACCGACCGTCGCCGTCGTTCTGAAACAAGAAATTTGGCTGAGAATCGTTCACGACATAGAGATCGACGTCCCCATCGTCATCATAGTCGCCAGCGACGACGCCAAGGCTCGGACTCGCCAAACCAGCGGGAAACGATGACCTGGTAACGTCTGTGAAGGTGAAGTCTCCGTTGTTCCTGTAATACGCGTCCGGTTCCGGCGTCAGTCCCGCGGGGCCGCAAAAGACTTCGAGCTCGAGCCACAGGCAATTGGGACCCGCTCCCGGCGGCTTCAACGTGCGAGGGTCGACGCTTAGGTAGCTCGTTACGTAGAGGTCGAGAAAGCCGTCGCCGTCGCCATCGAAAAAGGCGGCACTCGCGCTCCAGCTTTCGCGTGTGATGCCTGCATCCCAACTCGACTCAACGAAGGTTCCATCGCCACGATTGCGGTAGAGCAAGTCCGCACCGAAGCGAGTCACGAAGAGATCGGGAAACCCGTCATTGTCGACGTCGCCGGCGGCCGACCCAAAGGCCCACCCCCCCCCCCCCCCACCGGCAGCAAGCGTGACGTCGTCGAACGCGAAATCGCCCTCGTTCCGGTAGAGACGGCTGCCGGGTCCTTCCGAGATGACGTCGTCATCGAGTCGTGCCCCATTAGTAAGAAAAAGGTCGAGGTCTCCGTCCTGGTCGAAATCCAAGAGAGCGATTCCATTTCCGAGCGAGCTGAGGATGAGGCGCTTGCTCGGGTCGCCGCTGACGTTCTGGTAGTCGATGGTCGAATGATCCCTCATCTCGACGAATCGAGCGCGGCGGGTCTCGGCATGCGGTGAAAGCCCTGAAAGTATCGTGGCGACCAGGACCAGGTATTGGACCAAATTTCGCACAGGAGCATTATTCCCTTTCTCAAACGGGAAGATCAATCACCGCGAGCTCGACTCGGCGGGCTCGGATCGTGAGATCTATCTCGGCTGCGGGGCTTTGCTCGAAAGTTTCCGGAAGCTCTACTGTGGTCTCTTCACTTTGTTGGAGAACGGAAGCGGCTCGAGGTTGCGGATTAGCGGTTTCGAGCTTCCTTCCTCGATGACAATCCATCGGTCCAAGGGTAAGTTGTCGAACACCTGACGCTTCCCGGTGGCGGGCCAGAGAACCTCGAGCTCGCGCACAGCCGTCGCTTGGCCGAGCCCGATCGTCTTGCGCAAGCTCGTGGAGCCAAAGCTCCCCCCCGTCGTGATGGTCGCGTAAATGTCGCGCGCGCCCCCCGTCGAGTCGACTTGCACGCGAATGCGGGCCCCGATGGCGGAGCGGTTGGAGTCGCTGCCTTCGAGGCTCAAGATCATGAAATGGTTTCCGTGGCCGGGATTCTCGAACAAGACGTTGCGATAGACGTCTCCACTATAGGCGCCGCCCATAACAGCGTAGATATCTTGATCCCCGTCATGGTCCAGATCGGCGAAAGCCACACCGTGGCCTTTCTGCAAGTGGCCGAAACCGCCGGAGGTCGTCACGTCCTGGAAGCGCCGTCCAGCGTCGTTACGATACATTCGGTTCGGGACGAGGGCTCGCAGATCGGGCTCGCCAGTTCCGAGGTAGAAGTCGAGAAAGCCGTCATTGTCCAAGTCCCCGAAGTTCGAGCCCATGGTCAGCGAGAGCCGGTCGAGGCCGGCGCGCTCCGTGACGTCCGCAAAAGTACCGTTTCCTCGGTTGCGGTATAAACGGGGGGACTCGCCTTTGTGCTCGAGCTCCATGTAGTCACCTTCGGCTACACTGTAGCCGGACACGAAGAGGTCGAGCCATCCGTCGTTGTCGTAGTCGAAAAACCACGCCGGAAAGCTCGCGATCGGCTCTTCGACCCCCGCTTCTGCCGCGACGTTCTTGAAGCCACCTCGGCCATCATTGCGATAGAGTCGGTTGGGCGCGCCGAGAGCGGAGATGTACAAGTCCGGGTGATTATCGTTGTTAAAGTCGCCCCATGCGACGGCTTTCACGTGGGCCACGAGCTTGAGGCCGGCGTCGCCGGTTACGTTCGTGAACGTGCCATCCCTGTTGTTGCGGTAGAGCTCCGAAGGCTCCGATTCGTTGCCGATGAAAAGGTCGAGCCACCCGTCGCCGTCGTAATCCGCCCATGCTGCCGTTTGGGTCGGGTGAAAGCTCAAGAGCCCGGATGCGTGCGTGACGTCTTCGAAGCGCAGCTCGCCGGGCCGGGAAGTGTTGCGGAGAAGCGAGTTGGGGTGGCGGCCTTCGGCACCCCACCATGCGCCCCGAAGGACGAGAATGTCCTCACGCCCGTCATTGTCGTAATCCGCGTGCACGAGGTTGAGGCCGCCGGTGATACCGGCGAGGCCCGACGCTTCCGTGGAATCTGTGAAGGTGCCACCGTCGTTCCGGAACACGCGGATTGGATCGCGCAGCCCCCACGACGAGCACACGAGATCCAGGTCGCCGTCGCGATCGAGATCCTCCACGACGACGCCTCCAGCGAGCCCGTTCACGTCGAGGCCGAGTTGGAACGCGACGTCCAGAAACGGTTTGATGTCGTAATCGGTTTCGAACAAGGACGCGTTGACGCGCCACTTCGAGGGCACCCTGTTCGGATATTCCCCGAGGGTCATGTAGGCGAGGTTTAGAAGCCACCGGACGCTCGTGTTCCCGGGCCGCTTGTCCAGAATCTTCTCGAACTGGGCGATCGCGCGCCGCGAGCCCTCGGGGTTGCGATGGATGCCGCTTCCTTTGATCGGCAGGACGCAGGAATCGGCGCTGCCGTGCTCGAAACAATTTTGCTGCTCTCCCAGCCGGAGGTAGGCGACGCCGACGAGCTCCCCGATATCGCGCCGGAGTTTTTTGACTGACGGCCCGGTTTGTTTCGCGAGGAATCCGTCGAGCTCTTCGAGCGTCTCGATCGCCCCTGCGGTGTCGCCGCTCAGAAGAAGCTCGGGCGCGAGCAAGTACAAGCCGCGAGCCCGGGTGGCTTCATCGCGCACGTCTTCGAGCTCGCGCGCGGTCATCGCCGCGCGCTCGTGGTTGAGGTAGAGGTTCTCGCGCGGGTCCGCGTTCTGAGCTGTTCGCTCGAGAAGCTCGACCATCTTGCGTGTGCCCGTGGCCTGCTCGCTCTGTGCAAGGAGCGCAAGAAGCGCGAATATTCCGAGCGGCATCAACGACCTTCCACGACAGTCACAATCCGTCTGGCGCGGACGTCAAGGTTCACGTAATCTAGGCTTGGCTGCTCGCGCATTTGTACGAAGCGAAAGCGGTGGGCAGGAGACAACACCTCGACCAAAGCGAGCGCCGTCACCAAGTGTGTCAAGATTTAGATGGCTCCAAGAGCATTATCCCCTTTACACGGCGAGGGTCAATCGCGTCCTTTCCAAAACAAGAACGGAGCCCAAGCTCCACTCTCCGATGTATTCTCAACTCCTATGCGGCGTCGCGATGGCAATAATTGAGCAAGCGGCTCCGTCGCTTGCAACAGCGGACGTTCTCATAGAGACGCCGACGATTCTTCCGCATTGATCAACGCGTTCCCGAGCCCTTGATGGTTCTCCATGATGGTGATGGATGAACTCGGCGACGGCACGGCGCGGCGATTGCTCACCAAATCATCCGATCCAGGCCTCGCTCTTGATCGACGAAACAGACCTTTCAGATTCGGCGCACGGTACGGCAGCCGAATGACGTCAGTTCCGGCATGCCCCGATCAAAGTCGCGAAAGTCCGTGTCCAGGGATGAGGAATCGCTTGCCGAGTAGAAAGCCGTCAACCGGTCTCGGCGCGCGCGGGTCTTGAGTGCGTTCATGTTTTTTTGGATAGAACGATCCATATCGTTGGATTTTGTATCCAATTTTTGGTACAAAATCCTTTCGACACGGGAGTAACTTCACCGCACTGTTTTGCTATCTCGTTTTGGTCCAATTGTTTACATCGGAGTCTGTGAGCTCCCAAACCGACTCGTCTCTGGGAACCAATTTTGCATACCCATGTACTTGAAGTGGGAGCTTTCTATGACGGATTGGCATCGAACTGAGGCTTTTTTTTGATCATCACGCAAAAGGAGCAATTCATGAGATGGAGAACATGCATAGCGATTGCGCTTACGTCGCTTTTGGTTGTGGCGGGACTCGCTACAGCGCAGCAACAATACGGAACCCTCACGGGCACCGTGAGCGACGCGTCGGGGGGTATCGTGCCCGGCGCGACCGTCACGATCACCAGTAGTGCCCTCATCGGAGGGTCGCAAACTCAAGTAGCGGGCGGTACCGGAGCCTATGCGTTCCGATCTCTCCCACCCGGAGAGTACTCGGCCACCTACGAGTTGGCGGGCTTCTCCACGTTGACGCAAGAAGGTGTTGTCATCGCCGTGGCCCGTGTCACGACGGTGAACGTCGCGCTCACGGTTGGCGCCGTCGCGGAGACCATCACCGTCACCGGTGAATCGCCGGTTGTCGACGTACGGCAGAACATTACCTCGACGAACATCGACGCCGACATCTACGAGAACATCCCGACCGCCCGCAACCCGTGGGAGATGGCCGGATTGGTCCCGGGTATGATCACCGGTCAGGTGGACGTCGGTGGCAATCGCGGTATGCAGCAATACCAGCTCGAAGTGATGGGCTCGGCCAACAGCCAGAAGTCGTTCTCGATCGACGGGCTCAAAGTGAACTGGCCCGGCGGCAGCGGCGGCTGGACGATGCAGTACTACGACTTCGGGATGTTCGAGGAGTACAACTTCCAGACGTCCGCGATGACGGCAGAGAGCGACGTCGCCGGCGTCTACATGAACATGGTGACGAAGTCCGGCGGCAACGAGGTTTCCGGCAACCAGTCGGTCTTCTTCAACAACGATGCGATGCAAGGAACCAACACCCCGGAGGATTCCTCTCTCGGCGGCAACCCGACCGAACTCGCCTACGACTTACAGGGTACGATCGGCGGGCCCATCGCCCAGGACAAAGCGTGGTTTTTCGCCTCGGGCCGATGGTGGAGAGTGGACCAGTTCCTGCCCGGAACACTAGGTCTCGGGGAAGGCGGCGGCCAGGTCATCGACGACAACCGCATCACGAACTTCATGGCTAAGACCACCTATCAGATCAACGACAACACCAAGTTCTTCGTGATGTTCAACAAGAACTGGAAGTACCGCTTTCACCGCAACTTGTCCGGCCAGCCCTTCGCGGAGATCGCGGCCACCTCATTCCAGAAGCAGCCGGCGCATAATCTCGTGCTCAGCTACAACAGCCTCATAGGAGACAAAGCGCTTCTCGACGTGCGATTCGGCCGTATGTGGGGCGAGACGCCGTACTACTACAACGAAGCCGTGACCTCGGACACCATCGCTTTCGCGGACACCGGCCTAGGGCAAGGTCTTCGCGCCGCGCAGAACGAGTACATCAACCCCAACCACCGGAATCAGTTCAACGCGAACTTGAGCATATTCGCGGACACCGGTGGCGGAGCCCACGATCTGAAGGTGGGCGTTCAAATCGGCCGGGAGCGATTTCAAACCAGGAGAACGGTGAATCAAGGCATCAACCTCAGGGCCATCGACGGCGTCGGCGATGAGGCGATTCTTTTTGACACGCCGGTGCAGTCCGACAACCGCTTGAACACTTGGGGCGCCTACGTGAACGACTCCTGGACCATCGGCCGGAAGTTGACCCTCAATCTCGGCGTGCGTTTCGACGGCATCAAGGGCACGGTCCCGGCGCAGACGAGCCCGGCAGGCCCCTGGACTGGCGAGCGGAGCTTCACCGCGCTCGCTCAGAATGTTCCGCACTGGGGTGGCAACGTCGCGCCGCGGCTGGGACTCGCCTACGACATCCGTGGCGACGGCCGAACCGCTATCAAGGTTTACTACGGACGTAGCTACATCCAGACCGGCTCGCAGTTCACCCAGGGTGTGAATCCCGTCAGCGGGAACTCGAGCACGGTTCCGTGGAACGACCTCGATGGCGATCTCTTCCTCGCCACGGGTCCGAGTGGGGGCTATACGGATAGCCCCGAACTGGACCTCACCCGATTCCTGGCAGAGGGCTTTGTCGGGGGTGCTAGTACGCGGTTCGACCCGGGCACCAACCGTCCCTACAGTGACCTGTTCGACTTTGGACTCGAACATCAGCTGACGGCCGACGTTGCAGTGAGCGTGCACTACGTCTACCGGACCCATCGCGACGGGATCGCCCGAGTCGACGCGAACCGGCCGACGTCCGCGTATTCGCCCATGTCGGTCACGTACGACGATCCGGTCGATGGTCCGAGCACGGTAACGGCGTACAACATCGATCCCGCCTTCATCGGTGCGAGGGATCGCGTCATCCAGAACGTCGACGTGCTCCAGAGCAACTACAACGGCATGTCGTTCGACGTTCGCAGGCGCATGTCAAACAACTGGTCTCTGCTCGGCGGGCTGACGGTCGGAAGCCATAAGGGGTTCGATCAGTCGGATGGCTATTACACCGGGGTCGACTTCAACAACCCGAACACTCAAGTGAATCGCGACGATGGGTCTGTGTTTACCGATCTCCCGTGGATCTTGACCGTCTCGGGGGCGTACAACTTCCCGAAAAATATCATGTTGTCGGTCAACTACCGCGGGCGGGCCGGGCATCCGGAGAACCGGACTTTGAGAGTCACGGGCCTCAACCAGGGCTCCGAAACTCTGCGCGTCGCCCAGCGCGGTACCGACCGGGCGGACGCGTTCACGAACTTCCTGAACTTGAGCGTCCGCAAGCGCATCTCGGTCGGCGACACGGCCTTCGTCGAGCCGATTGCGGAACTGTACAACATCTTCAACGCGGACACGGTTCACCGCTTTCGCGATCGCATCGGGAGCAGTTACGGAAATCCCACGCGTTTGCTTGCACCGATCACGTTCCGGCTCGGCTTGAAGTGGGTCTTTTGAGTAGACTCCATTAGGGTTTCTCCAAGGGGGGCTTTCGGGCCCCCCTTCTTTTTTGTTTCGATCCGGGTCCGGCTTGCTCGGATGGCGATTATTCGGCTTCAAGTTAGGTTTTCTGAAAGAGCTCGTTTAGAATATCTCCAATAGGGGCGCTTTTCGCCCCCCCGCTTCTTTTTATGCGACTCGCTGGCCTGTCTCTCGCCCTCATGCTGATCTCGAGCGCTTCCGTCGCGCAAGAGACGGCAAAATATCAAACCGATTTTCCCCCCGAAGAGCTCGACGCGAGAAGAAACCGCGTGCTCGACGCTATCGGCGACGACGCTATCGCGATCGTGCAAGGAGCCACAACGGCGCCCGGCTTCGTCGTCTTCCGTCAGTCGAACGAGTTCTTCTACCTTACCGGGATCGAAGTCCCGCAGTCCTATTTACTCCTGGACGGACGGGCAAGGCGAGCCCTCTTGTTTCTGCCGCATCGCGACCCGCGCAAGGAGCGCGGTGAAGGCAAGACGCTCTCCGCGGAAGATGCGGAGCTGGTTCAGGAGCTCACAGGAGTCGATGCCGTCTACGGCAACGACTATCTCGCGCGCCAGCTATACACGTTCGCGTTGAGACCTCCGGCTCCGACGCTCTACACGTTCCGGAGCCCCGCCGAGGGCCGGGCGCAGAGCCGCGACGAGAACCTCATCGGCCGTGCGGCGATCGTCTCGGATCCCTGGGACGGCGGGTCGTCCCGCGAAGGACAGTTCATCCATCTTCTGCGCACCCGTTATCCAGAGTTCGATATCGCCGACCTCACGCCCATTGTCGACGAGATGCGCCTCATTAAGAGTGCACGTGAGATCGACCTTGTCCGAAGGGCGAGCGAGATCGCCGGTCTAGGGATCATGGAAGCGATCCGCTCGTCCGGGGCCGAGGTCATGGAATATCAGCTCGACGCGGCCGCGCGCTACGTGTTCGCGCTCAACGGCGCTCAAGGCGAAGGCTACCGCTCGATTACTGCGAGTGGGACGAACGCTTATTTTGGGCACTACTACCGCAACGAGAGCGCGCTCGTCGCCGGCGACCTGGTGCTCATGGATTACGCGCCCGACTATCGCTACTACACGAGTGACGTCGCCCGCATGTGGCCCGTCAACGGAAAGTTCGATCCAGGACAGCGACGGCTCTATGGGTTCATCGTTGACTACAGCAAGACCTTGATGACGCGCATCCGACCCGGTGTGACGGCGGACGTGATCATGGACGAAGCTGCGGTGGCCATGAAGACCTTGCTCGAGACCATGACATTCGAGAAGCCGGCTTACGAGAAGGCCGCCCGAGAATCACTTGTTTTTCGCGGGCATTTGTCCCATCCCGTGGGGCTGGCTGTCCATGACGTTGGCAACTATCGCTCGAAGCCGCTCGAGCCGGGGCTCGTCTTCTCAGTTGATCCGATGCTGTGGGTTCACGAAGAGAGGCTCTACGTGCGCATGGAGGATACCGTTGTGGTTACCGATGACGGTGTCGAGAACTTCACCGACTTCGTGCCGGACACGATCGAAGAGATCGAAGCGCTCATGAAAGAAGAGGGTATCGTTCAAAAGCGCCCTCCGGTTCCGTAATGCATCTTCTTCTGCTCATCGCAACCTTAGCAGCGCAGCAGGTGAACCTCGACGCCCGACCGCTCCGTGAGGAGCGCGCTCGCGATTTCGACATCCTGCACTACCGCATCGAGCTCCGCTTCGAAGAAAAGACGCGCTCGCTTTGGGGGAAGACGACCGTCCGCATGTCGGCCCTGAAGGACGGTCTCACGCGCTGCTCTCTCGACGCGGAGACTTTCACGGTGGAGCGTGTCGTGGACGACTCCTTGCGCGCGCTGTCGTTCTCACACACGGAGGGCGAGCTCGCAATAGAGCTTGCGGAACCGCTCGACTATGGTGAGACGATCGAGCTCACCGTGGATTATTCGGGCACGGAGATCGACGTGGATCCGGAGCTCTACGGCATGGGTCGGGGATACGACCTCGGGCTCGATTTCAAGCCTGCGACCGAAGACCACCCACAGCTCATCAACACGCTGTCTTTTCCCGAGGGTGCGCGGCACTGGTTCCCGTCCCACGATCATCCAAACGACCGGGCGACACAAGAGACGATCGTCACCACCCGTGACGATTACAAAGTGCTTTCGAACGGGCGCCTCGTGAGCGTGAGCGAGCCTGTCGATGGCCTCAGGACTTGGCACTGGTCGCAGGAGCGCCCGCACGCGACTTATTTGTTCGTTCTCGTGGCGGGTCCCTATGTCGTGGTCGAAGACTCCGCCGGAGAGCTGCCTCTCCACTACTGGGTCTATGAGCAGGACGCAGACGACGCCATGCGCTCGTTCGAGAGAACACCCCAGATTATCGAGTTCTTTACCGAGGAATATGGCTACGCTTTCCCCTGGGTGAAATACGACCAAATCACGATCCCCGGAATCGGTGGCGGTGCTGAGAGTACGGGTGCGACCGTGGTCGGTGAATCCACGATTCACGACGCGCGCGCGGAGCAAGATTTTCCGAGCCACTGGCTTGTCGCGCACGAAGCCGCGCATCAGTGGTGGGGGAACCTCGTTTCCTATCGGGATTGGAGCGAGACGTGGCTGAGCGAGAGTTTCGCCACCTATGGCGAGTATCTTTATTCTCGCCATGCGTTGGGCGAGGACGAGGGTGCCGTCAATTTGCTTGGTAAGAAGGACGCTTATCTGCGTGAGGCGCGTACCCGTTACGAGCGCCCGATCGTCTTTCCGCGATGGACCTACCCGAATGAGAACTTTGACCGGCACGCCTATCAAAAAGGCGCCGCCGTCTTGAATATGCTTCGCTGGGTGCTCGGAGACGCACCATTCCGCGGCGCCATGACTCACTTTCTCGAAGAAAACGCTTTTCAGCCGGTCGACACACACGATCTCATTGATGCCATAAAAGAAGCGACGGGGCAGAACATCGACTGGTTCTTCGAGCAGTGGATCTACCGCGCCGGCCATCCTAGATTCGACGTTTCCTACCAGTGGTCGGAGAGCAGTGGGACGATCGCTCTGCGCGTTTTGCAAACGGGAGAGCTATTCCGCATGCCTGTTCAGATAGGCGTTCACACGCGGTCCGAGCGGCGCTCTGAGAAGATCTGGCTCGAGAGTAAAGACGCGACATTCGAGATCGCCTCGACCGAGAAGCCGCTTCTCGTCCGCTTCGACGAAGGCAACTACTTGATTAAAGAATGGACTTTCGAAAAATCGACGGAAGAGCTTCTCTATCAGCTGGAGAAGGACGACGTCATTGGCCGAATGTGGGCCGCGGCCGAGATTGGTGATCAGCCGGCGCTTAGAAAAACTGCTCGGAGCGATCCGTTCTGGGGTGTCCGCCGCGCGGCGCTCGAAGCTCTCGGTGAGGCGGCCTCGGTCGAGCTTTTGAAAGCAGGCGCTCTCGACGAGAACAGCAAGGTCCGGGTTGTGGCCCTTCGCTTGCTCGGCGAGCGCGAGCGTGTGGAGCTCGCCGCGTTTTTCATCGATCGCTTCGAAGGCGACGACAGCTATCTCGCCCAAGCGGAAGCGGTGAGGGCGCTCGGCAAAGTCGCCGACGCCTCTTCGCGGTCTTTTTTGGAGAGGGCGGCGGCGATGGACTCACCTCGGGACGTGATCGCGTCGGCGGCGCGCGCCGCGCTCGAGAAGAGGAGTGAAGAATGAAACGCAGTCTGGCCGTGAGTCTATGTTTCGTGGTGACCGCCGCCGTCGGGTCGCGGCGCGCCTGCGCGCAAGGCGACGGGCCCTATGACCGTCTCGTCATCCGCGACGTGATGGTGATCCCCGGCCATGGCGGTCCTGCTTACGGTCCCGCCGATATCATCATCGAGAACGACACGATCGTTCAACTCATCTCGATGAACGGCGTGACGGGACGTCCCGCCGGCGAGACAGCGCCCACGGGAGACCGCGTCATCGATGGCCGAGGCATGACCGTCATGCCTGGTCTCATCGATCTCCACACTCACATCCGAACCGAGCCGCTCCCGCTCCAATACATCTACAACTTGAAGCTCGCGCATGGTGTCACGACGATGGTGAATGGCGCGGGGCGCGGGTTTACCGAAGCCCTTACGGAGGCACGGCGATCGGAGGCAAACGCTGTCACCGCGCCTCGTATGTTCCCCATTCGCGATTGGGGTCCGAGCCGCTCGCGGGATCCAGGGCACACGCCACCCCTCGACGAGATTGAGATCTGGCACGACCCGACGAAAGCTATCGAGCTCGCCACCGAGCTCATGTCCGAAGGTGCGCACGTCATCCGCGTCGGAAGCCTTGCTTGGAACGCTGAGCTTTTCGGTGCGGTCTGCGAAGCGGTGGAAGAAGCGGGGGGCATCACGACGGTCCATCTGCCACCTTCGGATATCGCAGTGGTCAATGCGGTGCGGGCGGCGGAGCTCGGTGTGACGATGATCGAGCACCACTACGGCTATGCCGAGTCGGCGCTCGGCAACCGTGTGCAGCCATTCGGCGCGTCGTTCAACTACAACGATGAAGCCGACCGTTTCAGGGCCGCCGGCGCCATATGGCAGGAGGCGCTCACGGAGGTTTTGCTCGGCGATATCGTCGATCGTCTCGTTGCGTCGGGCGCGGCGATGCTCCCGACGATGAGCGCCTATGAAGCGAACCGCGACATCAATCGCGCCATGGGACTTCCGTGGCACGAGAAATACACCCATGCCGTCCTCATCGACTGGTTCTACCCGAGCCCGGCCAACCACGCCGCCGAGCATTGGGACTGGAGCTCGAACGACGAAGCGGTCTGGGCCGATATGTATCGCCGCTGGCAAGACGTCATTCGTGAGTTCCACGCGAGAGGAGGGGTGCTGGGCTATGCGGTGGACGACCCCTTCACCTGGAATACGAGCGGGATTGGCAACGTGCGGGAGTTGCAGCTCATGCGCGAAGCGGGACTCCATCCGCTCGAGGTCCTACGTGCCGCGACACGAACGAACGCCCTCATCTTGCGCCGACCCGATTTGGGGCTCGTGCAAACGGGCTACAAAGCGGACCTCGCGATCGTCGACGGCAACCCGCTTCACAATTTGAGGTTCCTGTACACGTTTGGCGCCCTGACGATGCAGGACAGCGAAATGGTGCGGCGCGGAGGCGTTCGCTGGACGATCAAAGGCGGTGTTGTCTACGACAACGTCGCGTTGATGGAAGAGGTCGTCGATATCGTTGCCGCGTCGAAAAAGAATTGGAAGAACCCAGTCACACCTCTCTTCAAGTGACGAAGGCAGTTCTTCGACTTGCCCCGGGCGCCCGCCGGTGACATGATCAGGGCACAAAGAGGTGACATTGACGTTGGTTAGGCTGCTGCTCGTTTTCGTTGGCATTGCTCTGCTCGCTCCTGCCCTTGCGGCCGACGATCGTGTCGATAGGCTCACTGAAGAGCACAAGAACTGGCTCGAGCAAGAAGTGATTTACATCATCTCGGAGCGCGAGCGTGAGGCATTCTTGGGTCTCGATACCCGCGATGAGCAGAATCGCTTCATCGAGGCATTCTGGAGAAAGCGCGACCCCAACCGTACCACGCCCGAGAACGAGTACAAGACGGAGCACTATCTGCGGATCGAGTACGCGAACACCTACCTCGGCCGTGAGACCTATCTGAACGGGTGGCAAACCGATCGAGGGCGCTATTACATCATCCTCGGCGAGCCTCGTGAGGTTCAACGCTACGAAGGCTATGGCTCGATCGTCTCGACGCATCTGTGGTTCTACCAGGGAGAGGTGGGAAAAGGCCTTCCTGCTTTTTTCTACCTTCTCTTTTTCAAACACAATGACTTCGGGGAATATCGGCTTTATAGTCCCGCCATCGACGGACCTCAAGCGCTTCTCACGGGAACGTCCAATACCGACAATTTGAGGGCTTTCGAAATACTGAACGACATCTCGCCCCAGCTCTCGGCTGCGTCGCTGTCTTTCGATACGGCCGAGCCTCCAGACCTCATTTCTTTCCAGCCTTCGATGGGTACCGACTTCATCATGGCTCGCATCGAGGAGTCCCCCTCGCGCGCGATCCGGACGGATTACCTCGATGCGGCGCGTCGCTACGGGAATCGCGTCTCGGCCGAGTACACCTTCAACTACGTACCTTCGCGGAGCACCTTCGCCGTGCTGGCGGATCGCTCCGGAATGGGCTTGGTCCAATACAGCATCGAGATCGACCCCGAGAACTTTTCGACCGAGAGCGACGAAGACCAAACGAAGTTCTATACGACGCTGGACCTCACTATCGAAGCACGGGCGGCAGACGGCACGATCGTTGTCGAGAACGACAAGGAAGCCTATTTGGAGCTCAGCGCGAGCCGCATGCGTCAAGTGCAGTCGCAGCCCTTCGCCTATCAGGATCTGTTCCCGCTCGTGGCCGGCGACTATCAGGTCAGTGTCATACTCAGGAATCGGGTTCTCCGCCGATACACGGTCGCTGAGGCGGAGATTCACGTGCCGCGTTTCGAGGTAGGAAAGCCCGAGCTCGCGGACATCGTTGCGGGTTTCGACACGGAGATCATTGCGGATGCGCGCGCCGACGCGATGAGCACGTTTCAAATTGGAAGCCTGCGCGTGTACCCGGCGGCGGACAACCTCTTTGTCATTGGAGAGACCATCTATCTCGTGACCCAAGCTGTCGGGACTTCCGCGGGGCAGGAAGTCGTCTTCGAGCTCCTCAGCGGGGACGAGGTCCTCGAGTCCATTCCCAGTGATATCGAGGCGGGTGGGATCGTGTCCGCCCGGATGTCCCTCACGGGGCTCGTCGGCGGCAACTACGCCGTCCGTGCGCGTCTGATGTCGGCGGATGGGGAGATGCTTTCGGAAAGAACGGCCCCCGTAACCGTGTCGCCGCGCTCCGTTTCTCGCCGCCCGGGCTTCGTTTATCGCCGGGGCTTCGACGCGCAGGGGCCCGGTGTTTTGAGTGCCATCAAGGGCGAACAGTTGTGGAATCTAAAGCGATACGAAGAGTCGCGGATTGCCCTCGAGGAAGCGATTGCGGTCAACCCGCGCCACGTACCCGCACGTGTGATGCTCGCTACCATCTACCTTCGGATGGGTGACGCCGACCAAACGCTCGAGCTCTTGAAGCCGCTCGAGGAGCTCCTCCCTGATCAATACGAAGTCGTCTCCGGACGCGGACTCGCTCACTACTTGAGGGGGAGCTATGAGACCGCTATCGCCGATCTCGAGCACGCACGCACGCTCCGGCCGGCGGGTATTCTCCTTTTGAACGCGCTCGCGGATAGCTACGAGCGCCTCGCGAACCTCGACAAAGCGCGCGAGATCTACGAGCGCTCTCTAGCGCTCGAGCTCGAACAGCCGCAAGTCCGTGAGCGCCTGAGCGCTCTTGGTGGCGCGAGCCCCTGAAACTAGCGCTCTCGACGCCACCGCTCGAGCTGGGTCAGATTTCCAGAAGGGCCCACTCGTTCTGAAGCTCGCGCACGGCGTTACGACGATGGTCAACGCCGCGGGACAGGTTTTCGCGAAGCGCTCGCGGAGGCGCGACGCTTTCGAAGTGCCGCTACGGTCTAGCAGCAAGCGCCTAGCGACGTCCTCCTGGGAGACATCGTCGACCGCCTCGTGGCGTCGGGCGTCGCCATGCTCCCGACGATGAGCGCCTATGAAGCCAACCGCGACATCAATCGAGCCATGGGCTTGCCGTGGCACGACCGATACACGCACGCGGTCCTCATCGACTGGTTCAAATCCTGTACCGCCCACCATATCTATCCAACTAAAACTAAACGGCTTAAACGCATTTTGGATGGCCTGATTTTCGGTCGGGGTAACGCATGGGTAACAACTGGATTCTAGAACCCTCCAACGGTCTCCAGTCGGCAAAATTCAGCACGGGGCCAGCTAGGAAGGGAAGTCCCCGCACTCCAAGGGGATTCAGGCGTCCTCGTTGATTGGTGGATAAGTAGGCTCGAGGCCGAGCGCTCGGGCCAATCGAGCAAGCTTGAACTCGGTGATCACCTGCGATCCCAAGCAGGGGATTCAGTCGTTCTGAAGCTCGCTCTGCCCGAGTTACTTCGCAAGTCCCTTGCCACGACGAACGCCATCGAGAATCTCAACGGAACCATCCGCAGAGTCTCGAGAAACGTCA
>CAUZCL010000011.1:0-113804 GCA_963578475.1 Acidobacteria bacterium bin61 | reverse complement strand
ACGGGTTCGCGCACACCTCGTCCGCAAGGCCTACAAAAAGGGCGTAAAGATCACGCGCGAACAGATGGACGAGTTGGACCTGACCAACGACGAGGCCATACCCAAGTGGAACTACACTATACAGCCTGCATAAAAGTCGGGAGTTATTCTTTCGCCGCCGCTAAGGCTCTAACCCGTCAGAATCGAGGATGCTGTTCCATGTTCTGGAGCAAGTTCTTTCTTATCCCCACCTCCCCTCCTATCCCCACCTCTCCTTGCTTTTAGCGGCGTTTTTAAAGGCAAGGGGATTGTGGGGATGAGAGTCGGCTCTGTGTCAAAAAAGGCTTTCACGTTTACATGGCTAGAAGTGGATGAGGCTCTCAAATGCCGAAAAGCGGGCGCGCCAATAGAAACGTCAAGATACTGATCAGAATCACTCCGATGATGTTTACGCCGATGCCGGTTTTCACGAGCTGGGGGATGGTGAAATAACCCGTTCCGAAAACGATGGCATTGGGCGGCGTCGCGGCTGGCAGCATGAAAGCGCAGGACGCGGCGACCGTGGCCGGGATCGCGAGCATGAGCGGCGAGAGCCCCATCGTCGATGCGGTCGCCGCGAGGATGGGGATGGACATCGCCGTCGACGCGACGTTCGAGGCGAACTCCGTGAGGGTGACGATCAGCAAAACGACGATCACAATGAAGACGGGGAGCGGTAGCTCGGCAAAGAACTGAAGCTGCCCGCCGACCCAGGTGGACAGGCCGTTGCGCTCGAACCCCGCGGCGAGCGAGAAGCCGCCGCCGAACAAAAGCAGCACGTCCCAAGGAAGGCGCGAGGCCCACTCCCAGTTCAAGAGCTTCTCACCGTTTCCGGCCGGGGTGAGGAAGAGCACGACGCTCGCGGCCATCGCGATGGTCGAATCCGAGACGAGATTTCCCGTTGGGATTACCGCCGTCCAGTATGGGCGAAATGTCCACGCCGCGGCGGTGAGTCCGAATATGATCGCCAGCCGCTTTTCTGGAATCGTCATGGCCCCGAGCTTGTCGATCTCCGCCTCGATGCGCGCCGCGCCGCCGGGAAGCGATTGGATGCGGATCGGGAGCGCCACCCGTGTGAGCCACAACCACGTCAAGGGCAGGAACAAGAGCACCAAGGGGATTCCGAAGCCGAGCCATCTGAGAAACGAAATCTCGATCCCGTAATTTTCTGCCATGGTTCCCGCGAGGAAGACGTTTGGCGGCGTGCCGATAATCGTCGCGACGCCGCCGATGGAAGCGCCGTAGGCGATGCCGAGCATGAGGTTCGCGCCAAAGTGGAAATGCCCCGGCCGGGTGTCGACGTCCGCACCTTCTTTTTCGAACGCTTCCACGGCTTGTTGGATGACGGCGAGGCCGATCGGCATCATCATCGCGGTCGTCGCCGTGTTCGAGACCCACATGGAGACAAAACCCGAAGCGCACATGAAGCCGAGCACGATGCGCGATGGCGAAGTGCCGATGCGGTGCACGATGGTGAGCGCCATGCGACGATGGAGGCCCCATCGCTGCATGGTTTGCGCAAGCATGAAGCCGCCGAGAAAAAGATAAACGAGGTGGTTCGCGTAAGGCGCCGCTGACTCGGACGCCGTGCCGAGCCCGAGAAAAGGGAAGAGCGCGAGCGGCAGAAGCGACGTCGCCGCGAGCGGGATGGCTTCGGTGACCCACCAGGTGGCCATCAGCGCAGCGACGGCCATCATGCGTTGTACCGCCGGTGGAATCCCCGAAGGTGCTAACGCGATAGCGAGGAAGAGCGCCGGTCCGAGAACGAGGCCGACGCCCTCGCGGGTGAGCTTTTTACTCATCCATGCCGGCGCCAGCTTTCGGTAGGCTCAGCAAGTTTGCGAAGAGCCGATAAGCCGAAGGGACACCTGCTGGAAGCTGTCGAAAAAAACCGAGCCCGATATACATCCAACGTCCCTTCCCGTACGTTGCCTCGACGAGCATCCCCGTCTTGACGCCTTCGTTGTACTCCCACGGATCTTCCGATGCGAGCAGCTCCGTGTAACGTGGATCGCCTTCGGGGTCGAGGAAATAGAGCCCGCGCTCTTGAACCCAGCCACCCCAATCGTCTTCGGTGATTTTGTTGGGAGCGTTGAAGACCGGATGGTCGGGCACGAGAATGGCGATGGGAGCTTCTTCCACGGTGACGCGGTTGCGGCTGACTTTTTTCGGATAAGGTCCCCACTGAGCGCGATTGAACTCGAACTTGTTGTATTGAACGAGAAGAGTCCCGCCGTTCGAGACATAGTCGAGGAGCCGATGATTGTAAGAACGCAGATCCTCTCGGTTCAGGTAAGCGCGGATGCCGGTCACGATGACGTCATATTGCGAGAGGTCACCTTCGGCGAGGTCCTCGGTCGTCAGCATTGCGAGCTTCGCGCCGAGCTGCCGGATGGCGGTCGGGATCTCGTCGCCGACGCCCATCACGTAGCCCACAGTGACCGGTGCAATCGCGAGGTCGAGCGCTTGCACCGTCGCTTCGGCGGGATGATAGAGGTAGCGCGTTTGGATATGGTCGTAAGCGATGGTCTGAACTCCTTCGCGATAGGCCTCGCCGTTCAGCAGTGCGGTCGCTTTGACGTGATAGGTGCCACTCACCACTGTGCTCGGGGGTGTGATGCGAAAGCGTATCGATACGGCCTCGTTCTCGCGCTCGAACTCGAGCGCCGCTTCGGCCGGCTCGACGCTCCAACCCGAGGGAATTTCTAGAGACAACGTGCCGGAAGCACGCTCCGTGCCTTTGTAGAGCGCGTTCACCGAAATGGGCCGCGTCTTGTCGTCGGCGCTCGTCGGAAAAACGATGACGCCCGGTGATAGCGTGACGGAGACGAGTGGCAAGACGGAGACTTGCTTCTGCTTTTCGCCGCCGACCCACGGACCACCATAGCGAAACTGGACGGGGCGCTCCACGCTGAACGTGGTCGTTCCCGACCGCAGCGCGATCGTGGCATGCAGGCTCGGCCGCCTCCACGGAAGGCCAAAAAATTCCGGCTCGGTTAGATCGAAGCGGTCGATGGTTTTGTCGTTGCGGGTCCAATAGGGGCGATCGTAATGCGCGTCCTGGGCCACCGTGACGTCATAGCCTGCGTCGAGTGCCTGGTTGTCGGAGAGCGTCTCTGGAAAATCGGGAAAAATGTCCTCTCCGTCATCGTTCGTTTCTATCGGCGCGACACTCCATCCCTTCGGGGCCTCGATATTGATCGATTGAAGCTCCACGGGCTGCGGACTTCGGTTCGTGACGCGAACGTCGACTTTCAGCTTCGAGCCGCGCGTCACTTCGCCGCGATCGGCCACGGAGTCGAAGCCTGTCCCGTGCGCGAGCCCGAGGGCGATCTCGAAATCTCTTTCTTTCGGCGCGAGACGGTGCTCGAGCTCGTAACGCGCGGTCGCCGAGAGACCGCTCCCGGCGACGCCGGCGCGTAGCTTGCGCACGGCCTCGAGTCCTCGCCGCAAAGCTGGGACGGTCTTCCAGGGTGCTTTGGCATCGAAAGCATTGTTCGCCGCATTGACTTCCTTTTGGATGGCGTTCAAGCCGAGCGCGACGAACTCTGCGTCTTCACCTTCGCCGGCAACGAAGGCTTCGAGGCGGGTGAGTCCAGTCTCGATGCCGTCGAAGAGGTCCGACTCATCGGAAGCCACATCGATCACATGGTCTTCGAGGCGCCAAACCGATTGTCGTGAGCCCGGAAAGGCGCGCAGCTGACCCATACCCTGGCATCTGTGGTTCGAGCGGCCCTCGAGCCCCATTTGATAATAGGAACGGCCGAGAATGGGATCGTAGTGGCCGGTATCGACTCGCACGAGATGAAGATCTTCCTCGGGCTCCTGCTGCGGGCGCCTTGGACCGAATCCCACGCGCGTGCGCGAATAGAGCTTGAGCGGCTGCCACGGTCGAAGCCCGTTCTCGAATTGCTCGGGAAACTGATTCGGGTCCGCCGCCGCGCGGAACGCTTCCGCGGTGAGAAGTCCTGAGGTCTGGTGATGCTGGCCCCCGCCCGCACCGCGAGGCGGCAGCATCACGACGACATCAGGCCGAACCGTGCGAATGATGCGGACGATGTTCTCGAAAATCTCATCCTTGCCCCACTTTTCGAGCGTCTCTTCGACACTGAACGAATAGCCGAACTCATAAGCCTGGGTAAAATACTGCTCCACGCCATCATAGCGATGCATCGCCATGAGCTCCTCGGTCCGCAAAATGCCAATGGCTTCGAAGAGCTCTGGCCCGATCTCGTTCTGGCCACCGTCCCCACGCGTCGCAGTGAGAAGCGCGGTGCGAAAGCCCCGCCCGCGACTCAGCAGCACGAGGAGGCCGTTATCCTCGTCATCCGGATGGGCCGTCGTATGCAAGAACGTCGCCCCCGCGTCGAGCTTCCGCAACTGCAACGCGAGCCCACTAGCGCCACGCTCCTCAGGAATAGGCTCGAGCTGCGCGTGCGAAAAAGTGGCGGTAAGCAGAAGTACCAGAGCAATCAAAGAAAGCCGTTTCATCAGAGCTCCTCGTCGACCTCGTAAAATCGATACCTGCGAGCAGCATATTGAGCGGCCCGAGAGATGTCAAAACACTGCTGCTGCGAACCGGTGTCTCAAAGGCGCGACGCAAAGGCGCAAAGGAAGTGCACCGGCTTCTGGGGTCGACGCCAAAAGAAAAGGGGATGTGGGGATAGGTGGGGATAGGGGGATAGATGGAATATCTTTTTTCATCCCCACCTCTCCTCCTATCCCCACATCCCCTTTCTTTTAAAACAACGGATAAAGCGCGCGATCCTCTATAATGCGCCCGCCTAGCGAGGGGTTATGGATAAAGAGCCTGATCTGCCGCCGCCTATCTTCAAGACTTGGGGGCGTTTCTATGCGGTTGTTATCGCGAATACCCTCGTTACTTATTTGCTGCTCGTTTTGTTCTCAGCTTATGCGCGCTGATCGCTGATTGATGCTGCAGCCGATTGATTGGCTCGTCGTCGTTCTCTACTTTGCGTTCATCGTTTTTGTTGGCTATCGGACGGGACGCGGTAATACAGGGATCGAAGATTTCTGTCTCGCCAGGCGTTCGATGCCGTGGTACGCAATCGGGCTTTCGGTCATGGCGACGCAGGCGAGCGCCATCACACTCGTCGGTACGACCGGTCAGGGTTACGTGGACGGCATGCGCTTCATCCAAGTGTATTTAGGCATGCCGCTCGCGATCGTGATCCTTTGTGTCACGCTCGTGCCGTTCTTTTATCGCGCCAAAGTTTTTACGGCCTATGAATTTCTGGAGAAGCGCTTCGACGGGAAGACTCGGAGCTTGACGAGCTTTCTTTTTCTTCTGGGCCGAGGTCTTGCGGACGCTGTTGTGATCTATGCGCCGTCCGTCATACTCGCCATCGTTTTCGGCATCGATGAAAAAGTCATCATCATCGCGATCGGTCTCGGCGCCACAATCTACACGACGCTCGGCGGCATGCGCGCGGTCATGTGGGTCGAGATGTGGCAGATGTTGATTATTTTTATCGGGATCTTGTTCTGCCTCGGTTCGGTCATCGTTGGGCTTCCCGACGGAGTCTCGCTCACGGACGCGATCCAGGTCGCGGGCGCCACCGGGCGCGCGGAGACGATGGACTTCAATCTGGATCCCACCGTCACCTACACGTTCTGGACCGGCGTCTGTGGCGGTATATTTCTCATGCTGTCTTATTTCGGGACCGATCAAAGTCAGGTGCAGCGCTATCTGACGGCACGTTCGCTCAAGGAAAGCCGGCTTGCGCTCTTGTTCAGCGCGCTCGTCAAGATCCCGATGCAGTTCGTCATCCTTCTCACCGGCGCGCTCCTGTTCGTTTTCTATCAATTCGAAAAACCGCCGGTCGTGTTCAACCCCGTTGCGCTCGAGCGGCTCGCCCAGGCTCGGGATGTGTCGCAGCTCGAGGCCGATTACGACGAGGCTTTCGAGACCCGCAAAGAGGCAGCTCAGAACTTTGCCGACGCTCTCGGAGGTCCCCGCGAAGACGAGATGCGCAGAAGCTTCCTCCAAGCGGATGCAGATTTCAGTGGCGTTCGCTCCGAGGTCTTGGGACTTATCCGCGAGAGCGAGCCGGGTTTCAGCGACACGAATTACGTGTTCCCGACATTCGTTCTCACGAAGCTTCCTGTCGGGATCGTCGGACTCATCCTCGTCGCGATTTTTGCCGCCGCCATGTCCACGGTGGAGTCCGAGCTCACTTCCTTGTCGACAGCGACGGTCGTCGACTTTTACCAGCGCTACGTCCGCAGAGAGGCCGAAGACAGCCACTTCCTCGCCGTCAGTCGTGTCGCGACCTTGTTCTGGGGAGGCTTCGCGACCTTTTGCGCGCTTTATATGGGCCGGCTCGGCTCTGCCATCGAGGCGGTGAACCGCATCGGGTCTAACTTTTACGGCCCCATACTCGGTGTTTTCGTCCTCGCCATTGGGGCGCGGTGGGCGAACGGCCACGGCGCTTTCGCGGGTGTTCTGCTTGGCATCGTCGCCGTACAGCTAACGGCGCGCTATTCCGAAATCTCTTATCTTTATTACAACCTCGTCGGGACCGTTGTTTCAGTCGTTCTTGGCTATGTAATTAGCCTTTTCTTTGCATCCCCGGAGCGGTCTGTATAATAGAAGAACACTACGAGGCCGGGTCTGATCTCCGTCCAGCCGGCTGGTCTGTCCAGGTACGTCTTGAGCCCGTTCATTTTTTCCATCGAGAGTCTCGAGCCCATCGTTTTTCTGGCGACGCTCGTCCTTCTGGGGGCGGCCAAAGGCGGCTCAGGATGGAAAAAGATGTTCGGCCTCGGGAAGAAAGACTCGAAGAGCTCGGCTTCTACCGTTGACCCTGAGCTCGCGGCGGGAGATTGGGAGCGGGCCGCCAAGGTATTCGAAGAGGAAGGACGCTATCGTGATGCGGCCAAGCTCTATCGAGGCAAGGGGCAGCACCACGAAGCAGCGCGCCTTCTCGTCCGCGCTGGAGCGCTCACGGAGGCCGCGTCCATCTTCGAGCGCGTCGGCCATTATCAAAAGGCGGCGGAGGTTTGCGCGCAGTTCGGGGATAACAAAAGAGCGGGCGAGAATTGCCGTCGCTACCTGCAAGACAAGTTCAACACCCTCGCTGATGCGCGCTCACCTGCGGACCATGCGGAGTTCACGAAATATTGCCGGCTTGCGGGGCAAGCCTTCGAGCGCGCTGGACTTCACGAGCAAGCTGCGGAAGTGCTCGAGCGTGGCGAACAGTGGGAGGATGCAGCGGGGTTGTTCCTCAAGCTCAATCGTCACGTGAAAGCCGCTGACCTCTATGAGCGTGCGGGCGCGGTGGATCACGCCGCGAACGCCTACGCGCAAGCCGGCGACCGTGTGCGCGCCGCACAAATGCGAGGCGAGCATCTCTACAAGCAAGACCAGAAAAACGAGGCAGCGGTGCAGTTTCTCCTCGGTGGCGATCCGCTTCGAGCTGCGGAAGTCTACGAAGAAGCGGAAAATTATCTCGACTCCGCACGCTGCTACGAGCATTGCGGCGCCCACCGTCAGGCCGCCGAGGCCTATGAGCGCGTGGGGCAACTCGATCGCGCGGCGGAAATGTACGGCCGGAGCCAGGACTATCAAAGAGCCGCGGCGCTCTACGAGAAAGCCGACGACTGGGGTCACGCGGCGCGGATGTTCGCCGAGTCGCACGAGTATTATCGCGCCTCGAAGAACGCGCGCAAGGCGGGCCTCACCGAGCTGGCCATCGACTGCCTCCAGAAGATCGAGCCAACGAACCCTCGTTATCAAGAATCCCTCGTCGAGCCAGGCCAGAGTTTAATGGAACGGGACCTGCCGGGCGTTGCCGTCGAGAAGCTGAAAAAGGCGCTTCACGATCAGCCGCTCACGGCCAAGAACCTTGATATCTATTACACGCTCGCGGTCGCTTTCGAACAGATGGGCGGCTACGAGGACGCCACGAAGATCTTCAAACAGGTCGTCGCGGAAAATTACAGCTATCGGGATGCCGTCGGGCGGCTACAGGAGCTCGACAAGAGGCCAGCGAAAAAGGCCACCGAGCCGTCACTCCATCAAGCGGCTAGAGAAGAGCTCGGTGGCAAGCGCTATGAGTTCATCGAGAAGATCGGCGCCGGGCGGGATGGGCGTCGTCTATCGCGCCAGAGACACGCGGCTCAATCGCATCGTGGCCTACAAGATGCTCATGGAGCAGTTCATGGATGTCAAAGACATCCGTGAGCGCTTCTTGCGCGAGGCACAATCGGCCGCGCAGCTCAACCATCCGAATATCGTCACGGTGTTCGACGTGGACGTGGACCCCGAGCAGAACCGGCTCTTCATCGCGATGGAGTTCGTCGGGGGTGAAAGCTATTTCGATATCCTTCAGCGGGAGACCAGACTCTCGATCCAACAGACGGTTAGTTTGTTGGAGGCGTTCTTAAAGCACTTGCCCACGCACATCGCCACGGCGTCCTCCACCGCGACATAAGCCTTCGAACGTGATGCTTTCGAAACAGCACGCCGTCAAGATCATGGATTTCGGCCTCGCCAAGATACTTAGAGACGCGAAAGCGCAGGGAAGTGAGAAGGCGAGCGGGACCCCGCTCTACATGTCCCTAGAACAGATTCTCGGCAGGCCACTCGACTTCCGTACGGACATCTACGCCTTTGGAGGGACGGTGTACCACCTCCTTGCGGGCGAGCCTCCTTTTGTTGATGGCGAAGTGCTCTACCATCACGTGCACACCACCGCCCGTCCGCTGAAAGAGCTGCGGCCAGACGTACCGAAGGTGCTCGCCAACATCGTGATGACCTGTCTCGAGAAAGAACCAGCCGACCGCCCGACTTCCGAACAAATTCTGAAGAGGCTGAAGAAGTGGTCCGCATTCAGCATTTCAGAATCCCTCAGGGTTTTTAAGAGAAAAGGGGATGTGGGGATAGGAGGGGATAGGGGGATGAAAGACAGTTAATTTTTTATCTCCACTCTCCTTCTATCTCCACAACCCCTTGTTTTTCACAGCCTCGAGAGTTCCTCAGAGGTGGATGCTGAACCGCGCTATAATGCTCGCCCGCACAACATGAGCCGACTTTCGGACATCACGCACCGCATTCAGGAGCGTGTCCGTGAGTCGATGGCGCAAAACGAGAACCAGGTTTTCATAGGGCTCACGTTCGTCATCGGCGCGGTCGTCGGGTTGGTGATCGTCGCTTTCATTGTCGTCACGGATAGTCTCGAGGCGTGGCTCTATGCCGAGGGCACCGCGCGGTGGCGTCGTCTCGTGACGCCCATCGCGGGTACGCTCTTCGTGGGCTACCTTCTCTTTCGATTCTTTCCCGACGCCCGCGGGAGCGGTGTCCCACAGACGAAAGCGGCTATGTTCGCCCGGCGCGGGCTCATCCCCCTGCAAACGGTGATTGGCAAGTTCATCGCCTCTTCGATAACACTCGCGAGCGGAATCGCTCTTGGCCGTGAGGGTCCTTCGGTGCAGATGGGCGCGGGGCTCGCTTCGACTATCGGGCGCGGTCTCGGGCTGAGCGGCGACAAGCTCCAAATGCTCATCCCGATCGGCGCGGCCGCCGCGCTCGCCGCCGCCTTCAACACCCCTCTCGCCGCGATTCTCTTCGCGCTCGAGGAGATCATGGGAAACTTGCACGCGCCGATTCTTGGCTCGGTCGTCGTCAGCGTCTTTACGTCGCTCTTCGTGATGCGCCTCTTGCTCGGAAACGAGCCTCTTTTTCACGTACCCGCATACGAATCGGTGCACCCGGCCGAGTTCATCGTTTACGCGCTTTTGGGTATTGTGGGCGGCCTGGTCTCCGTTTTCTTCGTCAAGCTCATGCTGCGCATGCGCGAGAAGTTCTTGAACATGCCGCGCAAAACGCGCTGGCTGCAACCGGCCGCCGGCGGCGTGGTCGTGGGCGTTCTCGCCTTTGCTCTTCCGGAAATTTTTCGCTTTGGACATTCCACCGTAGGCGAAGCTCTCAACGGCTCGCTCCCGCTTTCGTCGATGGTCATTCTTCTCGTGCTCAGCGTCTTCGCGACCGCCGGTTGCTACGCCTCGGGAAATGCGGGGGGCATTTTCGGGCCCAGTCTTTTCATGGGTGCTATGGTGGGCGGCAGTTTCGGGGCCGTCGCGCATGGCTACTTTCCCGACATAACCGCGAGCCCTGGCGCCTATGCGCTCGTCGGGATGGGGACAGCCTTCGCCGGGATCTTGCGGGTGCCGATGGTTTCCGTGATCATGATCTTCGAGCTCACGCAGGACTACGCGATCATCGTGCCACTCATGATCTCGAATCTCATCAGCTTTTTCGTTTCCTACAAATTTCAGAAGACGCCGCTTTACGAAGCGCTCGCGCTTCAAGAAGGCATCCATCTTCCGACCTCCGAAAGCGAGAAGCGCCACCTCCAGGTCCGGCTCGCCATGCGTCCGCCACACGAGACATTTTCAGCAGACATGACGGTTGCCGATTCCATCGAGCGAGCCGGTCATAGCAGCATGCGCGCCTGGCCCGTCACCGACAAGAACGGGGTATGGGGTGTGGTGTCTCTAGAGCAGCTCGAAAAGGCCCTTGACGAGAAGCGGAGCGACGCCAAAGTCGGTGACCTTCTGGACTCCCGCACTTTTCCTCATTTGCACGCCGACCATTCGCTCGACCTCGCACTCGAGCGCATGGGCAAAGCGGGCTACGATCTCTTGCCCGTGGTGAGTCGAGCCAACGTTCACGAGATGGAGGGGGTTTGCTCGCTTCTCGATGTGCTTCGGGCGTTCGGCGTTCATGGACGACAACCGGGTGCGCGCGACCCAGGTGAGCGCCGATCGTGAAGGCCGTCGTGCAACGCGTCACCAAGGCGGGGGTCGAGGTCGATGGCGAGCGTGTTTCCGCGATCGATGCGGGGCTTCTCGTGCTGCTCGGTGTGGCCGACGGTGATACCGAGGTTGATGCGCGGTGGATGGCCGAGAAGATCGTCTCGCTGCGTATCTTCGAGGACGAGGACGGCAAAATGAACCTGTCACTTGCCGAAGTCGGCGGGTCGCTTCTCGCCGTGTCTCAGTTCACGCTGCTCGGCAATTGTCGCAAAGGTCGGCGGCCGTCCTTCGTTAAGGCGGCGCGACCCGAGCTTGCGGAGGACCTCTACGAGCGCTTCGTGCACGTCGTGGACGAGCACGGTATCCCGACTGCGAAAGGAAGGTTCCAAACCTACATGGCGGTGTCTCTCGTGAATGACGGGCCCGTCACGATATTAGTGGAGAGCCCGTAATGTCGGTATGGGCGCTCGTTCTGCTCCTCGCATCTTTCCAGCCAGAGTTCGTCGTGTCGCGGCTTTTTGCCACGACGACGGAGGGTGCGTTCGTGACCTATAGCTGGGGAGAGCATTGGACTCGGCTCCACCCCGATATGCGCGGCTTCTCGGGTGAGCTCCGGGCTTTCGCCTGTCTCGGGTCGAAAGTGTTTGCCGGTGGCTCGGACGGAATTTTCGTCTCCGACGATTTCGGAGAAAACTACCGGCATCTCGAAGGCTTCGATGGCAAGGACGTGACGACGTTTCAAGCGGCGCGCCTGCTCGCGCTCGAGCCCACGCTGTTCGCGGGCACTGCGACAGGACTCTATCGATCGCAGAATGCCGGAGCCGAATGGGAGCAGATTGGAGCGGAGACGATTCGGATGGCCGTCCGTGCTTTGGCTTGGCCCGGGCCGGAGCTCTTCGTCGCGAGCGACGAAGGACTCTTCGTCTCCCGTGACTCCGGGGATAGCTGGGACCGTGTCGGAAAAGGGCTTCCTCGAGTCCCGATTCTCTCGATAACGCTGTCTCAGCTATATGGGCTCGACCCGACGATCTTTGTCGGGACCCGCGAAGCAGGACTCTACCGCAGCTCTGACGGCGGCGCGGCGTTCGAGCGCGTCGGGGACGAGCTGGTCGGGGACAAGTCGGTCGAGGCTCTTTTCTGGTGGGGCGATCTCTTATTGATTGGGACGGAGGACGGATTGCTGCTTTCGAACGACGGCGGGGAGACTCTGCGCGAGGTCGAAACGTTTCGAGGGCAAGCCGTTCGGACTATCAACGTGCCGTTGCCGGAAGGATATTCGCAGAGCGACGTAATCATCGGCACGGATGCGGGTGTCTTCAAGAGCTCGGACGGCGCCATGAGCTTTCGTCTGATGAGCGAAGGTATCGGGACACCGCTTGTTTTCGAGCTCGCGACGTTTCCTCAACCTCCACAAGCGTCACGTCACTGATCACTGACGTGTCGCGTCGCATCATGGGGCTCCCGCTGCGATGGCTGGTCTTGGCCGAGGCCGCCATGGGCCTTGCGACGCTCATATGGTTACGCTTCAGCGAAACGGCACTGCCATACGCACTCACGGCCCGTGCCGTCTCTCTTGCGCTTGGCCTCACGCTCGTTTTCACGCTGTGCAACTACGGCTTGTTCCGCGTGAGCACGCGGTTCGCGTTCACGCGACCGGTGCAAGCGTTCTTCGAAGAGGAGATTTTCCCACTGGTGCGCCAAGCGAGCTTCTTGGATATCGTGCTCGCATCGGCGGCCGCCGGTTTCGCTGAGGAGTTGTTGTTTCGCGGCATGCTCATGCCGCGTATGGGACTCGTGGCATCGAGCTTGCTGTTCGGATTTCTCCACGGCCCCGAATACAAGCTGTGGCCGATGGCGCTCTGGGCGTCGATTGTGGGGCTTGGCTTCGGTGTACTGTACGAGGAAACTTCGAATCTCGTGGTCCCGATGATCGTTCACGGCGTCTATGACGCGCTGGCGCTTGCCTATATCCGCTTGACGCCCGCGAAGACAGGTGTCTAGGGTGGCGATTATGCCGCCCCTCGCGTTCGCGAAGACCGAAGCGCACGGAAACGACTTCATCGTTGTCTCGGACAAGAACGTTCGAGAAGGCGCGCGGGAACTCGCACGTGCGATGTGCGACCGCCTGCGAGGCGTCGGCGGCGACGGGCTGATATTGTTCCACGCCGACGGCGAGCGTTTCGTGATGACGATCATCAACAGCGACGGCTCGCCGGCCGAGATATCCGGGAACGGGCTCCGTTGCCTCGGCGCCTATTTGAGCCACGCGGGCCTCGCAACCGGTCCGGAGATCGAGGTATCGACCGGCGCGGGCCTCTTGAAGCTCATGCTGCTCGGGCGGAACGATACGACGTTTCGTTTTCGCGCCGACATGGGTCTGCCGCGAGAGATCGCGGTTGGGGTAGAGCTCGCTATCGGCGACGAGACGGTTGTGGCGACGACGCTATCGATGGGGAACCCGCACTGCGTCGTGTTCACCGAGCGCTCGAAACTTCGCGACATCGGTCCAATTCTGGCGCGCCATCGGAACTTCCCCGATAAAACAAATGTGGAGCTCGTCGAGCCCATCGATGGTCGCGCGATCCATATGGCCATCTGGGAGCGTGGCGCGGGCGAGACGGCATCCTCGGGGACGGGCTCGGCGGCGGCAGCCGTTGCATCGATCATAAACGAGCATGTAGAAAGCCCCGTCCAGGTACACTGTCCCGGAGGCATGATCGAGGTCGCGTGGACGGAAGGCGAGAGCGTGATCGTTACCGGAGATGCGTCCGTCGTTGCGGAAGGGCACTACCTCATCGATTGGAGAATTGCCACAGAGGCACAGAGGCACGGAGGTTCGTGAGGCCTCTTCATGTTAGTACGAGTCGTAGGAGCCTCGCGCGAGTCATGCGACTGACGTTGTGCCGATTTTGAGACTCATCTGCTACTTAGCCGCGTCGAGCACAGAGTCCGGCTTGCTGCTCAATTTCAACTCCGCGTTGCTCAAACATGGCATCAAGAGACTCGTGTTGTAAAACAGGCCCCGAAGAGAGACTAGATCCCTCCTCGGTGATCTCGTTGCCCTCTGTGACCGGCGTCGCTAGCAGCAACCTGCATGTTTGGCGCTACTGCAGTCTCTCCGTTCCGCGAATCGTTCCGACGACCGCTGTCACACGAAACAACCTCTCTAGTCCCTCTTTCTCTCTGCCGCTCTGTGGCTGTTCTTACTTCAATTAATTTCGAAATCGTTGCTCGAACGATAGAAGCTCTGGCTTGAGAGCTTGCGCTTCCGCGATCGCGGTTAGGAGGTCGCCGCTCTCGCCCAACGTTCTTACGCCTTGATAACGAAGCTCGAAGGGCGCGAGCTGTTCGGGCGTGGCGCCACGGGATCGCGCCATCGAGATCAAGCCTTCGAGCTCGCCGAGACAGCGCGTGAGCTTTCTCATGACGACCCTCTTCGTCATTGTGGATCGCCTGAGGGCTTCGTCCGCGCGCTCCACGGCTTCGCCGGCGATGAGAATGGCGCCTCTATAGGCCTTTTCCTCTTCCGCGAGCCGCCGGGCTTCCGCGAGCGAGGCTTCCGCACTTGCGAGGGGCTCAGCGGCAAAGAGCGCAGCTTCCGACGCCCGCGCGACCTCGATTCTTGCTGCGGCCATGTCCAACTCTTGACTCGGTGGTTGCGCGCAGCCGGCGGCTAAGACGATCCACAGAAAGGTGCAAAGTCTGGAAGAAGTCCTGAGAAGCATGATTAGTTCTTGCGTCGAAGCGTTTTGCGGTAATTCGCGAGGACACGATTGACGAGCGTCTTCGTCTCGCCCAGATACGCGCGGTAGTTGACGCAGTCTTCGATTTCTTTCGGGCGGAGGTGCTTCCGTACGATCGGATGCGCTCGCACGGCGTCGGAAAAAGAAGTTTCGTTTCGTCGCGCTTCGTCCGAGAGCTCTTTCACGATGGCATGGGCGCGGTCTCGTCCAACCGCAATGGCGAGCTTCATGAGGAGCGCCTCGGAGCACACGAAGCCTCCGGCGCGCTCGAGATTGCGCTCCATGTTCTCCGGTTTGACGATCAAGTTCGCGAGAACACGTTTGCTGAGCTCGAGCTGCGCGTCGACGAGCAAGCAGACTTCCGGCACGAACTTCCACGCCGTCTCGCCCTGGCGATGATCGTCCTCCCACTCGGCGTGAATGTAGTCGAGCGCGGGGAGCACGTTCGAGCGCAAGAGTCGTCCGAGAAAAACGACGGAGCCTGAAGCGACGGGGTTTTGCTTGTGGGGCATCGCCGAGCTGCCGACCTTGCCTTCGGTAAACTCCGTCACTTCGTCGACGTCGGTTTGCTGCAAGTTGTAGATGTTCTGCGCGATCTTACCGAGGGTGGCGGAAAGCATCCCGAGGTGAATGACGAACTCGGCGAGGCGGTCGCCGGCGGTTTTGACGGGGATGGCGGCCACGCCGAGCCCCAGGCGCTTCATCAGCTCTTTATGGATGCGCAATCCTTTGGGGCCGAGCGAGGCGAGGGTGCCTACCGCGCCGCCGAACTCGCCAACGAGAACGCGCTTCTTGCCTTCTCGAATCCGGTCTTGCTGGCGCAGGATCTCGTCGAGCCAGACGGCCGCTTTGAAGCCGAAGGTCACCGGTAGCGCGTGCTGCCCGTGAGTGCGTCCCGCCATGATGGTGTCGCGATGTTCCTCTGCGAGGCCTGCGAGCAAACGCGCCACGGATGCGAGGTTATTCTCGATGATCGTATAAGCATCTTTGACTTGAATGGCGATTCCCGTGTCGAAGATGTTCTTGCTCGTCGCGCCCCAATGCACGTAGCCGGCCGATCGCGGGGACAGCCGGCGCCTCAGGCCGTCGACGAGGGGGACGACGGGATTCCAGGTCCGGTCGAATGCTCGTTTTAGAGCTCTCAGATCGAGATTTTCGATCCGTGCTTGAAGCTTTATCTCTCTCGCGGCTGTCCTTGGAACGATGCCGAGCTCCGCCTCGACCTCGGCGAGCGCGACCTCGACATCGAGCCATCGCTGGAGCGTAACGCGATCGTTCCAAAGCTCCCGCATTGCGGCGCTTCCGAAGCGATCCTTGAAATAGAAAGAGTCGAAGACAGTCGATGGCATCGAGATACAATCCTAGGACCCTAGTGGTAGCCCCTCACCTCAGGACTCTTGCTCGCGCACCGCGGAGACTTTCGTCTCCATCTCTCTCTCGAGGCGCGCTTTCTCTTGGGACACCTCCGCGCGAAGCAGGTCGAGCTCTTCCATCGAGCCGACGGCCCGCATCTTGGTCTCCTGCTGAATCTCGAACTCTGCAATTTTCGCGCGACAACGGCTACGGATATCTGCGATTTTGGCCTTCTGGTCGTCGGTGAGTTTTTTTTCTTCGAAGCCGTCCGCGCGAAGTTTCTCCATCGCGAGCTCGATGGCGGACTTGGGTGCTTCGTCGTCTGACATGTCTATGTGTCTCCTGTTCTGAGAGATTCGGCCCGATGATATACTACCGCCCCTCGAGAGGAGACACTGGATGGCGGAAATTACTGTGCTCAACAATGGACCTTTGCGGGTAAAGGGTGACTTGACCGTGAAGGACGCCCAGGGGAACAATTACGACCTCAAGGGCCGCGATGCGATTTCGCTTTGCCGCTGTGGGCACTCCGAGAACAAGCCTTTTTGCGACGGATCACATAACCGTCAGGGCTTCACGCATGAATCTGAAGCGTTCGACCTTCCCGAACCCAAAGCCTGAAGGGAGCTGACCATGGTAGAGATTCCGTCGGACTATCACGACATCCTGGACAAAAAGGCCTTCGTGCATCTCGCGACGAGGATGAAGGACGGGAGTCCGCAGGTGAGCCCGGTATGGGCCGAGCGTGACGGCAATACCATCATCATCAACTCGGCCAAGGGCCGTCTCAAAGACCGGAACATGCGCGCCGATGATCGCGTAGCGCTCTCGGCGACGGACCCGGACAATCCCTACCGCTCGATCATGGTCCGTGGCCGCGTCACGAAGGTTACCGAAGAAGGGGCTGACGAGCACATCGATGCTCTGGCCAAGAAATATCTCGACAAAGACAAGTACCCTTTTCGACAGCCGGATGAAGTCCGGGTCAAATATTTCATCGAGCCTCTCAAAGTCGCGACGATGGGCTGAGGATCATGCGCTGGGTTTGGTTCACGGCAGGCGTGCTCGTGGCCGCTTTGGCGGGCGCCCAGACCATCGTTCTCACGAACGCGAATGTCATCGACGGTATCAACGATGCGCCTGCGATGGGACGCGCGGTCGTCATTCGTGACGGTCGCATCGCCGCCATCGTCTCGACAGCCGACGCTCCGAGTGCGGAGGTCGTTCATAACCTCCGCGGTAAATATTTGCTGCCCGGGCTCATCGATGGCCATGCTCATGTTGGCAGTACGAGACAGTTGAGAAAAGCTCTTCGAACCGGCGTCACGACGATTCGAAGCATGGGGACCGACAACTATGTGGATATCGGGCTTCGGGAGCTCGCCGAAAAAGGTGTCATCGAGTCTCCCGAGATTCTCGCCGCGGGCTATCACGTGCGGAGCCACCTCTCCGAGGCGATATTTATCAACGATCCGAGCCTTTCGGATTTGTGGTCGGGCGTACATGGCGCCGAAGCTTACCGTCGTGTTGCCGCCGCCAATCTGGAGCGCGGCGTTGATTGGATCAAGATCACGTCGACCGAGCGCGCGGGTCTTCCGGATACAGATCCCCGCAAACAGACGATGACGCTCGCCGAGATCGAAGCGGTCGTGGACGAAGCTGCGAATCGTGGCGTGCCCGTGGCCAGCCACGCCCATGGCGACGAAGGCGGCCGCGCGGCCGTTCTCGGCGGCGTTCGCAGCATCGAGCACGGAACCTATCTCAGCGAGGAGACTCTGCGTCTGATGGCGGAGCGCGGGACCTATCTCGTCCCGACGGTGGCGGTCGTTCAAGACCTCATGGATGCCGGCGGCGACTATGACGATCCGGTGCTTCAAGTGCGAGGCCGGCACATGTTGCCGCGCTTGATGGAAGTCGTGCGAACGGGGCACCGACTCGGCGTTTCGATCGTTGCGGCCACGGATACAGGATATGGCCCCGACAGCACGCTCACGTTGCAGCACGATATCGAGATGTTGACGAAGTGCGGCTTGTCACCGATGGAGGCCATCCAAGCAGCGACGCGCGTGGCCGCCGAGCTCGCAGGCATCGAGGACCGCACCGGCTCGATCCAGCAAGGGCTCGAAGCTGACCTCATCGTTGTCGATCGGAACCCGCTCGAGAACATCCTCTCTCTTCAGGATGTGCTCATGGTCGTGAATAACGGCAAAGTGGTGCTCGACCGCTTGAGCTTCGCTCTCGAATAAGCATGCGGGGCCTATCCCGTATCGAAGAGCCCTTTGTCCTCAACGGGATGGCGTCGCTGGTCGTGGCGACGGTCTGGCTTTTCTGGCGTCATGACCTTCTGCTGCAATATTTCTATTTCGACCAGCTACTCGCGCTGACTCATCTAGTAACACTCGGCTTTCTTTCGTCGCTCATGATGGGGGTGCTCTATCGGTTCGTGCCGACTTTTCTCCACGTGGAGCCGGCGTCGCTTCGCGTCGCGCGCTTTTAATTCATCTTCTACGCCATCGGTAGCTGGGGAATGATCACGCATTTCTGGATGGGCGGATCAAAGGGCGTGAGCTGGTCGACTTTTCTCGTCTTCCTCGCGAGCGTTCTCCAGCGCTGGAACTTCCGTGCGCTTTCCCGTCCTTCCCGAACGCGCGGAAGAAAAATTTGGGTTGGGCGCTTCGTGGCGTCCGCGCTCGTTTTCTTCGTGCTCGCGGCGAGCATGGGGATTCTGCTCGGCCTGCTCAAAGCCTATGAAGTGAGGACGCCCGGACTCGCGACGCGGTTCATAGACAATGTTTTCGCCCACGCGCATCTCGCAGCGATAGGGTGGGTGCTTACGATGATTCTGGGCATCGAGCTCCAGCTCGTCCCGTCCACTTTTGGCGACCGGTTCAGCTTACCGATACGCTTCACGCTTCTGTGGGTCGGCACACTCGGCGTGGCCTTCGCTTTTCTCACCGGGCGAAGCGTGGCGCCCTTTGCCGTGATGCTCGCGATCCTCTGCAGCTGGCACATGGGGGGCCCACTACGTTCCTTTTGGATAGGCAGGACCCGTGAGTTGGAGCTTTTGCCGTTGACGCTTCTCGTGACCGCCGCCGGCCTAGGCGTTGCCCTCGCTTTCGGCTGGCCGTCGCCGAGCGATCCGCTACGCGGCCGCGTCCAACTCGCTTACGGCTTTCTCGGCATTTCGGCTTCATGGTGCTGAGCGTCGTTACCGTTGCCTTCAAGCTCTTCCCCATGTGGGTCTGGAAAGAACGCTTCCAGGAAGAGTTTGGAAGACGTCCGGTTCCCGCTATGAAAGAGCTTCATAGCGAACGCCTTCGCATTGCCGCCAACATGACGCTCTTCACGGGAGTCCTGACCACCGCTATCGGCATCTACCAAGTCAACGAGACCGTCCTGGCCGTATCGACGACGCTCATTCGGGCAGGTATTGCCTGCTTCCTGATCAACTTCGTCAGGGTCGCCCGCTGGGATCTTCTACAAAAGAACTACGAGCCCACCGAAGCCGACTGGGTCAAGTTCAAAAGATGTTCCCGGAGGCAAGCTCTGCAGGAAGTCCGAGCGGAGACTTGCGTCCTCGCTGAATTTGCCGGTGAAGTGCTGGCTCACGGTGCGAGCGCCCGCGCGCTCCACACCTCTTGCCGTCATGCAGGTTTGATCCGTGTCGAGCACGACCGCGGTACCGGCTGCGTCGAGATGTTCCATGAGAGCCTCCGCGATCTGCCGAGTGACGGTCTCCTGGATCTCCAGCCGATGGGCGAAACAATCCACGAGCCGCGCGAGGCTCGAAAGCGACGCGAGCTTTTGGCCTGGAATATAGGCGACATGCGCACGCCCGTGGAAAGGGAGCAAATGATGCGGGCACATCCCGTGAAACGGGACGTCCTTCACGAGCACGATCTCGGTAGCGCCCGCGACGCCTTTCGGCGCGTAGGCGGAGGACAGGATCTCGGCCGGGTCGGCGTCGTAACCGTCGATGAAGGATTCGCAAAAAGCCCTCGCGACGTTCTCCGGTGTCCCTTCGAGCTCGGTGCCTTCCACGTCGAGGCCGCAAGCGTCCAGGAAAGAGCGGATCGCTTGCGCCATCGCCGAGAGGCGATCAGTTGGATCCGTTTTCGCCAAAGGGCTCTCCGCGATAGATCACGCCACTGTCATTCGTCTCGTAGAGCTGCATTTCCTTGAGGCCGGGAAGTTGGGGCTCGAGTCGATCCCACATCCACATGACCACGTTCTCCGCGGTGGGGTTATCGAGGACCTGGTTGAGATCGTTGTGGTCGATGTCGCGAAGCACGTGCTCGTGGACGAGCTTCTTCACCTCGAGGAAGTCGATGGACAGCCCGGTTTTTGGATCGACGGGCCCTTCGGCGAAAACGAGGAGCTTGTAGTTATGCCCGTGGGTGTGGAAGCACGGGCCCTCGTAATAGGGAAGTCGATGTGCGGCGGTGAACTGAAACTCGACGCGAAGGATCACGTTCGCGCTGCGTCTCAGACGCCAATGACTTGGGCCGTGACGCTGCGCTCACGCGGCCCGTCGAGCTCCGCGAAGAGGATGCTCTGCCATTGACCGAGATGAATTTTTCCTTCTGCGATCGGGAGCGTGACGTTGTTCCCGAGTACGAGCGCCCTTATGTGCGCTTCCGCGTTCTTGCGCTCACAATCCGAGCAATCCTCGCAATTGTGGAGGTAGCCGTGGTCCTTGTTCGCGATCCGCTCGAGGAAATGCTTGACGTCTGCCATGAGTGCGGCCTGGAACTCGTTGATGAAGACCGCCGTCGTCGTATGGAGTGTCGAGATGATGAGAAACCCCGCTTTGACTCCCGAGGACTTCACGAGGTCTTTGATGCGGTCGGTGACGTTGAAGAGCTCAACTGGGGAGTTGGTGACGACCTTCAGCGTGCGAGATAGCACTTTCAGCGAGCCGGTGAGCTCCTGCACGGAGTCGTCGGTCGACCGAAACGCGTCAGCCTCGAGGGGGTAGCTCACTCCGCCACCATTGGCTCCGTTCGATCCGTTAGGGCTATCGGATATCGGGGCGGATACGGGGGCGTTCACGGTGTGCTCTTGGTTGATCTCGGCGCTCGGCCCGTTTTCGGCGTAAATGTCATTCATAGTCGTTCCACTCACTAGTTACTATTCGGGAAACGGGAGGGTTTCGCAAGCGATCTCCCGCGTTAGCGTGAAACCTTCGGTTCCATAGTCGAGGGTACTGTCCTGCGCGATCTCGAGTGTTTTCAGGTCGGTGACGACGTTGACGCCATCGATGGACAACGAAACGTCCCGCTGGTGTGGGCTGTAGAAGGCCAACCCGACCTCGAGCACTCCCTGGTCACTGCGCTCCGCGAAAACCCGGACCGTGCCACCTTCGTGATCGCTGGCTTTCATGAGCTGTCGAATCTTGGCTTGGGCGCGGTCAGAGAGCCGCAGGCAGTCGTGGTTCATCACAGTCCTGACTTCGGGGTTTCGGTAGCGATTTCGCTCGAGATCGAGGTTTACCAAAAAAATTATTTTAATACAGCAGAGTCCTCGGCGCAAGGCCGTGTGCGTCATCTTCGTGGCGGAAAGGGACATAGGGGCACCAGCCCCTTGTCTTGGCGAATCCGCCCGTGTTAGCGTCGCCTCCCATGCTGAGCGCGTCCTTCCTCGAGAGACTTACGGGCTGCCTCCGCCGAGAGTCCGTTCTCGTCGAACCGCACCACGTGCTCGTTTACGAATGCGACGGCAGCACTGCCTTCAAGTCGACGCCCGATGCCGCCGTACTTCCGCGCACGACCGAAGAGGTCGCCTCCGTCGTCCGGCTCTGCTCTGAGGAGAAGGTTCCGTTCGTGGCGCGCGGCGCGGGCACGGGCCTATCGGGTGGCGCGATTCCAAGCGAGGGAGGTGTTGTCCTCTCGCTTGCCGGGATGAACCAGTTCCTCGAGCTCGACCTCGACAACCGGGTCGCGCTCTGTCAGACGGGCATCATCAATCTCGAAGTTTCTCGGGCCGTGGCTGAACACGGACTCTATTTCGCGCCGGACCCCTCGAGCCAATCTGCCTGCACGCTCGGCGGAAACATCGCCGAGAATTCCGGTGGACCTCACTGCTTCAAATACGGCGCGACCACGGTGCACATTCTCGGACTGACGGTCGTGATGCCCGATGGAGAGATCGTAAATCTCGGTGGACCGCGGTATACGGTCGGCTACGACCTCGTGGGCCTGTTCGTGGGCTCCGAAGGAACCTTCGGGATTGCGACCGAGGCGCTCGTCCGCTTGATGCCGATGCCGGAAACCGTGAAAACCTTCCTAGCGCCGTTTCGGAGCATGGAGGTCGCTTGCGAGGCGGTGTCGGACATCGTCGCCGTCGGGATCGTCCCCGCGGCGCTCGAGATGCTCGACCGCGCGACCATCGAGGTCGTGGAGGCAAGCGTCGTTGCAGCAGGCTATCCCACGGATGCGGAAGCGGTCCTCCTCGTCGAGCTCGACGGTGCCGCACACGGTATGGAGCGCATGGAGCGCGAGATTCGCGACATTTGCATCCACCGGGGCGCGACATCTTTCACGGTGGCGCGCGACGAAGAGGAACGCGCGCGTCTTTGGCTCGGGCGCAAAACCGCTTTCGGCGCGATGGGTCGTTTATCGACGGACCTCTATGTCCAGGACGGGGTCGTCCCGCGCTCGCGGCTTCCTGAGGTGCTCGTCAAAGTTGGGGAAATTGCGGAGCGCTATCGGATTCGTGTGGCGAACGTGTTCCATGCGGGCGACGGGAACCTACACCCATGCATATCTTATGACGGCCGCGACGCGGATGAGCGCGAGAGGGTGCTCGAAGCGGGGCGCGAGATTCTCGAGCTCTGTGTTGCGGTTGGTGGGACCATCAGCGGCGAGCACGGTATCGGGACGGAAAAGTCGAGCTATATGGGGCTCTTGTTCTCTGAGCACGACCTCGATCTCATGAGCGCCATACGCGACGTTTGGAATCCCGAAGGCCTCTGCAATCCTGGAAAGCTCTTTCCGACCTCCCACGGATGTGGCGAGGCGACGAGCCTTCCGAGCATCGCTGCTATGCCCGGGGCATGGATTTGAACGAGCTTCCCGAGATGCTCGGCTCGCGTGCGCCGAACGGAAGCGACCCGCGGATCGACGGCCTCCTGCCTTCGCTCGTGCTCGAGCCCGAAGATGCCGCGGCGACGGCCGAAGCCCTCGCGTTCTGCCATCAAGAGTCAATGGCGGTGATCCCGATTGGTGGAGAAACGCGTCTCGAGCTCGGCAACGTTCCGAGCCGGCTCGACACTTATCTCATGACATCGGGCTTGAAGGGACTTGAGATTGACGAGCACATTCCTGACGATTTCACCATGGCGGTGCGCGCCGGGACGACGCTCGGCGAGACCCAGAGATATTTGAAAGAATTCCGTCAGTACCTGCCACTTGACGTACCGCATCCCGACGAAGCCACCATTGGAGGCATCTTCGCGCTCGGCGAGCCGGGGCTTCGCCGGAGACCCGGCGCCCGCCCGCGCGATCTCCTGCTCGGCTTCGAGGGCGTTCTCGCCAATGGCACGCCGTTCAAGGCCGGAGGCCGCGTCGTCAAGAATGTGGCGGGCTACGAGCTGATGAAGCTCTTCGTCGGCTCCGCCGGAACCCTCGCGGTCATGACACGGGCATTTCTCCGGCTCTGGGCTTTGCCGGAAGAGGTCACGACGGTGGCAATTGGGGCCCGGCGCCCGCGCAGCATCGCGGCGGCATGGCGTGAGCTTCGAAACTTGCCGCTCGCGCCTGAAATGGCGGTGGCATTGAACCCGACCTATGCCGAGATTCACGGTTTGCACGAGTGGAATCTTCTTCTTCGCTTCGAGGGGCTTCATGAAGAGACGCGCGGCGCGCTCGACGACGTTCGAGAACGATTCGACGCCGAAGTCTTGCCGGACGATAAGAATCCTTGGGACGCGATACGCGATTTCCCAAAAAGTGATGCCGCGCTCGTGCTGCGGGGCCAAGCGGCCCCTGCCCGGACGATCTCGTTGGCGGAAAGCTGGCAAGATGGAGGTGCGCTCATCGCTTATCCGGATACGGGAATCGTCTACAGCCAGACGACGGACCCAGAGGCCCTTTCCGATCGGCGCGCACGGGCGGAAGAGAACGGCGCCGCCGTCGTAATCGAGAAAGCGCCTTTAGAAATGAAACGAGAGCTCGATGTCTATGGAGAAACGCCCGGAGGCTATGAGCTCATGAGACGTATCAAGGAGAAGCTGGACCCTAAGGGCATTCTTTCTCCTGGACGCTATGTTGGACGGATCTAATGATTGAAAGCTCTCTCTATAAAAAGACGCTCTCCTGCGTCCACTGAGGCTTGTGTTTGCCGGCGTGCCCGGCATACGAAGCCGACCCGCGTGAGTCGCTCGCGCCGCGAGGGCAGGTCTATAACGTCCGCTTGATGCTCGAAGGCCGTCTGCCCTTGACGGAGGGTCTCGCGGCGGAGATCTATGGGTGCCTTGCCTGCCGCGGGTGCGAGACCGTGTGTCCCGCCGGCGTTCCTGTTGGCTCGATCATGGAGGAGGCGCGCGGGCTGATTACACAAGAGGCGAAAGAGAGCGCGTGGCTCCGTTGGTCGAAACGAATTTTGCTCGGCGGCGTGCTCGCCCATCCGTGGCGGCTCTCGTTGTTCATGGCTCTCGCCCGTTTCGGTGAGGCGCTCGGGGCGAGGCGGCTCGTTGCGATGTTGTCGCCAGCATTGGCCGAGCGCCAAGCTCTGCTCCCTTCGATCCCGAAACGGAGCGTTTTGCCGGAGAGTCTCATGCCGTCCGGCGAGCCGCGCGGCCGCGTGGCACTGTTCTCTGGCTGCATCGCTGCCCATCTTTTCGGGGACGTCAACGAAGCGACGGCGCGCGTGCTTCAGCGAAACGGCTACGAGGTCGTCGTGCCCAAGGCGCAAACGTGTTGCGGTGCGCTACATCTTCATAACGGCCTTCCGGATATCGGCCGCGAGCTGGCGCGGAAGAACATCGAGGCCTTCGGCGATGTCGAGGCGATCGTCGTGAACGCCGCGGGCTGCGGTGCTGCGCTCACGGAATATGGCGAGCTTCTCGAAGGCGATGCGCGCGCGAAAGATTTTGCGGCGCGCGTGGTCGACGTTTCGGCTTTCCTCGTCCGAGAAGGATTCGACGCGCCCAAGCCGTCAGCGTTGACGCGCCCAAAGCGTGTCGCTTACGACGCGCCATGTCATCTCTTCCACGCGCAAGGTGTGAAGACTGAGCCGAGAGAGCTTCTCGCGCAGATACCTGGTGTCGAGCTCGTAGACTATCCGAACTCGGAGCGCTGCTGCGGAAGTGCAGGCATCTACAACGTTACGCATTACGACATGTCGATGGATGTGCTCGAGAGCAAGATGAAGAACATCGTTCCCGCGCGGCCGGACGTCATCGCGACAGGGAATCCCGGATGTCACATGCAGCTTTCGGAAGGCGTGCGCCGCGCGGAGCTACGTGCGGAGGTGGTGCACCCGGTGGTTCTTTTGGATCGGGCGTATCGCGAAGAGGAGCGAGGTTGACGGCTCCGCGACTTGTATCTCGTTACTCTGCCGCTGTAAATCAGGCGCTTCGAAACTACGTTCAGCGGGCGAAGGCGAACCGTATCCTGGAGCTTGCTGGAAGAGGTTGGTGGGAAGAGATCTCGTTCTGAACGAGATGACGAAAAAGACGAACCGGCCAAGTCCAGATAGATTGCCTCGCGAGGATTCCGAACGCGACCACGAGCGTGTTCCTCGATTAGCTCGTCCGCGTGGCTGCGATGGCTGTGCGCAAACGGTCGACATTTTTAGGCTTGGAGCGAGGATTCACGACCTCGCCTGGCGTGATGATCAAACCGCGCCCGTCGAGCTGTTGCCATGCGTCCTCGACCTCCCACGCCACCTCGTCCGCCGTGCTATCCCGGACATTGCGATGTCTCCTTTGATCGCGGGCGCAAGCTACTGCGGCGGCTCGATGGGCTATCGATAATCAGCGCCGGTCAGGCTGTTCAGCGTGGATTCCTGCCACTCGCGCAGCCGTTTCTCCATCTCCTCGACGATGGCGGGTTTGCTGGCGGCCAGGTTGATATTCTCCGCGGGGTCCGAACGCAGGTCGAACAGCTCCGTTCCCGATCCCTCGGAGCCGTCGATGACGAGCTTGTATGGGTTGTCCAGAATGACGCGAGCTCTCGCCTTCGAAGCGAGTGGGCGCTTCTCCGTTGCGCGACAGGCTCGGATTCATCTCGAAGAAATTGTCGTACGGCAGCCATTCATCGAAACCCATCGCTCCCGGATTGGTCGGCGATGCGGCCTTCACGGGACCGACATGCCACTTGCCGAAATGGCCTGTGGCGTAGCCGGCTTCGCGCAGCAGATGCGCGATGGTGACCTCCTCCGGGCGCATGGACCAGTTGGGGGAGAACGTGCCGTAGCGATTCGGATGGCGCCCCGTCAACACACTGCCGCGGGTGGGCGAGCAAGACGGGTGCGCCGCGTAAAAACGATCCAACCGCAATCCGTTGGCGGCCATCTCGTCGAGGACAGGCGTTTGCAAATGCGCGTGTCCGTTATAGCCCGTCTCCTCCCAGCCATGGTCGTCGCCCATCAGCAGGATGATGTTCGGGCGCTCCGCCGCCTGCGCCGAAGTCAGCAGGAAAAGCGGAGTCGCGAGACACGCCAGAATGAGGCTGTGGTTCCAGTAGTGACCCTGCATACCGGTAGTCTAATCCTGTGAGCACCACCGAGGCTATCCACTTCACAGCTACGACGTCGATGAGCGCGCGCCCATCTCGTGACCAGTTGAAGGGCTTTGAGCTCCTCGGGTTTCGCCATTTCGTGAGCCTTGACGGCCTCATCAGAAAGCTGAAAGCGAATCGCTCGAGAACAGCTCGGAAATAGCCGAAGCGAGAGACCGGCTCTCGGACCACCACCCCCTACCTTGTGTTACCGCGGAAAGAGCTCACGCACCTCGATAGTAATGTCGGGCCACGCCGTCAGCGTCACGCGACCGTCCGGCTGAAAACTGGATTGCGACGCGTAGCGCCCATTCCGGGGATCGCGAAACACGACCAAAACCCGGTCGACGAGATCGACGATCCAGTATTCCGGAATACCGGCCTCGGCGTAGAGCAGGGCCTTGGGGCCGAGGTCGAGTCGCTTGGACGAGTGAGACACCTCGACGACGAGAAGCGGTTTGCTCGCTTCGGTGCCGAACGCGTCGATGTCGGGGCTCGAACAAACGACGACGTCGGGCTGTGGCTCGGACGAGAGCGCCGGAAACGACAGCGAGGCTTCCGGATACACGCTTGCGCGACCCTTGAGCTTTCGATCGAGAATACGGCCCACGCGCGCGCCTGCGACTGTATGCGCCCCGCCCTTCGGGCTCATCGTGTGGACGACGCCTCGGATGAGCTCGATACGCTCATCGGGGCCGAGGATCCCGGCCTCCGCCATGAGGTGATACTCCTCCACGCTGAAGCGGCGCGTTTCCACGCTGTCGACGACTCCAAGCATGACGTCATTCTACCTCCTCTCATCAAGGTAAGACGAGATCGAGGCATCGAAACCTCCCTGTACCCTCCTGGGTCAGGCGCTTGCTGCCGGTGGCGTCCCGTCGTACCGCCAGCTGCGGATGCAAGCTGAAGCGGCGACGTCGCAAATCAAAGCCTGTCGCTGAGTTTGCGAGGACGCGGACCGCCTGGCGCGCCTCGAGCGTGAAGCGTTCTTATCGCAGGACGGGGCTAAGATCTGCCGGCCGGACTTTTTTCAAGGCTTCAGAATCAGCTTCCCGCTGGTCTTTCGTCCCTCGAGCAAGCGATGCGCCTCCGCCGCCTCCGCGAGCGGAAGCTCACGATCGATGGCGACGTCGAGCTCGCCTCGCTCGACCCAGCCGAGAACGTCACCGGCCCGCTCGAGAAGCTCGTCACGGTCGAGCACGTAGTGAGCGAGGGTCGGCCTCGTGATGAAGAGCGACCCTCCCGCGCCGAGCTTGGCAAGATCGAACGCCGGGACCGGCCCGCTCGATTGCCCAAAGAGCGCAAGCACGCCGCGCGGGCGCAAACAGCGCAAGCTCTTCTCGAAGGTTGTCTGCCCGACCGAGTCGTAAACCGCGTGCAACCCTTCGCCACTGGTAGCCTCTCGCACCTCGGCCTCGAAATCCTGTTCCGTATACCGGATAACGACGTCAATCCCAGCACCCTTGGCCGCTTCCGCCTTGGCTTGTGTCGATACGGTGCCGAAAACCTGGGCACCGCGCCGCTTTGCCATTTGCGTGAGCAGAAGCCCGGCCCCTCCCGCGGCCGCATGTACGAGCACACGGTGGCCGGTCTCGATAGGAAACGTCGCGTGCGAAAGATAGTGCGCCGTCATCCCTTGAAGCATGATCGCGGCTGCGAGCGAGGTCGATACGCCGTCGGGCAGCGGCACGAGCTTCGACGCCGGCACGACCGCCATCTCGGCATAGGCCCCTGGTGTCAGCGCATAAGCCACGCGATCCCCGGGTCGAACCTCGTTGACAGCGTCGCCCACAGAGTCCACGACCCCCGCTGCCTCCCGCCCGAGAGTAAACGGCGTCTTCTGCGGATAGAGCCCCGTCCGATGATAGATATCGATGAAGTTGACCCCAATCGCCTCGATCTTGACGAGGGCTTCCCCCGCCCCCGGCTCTGGCGTAGCGATATCTTCGATCTGAAGCGCGTCCGCGCCCCCCGTCTGGTGCACCCGAATAGCTTTCATAGCGCAGGAGTATAGCAATGACCCGGCACAAGGAAGCCAAGAGTTGGTTACCCCCCTACCCCCCCGTACAAGTTGCTGCATCCGCGCCAGTTTGCTAGCATGGCCTGTTTGCGCTGCCCCGAGAGGCGTGCAAATGAAAGATCCAGCATGGCGAATCTTCCTCTGGCGAATATCTTCAACCGCAAAACCCGCACCACGGTCGGTATCCTGGCGGTAGCTCTAGGCGTGGCGCTTCTGCTCGTGCTCGTGGGGCTCGCAAATGGGAGCCTCGAAGAGACCGCCGAGCGCATCATGAATGTCGGTGCGGATGTTCTCTTTCAGCCTCCGGATTCTTCGCCCTTTCTCGCATTGAGCGCCGGCGTTCTCTCCGAGCGGCTTGGCGAGCGTCTTCTCGACGTTCCTGGCGTGGCGTTGGTGGCGCCCATACTCATCGGTTCGCTCACCAAGGTGAAGGGGCAGAGCAAGGTCGTCATGATGTTCGGCGTGGACGAAGCGTCATATAACGAGGTCGGCGTGGGTCTCGAGATCTTGGAGGGCCGTGGCCTGGAAAGACCGCTCGACCTCGTCGTCGATACCGTTCTAGCCGCGGCGGACAACATCGTGCTCGGCGAGAAGATGACTATCATGAACCGGGAGTTCGAAGTCTCCGGCATTTGTCGGGCAGGCGCGGGCGTGCGCGTTTTCATGGCCATCTCCGACATGCAAGGGGCGACGGCACAAATCGGGAAGGCCTCTTTTTTCTTCATCAAAGCTGCCGAAGGTGTTTCGGTGGACGACGTGAGCGCGTCGCTCAAAGAGCGCTTCGAAGGCTACAAAATTACCGCGCTCGCGCGTTTTTCGGAAGTGATGAGGGAAAACGCGCTCGGGCTCAAAGAGTTCATCCGCGCGCTCTCGATCTTCGCGGCGCTCATCAGCTATCTCGTGATCCTGCTCGCGATGTATACGACCATCATCGAGCGCACGCGCGAGATCGGGATTCTCAAAGCGCTCGGGGCGAGCAAGACCTATATCATTCGTCTCGTCATGGTGGAGTCGTTTTTCATCTGCGTGATGGGCGTCGTTGTCGGCTTTCTGTTTTCTTTTCTCGGCCGCTGGGGCATCATCACGTTTTTTCCCACGCTTTCCGTGGACTTGAATCCTCAATGGTTCGCGATGTCAGCTCTCCTCGGGATCAGCGGAGGACTCTTGGGGGCGCTCTATCCCGCCTATCGAGCGGCGAAGCTCGATCCGGTGGAAGCGCTAAATTTTGAGTAGACTCGACCGCAATCGCAAATAATATCTATGTCGCAACGCGCCGCCATACTGAAGACCGTAGCCCTCCGGAAGGTGTACCGGACCGGTTCCCTCGATGTGCCCGCTCTTCAGGGCATCGACATCGAGATCAAAGAGGGCGAGTTCGTCTCGATCATGGGTCCCTCCGGCTGCGGCAAAACGACTTTGCTTCAGATTCTCGGTGGCTTGTCGAGGCCCACTTCGGGCCACGTCTTCGTGGACGGTGTCGACCTCGCCGACGTGTCCGATGCTGAGCGCACGCGCCTTCGCTGCAAGAAGATAGGCTTCGTCTTTCAACGGTTCAACCTTCTTACGACGCTCACCGTCCATGCGAATATCGAGATCGCACGACAGATTTATGGCGGGCCTCTGATAAGCCACGACGAAGTGGGTGATCTGCTCGAGATCGTGCGCTTGCGCCACAAGCTCGACTACAAACCGCTCGAGCTGTCCGTAGGCGAGCAGCAGCGGGTGGCTATTGCCAGAGCACTCGTGAACAACCCGGCCATCATTCTTGCGGACGAGCCCACCGGCAATCTCGACTCTCACAACTCGGAGCAAGTGCTCCGAGTTCTCTCGGATTTGAATCGGGAGAAAAAGCAGACCATCGTCATGATCACGCATAATCCCGCAGCGGCGGAGAAGAGCAACCGGGTCATAGAGATGCTCGACGGTCAGGTTCTGAGCCACGGCACTGTGGCCGAGCTCGTGGAGCCTGAACAAGCGCATTCTCAAGCGCGGTAGGCTGCGTTTCCGGCATGCTGATGCAAAAACTCTGGTTGTTGCTTTTGTCGCTAGCGGCCGTGCCTGCTGTAGCCACTGCAGATCGTCTTGATGAGATCCTAGCCGAAATGCAGAAAGCGGGTGCCGAGCTCAAGACCCTCGCGGCTAAGTTCGAGCAGACCGATCACGATTTCGTCCTTGAAGAAGCTGAAGTCAGCAACGGCCGCCTTTTTCTGCGGCTTCCCGGACGCATCCGCTTCGAGCACCTTTCGCCGGCCCCCAGGGTCCTTCTCATACGGGACGAGCGCGTGCGCCTCTACAACGCGACTTCCAATCAATTGATGGAGTTTGAACGAGGGAAAGGTGGTAACGGGGCCGACCTCCTCATCGGCTTCGGCTCCGGCAACGACAAAATCGGCGAGAACTACGACGCGAGCCTCGTCGAAGAGACCGATGAGGCCGTTGTCTTGAAGCTCCTGCCCAAACCCGGGTCGGCCGCGTCGATGTTCGCATTCCTCGAGCTCACCATTAGCAAGAAAACCTGGACCCCGATACGCTCCGCGTTTTACGAGCACAACCGGGACCACACGGTCATCCTCTTCCAGAATACGATCATCAATGGTGTGCTTCCGAACGGAGCCTTTGAGCTCGACCTTCCATCCAATGTCGAGATCATCCGGAACTGAACGATGAAGTGGAGCAAAAAGGCCAGAACCGCGTGCACGAGGTCTGGAAGATCGGGAGCCGTCTTCTCTCGACGAAAACTCCCGTGCTCGCGCATATCGTTCCGACGCGGCGTTGCAACTAGGCTTGTACTTATTGCACGATACGATGATTTTTCCCCTCCTGTTCTATCGACAAGATGTTGCGCCGTGCGGAAGATCCCAAGCCCGTGATGGCCGCGCGACAATCTCAGGGCACGTCGTCGATCGAACGCGAGCACCAGCAACTCTAGCGCCCCCTACACGGCTATACTGGCGGTCAGAAAATGGACCTCCAGAAAAAGGTCGCCGAGCTTCCCAAAAGCTCGGGCGTCTACCTGTTCCGTGGGGAAGGTAAGGAGATCCTCTATGTCGGCAAGGCCCGCTCGCTTCGAAGCCGAGTGCGCTCGTACTTCTTGGACGCTCGGGTCGAAAGCCCGCGGCTCGACCGCCTCGTCGAGCGTGTTGTCGATGTCGACGTCGTCGTCACCGATACCGAGCGCGAGGCGCTCGTGCTCGAGAACAGCCTCATCAAAACGCACAAGCCTCGCTACAACGTTCTTCTTCGCGACGACAAGAACCATCCTTACCTCAAGCTCACGTTGAACGAAGGCTACCCACGACTCTACATCGTGCGCCATCCCGGCTCGGACGGTGCGGTCTATTCGGGGCCCTACGTTCCCGCGAGCCTCGCTCGCAAGACCGCGAATCTCGTCCACCGGCTCTTCGGCATACGCAACTGCAGGGAGAAGCTGAACGGCAAGAGGCCGCGGCCGTGTTTGCAATATCAGATCAAGCGTTGCGTAGCACCTTGCGTCGACGACATCGTGAGCCTTGAGACCTATCGCAAGTCATCTGAGGACGCCAAGCTTTTTCTCGAAGGCAAGAACGACGATTTGATCACCTCGCTCAAAGGGAAGATGGTCGCCGAGGCGGAGGAGGAGCATTTCGAGGAAGCGGCGCGGCTCCGCGACAACGTGAGCATGCTCGAGGATCTCGGCATCCGTCAGAAGATGGCGGGGGTGCGCGGGGGCGAAAGCGACGTCTTCGGCCTCTACCGAGAGGGCGAGAACGCTGTGCTACAAGTCTTTTCGGTGCGCTCGGGGAAAGTCGTCGATCGCGACAGCTTTCTTCTCGAGGAGCTCAAGACGCAGGAGGACGCGGAGCTTGTCGAAGCGGCGCTGAAACAATATTACGAGCTTGGCCGGTTCCTTCCAAATACGATCCACCTTCCGTACGATTTCTCCGAACGCGCTCTCGTAGCGGACTGGCTGAGCTCTAAAAAAGGCTCGAAAGTGGAGATCCTCGTGCCGAAGAAGGGCGGCAAGCGAAGGCTCGTCGAGCTCGTCAACCGGAACGCGCGGCTCGCCTACGAGCTCGATTTCCGGGAAGAAGACCGTCAAACCAACCGACGGCTCGAAGCCCTCCGCGATGTGCTCGAGCTCGTCGACAAGCCCGAGCGTATCGAAGGCTTCGATATCTCGAACATCCAGGGAAGTGAGGTCGTGGCCTCGATGGTTACTTTCGAGCGCGGCCAGCCCAAGAGGAGCGATTACCGGAAATACAAAATTCGGTCCATCGAGAAGGGCAAGCCTGATGACTTCGCTGCGATGCGCGAAGTCGTGCTCCGGCGCTACCGCTGGGTGCTCGAGCAAGGTGACGAGCTTCCCGACCTCGTTTTGATCGATGGCGGTAAAGGCCAGCTGAGCGCGGCTCTCGACGCGCTCGAGGAGCTCGGCCTCTCGCATTTGCCGATGGTGAGCCTCGCCAAGAAAGAAGAGTGGATCTTCCGGCCCGAAGTGCCCGAGCCGATCGTGCTCGACCAGCATTCGCCGGCGCGGCAGCTTCTGGAGCGTGTCCGCGACGAGGCGCATCGCTTCGCGGTGACGTTTCACCGTCAGCAGCGGAAAGCTCGCGACATGAGTTCGTCGCTCGAGTCCATCCCCCGCGTGGGCCCCAAAAAACGGCGACGACTGCTGACGCGGTTCAAGAGCTTGAAGGGTGTGAAAGCGGCTGCGCTCGAGGACCTTCAAGAGCTTCTCGGTGAAAGACTAGGTGCCCAGGTGCACCAAAACCTCCGGGAACTGCTCTAACTTTTGTGCTAGTGTCCACCTCAAAAGGCATCAAGTGCAAGTCAGTACATCATGACGACGAAGAAACGTGTTTTATCAGGTATGCGTCCGACGGGCCCGGCCCATCTCGGCCATCTGTTGGGTGCGTTCGAGAACTGGGCGGCGATGCAGGACGACTACGACACGTTCTACTGCATCGTTGATTGGCACGCTCTCACGACGGATTACGCGGATACCTCGCAACTCAAGGCGAACACCCACGAGCTTGCCCTCGATTTTCTCGCGGTTGGGCTCGACCCGGAACGATCGACACTCTTCGTCCAGTCCCACGTGCCGCAGCATGCCGAGCTCCATCTCTTGATGTCGATGGTCGTGCCGCTCCCGTGGCTCGAGCGCGTCCCGACTTACAAGGAGCAGATGAACCAGCTTCGCGAGAAGGATCTGACGACCTACGGGTTTCTCGGCTACCCGCTTCTTCAGTCCGCGGACATACTCATTTATCGCGCCGACACGGTTCCGGTCGGGGTCGATCAAGCGCCTCATATCGAGCTCACCCGTGAGATCGCGCGCCGCTTCAATAATTTCTACGGGCCGGTGCTCCCCGAGCCCGAGGTCAAGCTCACGCCCACCCCGAAGCTTCCTGGTACAGACGGCCGCAAAATGTCGAAGAGCTACCGCAACACGATCGGGCTCGCGGAAGACGAAGCTTCGATCCGGAAGAAGCTGAAGACGATGGTCACCGACCCGGCCAGAAAGCTGCGGACAGACCCGGGTGACCCGGCCATCTGCCCCGTCTTCGATTTGCACGAAGTCTTCTCCACCCAAGAGACTCGAGATTGGGCTGCGGAGGGCTGCCGGATCGCCAGCATTGGCTGCATCGAGTGCAAGAGCGCCCTTGCCGACGCGCTCGTACCTCGCCTCGAGCCGATCCGCGCCCGCCGCGAAGCGTTCGCGAAGCGTCCCGACGACGTACGGGATATCTTTCGCGAAGGCGGACGGAAGGCACGCGAGGTTGCCGAGTCTACGATGGTCGATGTGCGCGCCGCGGTCAAACTTCCGACCGAGAACGATATATGAGTCGTACCGAGCTTTATCTCAGCGCAACCACGGACGAGAGCGGTGACGTCGAGCCAAAATATCACGTGCGACTCCCGATTTTTGTTGGGCCGCTCGATCTGCTACTGCATTTGATCCGAAAGAGCGAAGTCGAGATCTACGACATCCCGATTGCGGAGATCACAAAGCAATATCTCGAGATTCTCGAGCTCATGGAAGAGCTCGACTTGGACCTCGCCGGTGATTTCCTCGTCATGGCGGCAACGTTGATTCACATCAAGTCGAAGATGCTGTTGCCGCCGCCGCACGAGGACGGCACGGAGGATGAAGAGAGCGAGGATCCTCGCGCCCAGCTCGTTGCACGGCTGCTGGAATATGAGCGTTACAAGGAAGCCGCGCTTCAACTGCACCAGCACGAAGAGATTCGGGAGGCCACATTCATTCGCCCCGACTCCGTCATCGAAAGTTTGGCCCCCGGCAATGGTCACGACGCTCCGGCGCAGGAGACCTTGCTCGATGTCGACTTGTTCGAGCTTCTGAGCGCCTTCCGCGAAGTGCTTTCTCGTGTCCGACAACGGACCGGTCTCGTTTTCGTACGCGTTACGATCTCCATGGAAGAAATGATCCGGAGGCTCGAGCTGCGCCTAGCCGCCGACGATCCATGTACTTTTGTCGGCCTCTTCGATGACGCGACGAATCGCGGCGACGTCATCGCAACCTTTCTCGCTATCCTCGAAATGGTTCGCCTTCGGACGCTGAAGATTTATCAGAAGGAGCTGTTCGGAACGATCCACGTGATGCGGCACCCCGATGCCGGATAAGCCGGATGAGGGTGAGCCTTTGAACGAGATGCCTGTCAACGATAGTGGGGAGACCCAAGAGCCCGCCGAGCCTGTTCTGTCTCTCGAAGAGGTACAAGCGAGCGTCGAAGCGCTGCTCTACGCCTCGGGCGAGCCGATTACCCTGCGCAGCTTGAAAAAAACAATTCCCGAAGCCCCCGACCTCATCGCGGGAGTGCTCAAAAGCTTGAAGGAGCTCTACGACCAAAGCGGCCGCGGCCTTCAGATCGTCGAAGTCGCCGGCGGCTGGCAGATCACGACCCGGCCGGAGCTCCACGAACGCGTTGGGCGCCTCTTCGATACTCCCCGGCCGTCGCGCCTCTCGATCCAGGCACTAGAAACCCTGGCTGTCATCGCCTACCGCCAACCAACCACTATCCCCGAGATAATGGAGCTCCGCGGCACCCACTCCGTCGGTGTCGTAAGAACCCTCCTGGAAAGAAAGCTCGTCAAGATCGTCGGCCGCAAGAAAGTAGTCGGCCACCCACTGCTATACGGCACCACCAAAGAGTTCCTAGTCCGCTTCGGCCTAAAGAACCTAAAGGACCTCCCGCAACTCAAGGACATGTCCGAAGTCTTCGGCGACGAAGTAGCCCAACAACTAGAAACCCTAGAAACCCTAGACCAAGCAAAAGCCGAAATAGAAATAGAACCGCTAGAAGAAGAAAGGCCGGAAACTCCAAACGAACCAAGCCCCCCCGCAGAATAGATCCTGCTGAATGCTGATCATGAAACAACGCCTCCAAAAAATCCTATCCCACGCCGGCATCGCGTCTCGTCGCACGGCTGAGCAGTTGATGCTCGAAGGGCGGGTCCAAGTGGACGGCGAAGTCGTAACGGAGCTCGGAAGCGTTGCCGATCCCGTTGTGCAAGATATCCGAGTCGATGGCTCCCGCGTGCGTGCCCGTGTCACTCGGCGCTACGTGGCAATCAACAAACCGCCCGGCTATGTCACCACGAGATCGGACCCGGGCCGTCGGCGGACGGTCATGGAGCTACTGCCCATGTCTTATCAGAGCTTGTTCCCGGTAGGCAGGCTCGACATGGCGAGCAGTGGCCTGCTGATCTTGACCGATGACGGTGAGCTGGCGCAGAGACTGACCCATCCAAAATATCGAGTCGAGAAAATCTATCTCGTGAGCGTCCTCGGGATTCTGGGCCCGAGTGTCTTCGAGAAGGCGGCGCGTGGCATCGTCGTCGAGGGCGAGCGTCTTTCCATCGACAACGTGCGCGTGCTCAATTCGAGGCAAAGCAGGGATACTGCCAAACCTCGAACCCGTATGCGAGTGACGTTGCGTCAGGGTAAGAACCGGGAGATCCGGCGTCTGTTTCGCGCTCTCGGCTACCCGGTCGTCGAGCTGCATCGCGAGCGCATCGGGCCGCTCTCCGTGCGAGGCCTCGCACCTGGCGCTTTCAGGAAGCTGAGCCCCGCCGAGGTGGCCTCGCTAAAGAGCGAGCTGCCGACGCTGGCGCGTCGGACAAGGGTCAAGTGAGCGTTCGCCGCCGCCCCATCATCGCTATCGACGGAACCGCTGGTGCCGGAAAGACTACCGCGGCCCGGAACATCGCTGAGCGGCTATCCTTGGTCTATCTGGATACGGGTGCCACGTTTCGGGCCGTCGCCCTCAAAGCGCTGCGCGAGAACATCGACATGAACGACGGCGAAGCGCTTGCGGCTCTGGCGGCGAGCTCTCGAATCGAGTTCGCGGGGGAGCGTTTCGAGCGCATCCTTCTCGACGGGGAGGATGTAAGCGAGGCCATTCGGGAGCAGCGGGTCGCGAACGCTTCGTCCATGGTGGCCGTTCACGCGGAGCTTCGGGCACACCTCGTCGAGCGATGGCGCGCGATTGCAGAACGAGGCGGGGTCGTTCTGGAAGGGCGCGACATCGGAACCGTCGTCTTTCCGGATGCCGACATAAAATTCTTCCTCGATGCGCGCCCCGGTGAGCGAGCGAAACGCCGATTCACCGAGCAAGCTGAGAAGGAGTCAGTGACGCTGGACCGGGTAACCCATGACCTCGAGGTTAGAGACGAAGCCGACCGCAGCCGCGCCCATTCCCCTCTCCGCCGCGCTGAGGACGCCATCGAAATCAACACGACCAACCTAACCCCCGAACAAACCCTTGAAAAACTCCTCGAAGCCGCCACCCAAAAACTGAACTGACACCCAACCTGTCCCGAAGATCAAGGTGGCCATGTACCCAACAAGAGGCGCCCCCCGGCGGCCCCTGAACCCCGAATGGTGAACGCCGAATGCCGCACGCGACTTGACATAAACCAATTAAATAGAGTAGGATAACAGCTTGCAGGTTAGCGCGCCCCGTTAATAGCGAGCCCATCCCCAAAAAAGCAATCTCGGCTGTTTGCGCGCTCCCCTGCAAATCGATCGAGTTCTGGGAGGAATCAAACCAAGCATGGTGGAAACCAACAACTTAACCGAAAGCCTCGTCGAAGGAGGTGACGGGGAGCTAACCGAAGATTTCATGCCCCCCGAGGAATACGAAAAGCTTCTGGACGCTTATAACAGCAACATCGCCGAGGGCGAAGTAGTGTCGGGCAAAGTGCTGCAGGTCTCGGACACCGAAGTGGTCGTCGATGTCGGGTACAAGTCCGAAGGTATGATCAACATCAACGAGTTCCGGGACGAGACCGGAGCGATCACGATAAAAGCCGGTGACACCGTTGACGTTCTTCTGGAAAAGGCCGAAGACAAGAATGGCTATCTCGTGCTCTCGCGCGAGAAAGCCGAAAAAATGAAAATCTGGGACGTCATCGAAGATGCTTATAACAGCAAAGCGATCGTCAAAGGGCGTGTCATCGAGCGCATCAAAGGCGGCCTCGCCGTAGATATCGGGGTGCGTGCGTTCTTGCCCGGATCTCAAGTGGATGTGCGCCCGATGCACAATCTCGACAGCTTGAAAGGGCAAGAGCTCGAGATGCGCGTCATCAAAGTCAACAAGAAGCGTAGCAACATCGTTCTGTCCCGCAAAGTTGTGCTCGAAGAAGGTCTCACCGAGCGAAAGTCGGAAACACTCGACGCGCTCGAAGAAGGCCGCGTCTTTCGTGGGGTCGTCAAGAACCTCACCGATTACGGCGCTTTCATCGATCTTGGCGGCATAGACGGCCTGCTCCACATCACGGACATGTCCTTCGGGCGTATCCAGCACCCGTCGGAGCTGTTCAACGTCGGCGACCGAATCGAGGTTGTCGTACTAAAGTTCGACCGCGAGCAAGAGCGAGTCTCGCTTGGTTACAAGCAACTTTCGCCCGACCCGTGGGAATCCGCCCAGTCGCGTTTTCCCACCGGCGAGCGAGTGAAAGGCACAGTCGTCAGCCTCACCGATTACGGAGCTTTCATCGAGCTCGAGCCAGGCGTCGAGGGCCTTATCCACGTCTCCGAGATGTCGTGGAGCAAGCGGGTGAAGCACCCTTCAAAAGTGCTCAATGTCGGCGACGACGTGGAAGCCATGGTGCTCCAGGTCGATAGTGCAGAGCGTCGCATCAGCCTCGGCCTCAAACAAATCGAGCCAAACCCGTGGCAGCAGCTGGCTGAAAAATATCAGACGGGTGCGCGCATCGAAGGCACAGTGCGAAACCTCACTGATTTCGGCGCCTTCGTCGAAGTAGCAGAAGGTATCGACGGCCTCGTCCACATCTCCGACATGAGCTGGAACAAGCGCATCAGCCATCCCTCGGAAGTTCTCAAGAAGGGCGACACCGTTGACGCTCTCGTTCTGAACATCGACGCAGAGAACCAGCGTCTCTCGCTCGGTTTGAAGCAGATGGGTGAGGACACCTGGGAAGAGTTCTTCAACCGTCATCAGGAAGGTGATGTGGTGGACGGCAAAGTGGTCCGGTTCACGAATTTCGGAGCCTTCATCGAGATCGAGGAAGGAATCGAAGGTCTCTTGCACGTTTCGGAAGTGGACGACGAGCGCGTCGAACAAGCCGAAGGCAAGCTCGTGGTCGGCGACTCCTACCGCATGAAGATTATCAAGATGTCGCAGCAGGAGCGCAAGATCGGGCTCTCGATTCGAGCGGTCAACGTCGACGATTACGAAGCGCATTACTCGAGCCAAGGCTCTCCCAATGCCACTTTGGGAGACGTTGCGGATTTCGGGGCGGACTGGGGTTCGAGCTCTCGAGCCAATCCAGAGACCGACGCTACGGAAAAGATGGAGAGCGAGTCGGAAGATTAGGATCTCTGCAGTGGCCCGGCGTCGGCGCTCACGACAAGAGTTCCGGGCCGGGCTGCTCGAGCATTTGAGAAGGGAGTCTTTTAGTCATGACGAAAGCGGAACTGATCGAAGAAGTGTCGCGAGTGTCGGATCTGACCAAAAAACACTCTGAGATCATCGTAGATACCGTTTTCAAGAGCATCATCAATGCTCTCCACCGTGGCGACAAGATCGAGCTTCGAGGCTTCGGTAGCTTCCGGATCCGGCAGCGCGAGTCCCGTAAGGGGCGTAATCCGAAGACGGGCGAGCGCGTCGACGTGCCCGCCAAGAAAGTTCCCTATTTCAAGCCCGGCAAAGAGCTCAAAGAGCTCATCAACCAGACTCAGGAAGAGCTCGCGCCGCCGCCTCAGGCTGAGCTCTAAGCGACTCCGTTCTTCGCTGCCCGTAGAGCTCGGGCTCGGTTTCTGTTCGCATGAGCGCCGCCCGGAGTAAACTGGGGCCAAAGTCATGACGACCTCCGAGACGCGCTACAAGCCCACTCATTCCGTACGTTTCGTGACGGCCGCGTCGCTTTTTGACGGCCACGACGTTTCCATCAACATCATCCGCCGCCTGCTCCAGGCGCGTGGCGTCGAAGTGGTCCACCTCGGGCATAATCGCTCCGTCGCGGAGATCGTGGACGCCGTCATCGAAGAAGACGCGCAGGCGGTCGCGGTGAGCTCTTATCAGGGCGGCCACAACGAATATTTCCGCTATCTCGTCGACCGGCTTCGCGAGGACGGCGCTCGGCATGTCAAAGTGTTCGGCGGCGGCGGTGGAGTCATCATCCCGAGCGAGATCAAAGCGCTCGAAGCCTACGGCGTCACCAAGATCTACTCTCCGGAAGACGGCTTGAGTCTCGGCCTAGCGGGGATCATCGACCATATGGTGAGAGAAGCGGACTTTGCGCTTGCGCCCGTCTCTTCGAACGGCGATTTGTCCTGGCTCGAAGCGGGCGAAGCCTCTAAGCTCGCGCGTCTCATCACCCAGGCCGAGCTCGACGAATCCGGGCTGGGTGCCGAGCTCGACAAACGTATCGGGAAGATCGCCGCGAAGCGAAGCGTGCCCGTCCTCGGCATCACGGGTACCGGAGGCTCAGGGAAGAGCTCTTTGACGGACGAGATCGTACGAAGGCTCGTGGCGGATGCGCCCGAGCTTCGGATCGGAATCGTGTCAGTCGACCCGTCGAAGCGAAAGACGGGCGGTGCGCTTCTCGGTGACCGCATTCGCATGAACGCGATCGACCACGAACGCGTCTTCATGCGGAGTCTTGCGACGCGTGGCTCGGGCTCCGAGCTCTCCCGCGCAACCGACGAAGCGGTCCGGATTCTCAAAGCCTCCGGTTTCGACATCATTTTCGTCGAGACGAGCGGCATTGGACAGGGGTCCTCGGCCGTTGCGGATATCTGCGACGTGAGCCTCTACGTCATGACCCCGGAATATGGCGCGGCCTCGCAGCTCGAGAAGATCGACATGCTCGACTTTGCCGACGTGGTGGCGGTAAACAAGTTCGATCGTCGTGGCAGCGATGACGCGCTTCGCGACGTGCGCAAGCAGTTTCGCAGGAACAAACAAATTGCGCACGACGTGGGCGATGACGCGCTGCCTATTTACGGAACCATCGCGAGCCAGTTCGGTGATCGCGGCGTCACCGCTCTGTATTTGCATCTGCTCGAACGCATGCGCGTTCTCGTTCCCGAGCTGCCAAAATCCTCGTTGAGCGTCCCTGCCGGTGTCTCGACAGGAATACGTCATGCGCTCATCCCGGACAAGCGCGTGCGTTATCTCGGCGAGATTGTCGAGCTTGCTCGCAGCGAGCGCGCCCGCGTCGAGCAGCAAGTGGGTATCGCCCGGCGCTTGCAACATCTCGACGGCGCTGCCAAAGAGTGCCCTGAGCCAGAGGTCGAGGCTGCGCTTCGCCGAAGGTACGATGAGCTGCGGAAGGATCTTGATGATGAGAGCTGGCGGCTCATCGAGACTTGGCCCGAGCTTAAGTCCCGTTACGCTCGACAAAAAGTGGGCTTCGAAGTGCGAGGACGCGAGATCCAAGTTGAAGCTCGGACGAAGACGTTGAGCGGGAGTGTTGTTCCCAGGGTGGCTCTTCCTCGGTTCGAGGATTGGGGCGAGATCCTGCGTTTTCGTTTGAATGAGAACATCCCCGGCGAGTATCCGTTCACCGCCGGTGTCTATCCCTTCAAACGCAGCGAAGAGTCTCCGCGCCGCCAGTTTGCCGGTGAGGGCGGGCCACGGCGCACGAACGAGCGCTTCCACTTTCTTTCGCAGGGCGACAAAGCGAAGCGTCTTTCGACGGCCTTCGATAGCGTTACCCTCTATGGTGAAGAGCCGGATGAGCGGCCCGACATCTACGGAAAGATTGGCGAGGGAGGCGTCTCGATCGCCACCCTCGACGACATGAAAGAGATCTATGCCGGCTTCGATCTCGTCGACTCTCTGACGAGCGTGTCGATGACAATCAACGGTCCTGCGCCGACCATCCTCGCCATGTTCTTCAACACGGTCATCGACCAGCAGGTGGAGCGATTCGAGCGGGAGCAGGCCAGGGCGCCGAGCGTTGAAGAGCGCGAGCGTATCGCAAGCGAAGCTCTCCGCGTGGTCCGCGGCACCGTCCAAGCGGACATCTTGAAAGAGGAACAGGCGCAGAACACGTGTATCTTTTCGACAGAGTTCTCGCTGCGCCTGATGGGTGATGTACAGCAGTTTTTCATTGACAAGAATGTGCGGAATTTCTACTCGGTATCGATCTCGGGCTATCACATCGCGGAAGCCGGGGCGAATCCGTTGACGCAGCTCGCCTTCACTCTCGCCAACGGCTTTACCTATCTCGAGTACTACCTCGCTCGAGGCATGTCCATCGATTCCTTCGCGCCAAACTTGTCCTTTTTCTTCAGCAATGGGCTCGACCCGGAATATTCGGTCATGGGACGGGTCGCAAGACGGCTCTGGGCGCGTGTTTTGAAGCACTGCTACGGCGCGAACGAGCGCAGCCAAAAATTCAAATACCACATCCAGACTTCGGGCCGCGCGCTGCATGCGCACGAGATTCAATTCAACGATATCCGCACGACGCTCCAAGCGTTGACCGCGGTCTACGATAACTGCAACTCGCTCCACACCAACGCCTATGACGAGGCCATCACGACGCCGACGGCGGAGTCCGTGCGCCGAGCAATGGCCATTCAGCAGATCATCAACAGAGAGTTTGGCGTCGTGAAGAACGAGAACCCGCTTCAAGGCTCTTACATCATGGAAGAGCTCACCGACGTCGTGGAAGAAGCGGTGCTCATGGAGCTCGACCGCATCGACGCGCGCGGAGGCGTCTTGGGTGCGATCGAGCTCCAATATCAAAGAAGCCGCATTCAGGAAGAGTCGCTTCACTACGAGCTCAAAAAAGACAGCGGTGAGCTGCCCATCGTTGGCGTGAACTGTTTCCTCGATCCCGATACCGCCACCGGCACTTCCACTTCCGAAGCCGAGCCGCCTCGCGAGGTGCAGCTCGCGCGCGCGTCGGACCCGGAAAAGCGTGACCAAATCGATCGCCTGCGTGCCTTCCAGACCCGTCACGCGGGAGAAACGGCTGATGCGCTCGCGCGTCTCAAGAAGGCGGCGGGCGCCGACGGAAACGTCTTTGCCGAGTTGATGCACACGGTTCGGGTAGCGAGCCTTGGCCAAATCACCCATGCGCTCTACGAAGTGGGTGGGCAATATCGGAGAGCAATGTGACGGCTTCCCCGCGCCGCCTTCGAATCCTAGTGGCGAAACCGGGGCTCGACGGGCATGACCGCGGGGCGCTCGTCGTCGCGCGCGCGCTGCGAGATGCGGGCATGGAAGCGATTTATACGGGCCTTCGTCGGACGCCCGAGCAGATCGTGGAGGCCGCGCTTCAAGAAGATGTCGATGCCATCGGCGTGTCGATCCTCTCCGGTGCGCATCAACATTTATTGTTCCGCATCCTTGAGCTCCTGAAAGAGAAGGATATGAGCGACGTGCTCCTCTTTGCGGGGGGGATCATCCCCGACCAGGATGTCTCCGTTCTTTTGGACATGGGCGTGGCGGCGGTTTTCCCGCCCGCCTCGAGAACGACCGAAATCACCGACTTCCTGTTCGAACGGCTAAAGCCTTCGTAAGGAAGGAATTATGATGTTGCCTCGGTTGACACGATCCCCGCCCCGATGCTACCATTTTCAAACTTACGGAATCACGTATTCTTAATTGCGCTTCGTATGCCAGGATAAGGCCGATCGATCGCGGATAGCCGGAAGGAAGGGTGATGGGACATAAAATCCTGCTCGCCGCCGTCAGTATTACGGTACAAAAGGTTATCGAGCTAACAGTTTCCGACGAGAATTTCGAGCTTCATACTGTTGGAAACGGGCAAAGGGCCATCGACGAGATTCGTTCCGTCCGACCGGACATCGTTCTCTGCGACATCATCATGCCGGAGAAGAACGGATACGAAGTTTGCGAGTTCATCAAGTCCAATGACAACTTGAAGCAAATTCCCGTATTGCTTCTGACGGGAGCGTTCGAGCCTTTCGATCAAGAGCGCGCCAAGGCTGCAGGGTGTGAAGGCTTTCTCGCGAAACCGTTCGAGCCTCAAACACTGGTCTCGAAGGTCAAGGAGCTTCTCGCGGGAGCGGCGGGCGGTGTGGCTCGAGCCGCGCCCGCGCCCGTACAGCCACCTGCGCCAGTACCTCCCCCGGCCGCTCCGCCGCCAGCACCGGAGCCTGACTTCGCCGGCATACCCATAGAAGACGAGACCGTGCTCGTTCAGCCTCCTTCGTTAGAGGCGCCCCCGCCCGTGGCAGGGCCGCAAGTACCTGTAGCTCCGGTGCCGCCGCCCATCGAGCCGGCTCCAATCGAGGGCCTCGATGAGGCCTTCGCCGTGGAAGCGGGTGAGCGCGAGCTTACGATGGACCCCGGAGACCACACGATGCTGCTCGCCGCTCCGGACGTACCGGCGGCACCAGCTCCGCCCACGAGTGGTGACGATATCTGGAGCCAAATGCCTGAGGCACCGGCTGCGCCGGCTCCCGAGGCGCCAGCCTCCACGGTTCCCGAGCCACCCACGATCGCGATCCCGATGGAGGCTCCCCTTGCTGTTGCCGACGCGTTCGTGGTGCCGACGGGCGATGATGTGGCTGAGCCTATTCCGTCCATCGACGCGCCAGCGACGATAGAACCGGCGGCGGCCGATGTTTTTGAGGAGATGGCGCCCCCGAGCGCCCCCGAGCCAGACGGCTCAGACGATGATCTCGTCGAGCGCATCGCGCAACGTGTCGTCGACAAGCTCTCCGCGAAAGTCATCCAGGAGATCGCTTGGGAAGTCGTTCCGGATTTGGCAGAAGGCCTCATCCAGAAAGAAATCGACACGTTGAAGTCGAAGATACCGAAATCAGGGTAGCGATCTCGAACGCGAAACCTTCCCTCGGCGCGAGACTAAGAGCCCAAGGTGCCAGTTTTGGCGCCTTCATCCTCCATGTCGACCGCTGTGTTTCCACGAACGACTTGGCTCTTTTTTATGCGAAGCACGAAGCGCCTCACGGAAGTCTTTTTCTCGCAAGCGAGCAGAGTGGCGGACGGGGACGCTTCAAACGACGCTGGGAATCGCCTCCAGGCGGACTCTATCTGAGTATCCTCCTCCGGTCCGAAGGTGAGTTCCCGCCTTCGCTACTGCCTCTTCTCAGCGCGGTCTCGACCGCGGAAGCGATTCACGAAATCAGCGGTCTCGACGTGCGCTTGCAATGGCCGAACGACCTCTATGTGAACGAGCGAAAGCTCGCCGGGATCCTGTGTGAAGGTTCTTTCAAAGGATCGCGGGCAGAGGTCTTCGTCGTCGGAATCGGGATTAACGTGGCGCAGCCGCATGAAAGCTTTGGGGCGGACGTCCGCGCTCGAGCGACGTCCATCAAGAGGATTCATGGAGGGACGTTCGAGACGGAAGCCGTCGCGGCTCGCGTCGTGTCGCGCTTCGAGTTTTGGTGGCGCGAGCGCGAAGCGGTGCGCGTTTTGGCCCGGTGGCGCGAGCTCGCGTCCGCTGATGGTGGGCGGCAGGTTCTCGTCCAGCCGCGCGAGGGAGAGGGCTATCATGCCGTCATCCATGGTCTTGCCGATGACGGTGGGCTGGCGGTGGAGGCTTCTGATGGGACGCGTCGAGTGCTGTATTCGGATGACGTGCTTTATTTGAGGTAGGGACACTGTTTTGGATGGCAAGGGAAACTACTATGGATCGGTCGAGAATTATTTCGTCGAGCGCCGAGGAAGCCCACTATTCATCACTCCGGCAGAATGGTTTCTCATCTTTCGCTGGGAAGAGCAGGGGATACCGCTACCGGTCGTCAAAGAAGGAATCGATCGCGTATTCGAGCGACCAAAAACGCGCGCCAAGCCGCGTAAGCTCGGCTACTGCCGTCAAACTGTGGAAGCGAGTTTTCGTCGGTTTCGTGAGGTGAGTCTCGGCGGGCGGGAGCGAGAAAAGGACGCCGAGCCGCCCTTCGACCCTAGCGGACATCTCGAAGAGATTGCGGCGGCGATCGAAGCGCTCGACCTCCCATCCGGGAGCGGTCTCGCCTCACGAGTCCGTGACTCGATCGATTCCGACCAAAGCCTCGTCGGAATCGAAGACGATCTCACCGCAATCGACCAAGAGCTCCTCGAAGCGATCGAAGCCGAGCTCGAAGACGACGTGCGGAGCGAGCTGCTCCGAGAGTCTCAGAACTCGCTCGCCTCCTATCGGGAACGGATGCCGAAAAAGGTCTATGACGCGGCGGTGAGAAGCGCTTATCGCCGCAGAGTTCGCGCGAAGCTCGCCCTGCCGCACGTCACTCTTTTCGGCTTCTAGGTAGCATGAGGCGCCTTGAAATGGCCACAGAGACGTGGCCATCTTCTGGTTGGTAAGAGCGTAAGAGAAATGATGAAGCGTTTCGAGGTCGAGATCGAGAAAATTGTCGCAGGCGGCGACGGTCTTGCTCGTCACGAAGGACGCGTGGTCTTCGTACCCGGGACGGTCCGCGGCGAGAGACATCAGGTCGAGACCGTCCTCGAGAAAAAAGACTTCATCAGAGCGAGAAGTGTGGCGCTCTTGGAACCATCGGCGCAGCGGCGCGAGGCCCCGTGTCCTTATTATGGCCGGTGCGGTGGGTGCTCGCTGATGCACCTCTCGCCGGCGGCCGCGCTCGAAACGAAGCGTGACATCCTGCTCGAAAGCCTCGCGCGCCAGCGAATCTCCTATGACGCCGTTGTCGCGACACCGTTTCCGGAAACGGGCTATCGCACCCGAATTAGACTTCATTTCTCTCGAAGCGCGGGCGAGCTCGTGATGGGATTTCGCGGACGGGCGAGCCACGACGTGCACGATATCGAACATTGTCTTCTCGCTTCGGAGCCGCTGAACGCGACCTGGCGCGCCATCCGCTCCTGGTTTCACGAGGATCCGACGCGAGCGCGCGGATTGAAATCGATCGAGCTTCAAGAATCCAGCCACCAGCCAGGGAGGGTTATAGCTCGATTTCTCGTCCAATCTAAGCATGGGATACGTGAATTCGAAAAGCGTGGGCCTCGCGAGCTGCTCGAGCACGCGGGGCTTCAGGGCTTCATCGTGGAGGCGGAGCGCGGCGGCCGGCGAGAGCTTCGCGTCGGGAGCCCCGTCGTGGAGCATCGTCTTGGCGAGCTCATGTTTCGGCAAACCGCAGGCAGCTTTTTTCAGGCGAATCGGTTCGCCCTCGACCGGCTCGTCCAGATCGTTGCTCCCAAGTCGGCGGTCGCGCGATGGATTGACCTCTATTGCGGGGTTGGTCTTTTCTCGCTTCCCTTTGCCTCCGCGGCCGGAGAGGTTATCGGGGTCGAGAGCGCATCACGATCGCTGTCGGACGCCCGAGCCAATGCGAACGCTGCCGGGCAACAGAATGCGGGGAACGTGCGCTTCATCCAGCAAGACGCCGCCACCTTCTCCGAAACCTTTTCCTTCAAGCGTGATGATGTCGTTGTCGTCGACCCACCGCGCGGCGGTCTTCCACGGGCCCTCTGCGAACGCCTTCGGGCGAGTCCGGTTGAGCGCCTGCACTATGTCTCCTGTGATATCCCCGCTTTCGCGCGGGATGCGCGTATGCTTGTGGAGAGCGGCTTCGAGATCGACGCCCTCGAGCTCCTCGATCTTTTTCCAAATACACATCACTTCGAGACCGTCGCGACCTTCATCCCCCGTCGAGGACTCTCCGGACTTGATTCTGTGCCCCCCGAGAGTTGATACTAGATACGCGAAACAATTTGGTGGGGTAGCATTTCATGAGAATCACGCTGTTACTGGTTTTCCTATAGGTTGGCGGAGCGTCCGTCGCCGCGGCGCAGCAAACCCTCGTGTTCGTCGACGGCAGCCGTATGGCAGTTCAGTCCTACGAAATCAAAGGTGGAACCGTTCAGTTCATGGCGACCGACGGGAAGCTCCGCTCGGTGCCGAGCACATACGTCAATCTCGCGGCCACCAAAGAGGCCAATGGCGGTGGTCCTCCACCTCGGGAGGCCGCGCCCCGCGCGCAGGAGCCCTCACCCCCAGCGCCCTTGCCGCCCTCACCACCGCCACCGCCCTCACCATCGCCGGCGGCGTCGCACTCGGGATTCGAGAGGTCGAACGACCGCTCCGTTGTGCTGCGCATCACTTATGGCAAACGGAGCCTCTTGCTTATGGGAGACGCGGAGCGAGCGCTCGAGGCAGCGCTCCTTCGAAGCGGAGCGGACCTGCGCGCGGACGTTCTCAAGCTCGCCCATCACGGAAGCCGAAGCTCGAGCACCGACGGCTTTCTTGACGCTGTGCGCCCGAAGCTGGCCATCATCTCTGCCCGTCGCGCTCCATCGCGTCCCCTGCCTTCTGCCCGGGTCCTCCACCGGTTGAGGGAGCGCGGGATCGAATATCTCCGCACCGACCGCAACGGTACGGTGACCGTCCGTTTCCGCGGGGACGGCGAGATGAGCGTCTCGACCTACCTTCGTGGATCAGTTTTTAGCTTCCGCCCATAGCCGCTCGAGCTCCACCATCCCGGTGGACTCGATGGATTTCCCGTCAGCCGCGAGCCGCTCTTCCATGAACCGAAAACGTCTCGAGAACTTCTCGTTCGCGTCCAAGAGTGCTACCTCGCCATCCGTTTTCGAGAGCCGCGCAAAATTGACGATCGCGAAGAGTAAATCGCCGAGCTCTTCATGAACCGAGGATTCGTCGCCCGCGCGCACGGCCTCTTTCAATTCGAGAAGCTCTTCATCGATTTTTTCGAGAACCTGTTCGCGAGAGTCCCAGTCGAAACCTGCATGAGCGGCCCGCTTCGAGATTTTCGCCGCACGCGAAAGCGCGGGGAGCGAGCGTGGCACCCCGTCGAGATGCGACTTCCGGGAGGGCTTTTCTTTGGCTTTGATGTCTTCCCAATGTGTGAGCGCCTCTCCCGCGCCGTCGTCGGTCTTCGACTCGAAGACGTGGGGATGCCGCCGGACCAGCTTTTCTCGGATCCCGCGCACGATCTCGGGCATCGTGAACGCCCCGGCTTCAATCCCAACTTGAGCGACGAAAACGACTTCGAGGAGAACGTCGCCGAGCTCTTCGCAAACGGCTTCCGTGTTGTCTTGCCCGATCGCGTCTACGAGCTCGTAGGCTTCTTCGAGCACGAAGGACCGCAACGACGCCATCGTTTGCTCGCGATCCCAGGCACATCCATCTGGGCCGCGAAGCCTCGCCATCAGTTCAATGAGCCTTTCGAACTCTGCGCCTGCGCTCACGTGCACTCATACCTTTCTTTCGCTTCTTGGAGGGGCTTGTGCCTGTAAATTATTGATAAAATGAGAGATATAGTAGACTACGTCTGTTGATCCGCCTATCTCGCTATGTCATTTTAGTGTCTCACTCGGGGATGGTTGAAACCCCTCGCCTTTAGGAGAAGCCTTAAGGAGGCATGCGGTACGGTCTCCGGATGAAAGGATACCGGAAGTCATCGCACACGACGTACCAGTTAAACTATCACTTTGTATTTATCCCGAAGTACCGCAAGCCGGCCTTGAGAGGAGATGTAGCGGTTCGGCTGAGGGGTCTTATCCGAGAGATCTGTGCTCGAAACCAGATAGAAATAGTGAAGGGTCCTGTACGGCCAGAGCACGTGCACCTGTTGCTGAGCGTACCACCGAGTCTGTCGCCGAGTCGTGTGATGCAGTTAATCAAGGGCAAGTCGTCACATCGTTTGATGCGCGACTTTCGGTCGATCCGCAAGGAGTTCTGGGGTCGGCACCTTTGGGCCCGTGGTTACTTCGTGGCGACGACGGGCAATGTGACGGATGAGGTGATGGCAAGTACATAGAGCTCCAAGGTGACGTGCCCCAGGACGACGATAGTTTCAAGGCAAGCGAATAGCGAATTGCGGAAGACCAAGCCGACTTTAGTCGGCGACCGAACCCATCGCCTTTAGGCGATGGAGCGCACGCGCTTAGTAGTACAGCGGGTGTCCGGCTGCGGGTTGCTTCCTGGGGGACATAAGAGGTAAAGTTCATCGGGCCGTCCTTCCCGCGATGGCAGTTGGGGGCGGAAAGTGGGGGGTGCTGCTGCTCGTGGGAATGCAGCACGTCACTTGGTGACACTAGATCAGAGTGCTGGTCGACCCGTGAGGATCGATCGTCCCCGAAGGAGAGGATTTCATCAAGATTCCGGGAGTACCAGCCCAAGCGCCGTATCGCTACAAGGATACGGAACATCTCATCGAGACGTTCGACGAGTGCGTGCTCCATCCTATCGAGGAGAAGCTCGAAGCCGTGTCATGAGATTTCGAAGCTTCCCGAGTCGCCTTGGCGAAGTGCTCATTGCTGCGGAAAACGAAAAGCTCCGTTGGCTCTGTCTCACATTGGGGCGAGGCGCCCAGATACCCGATCCCGATTGGGTGGAGGATGAGCGGGATCCTTTGCTCGGAGACACCAAGCGGCAGATCACGTCGTACTTCGCGGGACGGCGTGAACGTTTCGAGCTTCCGCTCGCTCCCCAGGGGACACCATTTCAGAAAAGAGTGTGGAAAAAGCTCCTCACTATCCCCTATGGCATGACCTGGGCTTATAGCGAGCTCGCGTGCCGGCTCTCTAAACCCTCGGCGTTTCAGGCCGTGGGCGCGGCCAACGGCCAGAACCCCATCTCCGTCATCATCCCCTGCCATCGATTGGTCGGAAAAAACGGCAATTTGACCGATTATGGTGGAGGCCTCGATAGGAAACGAAAGCTTCTCGAGCTCGAAGGCGCGATTTCGGAGTAACGTGGTGGTCACGGGCGGGTGTCGGGTCACCATCATCGAGGACGCGTCATGAGACGACGCTGGCTCCTCGTGCTGCCGCTTTTGGTCTTGACGGTCGCTTGCGATCAGACAGCGAAGCGGCTTGCGGCGGAGCTTCTTCACGGCCTCGGCCCGCACGTCTATATGGGAGGCTCCGTCACTCTTTTTTACTCTGAGAACGCTGGAGCCTTTCTTGGCCTCGGCGCCGCGCTCGAGGAGACCACGCGGTTTTGGCTCTTCATTGTGGGCGTGTCGCTCCTGCTCTTGCTCTTCGCGTTCAAGCTGCTTCGCGCCTCGAGCTGGACGGAGCTCGTCGGCTGGTCTCTCATCATCGGAGGCGGCGTTGGGAATCTTCTAGATCGCTTGTTCCACGACGGGCACGTCATCGATTTTCTTCGCGTCGGTGTCGGTGGGCTCCGAACAGGCCTTTTCAATATCGCCGATGCCGCTATCGTCTTTGGGCTCATCGGGCTCGTCTTCGCCGCCTTCGCTCCGCGGGTGACGGCTGTGACAGAGCACTAGATGACATAGAATGCGGGTCCCAACCGTGTGGCTTCGGATGTGGATGAGATGATGATGAAGCGAAAATGGTTCTTGGGGATTGTCCTGGCAGTGGTTCCGCTCGCGGTTTCCTGCCAGGATTTGAGCGATTATCCCTATTTGTTCCTTACCGGATATTCGGAGAGAGAGCTCGTCAAGATGTCGCGCCTGTCCGTTCAGGAGCTCGAGGAGCGCATTGGGCTCCCTGAAGTTCCCGGTGGTTTCTACGGCGAGAACGCGGAGCGCGGACGAGCCGCCCACGCCATCGCGAGCTATCTCGGCACTCGCCGCTGGGGGCCGAACATCACATTGGTGTTCGGTTACTTGCGAGAATATGGCCACTGGTTCCTTTACGACAAGAAGGCCGACCCGATCGACCTTGCGGCGAACTATGCCGGTATTGCTTATGCGCTGCAAGAGGCCGAGCGACACGAATGAGCTCAGAAACCCTCGCAACGTCTTGCGTTCTCGATTGTCCTGACACGTGCTCTCTCGATGTTACCGTCAAGGACGGCGTCATCGCCAAGATAGACGCGGCTCTTGATAGCGGTAATCCCGTCACGAACGACTTCATCTGCTCCAAAGTGCGGCACTTCGCCAAGCGCGTCTATCATGAGGACCAGCTATTGCACCCCATGCGTCGCGTGGGCGCCAAGGGAATACGCCTATCTCGTGGGACGACGCGATCGAGGAGGTCGCGTCGCACTTGGGTGCTATCAGAGACGAGCATGGCGGTGAAGCCATCCTGCCCTACTACTATGGCGGCTCGAACGGCTTCATGACGGACGACGAGAGCCGTTATGCATAGGTAGAGAGATCCACGGCACAGTAGCTGGGCGATTAACGGCAAGGTCTCGAGGCCTTCGATGATATGCAGTGCGAGGACGGCCACGGTGGCGCCGACGAGCGGTGGTGCGAGGACGGTGCGAGGCCAGCCCGGCTGCAGCCACCGCGTGGCCATCCCAATCGCCACGAACGCGGCCACGAGCTGCCCCGCGGCAAGCGCCCAGGCATAAACGACCATATCGCCGCCGAGCACGACGGTGAGGATGACGGGTGCCGTCGCGAGCGCGACCGTGATGTCGAGGACGACACAGCGCTTCAACTCGGTCTTCGCGAGAAGAATGTTGTAGCCGGCGCCGAATACACAGAGCGCGGCCCCGATGGCCGCGCCAGGAGCAATCAGGGGAGCCGCCGCGATCCAACGTTCGCCGTAGAGAACGCGGAGCACGGCTTTTCCTTGCCAGCCGACAAAAATGGCTCCTGGCAGAACGATCCAGAACACGACTTGAAGCAAGAGGGTGGCCGTTCTACGGTACCGCTCGGGCTCCGCCGCGAGTTTCGGAAGAAGCGGGTAGACGGTCTCGGCGAAGACGTTGTTCACCTGCCCGACGGTGCTGAGAAAGAGCGATTGCGCGCGTTGTAGGAGGTCGAGCGCGGCAAAACCGAGCTGTAGAGGCAAGACCGCTGCCTCGAGCGCGCCGCGAAGGGATTGGAGCAATCCGGACCAGCTTTGTTGGAATCCGAATAGTAGGGAAGCCTTGTATCGCCGCCAATCGAGAAACTTGAACCAGCCTGAACGGGGGCGAAAGCGGTGCACGAAGAGAAGATCAAAGGCACTCGGAATCGCGGGAATGACGTTCGCGCCCGCCACGATGGCAACTGCGCCGAACCCGGAGACGCCCAAGCTCAACATGGTCAGAATGCTGAGGCCTTGCTGATGCCGTCGAGGATGCGGAGACGGGGAAAATCCAGTGCCCGCTGGAGCATGGCGCTGCGCATAGCGCTCGGGCACTCGAAGAGCACACCGAGCGACGCCAAGTGCAGGAGGATCGCGATGGAGCGGTGACTCGGCAAGAACCAAAGGCCACTAGCGATGGCGTTCGTCAGGATGAAAAGCGTGGCTTGAAGCCAGAAGCTCGCACGCCAATGCATGGTCAAGTCCGGCTCTTCACCTTCGGGTAGTTGTAGCGCTTGGGCGATGAAAGATCGGCAGCTCAAAACATTAAGCATCGTGAGGACGCCGACCATGGCTCCCGCCCGTCCGTATTCCTCGGGCGGGATGATCCGCACGAGCACGAGCATGGCGCCGAACTGAGCGAAGGTTGCAAAGACGCGATAACCCGTCGTCCAGGCGATGCCTTTGAGAATGATGTCCTTGGTCGTCATTGTCGGGTTTGGGGGGGGATGGAACGGTCTCGAATCCAGACTAGCATGTCGTGGCGCGCAGTCAATGGATCTGGTGGGACGGATATGAATCCTGATAGGCATGACATAGAATCCCTGTCGGAGGTTAGTGCGATGAGTCGATTGGTGCGTGATTTTCGAAGCTTGATTCTTGGAATGGGCTTTTTGACGGTGGCGCTTTGTGCAACCGCGGCCGAGCCACCGGATGCTCGGCTCGACGAGCTGAAACGCGAAGCTGTCGAGGAGGTCGAGTCGCGTCGAAAGTTTACCCAAGTGACGGTGGATATGATCTTCAGCTTCGGCGAGCTCGGCTTTCAGGAATTCGAGACCTCGGATTACGTAACGGGGCTCTTGCGAGAAAACGGCTTCGAGGTCGAGATGGGGATGTCGGACATGCCCACCGCGTGGATGGCGCGCTGGGGATCGGGCCGCCCGGTAATTGCCTTTGGAAGCGACATCGACGGTATCCCCAAAGCTTCGCAAAAACCTGGTGTGGCTTATCATGACCCCATCATCGAGGGGGCGCCGGGCCACGGTGAAGGCCACAATTCCGGGCAAGCGGTCAACGTGACTGCCGCGCTCGTGCTGAAGAAGATCATGGAGCGCGAAGGCATTCCCGGAACGCTAGTACTTTGGCCGGGGGTCGCGGAAGAGCAGCTCGGCTCCAAAGCGTGGTTCGTGCGCGACGGCTATTTCAAAAACATCGATGCGGTTATCTTCACGCATGTGAGTCGCAACCTCAACACGAGCTGGGGGCAGAGAAGCGGCAATGGTCTCGTCTCCGTCGAGTACACGTTCCACGGCGAGTCGGCGCACTCGGCGGGGTCGCCGTGGCGCGGTCGCAGCGCGCTCGATGCGGTAGAGCTCATGAACAGCGCGATGAATGCGCGTCGCGAGCACCTGCGGCTCTCCCAGCGCACGCATTACGTCATCACGAATGGCGGGGACCAGCCGAACGTCGTGCCCTCGGTCGCCTCCGTCTGGTACTACCTCCGCGAGCTCGACCAGCCGAACATCCAGCGGCTATTCGACATCGCTAATACAACCGCCGAAGCGGCCGCGATGATGACCGACACCGAGGTGGAATGGCGCATTCTCGGAACGGCCTATCCAGGTCATTTCAACAAACCGATTGCGGAAGCGATGACGAAGAACATCCAGGTCGTGGGTCTTCCGGAATGGAGCGAGGCCGACCAAGCTCTCGCGAAGGCGCTCCAAAAAGAGATGGGCGCCGAGCCGACCGGGCTCACGACCGAGCTCGCCGAGCTTCAAGGGCCGGCGAAAGAGCCGCGCACCGGCGGCGGCTCGGACGATATCGGGGACATCTCGTGGAACGTTCCCACGCTCACGCTTCGTTTTCCTTCGAATTTCAGCACCGGCGGCGGCGGGCATCACTGGTCGAGCGCGGTTGCAATGGCGACACCGATCGCTCACAAAGGTGCGACGGCTGGCGCGAAAGTCATGGCGATGACCGCGCTCGATCTCTTTCTCGACCCGGAGCTTCTCGAGGAGGCGCACAAATATCTCAACGACGTGCAGAAAAAAGATCACGAATATACGCCCTTCATCACGGATGCCGATCCGCCAGCGACGCACCTCAACAAAGAAATCATGAACCGGTACCGGGAGGAGATGAAGAAGTACTACTTCGACCCTGAAAAATACGACACCTATATGGAGCAGCTCGGGATCACGTACCCGACGGTGCGCGAGGAGAGCCAATAGCGCGTTACTTTCTAGATACAAGAGAGTGACCGTTTGATCGGCTTCGAAAAATTGGACCTGGCCGTCCTGGTCGTCTACCTGGCGGCCACGACGGCCTGGGGTGCCTGGCTCGGTCGAGGGCAGACGGGTGGGACCGACTACTTTCTGGGAAACCGGGAGCTCCCCTGGGGAGCGGTCATGCTCTCCGTGGTGGCCACGGAGACCAGCACGCTCACTTTCCTGAGCCTTCCTGGCGTCGCCTATCTCGGCACGCTGGTTTTTCTGCAGCTGACCTTCGGCTATCTCGTTGGGCGGGTCCTGGTTTCCGCGATTCTTCTGCCGGCTTACTACCGCGGAAAACTCACGACAGCCTACGCCCTGCTCGAGACCCGCTTCGGCCTGCGTGCTCGGCACTTTACTTCCGGAATCTTCATGATCACGCGTCTGCTCGCGGACTCGGTGCGTCTGTTCGCGACATCCATTCCCCTAGCCCTCATCACCGGTTGGCCCTATACCTTGTCCATTGTGGTCATCGGCCTCCTCACCGTGGTGTATACCTATTTCGGCGGCATCAAGGCGGTCGTTTGGGTAGATGCGTTGCAGATGTTCCTCTACCTCGTGGGTGCGGCCGCGGCCGCGATGGCTCTCTCGGGCCTCGTGGACGGCGGGTGGGCCGCGATCCTCGCGCAAGCTTCCGCTGCGGACAAGTTGCAGGTTCTGGATTTCGGGCTCGTCCTGTCGCGTCCCTACACGTTCTGGGCCGGACTCGTTGGGGGCGCCTTCCTGACCATGGGCTCCCATGGAGTGGATCAGATCATCGTGCAGCGCCTGCTCACCTGCAAGGATCTGCGCGCGAGTCAGAAGGCCCTTGTGGGCAGTGGCATCATGGTCATGGCCCAGTTCGCCATCTTCCTCATGGTCGGAATGGGTTTATGGGCTTTCTACCAGGGTCGGAGCTTTGAGCGCAGCGACGAGATATTCGCGCGCTTCATCGTTGAGGAACTGCCTGTAGGGCTCACGGGCCTCTTGATTGCGGGAGTGTTCGCCGCGGCCATGTCGTCCCTCTCTTCTTCGATCAATTCCCTGGCCTCGGTCACGGCCTATGATTTCTGGGCTCCGGCAACGGGTCGCCAGACGGACGAGCAAGGCATATTACAGATGGGCAAGCTCTTCACGCTGGCGTGGGCCGCCCTGCTCATCGCGGGCGCTATCTTGTTCATCCCGTTGAGTCAAGGGAATACAGCGGTCGAGGTGGCACTGGGTATCCAGTCGCTCGTTTATGGAGGTCTTCTCGGGGGGTTCGCGCTGGGATTGTTGGTGCCGCAAGCCGATGAGCGAAGCGTGATGATTGGGATGTCTTCCGGGATCGGTACCGTCACCCTAATCTGGTTGACTGCAAGCTCCGAGATCGCGTGGCCTTGGTTCGTGTTGATCGGCTCCTTGGTTACCGTCGCTGTTGGGACTGTCCTCGGTCGCGGAAGTGCAGAAGCTCATTAGGCTGCTGAAATGTGTGAGGAGTGGCGATGGTTGCAACGAGACTGACAGGCAGATTGGGCATTCGCCACCCAATCATTCAAGCGCCGATGGCAGTTGCTGCCGGCGGAAAACTCGTTGCCGCCGTCTCTCGAGCCGGTGGGCTGAATTGATCGGAGGCGGCTACGGGAACGAACATTGGCTCGCGGAGCAGTTTGAAGCTGCAGGAGATCACGATGACATCGAGGGCCTCAAAGCTGTTGCTGATCGAGAGGCGAAAGAATGGCTGGCGGCCTGGAGGTCCGGAGACACGCGCACCGCGAATACTTTTGTTGGTGAAGTGACCGATTTGTTCGACTCGACCAAGCCCGCCGCGGACATCATGACGGAAGCGGAAACATTATTGAGCAAGAATTTCGCTTCTGACTAGAATTTGGTCGGTTACATCGGCCGAGAGAAAGATGGCGAGGTCATAGAGTCTTCTCTGGCTCTGCTGCAAATCGGCGAGTCGAACACGGAGATCGTTGTCCTCGCTGCGTGCGCGGTAGAGAGAAGGCGGCTCGAGGGTGCGTCAAGAGGTGGCCATAGAGCCCGTTGGTTGGCGAAGGTCATGCCGGCGAAAGGGCGATGGCGTAAGAAAAACGTTACCTCGGACAAATGGATTCCGAACGCGTTGAGCTCTCCGAGGATGAGTGAGACCGTCGTCCTCGAGCCCGAGCAAGCGTGTCCTGACTCACGACAACTGGCAGTGCGAAAGTCAGGCTATCTTCGAAATTCTTTTGGGGGTGTGGTGTAAACGTTGGTTCTGGCCGCGACAAGTTGTTCCTTTGAAAGTTCGGCGCCGCTGAGGTTCGCACCACTGAGGTTCGCCCTGTCGAGATCCGCCACGCCGAGGCTCGCCCTCGGGAGCTTTGCCCCTCTGAGGTCTGCCCCGCTGAGGTCCACCTCGCTGAGGTTCGCCTCACTGAGGGCCGGAACGTCCGCCTGCTTCCCTCGCCATACGTTCCACGCGCGAGCGCCTTTTCTCAATTTCTCGACGTGCTCTTGGTTTGCCACCTCAACTCCTACAGGAGCAAAAGGGTACGTCGACACAGGAGCTGTGTCCAGCTGGATCACAGAACCAAAGGTGCCACTTGTCACTCATCACTCAGCGAAGGGCCCAGCTTTTTCCAAGGACGGCACGCTTTCTTGTTGAGAGCAAGAGTTGGGTTGGCGTGCTCATGGCGGAGGATTCTAGCTTCGCTTGGCGCGCACGCGTAAACGCGTCTGTACGAAACGCCCCGCTGTACGCGGGATTTGACCTTGGCACCCCGCGAAGCCGTGGTGATCCTTCGCGACGTGACCGAACGGAAGAACGAAGCGGAGCCCGGCGCTGACGCTGTGCCGCAGGTCACTCAGTCGAAATTCACCGGCGGTGGCGAAGACATTGCCCGCGTCCCAATAGATGCCCCCGTGAAGCAGCTTGTAGATCGGAAAGCGTAGCTCTTGATTCCAAACACCGACGGCTTGGCCGCCCACGAAGATGCGCTCCTGTGTCTCGGCGTGAGAAGGGGCGTATAGTCGGATGTCGGTGTTTCGAAGAGATCGATGAGGACGAGCTCGGCGCCCTCGACGGTGCCGGAGAAGGTCAGGGATGGACTCACGCTCAGAGCGATGTGCTCCGAGGTGAAGTGGAATGGCAGCACCGAGAGGTCGGGCTCGAGCACGATCCCAGATAGCTCGCCCTCGCCGCTCCATAAGCGGTAGTCGAGCGCCTCCAAGCTAGCGCGCCCGTCGAGAAGAGATCCCGCGGCGATCTCGATGCCGCGACGGGCGAGCTCTTTGGCCGCTCCGGTATGGAGAAGGACGATGAGTGCTAGGAGGCCCGAGAAGATTGCGAGGGCCCACTTCGACTTCCGTCCGAGCCGCATCATGCTCTGCGTCTATTGTCGGTTGCAGAACGGTGCGACGCTAGCGCGATCGGGCGAAGGCGGCACCACGCACGACGCGACCCGCGCGCGCGTCGGTGAGCGCGCCGTTTTCGACCATGAGCTCACCGTTCACGATCACGAAATCGAAGCCCTCGCTGAACTGGTGGGGTTTTTCGAACGTGGCGCGGTCGCGCACGTTCGGAAAATCCATCACGACGAGATCGGCGGCGAGCCCTTCCCGGACGAGACCACGATCTTTCAGCTGAAAGGTGCGGGCCGGAAGCGAGGTCATGCGGCGGATGGCGTCTTCGAGACGCATCGTCTCGAGCTCGCGGACGAACTCGGCGAGAACGCGCGCGTTCGTCCCGTAAGAGCGAGGGTGCGGCTTGCCGACGCCCATTTGTTGCACGCCACCGTCACTTGCCACGGCCGCATTAGGATATCGGTAAATGGTCTCGACATCCTCGAGGCTCATATAGTGATACACGAGCGAAGCGCCGCCTTCTTCCATGAGCTCGAGGATGGTCTCCATCGCCGCCTCGATATTCGCGGGACGCCCGCGCGCGAGATTGACTTCGCTCAGCGTCATGCCTTCGAGCGACGGATCGGGCGTAAAGCGGGCGATGGTCCCGAACGAATAGTCGCCGTAACCCTGGTCGTCGAGCTTCGCCCGCATCTCTTTCAAGATGCGAGCCCGAGTCTCCGGATCGCGGAGCCGTGCCTGGAGCGCCTCGTCAGAATCCGCGAGTGCCCAACTAGGAAGGTTCACCGAGAGTCCGGTGCTCGCACGATCATAAGGATAGGCGTCGATGACGACGTCGACGCCTTCGCGGCGATACTGCTCGACGAGCTCGATCGCATCGCCGATCGAGCCCCATCGCTTTTTTCCTTTGATCTTGAAATGTGAAATCTGAACCGGCATGGACGCTTCTCGTCCGATGGTGACCGCCTCTTCGATCGAAGCGTGGAGCTCGGCGCCTTGTTCGCGAATATGGGTTGCGTAGACCCCGCCGTGGCGCGCGGCCGCGCGGGCGAGCTTGATGACTTCTTCCGTGCTCGCATAGGTACCTGGAATGTAGAGAAGTCCCGTCGAGAAACCGATGGCTCCTTCCTTCATAGCGACGTCGACGAGCGACTGCATGTGCTCGAGCTCTTCGGGGCGTGCCTGACGATTCGCGGTTCCCATCACTTCCCGGCGCACCGAGTTGTGCCCCACGAAAGTCGCGACGTTCAAGCCGAGCCCGAGCTCTTCGAGCTTCGAGAACCAAGCGCCGACTTGGATCTCGGAGCTTCCGCAGTTGCCAGTGATGATGGTGGTGACGCCGTCGAGCAGAAAGTTGTCGCCGCGCGGAGTCGTCTGGAGTCCGCCGCGTCCGGAGCGGGACTCGACATGCGTGTGTACGTCGATGAAGCCGGGGGTGACGAAACGCTCCTCGGCATCGATAGTGATGTCGGCGCGGGCTTCCGCGTCTTGGCCGACCAAGACGATCCGCCCGTCGCGAATACCGATATCGGCGCGAAACCATGGATTGCCGGTACCGTCCACGACACGGGCATTTGCGATCCAGATGTCATATTCGTCCGCATGAAGCACGGCTGGGAGCCATACGAGAAAAGCTGCGATGAAGTAGCGCATAGGCACATTCTAACCGCGAAGGGGTGTGCGGAGATCGGCGAGCTTTCCGGGGCGTCTAGGCAAAAAGCATGTATCATGGCGCACCTACAGGAAAGGTTGGTCCCATGTCTCGTAGCGCTATTTGGTTGGCCCTCACGCTTGTCAGCCTCTCGGGTGCGGATGTGACGTCCGCTCAGGATCTCGTCTTGTCGAACGCGACCGTCATCGACGGAACGGGAGCGCCGCCGCGTACGGGCGTCAGCATCATCATTCGCGACGGCAAGATCGCGGAGATCGAGGATGGAGCCCGTACGGGCGATACGACGATCGATTTGAAAGGGCGCTTCGTTCGGCCGGGTCTCATTGACGCGCACACCCATATCCTCTCGGCCGATGCCGCCGAGAGCGCGCTCTTGTCCGGAGTCACGACCGCTCGCGTGCCCGGGGATCGTTACTTGCGCGGCATGGGAACGCGCGATTTGATGCGGGGAGGGCACGTGCGTGGGCCAGAGCTTCTTTGTGCGGGAGGCATCGTGCGTCCGGTCCTCGGCGAGTTCTTCATCCTGCCGTTTCCCGAATTTGGGCGCTATTTGAACGAGCGGCTCTCCGGTTCCGAGAACGTCTCCGCGGTTGTGCGCGCTCTGCTCGACCGTGGCGTGGACTCGATCAAAGTGGGCGCGAGCGAGCGCGCGGGGCTCGCGACGACCGACCCGCGTCGCCAGGAGCTCACCGAAGAAGAGATCGAAGCGGCGGTGCGTGAAGCCGCTACGGAAGGAAAGTTCGTTGCCGCGCACGCGCATGCGGAAGTCGGAGCCGAGGGGGCAGTGCGTGCGGGCGTACGAAGCATCGAGCACGGGACCTACATGAACGACCGCACCCTGGCGCTCATGAAAGAAAAAGGAACTTATCTTGTGCCGACGCTCGCGATCATGAGCCCCCTTGGCGACCCGCGTACCGACGACGCAAACGACATCGCGCTCCGCATCCGCACTTGGCACATGCAAACGGCGCTGCGCGAGGTCGTCAAGGAAGCGCACCGAATGGGCATTACGATAGCGGCACCCACGGATGGAAGTTATGGCGACGGCAACGACACCGCCTGCGTCCGCTTGCAGCACGATATGGAGGAGCTCGTCTCCATCGGGATGACGCCACTCGAAGCCATCACCGCGGCGACCGCCACGGGCGCCGATCTTCTCGGCATCGCGGATCGCACAGGACGTGTATCCGTGGGCCTCGAGGCAGGTCTAATTGTGCTCGACCGCGATCCGCTAAAGGATTTTCGCGTCATCTAGGAGCCTCTCGTGATCGTGAATAACGGCGAAGTCGTGCTGAACCGTTACTACCCAAATCCTTACGACGAGCGGTAAGAGCCGGGACCGTGTTTTTCACCACCTCACAAGGACATTAAGTTAGGCCACGATGATTGAAGACCCCGTCGCTCTTTTGGGGTTTCTGTTTTTCGTGATTGCTTCGACCCGTTGGCTCGAGAACCGTTTTGCCGTTTTGAAGAAAATCACTTCGGCGGTGCTTTGCACGCTGACGGGCATCGCGCTCGCCAATATCGGGATCATTCCACATAGCTCGCCGCTCTACGCGAGTGTTTTCGAATATGCCATCGTTTATGCCATCGCCCTCGTCATTCTCGCTTCGAGCTTGTCGGACTTGAAACGGGCCGGCCCGCGGCTCGTCATCGCTTTTGCGCTAGCCGGTCTTGGAACCTTTCTCGGGAGTCTCGCGGGCGGTGTGATGTTCGCCCGTTGGGTCGGTGACGAGACGTGGAAGCTCGGAGGGCAATTCGTCGGAGCCTTCTTCGGCGGCGGGATGAACTTCGCGGCGATTGGACAAGGGCTGGACGTGTCGTCGAGCCTCTTCGCCGCTGGGGCCGTGGCCATTAACTTGACGACCGTGCCCTGGCTCTTGTTGCAGATGGTGTTCGCGAACAAGCTCGGTGGGCGCTTCGCGCCACCGCTTGTCGACGGAGAGGCGGAAGGTGCTCCGCCCGATCACGATCCGCGTCGAGTGTGGGTGACGGCCTCGGTCTCGCTCTCCGAAGTCGCGTTACTCGCGGCTATCCCGCTCGCGATCCTGTGGGCGGCGCGGCAGCTCCGGACGCTCTCGGGGGGTTTTCCCCAGGTCCTATGGGTGACAACGCTCGCGCTCGTCCTCGCCCAAATACCCCAGCTGAGAAAGTTGCGAGGAAGCGCCTTTTTTTCTTACTTCGCGATGCATTTGTTCTTCATCGTCATCGGTGCGCAGTCGGTTTTGCGTGAAGTTCTGAATGCAGGGCTCGCCGTGCTCGTATTCATGGTGACCGCGATCGCGACGCACGCGGTCGTTGTGTTCGGAATTGGATGGCTCCTTCACTTCGACATCCGTACGCTCTGCGTGGCCAGCCAGGCTGCCGTCGGTGGCCCTGGCTCGGCGCTCGCGCTTTCGATGTCGATGAACTGGTCGCGCCTCGTGACGCCCGGCGTCATCATCGGTATTTTCGGCTATGCCTTTGGGAACTATCTCGGCTTTGCGTGCGCCTACTTGCTTCGCGCGTGGCTCCAATGACCCACCTCAACTTGACACTACCCTCTATTTGAATGCCGTCATCGGGTCCGCTTTTGCCGGGCGGCGAGCGGGGACGAGGCTCGCGACGAGCGTGACTGCAAGCAACAGCATTGCGGTCGCCATGAGCGTCGCGGGATCTTGCGGGCTCACGCCGAAGATAAAGCCTCCCATCGTTCCCATCACGCGGGCGAGGGCTACGGCGCCGAGTGCGAGGCGAATGCCGAACTCGCGTTCGCGTTGGCTCGCCATGAAGGCGACGATGCCGTAGGTCCCCATGGCTGCGAGGAGCAGCGCCACGCCCGCGAGCACGAGCAAGACCGTGCTCACGAGACGCCTCATCATCACCGTCGATTGGAAGTGTGCCGCGAGGGTGTCGATGGCGTAGATCAGCTGGTGAGGGTCGATGCTCCGGAGCGCCGCGCGCACGGAAGGGAGAGCGGCCATCGGATCGCCCGCCATGCGCACCAGCAAGAACATCTGGTTCGACCATTGGCCAGCTTGCAGATAGGAATGGAAAAGCTTGGGTGCGACGTCTCGATCCACGCCGCGATTTCTCGCGTCGGAGACGATACCGACGACGGTTGTTCACGGGGCTTCCGAGTCTTTTCCACCGGTCTTGATGCGCTTTCCCAAAGCGTCCTCGTTCGGGAAGTAGCGCATGGCCGCGGTCTGATTGATGACCGTTACCGGCGGCGCCTCCCGCCTATCCTGCTTGGTGAGCGGGCGGCCGCGGACGAGGGTCATCCCTAGCGTCTCGAAGAGACACGGGCTCGCGACGGTGACGTTTGCCGTCGAAAGAGCGCCTTCGGTCGTCAGAGGGCGTCCTTCGATCTGGAATGGCTGATCTCTTAGCACTTGGGGCGGGAACTGGCTCGCCATCGCGGCCGACTGCACGCCTGGGATCTGCTCGACCTCGTGGAGCAGCTGTGAGTAAAAGCTTGCGAACTTTCCTTCGTAGCGCTCCCACGCGAGCGTCAGCCGCATCGTCAGCACGTTCTCGGTCGAGACACCCGGGTCCACATGGACCAGGCGTGTAAAGCTCTGGATGAGAAAGCCTGCTCCGGCGAGAAGAATGATAGACAGCACGATCTGGGAGGCGACGAAAACGCGGCGGGCGGCCAAGGCTGAACCGGACCCCGTCATGCGGGCGCTATCGGAAGCCAGATTTGCTTGCACGTCGACCCGCGTGCTCTGGAGCGCGGGCGCGAACCCAAAAAACAGTCCGCAGGCCACAGTGAGTAGGGACGTATAGACGAGGACCGTCGCACTGATGCCTAGCTCGATGCCACCGAGCGGAAGTCCTTCAGGGAGGTTCGCGCGGGTCAGCTCGAGGCCGACGGTCGCGATCCCGACGCCAAGAACGCCGCCGCCTACCGAAAGAAGGCTCGACTCCGTGAGGAGCTGTTGAAGTAAGCGTCCGCGTCCGGCGCCGATGGCAATCCGCACGGCCATTTCGTGGTGGCGCGATGCCGCGCGCGCCAGAAGCAAGCCCGCGATATTGGCGCAAGCAATGCACAGCACGAAGCCGACGGCGCCCAGAAGAATGGGGCCGGCGGGTCCGACGAAGCTCGCCCACACGTCGACGAAGGGTGTCGCTGCAAGTCGCCAACCTTCATATTCGGGAGACTCGGCCTTCTGGTCCGTTTCGATGCGGCCCGCGAAGGTAGCCAACTCACTGCGCACCTCGGATAGCTCCACGCCGTCGCGCACGCGCGCGAGCACGGTGAGCACGCGCCGCGAGCGTGGCATCTCGGTTGCCGTGTACCACATCGGAAGCCATAGGTCCGAGTCGAGAAGAAGCAGGCGCGGCGGCATCACACCGACGAGCGTTCGCGGCGAGCCGTTTACGATGATCGGCTTTCCCACCGCCGCGGGATCGCCTCCGAGATATTGCTGCCAAACTCGGTGACTCATGATCGCGACCGGCTCTCGCTTCCGGATCTCTTCTTCCGTGAAGCTTCGACCCAGCTCGGGATTCATGCCGAGCGTTTCGAAGGGGTCACCCCAGAACGCGGCGGTAAAAAGCCGCTGCGGCTCGTCGATGCCGCCGAGGTCTCGATTGCCGAGATCGAAAGCAAGAAAGCTCGTCAGCGTGCGGCTTGTTTCGGCGACCTCTTGATAGTCAGGAACGGAAATCGACTCGATGAAGCGCTCTGCCGGTGAGAATTGCGGGAACGTTGCGCCAAGGGCCACGAGCCGGTCGACGTCGCGATAAGGGAACGGATGCAGGAGCACGCCGTCGACGACGCTGAAGATGTAGGTGTTCGCACCGATGCCGAGCCCGAGCGTGAGAAGTGCGATGAGAGTAAAGAACGGCTTGTGAAGCCAGCTACGAAGGCCATAGATGAGATCTTGATACACGAGAGATATCCATAAGTCACGACTTCTTAGCCAGAGCGCGTGAGAAAAGCGCCGAGGCTCCGCCGCAGCAGATCGACTTGCTCTCGACGACCGAGCGCTCCTTCGGCTTCGAGCGCCTCTGCGCGATGACGAAGCTCCGCGAGCCACGCTTCACACCACCCATCGCGAAGCCTCGCGGGAACGAGCCACCTGGACTGTTCGATGAACCAAGCGGAAAGTTTCAACATGGTCTAGCGGTGCTCCGGCGCGAGCCTGTCCATCAACGCGGCTAGGTTGTCGCGTGTGGCCGCGAGCTCCGCGTGGCCGGCTTCGGTGGTCTCGTAGTAGCGGCGACGCGGGCGCTTTTCTTGCACAGCGATGCGCGCGCCTTCCCATTTGGAGCTCGTGAGGCGTAGCTCCTCGAGACGGTTCAGCGCGCGATAGACCGACCCGCTTTTGAGGCCGGTGTGGTCCATGATGTCGAAGCCGTATTTGTATCCGCTCGCGAGCGCGGCCAAGACGGCGATAGCGGCATTTCCTAGAGCTCGGTGTTGCATAGTCGTTCTTCACAACCTATGTACGGGTAGTAGTTATACACGATTACGATCGGGGTCGTCAAAAAGTTCCGTGATGAGGCGAGCACTACGATTGGGCGTGATGTAGCTAAAGGCCCATCGAATGAACAAGATGAGGCGGTTTTCGAAAGCGGCGAGATAGAGAGAATGGACGAAGCGCCTCGAGCACCACGCGTGGTAGGACCAAGAACGAAACTCTACGAGGAGAGCGATTTAGCTCTTCTGGTCAAAGGCCTCGAAGGGGATGGCTTTGTCTTCGAGCATGATGGGGATCGCGTCCCGGATCGGGTAGAGAAACTTGCGGTCTTCTCTCAATAGCCCGGCGTCGATCTTTTCCTCGACCGCTTGGCCGCCCCGGTTCTTGACGCCGCCCGCCGCGATCTGCTCGTTCACGCGGTCGATCGCCTCGCCTTCGAGAAGAGTGATGGGCTGCTTGGTTTCTGGGCAACAGAGAATTTCGAGTAGCTCCGAGTCAATCATGGTGCTGTAAAGCTAGCACAAAGCACTGAGCGAAGACGAATGCCGCGTCGATTTCGCTTGAAATGTTTCATGGCGGTGCGGGTACGAAACGACTAGGATGAGCTCGAAGGAGGCTATTGCACGTAGCCTAGGCTTCTGAGCCGCTCGAGCTCTTCGGAGTCGAGGGCCTCTATCGACTCGGCGTCGCTAGGCAGCGCGTTCGCAAGCGCCCATTCGTGCCAACCGGCTAGCTGGCTCGCGAGCCGCTCCACGATCTCCGCGTGGTCCGAGGCGATGTCGTTCTGGTCGAGCGGATCCTTCGCGTGATCGTAGAGCTCGTATTCGGGAAACCCGTCGGGGCGCTCGAAGTTGTGGATGAGCTTGTAGCCGTCGAGGATGATGCTACGGGCGTCGACCATCTCCTCGTCTCTTTGGTCGGTGCGTCGCGTCCATTCAGTGATCGCCGGTTTAGGCGTCCACCGCTCGCCGCTCGAGGGCATGAGCAAGGCCTTCAAGTTCTCCCCTTGCATCTTCTCAGGGACCGGGAGCCCCACGAGATCCAGGATGGTCGGCACGACGTCGACGATCTCGACGGTGTCCTCGATCACGGTCTCCGCCGCGATCCTGCGTGGCCAGCGCATCACGAGCGGCACATTGGTGAGCTCACCATAGACGTTCTCTTCATGGAAATGCCCGCCGTGGTCGAGAAACTCCTCGCCGTGGTCGCTCAGGAAAACGACGAGCGTGTCCTCTTCGAGCCCGAGCTCCGATAGCTTTTCGAGGACACGGCCGATCTCAGCATCCGCGGCCCGGATGGAACCGTCATACATGTCGAGCTCGTGCTGCACGAAAGCTTCGGCGTCGACGCCCGCTTCCTCGAGCTCGCCGCGAAGCGGCAGGCCCATGCGCTCTTGGAAGTCGCTCTCGATGAACGGCCGTACTTTCTCCACGCGCTCATCGTGGCGCTCCTTTCCGTCCGGCGCGCCCCACTTCGTGTCGTAGGGCCTGTACGGCTCGTAAGGGCTGTGCGGATCGATTGGGTGGAGATAGACGAAAAACGGCACGTCGTGATGGCTCTCGAGCCACGGCAAGAGTCGATCGACGAGGATGCGCGCGTTCTTGCTGCGGCTCTGTCCTTCCGGAACTTGGAGCGAGCCGTTCTCGTGGAGCACTTCGACTCCCTGGTGGAGATTCGTGCTTCGGCCCGAGAAACTGTTCCCCGTGCCCGCCCAGGTGGCATAGCCCGCGGCGCGGAACGCTTCGGCCATCGTATCCGCCGATGCCGGCAATTTATGGTACATCTCGTAAATGCCGTTAGACGTCGGGTAGGTCGAAGACAGCATCGAGGGCACCGACACTTTCGTCCAAGCTCCCTGCGCGATCGCGTCTTTGAACAAAGCGCCGTTCTCGGCGAGGCTACGGATATGGGGCGCCGTTTCGCGATCGTGGCCGTAAGCGTCGAGACGGTCGCTACGGAGTGTGTCGATGAGAACGACGATGACGCCCCGCGGGCCGTCGGCGAACTGGACGTTACGTTGGCGCAGGACGGGCGCCCCCCAGAAGCCAATGGCGCCGGGTTGTTCGGCCGAGAGACTCAGCGTCAACGTTCCTTGACGGTCCCCGCAGGCCGTGAGATCGATCGGCACCGTTTCCCAGCGATGCGGCGTCGTGACGGTGTGGGTTAGAAGCGGTTCATCGTCGATTGAAACGCGAAACGTAACCGGGCTCTCTTCGAGCGTACCCACTGCCAGATCGAAAAACGCGCTCGAAGGAACGCTCAGCTCGAAGCTTGCTTCTTCGGGCGCGCGCGTGACGATGGTCTCGCGGTAGATCTCGGAGAGCCCCTGCCAGCCGACGCCCGCCGGGATGCTCGCGAGGTGCTCCTTCCTGAACACGAGCCGCACTGACTCGATCTCGAAATCCGCGCCGCTGACATCCGTTGGACGCAATAAGATGTGCCGGATTCTCGAGGAGGGGAAGGATGCGCGCGACGCGGAGGCGGCGCTGATCGTGTACGTCTGGACGGCGTCACCCGCAACGATGGGCGATGTGATCGGCCAAGGAAAATCATCGGCCGAGGCGACGGCGCGCTCGATCCCCGGGTCCTCGTCGCCGCCGAAGGTCACCCATAAATTGGTCCCCTCGGAGATGCGGGCGCGAATGATGACCTCGTGCAGCACATCGGGATCGTCGAGACCGTGTGTTCTTTCGACGTGGATGACGGGAACGCTCGTGCTCGAGCGGCCGGTGAAGCGGCCGTCGCGAAGCGTCAATCCGGTGATCCCGGCGCCAGCGGTAAAGCCGTGCTCCTCGTCCGCGTCGAAGCGCCACTCCGTCGGCTCGGCCGTCGCGGCCGCTTCCATCGTTCCGGTGATCGAAGCGGATGGAAACTCGTCGACGAGTCGAATGACGGTGTTCTCGTTCGTGCCTCCGCAAGACAGCAAAGTCACCACTAGGACTGATTGCAACAATATGCGCATGGGCGTGGAGTCTAGTGGGGTGAGACCGAGGACGCAACGGCGGCCGGAGGTGCCGTTATGTCCGGGACGCCGCGAGCGACCATGCTTCTACGTAGCGTTAAGTGCTATGAGCGACTAGCCGGCCCGTCGGAACATCCGGTAGCGCTCGAGATCGATGGCAGGGGCGAGATCCCCGGGAAAGCCGATGAGGTCGATGCCGAAGGCTTCGCCATTCTTCTCGACAACGAGATCAACCGTGAGGCCGGCGACCGGATAACGCGGCCACACACAAAAGGCGTGCTCTTCGAGACGAGCCGTCACGTCTTCGAGGAAGGCGTCGTGCGGGCCGTCATTGTAAAGTGTAGCGAAATCGTGATGGCCGAGTTCTACCTCTTTGGCTCCCCGAGCGCCTCGAGCAGTACTCGCCCATCGGCATGTGCTAGGGTCACGTGGCTGAGATGAGCGAGCGTCGGGGCGATGTCGGCCGGCGTGGCCTTTTTAAGGTATTAGCCGGGAAGGATGCCGGGGCCCATGAGCAGGATCGGAACCCGCGTGTCGTAGCCGTAGCTGGTACCGTGGCCGGCGGCATTGGTCGACGTCGTCCAATAAGCTCGCAGGACGACCAGCAGGTCGCCGCTACGACCCGGATAGTAGTTGTGCTCGAGGGCGCTGCCAGTGCTGCGGCTACGCGAGATCGTGTCGGCGCGAAAGACCTTCGCGACACCTTCGATCGATCGGATAGCGCTCATGACGTCCTCGAGCGCATCGGGCCGTGCGAGGAGCTGGTCGTAGACCCCGCGCGCGAAGTAGAGATCCTGCTCCTCGAGCTGAGCGACGTGAGGCTCAGGGCCGAGCCACCGACGCGTGGCCTTCTCGGCGGCTGCGACGATGCGATCGGCCGCAATACATCCCGCGTTGAGCCGCTGAGTCACATGGTGCTCGGGAATCGGCATGACGCTGTGATCGGCCGTCAACGCGACGACGTAGCTGTCGGTCCCTACCGTCAGATCGAGATGGTCGATCAGAGTGCCCAAGGTGCGATCCAACCGGATCAGAACGTCCTGCACCTCGTGGCTGCGCGGACCGAAATGGTGTCCAGTCCAATCGAGTGCCGAGAAGCCGACCGCGAGATAATCCGTCGCCCGACGCTGGCCAAGCTGGAGCGCGTCGATTGCCGCGACCGCCAGCCGGCCGAGGTGGTCGTTCGAGAACGGGCTCTCCGTCCACTGCTGCCGGAACAGCAGGTCGGGCGAACCGCCCCGGCCGAGGAGGGAATGTGGGAACGACCCCGTCCATCCCTCGAGTGGCCGGCTGGTCGGCGTGTTGTTCTCGAAGAGAGACGCCTCGTTCGGTAGGGTTCGGGCCCAAACTGCGCCGTGATCGCGCTCGATGGGATTTCCTCCGAGAAGGTTGCGACGAAGGGAATCGTCGCGTCGGAGTAAGCGGTCGAGGTGACCCAGGTGCGATCGTGCTGCCAGACGACGGCGTTGGCCCAGTGGCCAGCCAGCATTATGGCCACCCGTGGCTTCATCGAGAGGCTGACGACCCGAGCTTCGGTCGCGCCTTGTGCGTACAGCTCGTCGCCGAGCGTGGGGACGAGCAAGCTGCCGGGACCCAGAGCCGCCTCGACCGGCGCGCCGTAGCTGAGTAGGCGCCACTCAGTATCGTCGGCACACGCCCGCAAGCGACCCTCGGCGCGGTCGTACCAGTTGTTGCCGATGATGCCGTGCGTCTCCGGGGGCTCCCCGTGGCAATCGTCGCGTGGCCAACGCAGGTGTTGGTTTGAAAGTACGGATAGGCCGCCTGCCGAAACCAGGCGCCCTTGTCGACGAGTCTCGCAGGGCCGACGTCCATTGATGCTGAAAGCGTTCAACGTAGTCGGCGCGCATCTGGTCGACGACGACGATAACAATGAGGGTCGGAGGCGAGGCCGGCTGTGCGGTCGCCGAGCCAAGGGATCCCACGATGAGCCACGACAAGAAGAGACAGCTGATGCGACGCGTCATGATCCGGCAGCATCAGTCATTGGAGTCGAGGACGTCAAGTGCCACGATCCGTATATGGTCATGGCGATAGCGGTCATTGTCGCGAGAGCGCGAGCCACGTAGAATCCACCTCGAGGTGGATTGTGGCTAAAGCGACCAAGGAGACCAAGACCGTCAAGAAAAAAAAGGCCAAAGCTGGCGCCGCGCGCAAACGGCTGACGCCGAGAAAAGAGAAGCGGGGACCCGCCGGTACGGACGTACTCTTGGGTATCGACGACCCAGCGCTCGCGAGCCTCTCGCAGCGAGTTCGCGAACTCGGAGGCACGCCGATTGGCGCCTACCGTGAGCCGTTCTCCGGCAAGCCCCTCCTCGTGGCCGTCATCCCGTACCATGCGGTCGAGCCGACGCCGTTCCAGCGAGACCTCTCGCCGACGCACACGAAGCGTCTCGCACAAAAAATCGAAGAAGCGGGTGTTTTTCTCGACCCGCTGATAGTGGTGCAAGCGCCCGATGGACGACTTTGGACACCGAACGGCCGCCACCGACATGCAGCAGCCAAAGTGCTCGGGCTCCAAACGGTGACGGCGCTCATCTCTCCCGACGAAGAGCTCGCGTTCAAGATCCTGGCGCTCAATACCGAGAAGGCGCACAACTTGAAGGACCGAAGCCTCGAAGTCATCCGCATGGCGCGCGAGCGCGCCGTGCGCAAGCCTCGCTCGAATGAAAAGGACTACGCCGCGGAGTTCGAAGAGCCGGCCCTTCTCACCCTCGGCATCCTCTATGCGGAGCAAGGCCGCTTCGCGGGAAGCCCCTATTTTTCGTTCTTGCGTAAAGTCGACACTTTCGCCTCGAGCTCGCTGGTGAAGAGCCTTCGGCAGCGCGAAGGCTGGGCCGCCCGGCTCTTGGGGATCGACGAGCGCGTGAAAGAGATAGTTGCCTTCCTCAAGGAGCGCGGTTTCAAATCGCCCTATTTGAGAACCTACGTCGTGGCTCGGATCAATCCGGTGCGTTTCCATCGGGTGAAGAAGGGCGAGACCGAGCCGGCCATGGCAATAGGCGCCGCGCTGACGCGCATGGCCGCCTCCGCGCGCAAGTTCAACGTCAGTACCGTTCGCGAGCAGGACTTGGCACTCGTCGCCGCGGTCGCGAGCGGCGACGGAAACTGAGGTCGATGTCGGCTCGTCGTTCGATTGGCGTCGCGCGGACCATCGGTCTTACGGCGGCGCTACATTTTGTGCGAGTATCGATACTTCCGTAACCCGAAGGGCCTGCTCGATGGAAGAAGTCGTCACGTTTTGCTGTCCGTCATGCTTGCAGCACTCCGCCTTGACCGTGAGCTTGGTGCGCGGGCGTCAGTCTCTGGTCGAGGATTGTCAGAACTGTTGCGCGCCCATCGACTTCGAGATCGAGGTCAGGGATGGCGAGATCACGCGCTTCGAATACAGTCCGGGTAATTGAGCTGCTTGACCGCTCACGGAATGAGCTACAATCCTCGCAAGATGCTAGCTCTCGATTGATGGATTGATGCTCAGGTCGTAGAAGGCCCGAGCATTCCTGAGCATTCCCCTCCCACCCGTCTGTCCGTTTTTTATCTTGGTCTTCAGGAGTTAGCCATCGATGAATCGCGAAGTCGGCTCGACCATCGAACGTTCGAGTGCTACGAGCCTATGGGCTTCGATCAAAGAATCCCTTCAAGGAAGTGAACAGGACTTCACCAATGGGAGCCTCAATCGGGTGGTGGGGCTTCTCGCGGTACCCATGGTGCTCGAGATGGCGGGCGAGTCTGTCTTCGCCGTTGTCGACGCCTTTTTTGTCGCGCGCCTAGGCTCCGAGGCGCTCGCAGCGGTCGGGCTCACCGAATCCTTGCCGGAAGCGAGGCGCTGACGAGCGCGCTTCAAATCCTGGAGCACCACCGCCATGCTCTCGTAGCGCTTGTCTGGCTCTTTTTCGAGACATCGGTCGATGATCGGCTGTAGAACCTGCCGCTCTTCCGCGTTCAAGCCGGGGATCTTTGGGGTCGGGTCCCGCAGGATGGCGTAGAGGGTGTCGATGCGACTTTTGCCTTCGAACGGTGGCCGTCCGCCCAGGAAGTGAAAGAGCAATAGGCCAAAGCTGAAGATATCGCTTCGCGGGTCGACTTTCCCCCCGCGCGCCTGCTCAGGCGACATATACGAGACCGTTCCCTCGATGACGCTCTCGCGAGTGACGTGCTTCTGGGCCAATTCGTCGGGGCGGGTCTCGCTGAGAAAAGGATTTTTTTCCGCGTCGAGGAGCTTCGCTAGACCGAAATCGATGAGCTTGGGGTGGCCTTCGCCCGTCAGCATGATGTTGCCCGGTTTGACGTCGCGATGCACCATGCGCGTAGGCGAGCCCTCGAGCGCCGCCGCTTGCGAGCTCCAATCCTTCGCGCAGCGAGAGCCGCTCCTCGCTTGTTGCCATGCGATCGGCCAGGCTCTTCCCGCGCAGAAGCTCCATGGCGATGAAAATCATGCCGTCCGCCTCGTCGATCTCGTGGATGACGGCAATGTGAGGGTGCTCGAGCGCTGCCGCCGCGGTGGCCTCTTGCACGAAGCGTTGGCGGCGCTCGCTGTCCTTCACCAGTTCCGGTGGTAGGACTTTGAGCGCGACCTCGCGGTGGAGCTTTTCGTCGTGGGCGCGGTCGCGGTAGACAGTCTGGAGCTCACCGCGGGTGATTTCCTCGAGGATTGTGTAATGTGAGAGCGTTTTACCAATCATCTAATTGGGACACATGTCCGCAGACATCCCCCTAAAAAGAAATTACGGTGCGCGTCCGTAGAAGTTCCGTGTCCAGACGACGTGATGAGCTTCTTGTCGCGACATTTGCGTCGCTGGTGCCGGAGGAGGGAATCGAACCCTCACAGCCGCAAGGACCGCGGGATTTTGAATCCCGTGCGTCTACCAATTCCGCCACTCCGGCCAGCGTCAGGCACGCGCCTGAGCGGGCAGGCTCGTTGCCGAAAACGAGATGCAGTGTAACAGATGGGAGGGTGTTGCCAAAGGCCGCTTGGGTTCGTGTGCCATAAATCGTTAGTATGTAACGCTTTGACGTGATTCCCGGAGAACTGGTTCAGAATCATAGCTAGAGTCCGGTGCGTCCCCAACACCACTCGACCACCTTAAACAAGGGCCTCGCCGAGTTGAAATCGCGACTTGTTAGGCACTAATGGTTCCAAGACTAACATACATTCGGTTGACGTCGTTTGGCATCGAAACGATCGCCCACTAAACTCATGTCAGCTCATTATTTAGTAGTTTTATTGACTGAATTGTGGTATCATTCGAGGGCCCTTTTTATTGAAAAGCGAGGTGTGGATGGCGTTTCAAATCGGGGATAAAGTCGTTTATCCCAATCATGGTATTGGAGTTGTCGAGGATATTCAATCGGATGAGATCGAACTGACCAAGGAGTACCGTTTTTATAAACTGCGCATCCTGGCGAACTCCACCGTCGTGAAGGTTCCCATCGCGAACGTCGAGGGCGTCGGTGTACGCCGGGTGATCTCGAACAAAGACGTCGCGCGGATCTTCGACCTTCTGGAGAATCGGAAGATCGAGACCCACTCGAACTGGAAGGGACGCTACAAGGATAATTCTGACAAGATGCGCAGCGGCTCGATTTATGACGTTGCTGGCGTACTCCAAGACCTTTCCTTCTTGAGCAAGAAGAAAAGCCTCTCTTTCCGTGAGAAACGCATGCTAGACCGCGCGCGGTTTCTCATCGTGAGTGAGGTTGCGGAAGTTGCTGCAGAACCCCAGGACCTCGTAGAGCAGAAGATCGACATCGCTCTCTCTCGAGGCATGGAGACCAAAAAGAAAGGCCGCATGAGCCTCAAAACGCTCCTCAAAAGGACCACCATGGCCGCCATGGTGGAAAACGGTCGTAGTGAGGGCGTTGCGCGCAAACCTCTCGTGCGCGCCTCGACGAAAGTCAAACAAGGCAAAGGACAAAAGCAGCCAATTTCTATTTCCATCAATCGCTACTGCTAGAAGCCTCGGCTAGTGCTGATACCATCATAGCCCCTCCAGCCTTAGGCTGGAGGGGCTTTCCTTTTATGCTTACGAGTCTCTTGCTTCTGGTGGTTCTGCCCATCTATACGTTTCTCGCTGGGCTTATCGGTATCCCGTACACCTTGCTAACCGGCAATGCGCGCCCACTCTACTGGCTCGGGCGCTTAGGCGTGCGCATGGGGTTTCTTCTCGCGCGCATTCGCATCGTGGTGCATGGCCGCGAGCGGCTAGGCGATGGACCGCACTTCATCTACATGATGAACCACAATTCAAATCTTGATGCGCCTGCGGTTTGGCTACACCTTCCGGGGGAAGTACGGGCACTCGGGAAGATGGAGTTGTTCAAGCTCCCTGTGCTCGCGACGGCGATGCGTCTTGGAGGCTTCGTGCCCGTGGACCGCAGCAATCGGGAGCGCGCTATCGCGAGCGTGCGCCACGCGGCGAGTCTTGCGGGCGCGGGCGCTTCGTTTCTCATCGCGCCGGAAGGGACGCGCAGTCGCACGGGGAAGCTTCTGCCCTTCAAGAAAGGAGGCTTCCATATGGCGACAGAGTCAGGCGTCTCGATACTCCCGATTACCGTGGTGGGCGCTTTCGAGCTCATGCCTCCGGGAAGCAACCGGATCCGGTCGGGAACGATCGAGATCTTCTTCCAGGAGCCGATTGAGACCGAGGGGCTCGGCGCTCGCGATCGCTTGCGTTTGATGGAGCGCGTTCGCGCGTGCATGGAAGACGTGCTCGCGGAGAAAGCTACGAAGCTCAGCTAGCACTACCTGAAAATTTTTAAAAGGAGAGCTTTCGTCTCGGCTCGTGCCCTGCAGAAACCGTGCGGAGAGCATTCGTGGTCTGATCAAATCGAAGCTAGCCTTGTCATGTCAATGTTATAGCCTGTGTGCGCGTTGACAGGATACACCGCGGCCTGTTAACACGGATCAAGTTGTTTTCTGTCGCTAAGCCACGAAGAGTCGAATCGATCTTGAAAGAAACCCAAATAGCCTCCGAGCGCTCCGGTTCGATCTTGGCCCCTGCGCCGGAAATCTTGTTGCGGCGGGACACCTTTCGAGATCACCACGAGGAGCTCAAGAAGAGACTCTCGACGGATGGCTTCCTGGCGCTGCTCCTGGTCGACGTCTCGGAAATCAACGAAGTCGAACGCGCCTATGGGAGCAGCAAGTACGAAGACCTGATGGACATAGTCCGTAAGGTCGTGGCCGAGTTCAAGGGCGACCAGCTGCGCTCGAACGACATCGTTACGTTGAACAAAAAGGCCGGGGATATCTTTCTGATCTTCTTGGCGCCGCGAAAAGAAAACGAGCGTCTTCTCGCCGAGGACATCGAGAAGATCGGGGAACGGGTGGATACCGAGCTCTCGCGCCGGATCCGCCAGACCGCGTTCGCTATCCTGCGCAAGTGGCCCGAAGTCTATGTCGGTACGTCGCTCGTGTTGCAGAACCCTTTGATCCGCGGCGAGCGCCTGGTGAAGCGAGCGATCGAAGAGGCGCATCAAGCGGCCCGACTCAACGTCCAGCGTCGGCATCTCCGCAATAAGCAGGAGCTCCAGCGCATCATTCTCGAGCGGAAGATCACGACTGTCTTCCAGCCGATCTGGGACTTGGACAAAAAGATTCCTCATGGCTTCGTGGCGCTTTGCCGCGGGCCGGCCGCTACCGAGTTACGCAGCCCTCTAGCTCTTTTCGATGTTGCCCGAAAGACTGACCTTCTTTTCGAGCTCGATCATTTGTGCCGGCGCACGGCCCTAGAGGGCGCAGGCGGTCGTGCGAAGCTCCCGAAGGAATACAAGCTGTTCATGAACACGCTGCCTTTTTCAATCCGAGACCCGCGTTTCCAGGGAAAGGACCTCATCGATCTCTTCGACGGGATCAACCTCGCGCCCGAGCAAATCGTGCTCGAGGTTACCGAGTCCGACGCGATCGACAATTTCCCGCTCTTCGTGAACGCGATGAAAGACTTTATGGATCTTCGATGTCTCGTCGCCATCGACGATATGGGTGCAGGCTATTCGGGACTCGACAAGATCGTCCATTTGCGGCCCAACTACGTGAAGCTCGACATGGGCCTCGTGCGCGACATCCATACGAGCTTCGTGAAACAGCAGCTCGTCCAGACGTTCAAAGCACTCGCGGACAAAATCGACGCCAAGCTCATCGCCGAGGGTATCGAGCAGCCCGAAGAGCTCGAGGTCGTCCGCAACCTGGGCGTGAACTTCATCCAGGGCAACTTGCTCGCCAAGCCGTCCCAGGCTTTCCAGACCACCCCCAGCTTCAAGCTGTAAAGCCTTCCGACCCGAAAGGTTCCGTAGGTTGAAGCACATTTTCGTATTTTAATCCACGCCTCATTCAGAATGCGTAATTGTTCTAATTAGAATACCAATTATCTGTATACAAGCTATATTTAGACGAACTGTATGTTGAAATTATACAATCACGCACAATTTTATTGACACTAAGGTAACTCTTCTCTATCCTTTAATGGTATTGGAAAAGGAGAGCACATGGCCACGACACTAGATGCAAGCCCCAGTTATGAAACGAAAAAGGCGTGGACAAGGTCCGAAATCCTGAACACCACGAAGGAACAAGCCATTCGATTCCTGCGACTCCAGTTCACGGATATCGTGGGCGTGAACAAGAACGTCGAGGTGCCAACCAATCAGTTCGAAAAGGCGTTGGACGGGCACATTATGTTCGACGGATCGTCCATCGACGGGTTCGTGCGCATCGAGGAATCCGACATGGTCCTCGTGCCCGATTTGAACACTTTTCGTGTGATGCCGTTCATGCAGTCCAATGGACATGGCCGCGAGCCTGACAAGGTCGCCCGGATCATCTGCGACATCTACCACCCTGACGGAACAGGCTTCGCAGGATGCCCGCGCCTCGCGCTCAAGCGTGTAACCGCCGAGGCCAAAGAGATGGGCTACACCTTGATGGCCGGCCCCGAGGCCGAGTTCTTCTTGTTTCAACGTGGTCCTGATGGTCGCCCAACGACGGGCTCAACGGACCGAGGCGGCTATTTCGACCTCACGCCGGTGGATGAGGGTGAGGTGGCACGGCGCGACATCGTCAACGCGCTCGAAGCGATGGGATTCGAGGTCGAAGCGGCGCATCACGAAGTCGCACCGGGGCAGCACGAGATCGACTTCCGCTACGAGGACGCGGTCACGACGGCGGACAACGTCGCGACGTTCCGCTTCATCGTCCGCCATGTGGCGATGCAGCACGGACTCCACGCGACCTTCATGCCCAAACCTGTTTTCGGCATCAACGGTTCGGGGATGCACACGCATCAGTCACTGTTCGAGGGCGACGAGAACGCGTTCTTCGATCCAGATGCCGAATATGAGCTCTCAGAGACAGCCCTTTACTATATCGGTGGCATCCTGCGTCATGCGCGGGGCTTCTGCGCCATCACGAACCCGCTCGTCAACTCGTACAAACGGCTCGTCCCCGGCTATGAAGCGCCGACCAACGTCGCCTGGTCGATGAAGAACCGGAGCCCGCTCGTACGTGTCCCCGATAAACGTGGCAAGGGCACCCGGTGCGAAGTTCGGATGCCGGATCCGTCGGCGAACGCTTACCTTGCGCTCGCGGTCATGTTGAAGGCAGGTCTCGCCGGGATCAAAGAACGCATCGAACCGGGGCCTCCCGTTCACAAGAACATCTACACGATGAGCCAACGCGAGAAGAGCCGTCTCAAGATCGCGGAGCTTCCCGGCGATCTCCGTGAAGCTATCGACGCGCTCGAGAAGGACAAGTTGGTGCAAGCCGCGCTCACGCCGCACATCCTGTCTCACTTCATCGAAGCGAAACGCGCCGAATGGCACGACTACATCGCCCAAGTCCACCAGTGGGAGCTGGATAGGTATCTTTCCGTGTACTGAATGCTGAAAGCTGGCTATCATGTGCGCGTCATCGCGACCAACATGACGTCGTCGGGAAGCGGGGCGTTATTGCCAAAGGCCAATGCGCGTTTCAAGGCCTCTTCAATAATCGTCGCGCCGTCACGGCCCGAGAGCTCTTCGAGTGTCTTTCGGAGCTCTTCGTCCTCGAACGTCGCGCCGTCACCCGCGACGACGGCACCGATCCCATCCGAGCCGACGACTACGACATCGCCGGTCTCGGCCACGATCTGTCGCGACTCGTAAGACACGAGGTTGCCCGCTAATAGTCCGAGAGGAGCTCCTGGCAGCACGATCTCGTCAAGCCGTTTTTCTTTGCGAAGGACGAAGGGGTAGGGAAGGCCCGCATTGGCATAGGCGATGTGGTCCGAGCCGGACGACAAGTAGAACACCGCGGCAGCGGCATACATGCCGCTCGGAAGCACGGCATGAAGCCTGCGGTTCATCTCTCCGAACAACTCTGTTGGCTCGTCGATCCTGTCTGCCGATTCTTGAAAGACCCCTTTGAGGAACATCGTGGTCAGCGCCGCTTGCACTCCGTGCCCGATGACGTCGGAGACGAGCAGCACGGCTCCGTCGTCTTTGTCCATCACGTCGAAGAAGTCGCCACCGAGGGCTTCACAAGGCTCGTATAGGTTGGCGAAGCGGAAGCCTGAAAGCTCGGGGAAACGTTCGGACAAAAGGCTTCGCTGGATGCGCGCGGCCATCTCGAGCTCGCGTTCGATGGCGCGGTGCTTGGCCTCGAGCTCTCCGTGCTGTCTGAGGAGCTGGTCGAGCTCGCGCACTTTCGATGTGAGCTGCTGCCTCAGTCCTTTTTCCGAAAGCGCGTTTCAAAAGATGTTGAGAAGCGCGTCGTTGTCCCACGGTTTTTCCAAATAGTGGTAGAGGCCGACTTCATTGATCGCCTTTATGGCGTTCTCTTTATCCGCATAGCCGGTCAGGAGGAGCCGAATGGCTGCGGGCTGCAGCAGCTTGATTTCTTTTAAAGCTCGATCCCTTTCATCTTGGGCATCAAGAAATCCGAGATCACGACGTCTACGCGAGCGCGCCTCACGTGGCTGAGCGCTTCCTTTGGCGTGCTTGCCTCGTGCACGGTTGGCCTGGGCGGTCCGCCGGGAGGCCGAAGAGCTGGGGTCTGCCGCGAACAGCTTCATTATCGAGCACTATCTCACGGGACATCGTAGAGAAGACCGCAGCACGGGGGACTTGGGAGTGATCCGCGAGCGCGGCTCGCTACGCGTCCTGACCTTGAACAACCCGGTCAACTATTTCCTCTATCGCGGACGGATGAAGGGCTTCGACTACGAAGTCTCGAAGATGGCCGCCGCGCGTCTCGGTGTGCGGCGCGAGATGGTCGTTCCCCCGCGACGAGACCTCATCTTCGATTGGTTGCTCGAAGGGCGCGCCGACTTGATCGCGTCGACGCTCTCCGTCACGCCCGAGCGCCAAGAGACGCTTGCCTTCAGCCGGCCCTATCTGTTCATCCAGGAAATGGTCGTGCAACCGGCGACTGCTGCAGCGCCGATCGCCGATGTTTCGGAGCTCGAAGGCCGCCAAATCCATGCCTGGGCCTCTTCGAGTCACCACGAGACGCTCGTGAAGCTTCGAGACGCGGGCGGCGGCTTCGAGATCGTGCCGGTTCCGGAGGATATGGAGTTTGATGAGATCCTGGACCGCGTCGCCTCGGGCGAGTTCCCGCTCGCCGTCGTCGACAGCCATATTCTCGGTGCCGAGCTCGCCTTCCGCGACGACGTCACCATTGCCTTTGCACTCGAATACCCTCCCCCGCCCCCCGAGGATCAACACACCGTTCTTGCGCGCGACAAAGCCGTAGCCTTTGCGGTCCGTCCGGGAAACATTGAGCTGCGTGCCTTCGTGGACGACTTCGTCCGTGATATTCACGGGACCCTCGAGTACAACGATGCGAGACGGGGCTACTTCGAGGACAATCGCCGGCTCGACCGCGTCAAGGAGCGCCGCGCGGCCGTCTCGGGAAGACTGTCGCCTTACGATGAGCTCTTCAAGCTCTACTCGAAACGCTACGACCTCGACTGGCGTCTCATTGCGGCGCAGGCCTATCAAGAGAGCCACTTCGATCCCAGAGCCGAAAGCTGGGCAGGCGCGGTGGGCTTGTTGCAGCTTCTACCGTCGACCGCCCACGAGCTCGGCTTGGGCGACCCGCGCGATCCCGAATCGAGCATCCATGGCGGTATCAAATACATGTCTCTGTTGCTGGAGCGCCAGGATGAGCGTATTCCTTTGAAGCATCGCTTGCGCTTCGCGCTTGCGGCGTTCAACGCCGGCTGGGGGCATGTCGCCGACGCGCGGCGGCTCGCGGCGGAGAAAGGCTGGGGACCCGAATAAATGGTTCGGGCATACGGAAAAAGCGATGCTGCTCCTGCGCGATCCTCGGTGTTACCGCCGCGCGCGTCATGGTTATGTCCGCGGGTTCGAGCCCGTGAACTACGTCTCGCAGATTCAAAACACCTACGACCACTACGTCACTCTCGTGCGGCAATAATATCGGTCAAAAAGAAAGCCGTAGGCCGAAGCTCACTCTCAACCCGCCGGTGTCGAACTCGAGCGGGTCACTGTCCTCTTGTGCTTCGAGACTCACTGAAGCTCGGCTGAAACGGCCCTGCACGGAGACTCCGACAACCGGCGTAAATCGATAGGTGAGCGCGGCGCCGACGTTGAAGCCGAACGGGCTTTCAGAGAATTTAGAAGTTCTGGTGCTCCCGAGAGCGAGCTCATCGAAGGGGTAGCTCGAGCTCGTGGACACGTTGGTGACGAGCTCCGTCTCCGTGAAGAAAATGCTCGGGCCGCCGAATAGGTCGACTGTGATCGCCGGTTGTTCGATGCTGTACACGACGCCGAGGTGGAGCGCGTTCTCACTGTAGCTCAAGCCGGCGAGCTCGCTAGAGGCGCTGCGACTCTGGTTGAAGAGCAGCGGATGCGGCACGATTTCTTCGAAGAAAGCGTTGTTGTCGCCACTGAACAACTCGAAGCTTCCGATGATGCCGATCTCGCGTGTGATCGAGTAGATCCCACCAAACTCGAAGACGAACCCGCCGCTTCCGTCGTAATCCCGCCGCGACGAGCCTTGCTCGAGGAACTCCGTGAAGGTCGAGACCCCTCCGAAGCTGCGGCCCCCGCTTCCGAGACCGCCGTTCACGAGCACTTGAAATCGGCGCGCAGTCTTCGCCGACGGAGTCACCGTGTTCGTTTCCGGCTCCTGCTGCGCTTCGCTCGCCACACCCATTGCCAACACAATCAAACCCAAGAAACTCGCGATCCGTCTCATCTGAATTCCTAATGGATGCCGACAGCGTCCCATCCTTGTCGCACGGTTTGCTCGAGGGCGCTGTCCGCGCTGTAAAGCTCGCGGGCCGCGCGCAGCGTCGCTTCGCGCGCATCCGAAAAGTTGGAGCTCGGCACGAGGAAAGCTGTGAAGCCGCGATAGAAGATCGATTCGATGCGATCCATTTGAGCGCGCCCGACCCCGTCGACCCGCATGCCCGAGACACGGTTCGTACCGCCTTCCACCATCAAGTAGAAAGCGTGATTCACGATGCTGGAATTGATATGCACGCCGCCATTGTCGAAATCCTCGGTGCAGACCGGCGGAGCGCAGCGCACGTCGTAATGATCGGGATCGCCGATGGCGTTCGGGTCACGAAAGCTTCGAAAGATCGGTCCGAAGTTGATGAAGATGTCCTCGCCGAGAACCCAGTCGGCCCGCTGGCGGCCGCTTCCCGCGGGCTCGAAGAAAAACTCCACCGACACGCCCATGATGTCGGAGATGGCCTCGCTGAGGGCCCCAGACTCGTTCAAATAAATCAGATCGGACGTGAACTGCGTGACCGCATGGGTGAGCTCGTGCGCGACGACATCGAGGCTCGAGGAGAAGAAATTGAAAGTGATTCCGTCGCCGTCCCCATAGTTCAACGAGTTGTCGACGGGATCGTAGAAAGCGTTGTTGAACCCAGCCGATTGCCGGGCGATGTGAACGAAGTTGATGTTCGCGAGGCCGGCGTCATCGACGCCGCGGCGGCCGTGCTGCTTGAAGTAGTAATCATAGGTGTAGCCTGCGTAAACGTGCGCGTCGACGACGGCGCCGTCCATCCACTCGTTATCGGCATCGGTCGCGAGAAACGCGGGAGTATCGGCAGCATATCGGTTCCACGTGCGGGCATCGAAGTTCACGTCGTAGGTGCGGATCCCGAAAGGACGGACCGTGTCGACGGCACGGTGCGTCCCCGCCGCTTGCTGCACCGTCATTTTCTTTTGATCGTTCCAGGTTCCCACGCCGAGGCCGACCATGCCCGTTTGCGAGCGATGATCGTTGTAGCGCAGCAAAATGCGGCCTCTCGAGGCGTCGACAAAAAACGCGTCGAGTGTTCTGTCGCCCCGCACGTGGAAGTAATAGGCGAGCTCTACGCCTAGTTTCATGGGCAGAACAACGAGCTCGACGAGGCCCACGGCGAAAGCATTCGCCTCGCTCGCTGCAAGCGCATGCGCGACCGCCGCGTCCGCATCGAGCGCCGCGTCGGTGCTGACACTAATCTCGTCATTGTCGATGCCGAAGAGCTTCCCGGTAATCGAAAGAACCCGTCCGGCCTCCTTGTGCCACACGAGCTGTCCGCCAAAGACCCGCACGCCGCGATGATATTGATCGAGCCGTTCGTGCGTACGGCCTTGAAAGACGCCGTCTCGCTGAATCGAGGCGAGCTCGAGCTCGCCACTTCGCAGCATGAGATCGACGTCACGTGCGAGCGCGGGAACGCCCGCGCCGTCACTCGCCCAGACGGTTCTTGCGCTCTGGAACGTCTGCGCATCGGAAAAGAAAGGCAGGAAGGCAAGCCCGCCGGTAAAGAGAGCCACGAAACGCACGGTCATATTCTGGCAACCTCGATCGTCGAGTAAGTAAGTTATTCCCGCGACGAAAAGCAACTTTATGATGGTCGCTCCCGTTCGTCAATATGAATTATTGCTGATCGCGCTCTCCGCCGCCTCGCGCACGATTTCTGAAGGGTGCTCTTTGAGCGACGCGAGCTCGGCCTCGAGCGGAGCACCTTCGAGCTTGCCCGCAAGCGTTGCGGCGCTCGCGGCGACCCAGTAATCACGGTGACGGAGAAGTCGCGTCAACGCTTCAGTGAAAGTGAGCCTGCTCGTGCCCAAAAGTTTTCGGCTTCTTTCGTGGACCACGGCGGAGCTCGTGGCCTCGATGAGAGGCAGCAGCGATGTGCGGTCGTGAGGGGAGAGAACGTTGTGCAAATATTCGAGCGCCGTGGCGCGTACCGTGGGTTGGCCTTTCGCGATGCGATCCCACGCGCCAAAGACCTCGTTGGGCGGATGGATGAGCCCCCACAAACGGAAGATGCGCACGCGAGTAAACTCCATGCGCTCCTCTAAAATTTTGACGAGTAAGCCGTGACTTTCGAGCGCCGGCATTTGGCTCTTCACCCCGTCCAGAAGACTCGCCAGGGCGCCGAGCTCGAACGCCTCGCGCTTTAGCAGGCGGCCGACCTCGCTTTTGGAAAAGCGCGTCTCGGGAAAACGGGCTCGTAATTTTCCGAGAGCTTTGATGGCTTGATAATGGAGGCGCCTGTCGCTGTGCGGCAGGATGTTCAGGAGCACGCTCATCACGTCCGTGACCTCGGCGAGCTCGACGAGCGTTGACGGAAGCGCTCGGCGGATGTCGACGTCCTCATGCTCGTCGCGCAAACGCTCCATCAAGCTCTCGAGGCGGTCGATACCGAAGCTGGCAATCGCTTTTCTCGCGGCCGCGCGCAACGGTCGCCTCGAGAGCGCCGCGATCAAGAGTGGGAAGTCGGGCGCGTGCCGGAGCCGTCCGATACTGCGCGCCGCCGCACGAGCGACGTCGATTTCCGGGTCCTTCAAAAGGCGTGTCAGAGAAAGCACGCCGTTGGAATCGGCGCGAAGAAAACCGGCCGCCCGGGCGGCGAGACGCCGATCCGCGGGGTCGTCGCGATTACTGCGCTCAATGACAAGGGACTCGACGTCGGCTTCGGTCACGAGCTCTTTGGTCAAATCCAAAATATCGAGCACGGCGTCTATGCGGCTGGTCTCGCCTTCCCGCACGAAAGTTTGAAGCGCTCGATAGCCTTCGTCCGGATTCGAACGCACCCAGAGCGCCTTCGCTTCGGCCGTGGCACAGGGATCCGGGTCGCGCGCGGGAGGGGAAGTCCGAAAGCTCGGGCGGGGTCGAAGCGCCTCGCAAATGGCGGAGGGAAGCTCGGCGCACATTCGCGTCGTGATGAGAGCTATGACTTGCTCGAGGATCTCTGCTGCGTCGACCCCTTGTAGCAGCTCGAGCACGTAGACGAGCTCGCGATCGTCCGCATCATCGAGAGCTTGCCGAAAGACCGACAGGCTCGCTGGGTCGTTCATCTGAGATGTAACGTCGCTAATGTCGCGACGCGAGAGCGAGCTCCGGAACGTCTTCACATGTTCCCGCTTCGAGAGCACGACGAGGGCGAGCCACGGCAGGACCAGCGCGATGACGACGAGGCTTATCTCGTTTACGGAGAGCGAGAATACACCCGTCACCATGAGAATCGTGACGCCTGCGAAACCGCGGCTCGTGCGCTCGACGAACATGTCGAGCCGAGATTTGAGCGGCTCTTCACCGCGAGAGAGATGGGGAGGTAGAGCACTTCCACGCTCGACTTGTTGACGGAGTTGCTGAGCCCGTCATCCGCCGTCTTGATGAGCGTCGCGGTGAGGAGCCGCGGAAAGAGAAGAAATGCGATCGAGGACGAGAGCCGTACGAGCGGCAGGATGGCCAGACCCGCGGCAACTCCGAGACGGCTCAGAAGCCTTCCGACAACGAGCAGCTGGAGCACGAAGGCGACGATGTTTTTTGAGGCAAAGAAAATGCCAAAAAACCGGTCATCGCGTCCGTCGTTTCGAACGATTGCTCGATAGCCGTATTGAACTGATAATCCACGAGTGTCGAGGTCATCGTCGTGAGCACGATAAGGGCTACTATCATTGAGAGAGAACGCGAGCGCGCGACGAGCCTCCATGGCTCGTCTTCACGCCTCTCCCCTCTTTTTTATTGCCGCGCCAAATCCGTCCGGCGCTCGGCCATGCGCTCGCGCTGCTCTACCGTGTTGTGTCGGACGAGAACGCCGACGCCTATGAGGAGGATAATGGCCGAGAGGAGCAAGCCCTTCGTTTCAACGAAGCGGACGAGAAACGACGTGATGGTGCCGCCGAGGATGGAGCCGAGAGGCCCGCCCGCCATAACGACAGGGAACAAGCGACGGCCTTCGTTCGCATAGAAGACATAGTTGGCGAGGAGCCAGAAAAGCGACGGCATCACCGCGGTACAGATGCTCACCCAGACGTAAAAAACGAAACCGGTAAACGTTCAGCCAGAGTCGATCGCGAGCCAGAAGACGAGAAGTTGGAATGCGAAGAAGTAGGACGCACCGGCGAGAAGACGTGGGAGGTTCGCGCGCGGCACCCACTGTGCAAAGCCGGCGGCAACAACGCCGGGGACGATCGCGATGACGATGTAGACATAAGGGAGCTGCTCCGAGCCGAACTCACTCAAGAAAAGTGAGCTTCGGACCGGCTTCAGGATGTAGGCCGTCGCGATGATGAGGCCGAGAAGCGAGAACATCCCGCCGACACGGCGAATCTCTCCCGGCCGAACGTCGACGATGCCTGCGAGCCATCTGAGCATGGAAGCCCATGTTACACGGGCGGTGCTATCATGAGCGGCTTCGATGCGCGCGATTCTGTTCATCTCGTTGCTAGGCTTCGCATTGGCCGGATGCGACGGTCCGCCGGCGACTGAGACTGGGACTGACACTGAGGATGCCGAGAGCGCGGACAGCCCCACTTATATCGGTAAGGATGCCTGCGCCGCGTGCCACTCGGCGGAGTCCGAGCTCTGGCGCGGCTCCCATCACGATCTTGCCATGCAGCCTGCCGACGCCTCCACCGTGCTCGGTGATTTCCGCGACCGCGCCTTCGACCATGCGGGCGTGACCGCGACTTTTTTCGAGCGGGATGGGCAGTTTATGGTGCGGACGGACGGCCCTGATGGTGAGCTCGAAGATTACGAGATAGCGTTCACGTTCGGCGCCGACCCGCTCCAGCAATATCTCGTCCCATTTCCTGACGGGCGCTATCAAGCTTTGAGCATTGCCTGGGACGCGCGACCGTCGAATCAAGGCGGCGAACGCTGGTTCCATCTCTATCCGGACGAAGGCATCGATCACGAAGACTCGCTGCATTGGACGAAGCGCTATCAAAACTGGAACTTCATGTGTGCGTCGTGCCACTCCACCGGGCTTCGGAAGAACTATGACCGCGAGACGAATCGCTACGACACCACGTGGCAGGAGATGAATGTTTCCTGCGAAGCGTGCCACGGACGGGGCTCTCGCCACGTCGCTTGGGCACAAGAAGGTGCTGAAGGCAATCCGAGGCTCGAGGCCACATTACGCACCGATGAGGCTTCCTGGGTCATGAACATCGAGACCGGACTCGCCGAGCGCCAACCCCCCCGCGCCGAGCACCACGAGATCGAGACCTGTGCACCGTGTCACTCCCGGCGCGCGCAGCTTTACGAGGACGACCCGCATGGGCAACCGTTTCTCGACAGCTTCCGCCCGTCTATGGTGACAGAGCCGCTCTACTACGCGGACGGTCAGATTCGCGACGAAGTCTACGTTTACGGCTCGTTCCTTCAGAGCAAGATGTATCTAAAAGGCGTGACGTGCCAGGACTGCCATGACCCGCACACGCTGAGCGTTCGCGCCGAAGGGAACGCCGTTTGTGCGTCCTGCCATTTGCCCGCAAAGTTCGACGCCCTGAGCCATCACTTTCACGAGCCGGGGACGGAAGGTGCTTCCTGCGTCAATTGCCACATGCCGGAGACGACTTACATGGTCGTGGACCCGCGCCGTGATCATAGCCTACGCGTCCCGCGTCCGGATTTGACCGTGTCGCTTCAGGCCCCGAACGCTTGCAACGGATGCCACGCGGCCGAGACGCCGGCGTGGGCCGCCGCCAAGGTGGCCGAGTGGTACGGGCATCCGCCGACGCGGCATTACGGAGAGGCGCTTCACGCGCGCGACACCGCGTCGCTCGCAAGCCTCGTGAACGAACCGGAGGTCCCGGCGCTCGTGAAAGCGACAGCTCTGGCCGGTCTTCCGACAATGCCCTATCTTCCGCAAGGCCTTCGAAGCACGGATGCACTCCTCCGGCTCGGCGCGCTCGAGGCCGCCGAAGCGCTCGAGCCGGCCACGTTGCATCAGCTCGTCATTCCGCTCCTCGAGGATGATGTCCGCGCGGTGCGCATCGAGGCTGCGCGTGTTCTTGCCGCGGTTCCCGTCGACTACTTCACGCCCGAGCAGCGCTCGATTTGGACCGACGCGCTCGCCGAATATCGAGCCGTACAGAGCCTCAATGCCGACTGGCCGGAGGCGCGCATGAATCTCGGTCTCGTCCATATCCAGCTCGGCGAGCTCGCCGAGGCGGAGCGCGAATATCTATCCGTCCTCGAGCTCGACCCTCGATTCGTGCAGGCTCATGTGAATCTTGCGGATCTCTACCGGATGCAGGGACGAGACGAAGATGCCGAGGCGACGCTTCGAGACGCGCTCGGCGTCCAGGACGACGATCCCGGCGTCTACCATGCGCTCGGACTAACGCTCGTGCGCCTTCAGAAAAACACGGAGGCGGTCGAAGCGCTCGGGCGCGCCGCGAAGCTCGCGCCTGATCAGGCGCGTTTTAGTTATGTCTACGGTGTGGCGCTCTCGAGCACCGGTAAAGCTGACGAAGCGCTTTCGGTGTTGAGGAAGGCCCATGAACGGCACTCTGGAGACGCCGAGATTCTGTTCGCGCTCGTCACGGTGAACCGCGATCGCGGAGAGTACGGGGAGGCGAGCCGCTACGGTCGCCGGCTTCTGAAGCTTCGTCCAGGTGACGCTTCTCTAGAGCGCCTCGTCGCGGAGCTCGAAGCCGCGATACGCAAATAGGAAATGTGCGACATGTGTAACATGGGTGACAAAATCGAATCGCATCTGAGGTTTCCAAGCTTATGACACGCCTTTTAGTAGCTCTCGTCCTGCTAGCGGTCCAGCCAGCGCAGCCGGTACAAATTGCCGAGCCGGTTCAGGAGCTCAGCTGGCCGCGGGAATATCCTGGCGATAACGGAGCGAAGCTCGTTCTCTATCAGCCGCAAATCGAAAGCTGGGACGACCAGACTCGCGTGGGCGCGCGGCTCGCGCTGGCCTACTCCTCGTCGGAGAGTGCTCCGCCGGTCTTTGGAGCGTTCGAGATTGCCGCGGACACCGAAGTTGGTCTCGACAACCGGAAGGTGCGCATCACGCGTTTCGAGATTTTGAAAGCGAGCTTCCCGTCTCTCCCGCCGGGGTCGACGAAGACGTCCATCGAGCTTCGCACCGAAGTGGAATCGTACTTTCCGGCCGACGGCGTCATCGTCTCGCTCGACCGCGTGCTCGCGAATCTCGATCGCGGCGAAGCGCAGCTCGCCATGGTTCCGATCTCGACCGAGCCGCCCAAGTTTTTCGTCAGCCGGCGCCCCGCGATCCTCGTATTGATCGATGGCGAGCCGGTGGAAGCGCCCATCGGAGAGATCGACTTGCGCTTCGTGGTCAACACGAACTAGGATCTTTTCGTCGATCCGGTGGATGGCCGCTACTACTTGCTCGACGAAGACGGCTGGCTCGGCGCTATCAGAACTGGCGAGCGGACGGAGGCGCTCGGCGCGTGGCCGGTCGCCGAAGACGCTGACGTCGATTTCTTTGTGTCGATCGTCACGCTAATATCCGTTGAACTGAGCGGCTCAGAACCGCCCGTGTCGCCTTCAACGAAAAGGAACAAGCTTGATGCGTGTTGTCATGATGACGTTGTTTTTGATGGCGTCGTCCGTCGTCGCGTTAGCTCAAAAGGAGGAAGAACAAGAGCCTCAGACTATGAGTCGTCAGTAAATCCTGCAAAAGCAGAGGCGTGAGAAAGCGGCGAACCTCGAGCTGTATAGAGTTTCGGGCGCTGAGAAGCGCCCCAGAATTGGGAGAAAGCGAAGTTCCCGCAAAATTGGCTCGTCAAAGGCTGGCACGGCTTTCGTCCCGTTTTCGGCGGTATGCCCTCCGGCTCGGGCTTTGCGCTCGGCGGCGGCTATATCCACGGCCTCGAGTCCCAATACTTTCAGTTCCAGGCCAACGGCCGTTACTCGACGCGCAGCTACACGACCCCGGATGCGGAAGTCATCTTCCCGCCTCCGCAAATCGGCCGGCGCGTCGAGCTCAAATTCCGAGGCGAGTATCGTGATTTGACGTCGCTGCGCGTCTACGGCCTTGGGAACGACTCGAGGGTTGACGATCGCTCGACCTATTTGCTCAACGACCAGCGCGCGATGGGTTATTTCTGGCTCAACCCTCGCGGGCTTCTCTCTCTCGGCGCTCAAGGCGGATGGCTCTCGGCGAGGACCGATTTGGGCGAGGTGGAAAGCTCCATCGAAGAGGTTTTTGATCCCGACCGAGTGCCCGGCTTCATGAGCCCGCGGACCGAATTCCTCGTCACCGGTGGGTGGGCTGAGTTCGACCTGCGTGACAAATAGTCGGATCCTGCCGTGGGCGTCGTGGCCCGCATCACTGCCGAGCGCTACGAGGATACCGGTCTTAGCCGATACGACTTCACGCCGGTCGTAGCGGATGTCAAAGGCTACATCCCGCTCGGGCCCAAAAGCCGCATCTTGGCATTGCGCTTCTACACGTCGCACTCCGTAGCCGATAGCGGCAAAGAAGTTCCGTTCTATTTGATGGAGACGCTTGGCGGCGCCACGACGGTCCGGGGCTTTCGTGAATGGCGCTTTCGGGGCAGGCGCAATCTCTATGTCGCGGCGGAATATCGGTGGGAGGTCATGCCTTTTGTGGACTTTACTGTCTTTCTCGATGCGGGGAAAGTGTTCGCCCATAAGAGTGACTTCAATTTCGATCGCATGCATACCGGCTACGGCTTCGGTATCCGAACCCACGCGCCGGGCGGAATGGCGCTTCGGATGGATTTCGCTAACAGCACCGAAGGTTTCAAGTTTCACATCAATGCTGGACCAGCTTTCTGACGCCGATGGGTAGACGAATCTCGTTCTCGTTGTTGGTCCCGGTCTTTTTGAGCTCGTTGCTCGAAGCTCAAAAGTTCTACCCGGACGATCCTCTTTTGGCGGATAACGACAAGCTCGACGTTCCCGAAAAGCCGGAAGAGATCGAGCTCTCCGACATGTTTGACCGCTTCGGTCACATGTTTCACGATTTTGGAGCCTCTTCCATCGGAACAGAGGTGACGAACGTCAACACGCTCGACGAAGTGCCGAATAGCAGCTGGTTCACGAACCGGCACGGGCTCGAGCGCATGAGCATTGAAGAGCTCATACGCGGATCGAATCGCGGCTCTGGACCCGATCCGGAAGAAACGTGGACCGTGTTCCTGAGCAAGAGTCAAGGGCTCACCCCCGGATTTCAAATTTACGACGAGCAAGACGAGCGCTATGTGATCAAGCTCGACCCCGTCGAGATCCCCGAGGTCGCCTCCGCGGCGGAAACGATAGCGACGAAGATCTTCTACGCGCTCGGCTATCACGCTCCGGAGAACTACATCGTGTACGCCCACACCGAGCGTTTCGTGATCGCGCCCGGCACCGAGGTCGAGGACACCTATGGCGACAAAATGCCGCTCACGGATTTTCGTTTCCGCCGTTCCATCCGTTTCGTGCCGCGCCTTTCGGATGGCTCTATGCGTGTGACGGCTAGCAAATATCTCCCCGGAATTCCCATTGGGCCGTTCCGCTATTACGAGACGCGCAGTGACGATCCCAACGACGTGATCGCGCACGAAGATCGCTGCGAGCTACGTGGGCTGAGGCTCTTTGCCGCCTGGCTCAACCACGACGACACGCGCGTGCAGAACACGCAGGACGCCTGGGTCGAAGAGAATGGGGAGCACCACGTGCGGCACTTCATACTGGATTTTGGCTCGACCCTCGGGAGCGGCTCTGTGGACATGCAAGGCGCCCCCCTCACCTTTTCGTACACGCTCGACTTCCGAGACGCGAAGCGGAACATGCTCGGATTCGGCTTCCGCGTGCCAGAATATCGGTGCGCAAAGTGGCCCCCCTATCCTGAATACGAAGCGGTCGGGCGAATCGAGAGCGAGCTCTTTGATTGCGTAGCTTGGCGCAACGACTACCCGAACCCGGCCTTCGTGCGCATGACCGCGCGCGACGCGTTCTGGGCGGCCAAGATCCTCATGCGCTTCACCCGAGAAGAGCTAGACGCGATTGTCGAGACGGGCGAGTTCAGCAATCCGGATCACGCTGCCTATCTCGCGGATGTGCTCGTCGAGCGCCAGCAAAAATGCGGCCGCTTCGGCATCAACGTGATGAACCCGCTTGCCGAGTTCCGCATCAAAGGGGGCCGGCTTGACTTCACCAATTTGTCCGAGCGCTATGGTTTCGTCGACGCGGAGACGCGGTATCAAACATCGTGGTCTAGCTTCGATAACCTCTCTGGTGAGCATCGACGATTGAGCGAGCCGGTCACATCACGCGATCCGAGACTCGAGCTGCCAGACAGCGGAAGCGCATTTCTCTGTGCCGAGATTCATTCGCTCAACGAGGAGAATCTTCACTGGAACACTGCCGTTCTTGTCTACCTCCGCAGGAGCGGTTCCGGTTACGAGATCGTCGGTATCGAAAGCGAGAACCCGGAGACGTTTAGCTTCCCCATGCGTTGAGCGCGGTCCGCGGGGAAAACCCTGCTCATGTGCTCGTTGCTCTCCGTCGCGATCCGCTGGCGGTGGTCTCAGATCTAGTATAGATTGTCCTGAGCTGGAGGCTTTTGCAGGTCTAGCACCTGCGATCAACCATCGAAATCGAGGGGGAATCACGAATATGGAAGAGCGCGGAGAATCCCGGAGTCATCACAATCTCAAGAATCACGGAATCGTCAACGCGAATGCGGTTTGGTGGAACCTTTCGACTCCGGCGCTCTACGAGCACGCTGTCCAGAGACGCGAAGGTCTCATCGCCCATCGTGGCCCGCTAGTGGTTCAAACGGGTCAATATACAGGCCGCTCGCCCAACGACAAGTACATCGTCCGCGAGCCCGGAAGCGAGAAAGAGATCTGGTGGGATGCGGCCAAGCCGTTCGAGCCCGAGAACTTCGAGAGGCTCAAGGCTCGCCTGACGGCCTACCTCCAGGGCCGGGATCTCTTCGTTCAGGATTGCTACGCCGGCGCCCACCCGGATTATCAGATCCCGATCCGCGTCGTGAACACGCGCGCGTGGCACAATCTGTTCGCCCGCAATATGTTCATCCGCGAGCACGATCCCGTGAAGCTCGCGAATCATGTCCCCGAGTTCACCGTTATCGACGCGCCGCTTTTCTGCGCCGTGCCCGAGCAAGACGGTACGCGCTCGGAAGTGTTCGTCGTTTTGAACTTCAAGACCCGCGAAGTGATCATCGGCGGCACCGATTACGCCGGAGAGATCAAGAAATCTATCCTGGCCGTCATGACCTACTTGCTGCCGCCGAAAAACGTGCTCCCGATGCACTGCTCGGCCAATTACGGCGCAGACGAGAACGATCTCGCGATTTTCTTCGGACTTTCGGGCACGGGCAAGACGACGCTCTCGGCCGATCCGGAACGGACCTTGATTGGTGACGACGAGCATGGATGGAGCGACAAGGGCGTGTTCAACTTCGAGGGCGGCTGCTATGCGAAAGTCATCCGACTCTCCCAGGAAGGCGAGCCCGAGATTTACGAGACGACGCGCATGTTCGGTACGATCCTCGAGAACGTCGTCATCGATTCGGCGTCCCGGCGGCTCGACCTAGACAGCGACGTCTTTACTGAGAATACGCGAGCATCCTACCCGATTAGCCATATCCCGAACACGGCTCCGTCCGGCTCGGGCGGACCGCCCAAACAAGTCTTGATGCTCACCGCGGACGCTTTTGGCGTCCTGCCACCGATCGCGAAGCTCACACCCGCGCAGGCGATGTATCACTTCCTCTCGGGCTACACGGCTAAAGTGGCTGGAACCGAGCGCGGGGTGACGGAGCCGCAGGCAACCTTCAGCGCGTGTTTCGGCGCTCCGTTCATGTCGCGCAAGCCGGCCGTTTACGCCAAGATGCTCGGCGAGAACATCGAGAAGAATGCTGTGAGCGTCTGGCTCGTTAACACGGGTTGGACCGGCGGCGCTTACGGTGAAGGCAAGCGGATGAAGTTGAGCCACACCCGCGCCATGGTGCGAGCGGTGTTGCGCGGAGCCCTCGACGAGGTCGGGACGACGGAGCATCCGATTTTCGGTGTACATGTGCCGCGCTCCTGCCCAAATGTTCCATCCGAGGTGCTCGACCCGCGCGCCACGTGGGCGGATGGCGAAGCCTATGATCGCCAAGCGCGAAAGCTCGCCGGGATGTTCGACAAGAACTTCGAGACGTTCTCGGACGACGTCTCCGAAGAGGTCCGTGCCGTGGCCCCATCCACCACCTAGATGAAAAAGCTCGTTCTTCTTCGTCACGGCCAGAGCGTCTGGAACAAAGAGAACCGCTTCACCGGGTGGACGGATGTCGATTTGACGGAGCAAGGCATCGCCGAGGCTCGCGAGGCAGGGCGTGTCTTGAAGCAAGAAGGCTATAGCTTCGACATTGCCTATACGTCGGTTCTCAAGCGCGCCATTCGAACGCTCTGGCTCGGGCTCGACAAGATGGATCTCATGTGGATCCCGGTGCGACGCCACTGGCGGTTGAACGAGCGTCACTACGGAGCGCTCCAAGGTCTCAATAAAGCAGAGACTGCGGAAAAGCACGGAATGGACCAAGTCAAGATTTGGCGCCGCAGCTACGCGATCTCCCCGCCCGCCCTCGAACGTGACGACGATCGCTTCCCAGGCCACGATCGTCGCTACGCGGGCTTGTCGGAGGGCGAGTTACCGCTCTCGGAGTGCTTGAAAGACATGGTCGAGCGCTTCCTGCCTTATTGGAGAGACACGATCGCCCCTGATGTCGCGGCCGGGAAGCAAGTCTTGATAGCGGCTCACGGGAATAGCTTGAGGGCCCTCGTGAAATATCTCGACAACGTATCGGAAGAAGAGATCGTTGGCCTCAACATCCCCACCGGTATCCCACTCGTCTACGAGCTCGAAGACGATCTGAAGCCCGTGCAACATTATTACCTGGGAGATCCCGAGAAAGTTGCGAAGGCCACGCATGCCGTGGCCTCCCAACTTACTCGGGATGTGACCTAGAGTCGGGCGCGGATTTCGTCCATCGCGGCATCCGCGTAGGTTTTGACGATCCCCACGTTCTCGGAGCTCAGAGTTGCGAGCCGCCCCAGGCTTTCCTCGTTGCCTAGCCGGCCGATGGCCTCGATGGCGTTGAGTCGCGCGAGCTCATACGGATCGTCGAGGCGGTCTTCGAGCGGCTCGAGGTCTTCGATGTCTCCCGCCCATCCCACGACATAGATGGCGCAGGCACGTACCCAGGGGGAGCGGTGGCGCGTCAGCTCGGCGAGCACTTCACGCGGGCTGCGCGTGGGAAGCTCGAATTGCGAGCCGCCATGCTCGGCGATGACGCAGGTGTTCTCGTGCTCGAATAGCGGCAGAATGCCCCCGAGCACGGAGGGATCCACTCGTACTTCGAGAGCCTCGATGGCGCTCGAGCGTAGGTAGCGATCCGGGTGGTTCAAGTTGCTCAAGATGAGGCGCATGCCGGGCTCGCCCATGAACACCGAGCGGAGGATCTGATGGGCGTTCCGCTTAGCGCGCTCCATTCGCTGGATGATTGAATCTCGTAGTAGCGACAGCAAAGGGTCATCCGGCAGATGACTCACCGCTTCGACCCGCACGAGGTCGTAATAAGTTTCTTCGGCTTCGAGTGAAGGCTGGCCCATCAGTCGGGCGAGCGTTCCCTGGAAGCTCCCATGGGGAAAAAGCGAGCTCAGATAATGCGTGATGGTGAGATAGCGCGCCGTTCCCGGGACGATGGCGGCTCCCGCTTGCCAGCCGAACACGAAAAACAGACCGAAGAGTAGCGGCCGTTTGAGAACGGTTCCCGTGAGAGAAAACAAGCCGTTATAAGCGAACAACCCCAGGATTCCAGCCATCACGTCCCACAGCAGGGCTGGAAAACGTGTGCCGACCTCCTGCCAGCCGCTCGGCGCCACGGTGAGGTAGAAGCCGATCACGAAAGGCGGCAGGAAGAGGAACAGCACCATCATGAGCATCCCGAGCATCCTGCCCGCGAGAAGCTCGGGCCGGGCTATGGGACGCGTCAGCAAGTAGCGCATGGTGCCTGCTTCGACGTCGTCGCTCGTGACACCGCTCGCGTAGAAGAGCGACAGCATCGGCGCGACGAAGGGAAAGCTTACGGTTGCGGTGAGTGCCGCGAACACACCGAAGCCCGTGCCCTGCGGGGCGATCTCGAAGAGCACCGCGGCGCGATAGATGAGCGCAATTAGAACGGGAGTCGCTGCGAGACCGCCCATGGCGAGAGTTCGCGACGACCACAGAAGCTGCGAAAAATTCCATTGTGCGACGAGAAAAAGGGGCTCGTGCTCATTTTCCGACCAGGTAGTGAAAAACTGCCTCGAGATTGTCGTCTGGGGAAGAGATTTCGTGGGTCGTCGCCGCGTCGTCGAGGACGAGCTCGGCCAGCAAAGCATAGAAGCGGTCCGGCTCACGCGTTTCGAGCTCCACTTGCGACCGCTCTTCGGAGAAAGAGATGGAGTGGAGGTCGTCTTGGCCGATCAAGCAAGTGGCGAGTTTTTTTGGATCCGGTGTGGCGATGAGTATTCGATGCGGGTGCGCGTCCATCAAGCGGCGGATCTCATGAATGTTGCCGCTGGCCATGACTTTGCCCGTGTTCATCAACACGACTTCGCGCGTCATAAGCTCTACTTCGTGAAGGATGTGGCTCGAGACGAGCACCGTCTTGCCCTGGCTGCCCCACCCGCGGATCGAGTCGATGACGTCGCGGCGCCCGACGGGGTAGAGGCCCATCAGCGGCTCGTCGAAAACGAGGATATCTGGGTCGTGCGCGACCGTTTGCGCGATGCGAAGCCGTTGTTTCATGCCTCTGCTGAACGTCGTCACGCGGCTTTCGGCCACGCTCTCGAGACCCACCTCCGAGAGCGCTTTGCGCGCGCGGTGCCGCGTCCGTCTCGTCGAAACCGTGAAGGCGCAAGAGGTATTCCAGCTAGTCAACCGCGCTCACGCGCGCATGGAACTCTTCTTCCTCAGGCACGAGACCGAGCCGCGCGTAAATCGTGGGATTGGCGAACGGCGCTAAACCGAGTACCGACACGGTTCCCGAACTCGGGCGAAGAAGGCCCGTGACCAGCTTGAGGAGCGTGGATTTTCCCGCGCCGTTCGGTCCGAGAAGCGCAGTCACGCCGGGCTCGAATTCCAGGCTGACGCGGCTCAAGCCGAGGACGTTGCCGTACCACCTCGAAGCGGCCTCGAGTGCTATCACGCTCACGAGGCCACCTCAGCGGAGCCTAGACGACGCCTCAGCACGAACGCACTGAGCAACATGAGGGACGTTATGGCGACGATCGAGAGATAGGGCCTGTCGCCCGAAGAGACATTCCCGAAGAACAGGTGAGCCGAATCGACCGTCGCGCCGATCACGCTGAGGGATGCCGGCGGCGACGGGAGCCACCGCAGCTAAGTTATTGATAAGAGACAGTTCAACGCCGACGCAAAGCCCTCTCAGGATTAGCCTGCCGGAAATGCAAAAAGCAAGGAGAGGTGGGGATAAAAGACAGAATAGATCACTATCCCCACATCCCCTTGCTTTTTGCGGCCCCGAACTCAAAGGACGGACCGGGAGGCTCAGCCCGAAAGAAATTGTTCGAGGATATCTCTGAGCTCGGGCTCGATGGTCTTCGGTTTCATGCTGTCGAGATCCACCAGGACCGTGCTGATATCGGCGTGGAAGCACTTGACGCCGTCACGTTCGCGGCGGATGTCGTAGCCAAGCTTCATCGAGGAGCGTCCAATCTCTTTAACGGTGAGCTCTACGATTGCGATGTCTCCGTAGGCCAGGGGTGCGTGGAACGCGCTCACGATCGCCACGGTCGGAAACCCTAGACGCTTTTCGCAGACGAGCTCGGGATAAGAGACAGGGGCAGCGGTGTCGAAAAAGTCCTCGAAAGCAGCGTGACACAAGTGAAAAAACTGGGGGAAGTAGACGATACCCGCTCCGTCGACGTCGTCGAAGCGAATCTTCTGAACGCTTGTAAACGCCATCAGCGAAAAAACGGCGTCAGTTCTTCTCGGCTTGAGCGGTCAGAGAAGCGAGCCGCTCGCGCACGGTGGGTTGTTCTTTATCGAGCTGGATCGAGCTCTCGAAAGCTTCGCGCGCTTTGTCACGATCGCCGAGGCGCTCGTAAATATCACCAAGAGCGTTGCACAGCATGGCGTCGGGCGGACGGATGTCGCGAGCTCGGCTCAGATAGCCGACCGCGGTCTCATAATCCCCTTTCAGGTAATAGGCCAGGCCGAGCCCAGCCACAACCTCGAACTGGTCCGGGAAAGGCTCCTCGAGCGGCTCGAGAAGAGCAAGCGCATCGTCAGGGTGTTTTTCCTTCAAATGCACGTTGGCCAGCATCCATCGAGCCGGCACGAGCCGGTCATTGCCAGATGCGAGGGCCTCTTCGAAAGCGACTTTCGCGTTTGCTACATCTCCGAGCTTCCATAGCTGTTCGCCACGCATTAAGCTCAAGAGGCCCGGGATGCGAGTGTTCACCCCGCGGCGATAGACAAAGCCCGGTCGGTTGGCGACAGAGCGCGGTGATACGGTTATCTCCGTCCTCTTGGTCGACAGGGTCTCGCCCGCCGGTGAGACGAGGCGAGCAACGATCGGAAAGTTGCCGCCGACCATGTTCTCGAGCTTGAGGTGATCCACGACGACGCCATTTGCCGTTACGCCACTCTCTAACGACTTCAACAACTTGTCGCCTTCCCAGAGCTCGAACACGATCTTGTGATCCGGCGACACTCCGAAGGCCTGTGTCACCAGATGGACCGTGTCTCCGATGACGAAGAGGTTGTTCGCCGCCGGCTGAAAGCGCAGTTTCCCGACTTGGTAGGTTCGCACGAGCGTGTCGTCCAACGTGCCGCCGACGAAAGTGGACTCGAAAGCGAGGATGACATCTGTCAGCACCGGCGTTTTCTTCGTGAATCGCGGGATGTGAATCTCCGATTCCGCCACCGTGTATTGGGAGACGACGCGATTTCTCACGATCACTGTGACGTTGAAGTCCCCGGCAACGAGCGGAAAATCGTCTTGATAGGCAAATGCCCGTGTACCGAGCTCTCTCATCTGGCTAGGAGTGAGCTCGATATAGGCCTGTTTCTCGGCCGCGAGCACGAGCTGCCCGCCCGTGCTAACAGCTTCGATAGAAAGGTCAAGAGTCGTGTAGAACTTCGACCGCTGCTCGTCGGTCTCGAGCGAAAAGTTTTGGGGGTCGATCTCGATACTAAAATGGACAAGCGCCATCCCCGAAGAATCCGCAAGCACCGAGAAGACGCTTCGCGACGGCACGTAGTTGAACGAATATTCCGCCGAGACGCGATTGCCATACCTCAGCCACGCTTCGGCGTAATCGGTCCGGATCGCTCGCCGGGGAGACTCTTCGATCCGCGCCATCATTAACTGGCTTCCCATGGACGGGCGAGCTGTCCGAAAATCGCCAGGCTCGCTCGGGTCGAGCGACAACGACGCTTGCGCGAGCTCCGCCGAGACCTGTCGAAGCGTCTGAAACGCCGCGCGCTGGTCTCCGTCCCCAGGTGTAAAACCCGACGCGTTCAAAAGAGCTTGCGGCCCATCTACCATGGGGTTGTAAAGTCTGTACTCACCGAAATCGTTCCGTTTGAAAAACAGCAGATAGAAGAAAGACGGCGTGCCAGAGCCGGCCTTTCCTTGAAAGAACCAGAGGTGCGACGAGACGAGCTCCGAATAGCCGTCGAAACGCATGATGCTTTGAGGCTCACCGAGAATGATGTAGTAGCGTCCCCGGTCGGTGCGCCATCCCTCTCGAAACGTTTCCCTACCGAGATGGCTGTTGGCATATTCGAGCCGGCGATAGTGCTCGATCTTGAACTCGTTCTCGGGGGTCGCGAGATTGGGATCTCGTTTTCTCCAGAAGGCCTCGATGAAACGGTTGCGCTCTTCGAGCGCGCCTAGCGACAAGAACACCTCGCGTTCACGTTCGGTGATGATGTAGATGACGTCGCGCTCGATCCAGAGCTTGTGCTCGGGGGATAGCTTGTCGATGCGCTCGTCGGCGGAAGCGAGCGGCGCCAAGACCGCGATCATCAGGAGCGTTGAGATATGTCTCATCACGAAAGTACTTCCTGTCTCGACTCGTCTCGTCAGCGTGTCGACGATGGCTCTTTTATCCTCAAGCTGATGTTATAGCGCTTGATCATCTCATTGAGGGTGGTCGGCTTCAAGCCGAGCAAGTGCGCTGCCTTTTTCTGAACCCCGCCCGAAGCCTCGAGACTCGATTCGATCAGCTTCTTCTCAAAGCCAGCGATGACGTCACGAAATGAGATGCCGTCTTTCGGCACGACGATTCTAGGCAAGCGAAACACTGAGCCAGAGCGGACGTGATCGGGAATGAGACCGCGGCCGATGAGCGGACCGGAGGCGAGCACCACCGAGCGCTCGATAACGTTCTCGAGCTCGCGTACGTTCCCAGGCCAATCATATTCGAGGAGTGACTGCACGGCCTCGGGAGAAAGGCGCAGACCCACGCGCCCGTTCTCGTCGCCATATTTCTTGAGAAAGTGCAGGGCGAGAAGAGATAAGTCTTCTTTTCTCTGCCGGAGCGGTGGCAATAAAACGTTGATGACGTTCAGCCGATAAAAGAGGTCATCGCGGAAGCTTCCCTCTTCGACGAGGAGTTTGAGATCGCTATTGGTGGCTGCAATGATCCGCACGTCCACCCGAATATTGTCGATCCCCCCGAGCCGCATGAACTCCTTTTCTTGAATGACACGCAGCAGCTTGGCTTGCGTTTCGATGGGGATCGTGCCGATCTCGTCGAGAAAAATACTGCCGCCATCGGCGATCTCGAAAAGACCTTTCTTGGGGCTGACCGCGCCGGTAAAAGCACCTTTTACGTGGCCGAAGAGGTTGCTCTCCAACAAGTCCGGGGGAAGGCCGGAATTGACGGTCACGAAAGGCTTCGTTTTCCGTGTGCTGTGATTGTGGATCGCCTTCGCAACGAGCTCTTTCCCCGTCCCGCTTTCGCCCGTAATCAATACCGTGCTCTTCGAAGGCGCCACTTGTCGGATGAGCGCGTAAACATCCTGCATGCGCGGAGACTTGCCGACGAGAACGTCGAAGCGCTGCCGGTCGCTCAAAGCGGCTTTCAAGGTGCGGTTCTCGTGGACGAGGCGCCGTTGCTTCATGCCGTTCGCGACGACCAGGCGCACTTCGTCGTTCTTGAACGGCTTCGTCACGTAGTCGAAGGCACCCCGTTTCATCGCTTCGATGGCGGTCTCGACCGAGGCGAAAGCGGTGATCATGATCGCGACGAGCTCGGAGTCGATGCGCTTGAGCTCGTCCAGAACATCGATTCCGGACTGGTCGGGGAGCATGACGTCCACGATGGCCAGGTCGATCGGCTCGCGCGACGCAACGGCGATACCGTCCTCACCCGTCCCAGCAAGCTTGATGCGGTAGCCCTCGGACGAGAGAAGCGATACGAGGATCTCCCGCATCACCTCTTCGTCGTCGATGACGAGAACGGTTCCCTTTTCACTCATAACCAGAACCCATTGTGGCGCGACTCATTCGCAAGTCCAAGACGATCTAGGCCACTCCTCGAATCGAAACCTTGATACTGTTACGCGGCCCGGGGCTACACGGCGTCAGAGAGTTTGCTGAGTCCTCTGTATAGTGCTGTCTTCGTCCGCGGCGTCAGAAGCCTTCAGGAGACGGACCAGGAAGCTCGTGCCCTTGCCAAGCGAGCTCTCGACATTGATGTGACCAGAATGCTCCTGAATGATCCCGTAGGTAATCGAAAGGCCCAGCCCAGTTCCACTCGAGCCGGCTCGTTTCGTCGTAAAGAACGGATCATAGATACGTTTGACATCCTCGAGGCCGATGCCGTGGCCGGTATCCGACGCCGTTGCAACGACCTCCACGCCGCGCATCGCGGTTGTCATCGTTAGCCAGCCACCGGACGGCATCGCATCCTGGGCATTGAGGATGAGATTCAAGAAGACTTGCTGCAATTTGTTCTCGTCTCCCATGACTCGGGGGAGAACGTCGGCGAGCTCCAGTCGCACCTTGATACGTGAGCGCGTCAGTTGGTGCTCGAGTAGCGACAAGACATCGCGGATGACGTCGTTGAGCTGAACCGCGACAAAGCCCGAGCGACCCTGCCGGGCAAAATTCAGGAGGTTGTTGACGATCTTGGAAGCTCGCTCCGTTTGGCGCTCGATTTTCTCGAGCAGCTTCGATTTCGGATCGTCCTTACTGGTCTGGTCTCGGAGCATTTGGGTGAAGCTGCTGATCCCCGTCAAAGGCGTGTTGACTTCATGGGCGACACCGGCGGCGAGAAGCCCCAGGGAAGCCATTTTCTCACGGAGCCTGAGCTGCGTTTCCATCTCCACACGTGCTGTCACGTCTTCGAAAATTACAATCGTGCCCTCGGGAGCTTCCTTGTCGGTGAGAAAGGGCGCTACTTGAAGCTTTACTACTTTTTCTTCGTCGCGAAGATTCGTCAAGTTCAGACGCGAGATCCCGCTGGTCTCGGCCCGGGCCCACCACTCCTCGCCCATCGAGGCTTCGAGGGTCTCGCATAGTGAAAAGGGAAACAGCTCGGTGAAGGAGCGCCCCATCGCTTCTTGACGCGTCAAACCGTAGAGCCCTTCGAGCGCTCGGTTGAAGCGCACCACCCGACCCTCGAGATCGAGCACCAAAATGCCGGCTTCTAGCGACTCGATCGTGTGCTCGCTGTGCTCTTTGAGCGCTTCGAACTCCTTTGCCTTGCGCTCGAGAGACTGGTACAGCCGAGCATTTTCGAGCGCAGTCGCGGCCTGCCCCGAGAGCATCGTGAGCAAATCCATGTCCTCGCTCGATAACGCACTTTGATCCCAGTGCCTTCCCAACAAGATGACGCCTACGACTTTGTCATGCGAGCGGCACGGGATGGCGTATTGCAGGTTATCTATGGCGAGACCGTCGCCCGCTTCACCTTTGGCGAAGTTCCTGACGGGGTCCCAGTCGAACTCCCCGTAATAAACGGCCTCTCCCGAGGCGAGTCGATTATAAAGCGGCGAGTCGTCCGCAACCTGGACGCTCTTCCACTCCTTGTCCGTGAGACCGTGGCCTGCTTGTACGCGCAGCGCATTATCAGTCGGGACGAGGAGAGCGACTTTCTCGACTTCGAACGTGTCGCCGATCCGCTCCACCAGGCGCGAAGACAGACGATCGAGGTCGAGATGCGCGTTCAAGTCCTGCGAAAAAGCGAGAAGCGCGCGGCGGTAGTCGTAACGCTCGCGGTAGAACAACCGATCGATGACGTTTTGGATACGGCTCTTGATAGGCGTAAAGAGCAGTACCACGACGATCGCGGACAAGAGCGCGAGAATCGTGCTGTGCTCGTTGCCCACCATGTAATTCGCGCTGGCCAAAAAGATCACGAGGTAGAGACCTCCGATGACCGCCGTCGCGAGCGTCAGGACCATCCCGCGCTTGAAAAGCACCTCCACGTCCATCAAGCGGTACTTGACGATCGCATAGGCAAAAGAGATCGGGATGAAAGCGAGCGGCACGATGGAAAGCTCCATCGTTAGCGTCGGGGTAACCCCGACCAAGTAGGGCACAGCATAAAACAGCGCGAAAGGCAGCGAGCCGAATCCGGTACCCCAGACGATCCACTTGGTCTGTTTCTTGACAGTGATGCTGCGCGAGTGCCGATGGGAGCTCACGAAGGCCGCGAAGGCCAAAAGCGACATAACCGAACCGAAGGCGGGGATGATCCGATTCAGGAAGCTGTTCGTGCCGACGAAGAGTTGAACGCCCCACGAGAAGCTCGAGAAAAAAGCTATCTCGGCGGTTAGGCTCGCATAGAGCAGAACCACCGAAGGGACATATAGCGTCCACAGGACCGCGGGACGTCTCTCCACCATCGCCTGCTTGGTCGGAAAACAGAGGGCGAAGTGCAAGAAAATTGGCGGGAAGAACAAGAGTCCCACGCGGTCGATCCAGAAAAACGCCGTGTCCCAACCATCCAGTGCCCCGGTAAACGAAAAGCCGTAGCCGAGAAACCAGAACAAGCAGAGCAAGTAGAAGTGGGCCGTCGCCGCAACGCCGCGGCGCCGCACGTAGACGTAGGTCCCGACGCCGAGCGAGAAAATACCCACGGCCGCGAGAAAAAAGTAAGCGGGAACATTGCCCTTCGGGAGTGGAGCTACGATCAGTGAAAGCGCTTGTCGCGCTTCCTCGCGGATGATCTGATAGGCGAGCTCCTCGCCGTCACGCGAAGCGTCGAGCACCCTCCGCACGTCTGCCGCCGCCGCTACGGGCTCGTTCGCCAGCAGAACGAGAACGTCACCGACACGAAGCCCGGCCTTTGAGGCCGGGCTGTCGGGATCGATACGTTTCGCATAGACGCGGCCTAGATGGTCGTCCCAAAAAACGCCGTCGTCGAGACTCTGGAAACGGGACTTGAGCTGGATGTTGTGGACCGAGAGCGCGAGCAAAATCGCGCTCGTCAGCAAGACGAGCGGTATCTTCCACGATCCAGAATCAAGCTGCGCCACGTCGGCTTATCCACCTCTCGAAACGGTTGTTCGTACGCTAATCCACTTCTTTAATAGCAAGTTCTATACCGGGTTCGCTACAACTGCCAATGATCTAAATCACTCAATTAGAACGAGTTAACTTTCCGGCGGAAGGTAACCTTCATCCTTGAATCCATAATTATGGATATAAAATCCAAAAACAAGGATCGCAAGAGGGGTTGAAAGTCGTGCTAAAAGCGAACCGTTACGCCGCCCAATACACGTCGGGGCGCATGGATAACGGAAATCTCGTCCAGAAAGGACGCGCTTTCGAAGTCTCCGTAGAACAGGTTCCGCACAGCCACCATGACCTCCCAGCTCGTACCGTCCCAACCGACGAACGGAAGCAGCTGGTAGACCTGAATGTTGAAGCGAGAATCGAGCTTCGAGCCCGCCGCAAACCCCTGGCCGTCCGGCGCAAAAACCGGATGGTTGATAAATCGATAAGCAGCCTGAACGCGCGTCCGTGTACGGTCGATGAATGTGGCCACCTGAGTGGTCAGGTCATGGATCTCCTCGTCGTGTGAGGCCGCGGCAAAGTGCAGCGAATTTATCGCACGCCCCATGCCGAACGTGTAGGCGACAGAGCCTTCCGTGGCGCCGAAACGCTGGGACACGGAAAGGCCGACGCCCCGGGTTCGGAAATCACCGTAGTTTCGGACCGTGAAATGCCCGGCACCCTCCATGTTTGCGTGATCTTTCGAATAGACCTTGGCGAGCTGATTGACGGCGCTTTCCTGGAACATGCGGACGGCTACACGCGTTCGCTCGCTCAGCTGCCGCTCGAGACCAAGCTGGACCCGCGCCGTGCGCTGGCCCTTGAGAGACGAGCGTCTCGCCAAAGTGGGACCGAAGACATCCGAAAAAGCCACTTGCGACAAAAGTCCAATGTCCTCACCACCAGGAGCCAGCACGCGATAGTCGACCAATCCGCGAAGGACCGTCTTCGCACCGGAGCCCAGGGGATAAGCGAGCTCCAGTCGCGGGGACAAATATCCTGACTTGTCCAGAAAACTGTAATGCTCGTACGTGACTCCCGCATCGATCGAGACGGAGCCGATCTCGAACCGATCCGACGCATAAGCCGAACCGAACCACTCGATGGAACGCGCGCCCATCTGCCGAAAAGAGAGCGCTGCTTCCGGCGGTCGAAAATCCGCGAGATCGCCGTAGAGGTAGTTGCCGTAGGTCACGCCCGCCGAGAGGTGATGGTTACCCGCAGTTGTTTTTTCGTACTCGGCTCGACCGGCCCACGACGAAAGGGCCGACTCGAGCACTTGCGCGCTGACGAGCCAGTGGCCGTCCTCGTTCTCGTTCGGGATGAACAAACGTGCGTAGGCGAGCCGACCGTCCAATCCAGCACCCGCGCCGGGAAAGTCGCTGAGCCCATCGTCGAAGGCGGCCAGCCGCACCCCGAACTCTCCTCCTATCGAAGCATCGCGGAACGCGAGCTCGGGCCCCGAGCCCCCCTTGCTGTCGTCGAGAGCGAGCGCGACAGTGGGAATGGACCATTCTTCATCTCGCAATAGGTTGCGCTCGCCGTGCTGCAACAACCAGACCAGCTCCGCTACAGCGCGCCCGCGGTCTGCTTCGACCCGCGCCCCCGACCCATCGGTTCCACCCGTGGTCGTCAAGCTCATCATGATGGAGCCAACTTGTTCCATCCCCTCGCTAATCACTACGCGGGCATAGGCGGAAGGCAGAAAACCCGAAAGATAGGCGCGCAGCCGGTAGATACCTGGAGGCATGGCACTCACTTGGAACTGTCCGGCCTCGTCGCTGACGGCGATGAGGGCCCCCTGGACCAGGTTCTTGCCGAACACCGAGATCACAGCGCCGACGAGAGGCTCCCCGACCTCGTCTCGGACTTGCCCCTGGAGCTCGATGGTAAAGCTCGACCCGGCTTCCGCCGCGCCGGCCGGGAAAGAAAACGCCAGAACACCACAGAAGAAAAGAGCTTGGGTGTTCGTCACGATCGCATCCCCCTCGAGAGCTCCTCCACGGATGTCTTGCTTAGGGGCCTCCGTAGCATGAGAGGAACTGAACGCAGACCCGTACTTAGAGACACTCCCGTCATCATTCGATAAGATACCTCAATGCTAACCCGTTTTGATATCACAGGCCGTTGGGCGTGTCAATTGGGACCCCAACGCGACCGGCGGGAGGCACAAGGCGAGGACTTGAGATGACGACGATTGTAGCAATCGAAGCCCGGCAAATCCTTGATTCGCGGGGAAATCCTACTGTTGAAGCGGAAGTGAAACTCGAGGGAGGAGGCTTCGGACGTGCCGCGGTCCCGTCGGGCGCATCGACCGGAGCGCACGAGGCCATCGAGCTGCGGGACGGAGACCCAGAGCTCTATGGCGGCAAAGGCGTGGGAAAAGCGGTGACCCACATCATGGACGAGATCGCCCCCGAGCTCATGGGGGAGGATGCTCTCGAGCAGGTGCTCATCGACCGACTTCTTCTCGAGCTCGACGGCACGCCGAACAAGAGCCGCCTCGGCGCCAACGCCATCCTCGCGGTCTCGCTCGCTTGCGCCCGGGCCGCCGCGGACGCCCTCGAGCTTCCGCTATATCGCTATCTCGGTGGTCCCATGGCGAGTGTTTTGCCCGTCCCGTTCATGAACGTCGTCAACGGAGGCGCGCACGCCAACAACAATCTCGATATCCAGGAATTCATGATCGTTCCCGCGGGGCTTCCGAGCTTCAGCGAAGCGTTGCGTGCGGGTGTGGAGACGTTCCACACGCTCAAGGGAATTCTCGAGAAACGAGGTCTCACGACCTCCGTGGGCGACGAGGGCGGTTTTGCCCCGAGCCTTAAATCGAACGAGGAGGCGCTCGAGCTGCTGATGACCGCGATCACGGAGGCCGGGTATGCGCCGGGCGAAGAAATTGGGCTCGCACTCGATGTCGCGGCGAGCGAGTTTCACGATTCGGGTCAGTACGTCATGGCGAAATCCGGCGGCGACCACTTATCCGCGAGCGATCTGATAGCGAAATACACGGAATGGGTGGACCTTTACCCCATCGTGTCCATCGAAGACGGTCTCGATGAAAATGACTGGGAAGGCTGGCGGGAGCTCACGACGGCGCTCGGTTCCCGAGTGCAGCTCGTGGGAGACGATCTTTTCGTCACCGATGAAGCGCGGCTGAAGCGCGGCATCGACGAAGGCGTGGCCAACTCCATCCTCATCAAGCTGAACCAAATCGGGACGCTGACCGAGACGATGGAAGTGGTCGAGCTAGCCCACCGAAGCGGCTATAGCTCGATGATCTCGCATCGCTCCGGAGAGACCGAGGACACGACGATTGCGGATCTCGCCGTCGCGACCAAAAGCGGCCAAATCAAAACGGGCTCGGCTAGCCGCACCGATCGCGTCGCCAAATATAATCAGCTGCTGAGAATCGAAGAGGAGCTCTTCGACGTCGCCCAATTCGCCGGAGCCGACGTCTTCAGGAGGTGAGGATGGAAAGACCTATTTCTCTTCGTCCACTGCAATTTTGAGCGAGCAGAGAAATTTCCGGTCGAGCGTGCTCATCCGAAATTGCGCGTCGCTTTCATTGAAAACACCGGCCACTTCCTCGACCTCTTTTTGATCGAGCTCGCCGACAGGAGCGAAAGCAAGGGTCGCCTGCAACACGAGCGAAAGCTCGTAGCCCTGATCGCGAACGCGCGTCAAGCATTCTTCGACTTGCGGCGAGCTCGAGATGGCTTGTTCGATACTCTTCTCGAGGTTATGAACCAGCCGCAGAAGCTTTTCGTTACCCTTTTGCAAGAATTACCCTCGCGTATGGACACACACGCCTAGGCGAATCAGAGCAGACAAAAAGCGCGGACGCATGTGCCGCCTCGCGCCTCCGTGCGGCTCTACGCTCCGCTACGAAATTCAGAACAAGAGGGCTTCGACGTGGTCCTCCACGTGCCACACATAGGTGAAGCGTGGAAAAAAATTCATGAACAGCTCGTAGCGGACGTCGATAATCGTCTTGCTCTGCCCCTGGTCGCGCGTGACGTGAAGGTTCTCCGAGACCACAGCGATGCTGCGGTTCGCGGCAGCGTCCAGAACTTTCTGGGGCAGGACAGCGGCGTCTTCTAACACGGGAGAGTTCGCGATGGCTGTGAGCTCGTTCAGGAAGCCGACGCGCGAGATGACGGCTGGCGCCGCCTGAAACACGAGATAAGCGACCAGAGCAAGGACGGTGAGCTCGACCATCGTTCTCACCTGGATCGCACCCGCCTGACTGGCAGTGCTCCGAGGAGACCGAGCGCAGCTGCAGATGTCCGGTCTCAGCAGCCTACCAACACGACTCCAAATCTTGACCCTCTCCGGAGCAACTAGAATAGTCGAGCTCCTCAGTGACTCCGCTGATTCTAGTGATCCCGGGAGACTAGGGAAAGCACTTTTATGGCGTCGTGGTATCGTCGCCGAGTGCGCGGAACTCCAGAGCCCCTGATTCCGTTAAGGTCTCTGAGTACGACATGACGTTACTACGCACGCACGACCTCACCGTTCGTTACGGAAACAAAGAGGCGCTCAGTTCCCTCTCCCTCGTTATCGACGCCGGTGTGATCGGTCTTTTGGGACCGAACGGAGCCGGAAAGTCCACGCTTCTCAAGACTCTTCTCGGCTTTCTCGAGCCGAGTGGCGGACGCGCCGAGGTGCTCGGGCTTCCGATTGGCAAGAGCGGCCACGCGCTCCGCCAACGCCTGGGCTATTTTCCGGAGCGGCCCGTCTTCATTCCCGGTTTGAGCTCCATCGAGACGGTTGCGGTTGCGGGCGAGATTGGCGGCCTCGCGCGAGGGGATGCTCTCGCGCGAGCGCATGAAGTTCTTTGGTTCGCCGGGCTCGGCGAAGCCCGCTATCGCCTCGTCGAGGAATTCTCGACGGGCATGCAACAACGAACGAAGCTCGCCATGTCGCTCGTCCACGATCCGGATTTCGTCCTGCTCGACGAGCCGACGAGCGGTCTCGATCCGGTTGGACGCCGGCAGATGCTCGACCTCGTGCGCCAAATCGGTGAGCGGGGCGTCTCTGTCTTGCTTTCCACTCACTCTTCATGACGTCGAGAGCGTCTGCGACAGCGTCGTGCTCCTGGATAAGGGCAAGCTCGCGCTCCAAGCCAAGCTGTCCGAGCTGAAACAGAACCCCGGGTGGGTCTACGAAATTCGCGTCCGAGAGGACGAGCCGGGCACTTTCCGAAAGGCGCGCGCGGGAAGCGGGTTTTTGATCGATGAAGATCGGGACGGACAGCTCCGCGTCGCGCTCGAGGAGCGCCCTACCCGCTTTCTGTTCGAGGTCGCGCGTGCTTCCGGGGCCGAGATCCGCCATCTCCGCCGACTCGAGCGAAGCCTCGAGGAGCAGTTCCTGAGCGCTGTAGATACAGGCAAGCCGCGAGCTTCCTGATGCCTCTTCACGGTCTTTCCTGTCAACGCTTCGAAGGCGGGCGCACCGAGCGCCTCGCTCGTAGTTTGGCGATGGCGCGCATGACGACGTCGCTTCTTCTGAAGCGGCGGTCTTTTTTGCTCCTGCTCTTCATCTGTTGGATACCGGTGCTCGCACGCGCGGCACAAATCTACGTCGCGCGCTACGTGCCTCAGGCGTCTGAATTGGTTACCGTCAAAGCACTCTTGTGGCAAGAGTTTCTCACCCAGCAAGTCGAGTATTTGCCGGTACTCTTGGTAGCCCTTTATGCCGGCGCGGGAGCAATATCAGCGGATTTGTCGTCGGGTGCTTTCATCGCTTACCTCTCGAAGCCAATCTCTCGCTTCGACTACTTTCTCGGCAAAGCGATCCCGGTGCTGGGAGCGATCCTCGTCGTGACCCTAGTACCAGCCCTTGCGCTTTTCGGTGTCTATCTCTCGGTGGCCAACGATCTTGGGGTTCTCGAGACCGCGCCGCTTCTTCCTTTATCCGTCATCGCCTACAGCCTTTGGATGGGTCTCTATTTCACCGTTTTTGTGCTAGCGATCTCTTGCCTCTCCCGTAGCGGCCGCGTCGCTGGAGCCGGATTCGTCGCGCTCGCGCTCGGAAGCGGCATCGTGCTCTCGGGCACGATGCCGGTCTTTTTCACAACTTCGTATTCCATCACGAGTGCCGGCTACGGACGGCGGCGCGAAAGTCGAAAAATAACAGGGAGGCGAAATTTCTATGCTTTTGGTGCGTCTGACGCTTGCGGCGATTGTGAGCCTCCTTCCGATAGTGCTCGAAGGAAGCTATGGGCTCCCGTTGACGGGCGACGAGGCCGAAACTTTTTTGCACGATGCACGGATCGTCGGCATGAAGCCTATCGGCGTCGGCATCACCAAGCCGATGAAGGTCACGCTGAGCGATGGTGAGCGGACCCATCATGCCGTTTTCAAGAGTATCGACGAAGTCCGTCACGGGGTGGTGAGAGGTCGCAATGGCGGGTTCCAGACAGCCTTCAAGGATTCCTACAAATACGAAATCGCGGCCTATGAGCTCGACAAGATACTCGGCTTAGAGCTCGTTCCGCCGACCGTCGAGCGCGAGGTCGACGGTAAGAGGGGCTCGTTGCAGTTTTGGGTCGAAGGCGCTTTCACCGAGCTCGATCGACGAGAAAAAAATCTCGAAACGGACGACTACGTCACTTGGAGCAACCAGCAACACAAGCTACGTTTGCTCCAGCAGCTCACTTACAACGACGACGCGCATAACATCCGGAACGTCATCTACGATCCTAGCTTCCGCGTCTATTGCATCGACAACTCGCGAAGCTTCCGCCACTTCCATTCACTGGCTGACGAGAGCGGCCTGCGCCGATTCTCTCGCGCTGTCCTCGAGAGCTTGAAAGCGTTCGACGCGCCGACTTTAGAAGCCAAGCTCGGCGCCTGGCTCGAGAACATCAAGATCAGAGCGATCCTCGCACGACGCGATTTGCTCGTCCAACTCGCGGCTACACTCGCTGCGGTTCTTGGCGAGGACGCGATCTACTACCCTTGACGTAGCACGGCAAGTTAGTAGAAAAGACTTTAGAGCGCTCTAGTTAGCGAAAGCCGGCGACTGCAGCATTTGCGATGCGGTCTGTCCCTCCGTGGTGTCTGGCGCGACAGCGACGCAGGCCTCGAGCGACGTCTTTGCAGCGTCCATATCACCTTTGTTCAAATGGGCGTAGGCGAGCTTGAGCAGGGGATCTTGCCATTCGGGCTTGCGCTCGGAGGCAAGCGTGTAGAGCTCAATCGCTCTGTCGGTCTCTCCGCGACTGAAATAGATCTCGGCGACGTTGAACGGGACCATCTCGTCCTCCGTCTGGTCGATCGCCTTTTCGAAAAAGACGACGGCATCAGCGAATTTTTGTTGTTGGACCTTGGCGTCGCCGCTCCCGATGAGCGCGCCGACGTGCAAGGGCTCTTCGGCAAGTACTTTTTCGTAGGACGCGATAGCCTTGTCGTATTCTTCCAACCTCATATGAACGGCTCCGATGCTGTTGTAGATCTGATACTTCATCGGCTCGGCGGCGAGGAACGCTTCGTATTTTATCAACGCTTCTTCATACTGACCGTTCTCGAACATCGCGTTGGCTTCGCCTAGCATCGAAACGCCGCCGCTTCGAACCGCCACGAGTTCGAAAAACATCGGCGGGTTGCGGCCGATCCCCTTGATCTGTTGCTTGTAGGCCTGCGCGATATATCCGTCCGCGACGACGGTGAAATCCCACATACCAGAGCGGAAGCCAAGAATCGCCCATTTCCCGTCGCTTCCGGTCGTATCTTCAAAGATTTTGCCATCTTCGCCCGTCGCGGTGATGACCGCCCCTTCGATGGGCTGCCCATCGGGGTCTTCGACCCCGCCTATGACGCGCCCCGTGCCCATCTGCATCTGGGCGAGCGCGACCGAAACGCCAATCGCTAAAAGGACCAAGACGTGAAACAACCGATACCTGTTACGCATGACGATTCTCCACTTCATTTTTCGAAGATGCACCTGTGTACCCCTGCCGACATTATAGTTCAAAAGCCAGGTGCGAGGGATTCCGCCGCACCAGGTTTCAAGATGTTGACCTGAAACAAGTTACTGTGCTAGCGTTCTGGCTTCATGGCACAGCTTGAAGGCTCGATTTGGGAATTCACTCTCCCGGACGTCGTGCAGTTTCTGAGCGGGCCGAAGAAGACCGGCCAGCTGCAGATGCACGCGCGGGATACGGGTCGTGAAGGCGGGATGGCTTTCGTGGATGGCTCGGTCGTGCATGCGACCGTCGACGACTTGGTGGGAGAAGAGGCGTTTTTCGAGTTGATGGTGTGGAATGAGGGGCAGTTCATGTTCGAGCCGGACGTTGTCTCCGAAAAAAAAGACTGTCCGACAGAGGAGCACCAATCTTCTGCTCGAAGGTGCGCGGCGGAAGGATGAGTGGAGCGTTTTGTCGAAACATATCCCAGACATGACGATGATCCCGGAATTCGTCCTGCCCGATGAGAACGATGCTGGGCAGCAGATCACGCTCAACACGAGCGAGTGGGTGGTGCTCTCGAAAATCGATGGTGAGCGGAATCTTCAAGAGATAACTCGTACGGCGGCGATCTCCGAATATCACGCTTGCCGGCTTCTCTATCCACTCGTCGCGAACAAGCTCATCCGGCTGCGCACCCGCTCGTCCCATTGACGTTGAGCCCGCAAACCGATCGTTTCCTGAAAGCTTGTCGGCGCGAGCCTGTCGACCGGACGCCAGTCTGGTTCATGAGGCAAGCGGGTCGCTACATGGCTGAATATCGGGCCTTACGCAAGGTTCATCCCATCCTCGAGATTTGCCGGACACCCGAGCTCGCCGTTCAAGTGACGCTCCAGCCGATCGATCGTCTCGGGGTCGATGCGGCGATTCTCTTTTCCGATCTGCTGATTCCGCTCGAGCCGCTCGGCATCGGCTTCGACTTCGTTCAGGGTGAGGGGCCGCGCATCGACAACCCGATACGCTCGACAGCCGATATCGACGCGCTCCGTCCGGTGGTTCCCGAGGACGACCTATCCTTCACGCTCGAGACGATCCGTCTCTTGCGCAAGGAGCTCGATGTCCCGTTGATTGGCTTTGCCGGTGCGCCCTTCACGTTGGCGTCTTACGCGATCGAAGGCGGCCCTTCCAAGAACTACGAGCACACCAAGGCTCTGATGTATGAGGACCCGGCTTCATGGCATCGCCTCGCGGAGAAACTTTCGGTGTGCGTCAGAGACTATCTGTTGGCGCAGGTCGAAGCGGGAGCCCAGGCGATCCAGCTCTTCGACTCTTGGGTCGGTGTGCTTTCTCCGGGAGATTATCGCGAGCTCGTACTTCCGCATACCCGCAGGATCCTCGACGGGCTTCTCGAATGCGGTGTGCCTCGCCTCCATTTCGGCACGGGAACGGCGGGCATCTTGAGCTCGATGCGTGAAAG
>CAUZCL010000010.1:0-119366 GCA_963578475.1 Acidobacteria bacterium bin61 | reverse complement strand
CAAGGTGACGTGCCCCAGGACGACGATAGTTTCAAGGTAAGCGAATAGCGAATTGCGGAAGACCAAGCCGACTTTAGTCGGCGACCGAACCCATCGCCTTTAGGCGATGGAGCGCACGCGCTTAGTTGACCGACGGTTGTACCAATCATAGGCATTCTTGCCGCAAGTAACGTCGACCACAGTGAAAGGCAGAGTCCACGGAGCTATCGTCGCTATGCTCTGTGCCTATGTGGCGGTTCCCCTTTTTGGTTGCGGCTGCGCCGCGCTGTGATAAGTTCCGGACGCTTTGAAGGTCCACAACCGCGTCGCGATCGGGCTTCTCGCCGGCGTTTTCGTCGGTGTCGTGGCTGGCCCGAGCGCCTCGGTCCTCGAGCCGCTAGGGACGCTGTTCATCAAGCTCATCCGCATGGTCATCGTTCCGCTCATTGCCTCTTCGCTCATCATGGCCATCGCGGGTCTGCCGGGCCGGGGCTCGCTCGGGCGCATGGGTGTGCGTGCCGTCGGCTTCATCATAATCAGCCTCTTTGTGGCCCTATGTATCGCCATCACGGTGTGCCACGTGATCCAGCCTGGGAAGATGCTCTCCTCGGAAGCGCGGAGCGCGCTGCTCGATGGCAAAGAGATCCCGGTCGTGGACCCCAATGCGCCGAAGCCATCTGTCGTCGATACGATCGTCGAAACGATTCTTTCTATTGTGCCGAACAGCCCGATCCGTGCCGCGGCAGAAGGCAACGTGCTGCAGATTCTGCTCGTGTCGATTTTGGTCGGTCTCGCTGCGAGCGCGCTTCCGGAAGATCGTCGCAAGCCGTTGGTCGAGCTTGCGAGAAGCGTCGCCGAGGCGCTCTTCAAGGTGACGAGCTGGATCCTCGAGCTTGCGCCGTTCGGCATCTTCGGACTCATGGCGGCAGTCGTGGGGCGCTCAGGTCTGTCGGTGCTCCTCAGCCTCTCGGCCTATGTCGGCGTCGTCGTGCTCGCCCTCGTATTGCATATCGTCTTCGTCTACGGCGTGATGCTTCGCGTCGTGGCGCGCCAGAGCCCGAAGCGTTTCGTTGCCGCCGCCAAACCTCCTTTTCTCATCGCCTTCGCCACGTGCTCGACGGTCGCGGCACTTCCCGTTTCGCTGTCGACGATGCAAAAAGGGATGGGGCTCTCCGCGCGCGTCGCGAGCTTCGTTCTGCCGCTCGGTGCATCGGTCGGTCGTGACGGAAGCGCCATGTATCAGGCGATCTCGGTGATGTTTATCGCGCAGGTCTACGGCGTCACGCTTGGCGCCCAGGATTTGGGGACGCTCATCTTTATCGCGGTGCTCTCGGCGCTTGCCGTTGCTCCCGTACCCGCCGCGAGCTTCGTGAACTTGACGATAATTCTTGCCGTGCTTGGTTTGCCTCTCGAAGGCGCGGCGCTCATTCTCGGTGTAGAGCGGCCGCTCGATATGGCGCGATCGTCGACCAATCTCATCGGGCACCTCGTGAACGCGAGCTATGTGGCGGCCGCGGAAGGCGAGATCGACGTGACCTCGAATGAGGTTGTGGCGTGACAGGAACATCACGGATTTAAATCCCAGCAAGGGTTTCCCCCCCCACCCGTTCCAGAAAATTCCTCATTTCCATACGCTTTTCGCTGGCAGTCTTCTTGCAACCTCGAAACCGCCATGCATACAGCGCGCGATACGCTCGTTCATGAATCCTTGCCGCTCGTACGCCGTGTCGCGCTCCAAGTTGCGAGCCGCCTGCCCACCCAAGTGGAGTTCTCCAATCTGACCCAGGCGGGGTGTCTCGGGCTACTCGATGCCGCGTCGAGATATGACGGGGCGAGAGGCGTTTGTTTCTCGACCTATGCTGAACTACGTATTCGAGGCTCCATCCTCGACGGCCTGCGTGAGTTCGACTGGGTGCCTCGCTCCGTGAGGCGTCGCCGGCGCGAGCTCGACGCGGCGTCCGCAAGCCCCGTGGGCTGATAAGATCGCCCTCTGGAGGACCAGAATGATCCACCATTTCGTACTCCTGCGTCTCAAGGCGGATATCACCCGCAAACAAACCGACGCCTTCATCAACGAGGCGCGTGAAGTTCTCGGGCCGATACCTGGCGTTCAGAATTTACGCGTGAGTTCCGGCTTGGGAGTAAAGTCCGAGCGATCCTATCCCATCGCACTCATCATGGATTTCGAGGACGAAGCGGCTCTAGAGGCGTACCAGGTCCATCCCGAGCACCAGCGATTCGTCAAGGAGATCGTTGGACCGATTCAGGACGACAAACAGGTCTACGACTACCGTTGCTGATTGAGTTGAAACCGGCGCTTACGGGTAAAACAGCGTGTGGGCTTTCGACTGCGGCTCGATGCTCTCCTCGATCATCGTGGTGAAGTGCCAGCCATGTTTAGTGAGAAATCCGAGAGGGGATAGGCGGCGCTCCTGGAACGCGAAGCCCGGGAACAGCGCCGTCCGTGAAGCAAGAAATTGCTGGCGTACGGTCTCGTTCTTGCGTTTCACCGCGCGAAGCGCCTTCGACTCGAGCTCCTTGAGGTGGTGCAGCAGTTTGCCGCGCGTCGATTTGACTGTCGGCACGAGGCTCGCGTCGACGGGGGCGAGATCGCGCTCGAGCGCGCTCGTGATGTCTTCGATACAACGTCGAGCACGCGTGAGATCTTCGTCGAGCTGCGGTGGCGTGTGTTGACGTGAGATGTTGTTGAGTATCGACTCGTCGTTCGATTTGAGGTCCACGAACGGGACGTCGTAGCGCTCGAGAAAGCGAGCCGGCCCGCGCTCGACTACCGTGAAGCTCGCGCGCGTCGCGATGAGCGGCATGACGACACCAAAATGCTCGTAAAGGCTACGAAGCTGGGCGAAATAAGCGAGCTCGCTGGGCCCGGCGACGTAAGCGAGCGTCGGAAACAGAGTGTCCTGATAGATAGGCCGCAATAATACGTTGGGGCTGAATTGGCTTGGCGCGTCCTGGAGCCGCCTGAGAACGTCCTTTTTCGACACAGTGGTTGCGTCCGGGGCGAGACGCATGCCGCCTTCCGAAACGCCGATCGCGGTTCTGTCGGGATCCGCGTAGAAAAGATTTAGCTGTCCCTCTGTAGGGCTCGCCTGCACGTGATAGTTGAGGGCGACGAGCTCTTCACTCGTCTTCTTGACGATCCTGTTGCTTTCGGACTCCTCCTGAATCTCGCGCTCAAACAGCGAAGCGCCGATGGCCTTGAGCTCGGGGAGTGTCGGGTCGATGACGGCGAGCCCCGTATCGCGCGTCATGCGGAGCAGCCATGCGCCGAAAGCGTCGGCCATCGACCGCCCGGGGGCGTAGCTCGCGCGAAGCGACGAGAGCACGTCTTGTTTGAACTCGCTGTCGGCAAGCGCCTCGCTGGCCTCGTCGATCACGGCGCTGATTTTGGGCTCGAGCGCAAGCCGCCCAACCGACTGACGGCCGGGCGCTCGCGCCGGCTCGTAGCTGAGGTCTAAGAGCTCGTTCCCAGATGTGAGTATGGAGGTCTTTTGAACTTCGGCGAAATCGTGATCATCCGCGTCCATCCAAAATAGCGGCACGACCCGTCTTCCGAGCCGTTGCTCCGCGAGGCGGGCGAGCTGCACGGCGGTAAGCGCTTTCACGATCGTGTAGAGAGGCCCTCCGAAAATCCCTACCTGTTGCCCGCTCACGACCACGAGCGCGCCATCGCCGAGCGCCTGAAGCGAGGCGAGGGCTGCTTCGTCCGCCCCCAGCGAGACGTTGAGCTTGCGCAGCGGGCCCGCAGTGGCGCTCTTGCCCTCGAGCTTCGCCGCCACATCGCCCCACGCCGCCGCATCGAACGGATCGGCGGCAAAGAAAGGGGAAAGAGCGTCGAACTTGTTCAGGTAGTCAAGGAACAGGGACTTGTAAGACGGCAACTTGCGGTAATCGACAGTGGAAATGTGCGGCATGGAAATTCTCGGCGGCTCCAAGCTTGCGTAAGCCCGCCTATCATAGCGTTCTCATTGGTGTGAGGCCAGGCTGTGCGCGTTGACACCGGTTAAAATGTTATGCTAGAGTAACTTAACTGTACATTGGACAGCCGAGCGCGGTGGCGGTGACCAGAGATTCGAGCCGTACGACAGGAGAGCCACGTTGACTCAGGGTGGTGCCCAAATCCCGAAGAAGATCGATCGCTACGAGATCATCGAGGCGGTTGGCTTCGGTGCTATGGGAGCGGTGTACAGAGCCTTCGACCCGCTGATCAAGCGGTCTGTCGCGGTCAAAACGTGGCGCGTCGATGTGCCGCCACAGAGTCCAGATTACAAAGCTTTTCTCGAACGCTTTGAGACGGAGGCGCGCACCGCGGGGCGTTTGTCGCACCCGAACATCATCACTCTCTACGATGTCGGTCATACGGACGGCCAGCTTCCCTGGCTTGCGATGGAGTTCATCGAGGGCGAGACCGTCGCCGAGTTGCTCGAAGGTGAAAAGCTCCGCCCCGAGCTCGTCGTTGGTCTCGTCTACCAGATCGCGAGTGCGCTCGACTATGCCCATGGCGAAGGTGTCATCCACCGTGACATCAAACCGTCCAACGTTATCGTGTTTGGCGGCGAAAAAGTGAAAGTCGCGGATTTCGGGATCGCGAAGCTCATGGATGTTGAGATGACGAATTCCGGTCTCATGCTTGGCACGCCGAGCTACATGTCACCGGAGCAAGCGATGGGAGAGGATCTCGACGGTCGGACCGATATTTTTTCGCTCGGTGTCGTCGCTTTCGAGATGCTGTCCGGACAGCAACCGTTTCCAGGCAACAATGTTACGTCGATCTTGTACAAGCTCGTACACGCGGATCCCGTCCGCCCTGACGATCTAGAAGTGTTGGGTCTTCTGCCCGACAAATGGCACGAAGTGTTCTCGCGAGTGCTCGCGAAAGACGCAAACGAGCGTTTTGCTACGGCAGCGGAGTTCGTCGAGAACCTCGAACATTGTCTCGGGTCCTGGTTCGGCGCCCTCGAGGGTGAGACCATCGTCATGAAAGATGTCGGGGCGCGCTTCGACGCCCCTCCCGCTCGCTCGGTGTCGACGCCAGTTGATGTTGTCGAGCCAAAAGAGGATGCCCTGAGCGAGACCGTGGTCATGTCCGCTGATGGGGCGCCCACCGCGCGAGGCCGAGACGAATCACTCGATGGCGCGACGATGACCGTCGAACACGCGCTCGGGGACGGGTCGACGGAACCGAATCGGGAGGCCCGACCAGGCGCGGAAGAAATGGGCGAGGACACGGTGCTCATGGCTCCGCCGGGTGACGCGGAAGCGACTTTGTACGTACAAAGCGAGCTGGACGAAACACTCCGGGCCTTCGACGCCGCGGACAAAATCGTCATCCAGGCCCCGGCCACCCGGACGCCCATTGCATCGCTGCGTGCTTGGGCGCCCAAGCTGCGTGCTTTGCCACCCAAACTGCGTGCTTTGCCACCCAAACTGCGTACTTTGCCACCCAAACTGCGTGCTTTGCCACCCAAACTGCGTGCTTTGCCACCCAAACTGCGTGCTTTGCCACCCAAACTGCGTGCTTTGCCACCCAAACTGCGTGCTTTGCCACCCAAGTGGCTGGCTTTCGGAGCAGGGATCCTCGTTGCGATGATTCTCGCTTTGTTCCTCGTTTTTTCCGGCGAAGAGCCGATTCCGGATGCCGTAGCCGTTACTCCGGTCGTCGAATCCGGTACGTTGAGGGTGACGACGGAACCGGACGATGCTCTTGTCTTTCTCGACGGTGAGAGGCGCGGCACCACGCCCTTCGCGCTCGAAGAGCTCCCGCTTGGTGACTATGCGCTGAGAGTCGAACGATCGGGCTACCTTTCAGAAGAGCTCAGCGTTACGTTGACAGGAGAATTGCCTCTCGCGAATTTCGAGCTGGTTTTGGTGCCGGCCCCGGCTTACTTGCTCGTTCGTAGCTCACCAGCCGGCGCGCGGGTCGTTGTCGACGGGCAGAGGATTGGGACGACACCTACAGAAAGGTACGGGGTTGCTCCCGGGAGCCGGGTCGTGCGGATAGTACGCAACGGCTATTTGCCGTGGGAGGACACGGTGTTCGCGCGATCGGGCGAGACGCTCGGTGTCGACGCGATGTTGACGCGGGACGGTCGCGCGAAGCGGCCTGCCACGTCGGCAATGACAGCAAAGACAACAACGGCAGCAATAGCAGCAACAGCAGCAACAGCAGCAATAGCAGCAACAGCAGCAACAGCAGCAACAGCAGCAACAGCAGCAACAGCAGCAACAGCAGCAACAGCAGCAAAGACAATAACGACATCAGCTCCGACGAGCGCACCTGTAGCTGCGATGCTCGTCGCGCGTGGGGACCCCGGCGTCGTCGATCCCAAATGTATCGAGTGTCCAGTGGCCCCCTATCCGGAGGCGGTGCGGCGACGAGGCTTGGAAGGGTTGGTCGAGTTGAGCTACGTCATCGACGAGACCGGTGCGGTCCGCGATATTACTGTGCAAGAGTCGGGCGGCGAGATTTTCGACGACTCCGTGACCCGGGCAGTCCAAGAATGGCGCTATCAACCGGCGACCAAGGACGGGGCACCGGTAAGAATGCGCTGGGTTCAGCGCTTTCGATTTCGACGAGGGAGGTAGATATTTTGCCCAAGCTCGTCGTTAACCCGACCTCCGGCAACAAGAAAGAGGTCTCGATTGCCTCGCGAGTGATCTCGATTGGCCGGGACCCATCAAATGACCTCGTCTTGTCGGACTCTATGGTCTCGCGCCGTCACGCGATTCTAGAGCAGCGCGACGGTGTTTTCGTTCTGCGCGACAACGGCAGCGCCAACGGCACGCTGGTGAACGGTGACAGGGTGGAAAGAGAGCACACTTTGCGAGACGGCGATCTCGTGGCGATCGGCTCCGCGCGTATGCTCTTTCAACTCGACAACGTGGGTGGTTCGGGGCCTGCCGCGTCCGATCCGCTGGTGACGGACGGCGAGGCCGCGCCCGATGCGCGAGACGCCGAAGCGGACGAGGGTAGCCCGCCCGGGAAGACGCGTTGCCCGTCCTGTGATGCGCCATCGCTCAAAAACGATCGTTTTTGCCGGAAGTGCGGCACGGAGCTAGTTAGAAAGCAGGTCGCGGTTTGCACGGCTTGCGGTCGCCGCGTGCAGCTCCCCGCGGAGTTTTGCGGTCATTGTGGCCACGAGCTACCCGCTAGAGACAAGGTGGCGTCGACGCAGCCGGTCAATGCAGCGGAGCTCGATCTCAAGAACACTGATCCGCACCGTCCCGATGGGCCCCCGGAGCGCTGGAAACCGGAGATGCGCAAAAAGAAGAACGAAGAGCCTGCTGGATTTGTTGTACGCCTCGTCGCCGCGGTGGTGGACGGCATGATCTTGGGGATTCCACTCTTTTTGACGACCTTTGTTTGGGGGACTTTTGCGTTGAGCGCCACGGATACCAGGCCTCGCTCGTTACCGTCCTTCAGCTTCCCACTTCTTGCCATCGCGTTTCCGATGCTCTGCCTCATCTATTTCGTTTTCTTCTGGGGGTCTCGTGGAGCGACACCCGGCAAGAGCCTCCTTGCTATCGTCGTCGAGTCGGAAGAGGGAGAAAGCCCAATCGGCTATCGACGCGCCGCGCTCAGAGCGCTGGGCTACGTCGCGAGCTTACTTATGATGGGATTTGGGTTTGTCCTAATCGCCTTTTCCGATGACAAACGCGGACTCCACGATCGCATCGCCGGCACTCGCGTGATGAGGAACCCTTGACGACACCGATCCGCTTTCCACCGAACGAGCCGAGAACCGAGACTTCGGAGCTGGAAGACCCGAATACCGAGATGCCGAGAACCGCCCTCGAAGACGAAGCCCAAGGCGAAGTCGTAGTGCCTTCCCCATCCGCTGCTGTTGTCGAGCCTGCCCCTGCCCCGGTTGTGCTCGAGCCTGAGTCTGCGCCGTCGCTCGAGTCGAAGCCGGTCGAGAGCCCTTGCGACATAGTCGACCCGCTTGCAGCGGGAGAGGATGCACCGCCAAAACCAGGCACGTTTCACTCTATCGTCGAATTGGTTCACGACTTGGCCATCGCCGTCGTGATCTGCGTGCTGCTGATTACTTATGTTGTTCAAGCGTTCAAAGTTCAGGGCACGAGCATGTCCCCGGAGCTTCAAGACGGCGAGCGGATTCTAGTCAACAAATTCATGTACCACTTCAGCGATATCGCACGCGGAGATGTCGTCGTCTTTTGGTATCCGGAAGACCCGGAGCTGTCTTTCATCAAGCGGATAATCGCGCTACCCGGTGAGACCCTCGAGATCAAAAGCGGGGATGTTTATGTCGATGGAGTTTTGATCGACGAATCCTATGTGGCGAGCGCGCATGCAGACCGCAGGTCTCACCCGAGCCAGGAAATTCGCCCCGGACATTATTTTGTCTTGGGAGACAATCGGCGCGGAAGCAATGACAGCCGAAGCTGGGGCCTGGTCCCCGAGCGCTACATCTACGGCCGAGCCTTCGTGCGAATCTGGCCACCGAGCGACGTCGGCCTAGTTCAGTAGCTACATACGGTCAGGCACCGGGATTCCCATCAGCTCGAGGGTGGTTTTGTGCTGACGATGAAAGAGCTGGACCACTAGAAGCAGTAGCGCTCGCTTGGCGTCGTTTGGCTCGGTCGCGATCTTGAAGCGGTGATAGAATCCGTTGAACTTTTGCGCGAGGCCCAGGGCGAATCGTGCCAAATGGGCGGGCTCTTCGGTGCGCAAGACGGTCTCCGTCATCGCCCCGAGCTCCATCGCTTCGCACATGACACTCCAGATCTCGTCCGCTTCCCCGGCACCCAGGGTGTCGAAGCTCTCGTCCAGCCTTTCTGGCAAAGTGATGTCCACCGACGAAGTGCTCATTTTCTGAAGGATCTTGGCGGCGCGTACCGCGGCGTATTGCAGATAAGGCCCGCTGTCGCCGTCGAAGCTCAGGGCTTCATCGAAATCGAAGGCGATGACCTTGTTCTTCGTGTACTTGACCATGAAGTAGCGCACCGATCCTCGGGCGATCGCTCGGGCGATGTCGCGTTGCTCGTCTCCCGTCAGCTCGGGGTTTCTCTTGTCGACCTCGGCCCGCGCCTTGGTCTCGAGTGCGCCGAGCAGGTCGTCGGCTTTCACGCCGAGACCTCGGCGTCCGGACACTTCGAGGTAAGGCTTCTTCGCCTCCTCCGCGCTCACGGGGAAGCCGAGCTCGCGACAGGTCGCCGGCGTGAGAGCGACCATTTCGTAAGAAAAGTGGTGCGAGCGGTCTCGCGCGCTCTCTGAAGCGAGCAAAGCGACGCCGCGCTGCACGATGTCTTGAAGGTAGGCTTGCCGGACGTCGATGACGTTGAAGACACTCTCGCCGTCACCGAAGCTCGGCGCGTCCGAAGCACCGCTTGCCGTCGTCGACCACACGGTATGCCCGTCGGGATAGCGGTGAAAGGCCTCATATTGGAAGTCGCGGTCGAGGAGCCCCAACTTCCACATTTGATAGGCGATGTCCTTGCCCACGTAGGTCACGGTTCCGTTCGAGCGCACGATAACTTTTTCGTTTTGCTCGTTCGACTCCTCGCTTTCGGCGCCGAGGTCCATGATCCAGCAGCCAACGTTTTTACCTTTCGTCGCGAGCCGGATGGCCTTTTTTTCTTTGAGGAGCTCGTAGGCGCGTTCCCAGAAATGCAATCGAAGAATATCGCTCTCCCAGGGCAGAAGGTCGTAGCGGACGTCGATGCGCTCCATCGTCGCGAGGTGGTAGCGCACAATCGTCTCGGCGATCAGCTCGCCGAGGGGTCCTTCTGGGGCAGTGCCTTGTTCGATGGCCTTGAGGGTGTTCTCACGAAGCTTCAGACGCTCACGATCCTCCGCATAGAATCCGGACATGCGTGCATACAGATCCCAGCAAACGTAGTCGAAACGCGCTTCCTCGACGATGGCGCGCACCTCGTCGATCGTTTTCTTCTCGATATGGAGAAAGCCGACCACGACGTCCGCGACCTGCACACCCGTATCGTCGATGTAATTCTGCACTTCGACGTCGTGACCGCAATAGCGCAGCACGCGCACGAAGCTGTCGCCGAGCGCCGCGTTTCTTAGATGGCCGATATGGGCGGCTTTGTTCGGGTTGATGTTCGTGTGCTCGACGATCGTCTTTGAGTGCTCATCGGGCCCGTCATTTTTTCGCGGCGCGAGGAAGTCCTCGACGTAGCTCGCTCTATCGACGAAAACGTTGAGATAGCCTGCACCCGCGACGTCGACGCGTTTTACACCTTGGACGCTTTCTAGAGCGGGGGCCAAGGTCTCGGCGATTTTTCGTGGGGCCATTTTCGCGATCCGAGCGAGATCGAAAGCAATTGGAAAAGCTGCATCCCCCAAGCTGGATTTTGGCGGTCGCTCTTGCACGATGTCATCCATCAGGACGCCATAATTCTCTTGCACCGAATCGCGGAGCGCTCGGCGCAGCCTTTGATGAACTCCTCCTTCGCGCATCTGCGAATTATACACATCGGCGGAATGGCAGATGCTATGAGCGCCGCGCTGTTTTATCATGGGCGCGCATGGCGAGCTTCTCGGAGTTCAGCACCCAACGACGCACGGCCGCGATCCTTCTCGGCGAAGGCACGTCGGCTGCTTATCTCGCGGGCGTCATGAGCGCGCTTAAGAATGCCGGCGTGCGTGTCGACATAATCCTTGGCAAGGGCGCTGGGGCGCTAGTAGCGGTTTTCAGTTCTATCGATGCCGAGGAGCGGCTGCATGGAGACGCGGGACTGCTGGTCGGGGCGAGCGGGGAGCGCCCATGGCGCTTGCGCCTCTTGTACAAGTTGACGCTCGGCTGTCTTCTCTTTGCACTGGCCGTCTTTCTCTCGCCGCTTCTATTCGGGCTCGCGCTTCCGCTTCAAGCTTTGGGCCGCCTTCTGTTTGGGGGGGGCGAGACGGTGCTCCCGGGGGTCGGGGTGGCATGGCTGCCGGCACTGTTGGATGCTGCCGAGCTGGTTTATCTCCGCGCCATGGTGCTTCCGCTCGTTGCGCTTTGCGCGATATGGGCCGTGTGGTGGCTTTCCAGTTTCGCGCGGCAACGCCGCGCGCCTTCGCTTCCCGAGATCTACGACCTCGAGCCGCTCGCGGCCCTCGTCGAGACCAAGCTATGGCAAGCTGTGCGGGGTGCCTTGACCGGCGATCGTCCGAAGGAGCGGAAGGATATCGGCGCTGCGTATCAAGAACTTCTGTCTGGAAGCTTTGGGCAGCTCGGTTTTCGCGAAATCGTTTTCTACGCTCTCGATACCGATAGCGGTTGCGAGGTCTCTTTTGCTCTCCTGAAGGACCGTTTTTTTAGAAAATTTTCTTCGAACGGCTCGGGGCGAGCGCCGCGCCGGGAGACCGTCGATCTCGCCAAAGACGGTGGGCCTCTATTGTTCGATGCCTTGATGGCGGCGTTGAGCCCAGTTGGGCTCGTGCCGACCGTGCCGATCAAGCTTCCGCTCGACACCAGTTTCGGGGACGAGGTTCACCGCTTCGCCGGGAGCCTCCTCTCCGGCTCGAGCGCGGTTCAGGACGCCGTGGCTGCGGGCGCCGAACAAATCATCTATGTGGCCGGCTGCGCTCCAAGCGACCGCCCGGGGGGCAATGCGATCGAGCGGCTCATCGAGGCGTCGGTCCGGCGAACTTTGAGCGACGATCTCGCCGAAGCGACGAGACAAAACGACCTCCCCGTTTTTTTGATCCGTCCCGACAAGCAGCGACTGAACCCGTTTGAAGTCACAGGCCGCGCGCAAATTGGAAACGAGCGCCTTAACTTGAGCGCGCTGGTCGCGCATGGACGCCGCGATGCGCTGCGCCTGTTCGTAGAGCCCGTGCTAGGTGACGAGGCTTCCGAGCACGATAGGAACTCGATGAAAGTGCCGCAAGCGGGCCCCCGGGAGCTGTAGCAATAGCGAAAAGCGTAACGTACCGACGCGACAGAAGAGGATTGGCCACAGAGGCACAGCGCGGCGGCCGCAACCGATTGCCCGCCGCGCTGTGTCTCTGTGGCCATTCTTGAGGCGCTTCATGCGGACGATTTGGGAGCCAAGGTCCAAAGACGGGGAGGTTCAAGCCTTCAGCGCTGTACAATAAGACCAGTTATGTCTGGTGTTCTCGATTTGACCTTTATCGGCCTCGCGGGGCTCTTTACGGTGTGGAACGTCTTTTTTCTTGCTCGCTACGCGCGATATCGGCGCCTCATGCCCACCGCCGAGCTCACCTGGCGGGCCAGACGGCCATGGTTTTACAACATGTGTATTGGCATCGGTTTTTTTATGGTGAGCATGACGGCGCTCTCTCTTTTCGTTTTGGATAAGTCGATCCTCTCGAGCGTGGCCCAGGGCCTGATGGCGATCTACTACACGATCGCCTATCCTCTCTCGTTTCAAATTCAACGTGGTTTCTACAAATCGGGCATCTGGTTCGACCGCTCGTTCGTGCCCTACACGAGAGTGCGACGTTTTTCGTGGCGCGAACAGCCGGACCTCGCTCTCGTCGTCACGAAGGAAGCAGACCTGATGGGGCAGGACTACGCGCGGCTTCAAGTTCCGAGGGGGCGATACGGTGAAGCGCGGGGCATTCTGGCGAGCCATACAGATGATCGGAGTCTCTCCGTCGAAACGGGAATTCTAGGCCTCGCCGAGGAAACGGCGGAGGGCGCGGAGGAAACTCCGAGGCTCGCCGACAGCGACTCGACGCAGGATCGCGTATGACGTCGCTTGGACGAGACGCCTTCTCGAAACGACTATCGTCCGCGCCGCTCGTTTGTGACGGCGCTATGGGGACGTCGCTCTACGGCAAGGGCGTGATGGTCCATCGCTGTTTCGACGAGCTCAACCTCTCGAATCGCGAGCTCGTCCAGTCGGTGCATCGCGACTACCTCGCCGTCGGTGTCGACGTCCTCGAGACGAACACTTACGGCGCCAACCGCTTCAAGCTCGAGCCTCACGGATTCAAGGACCGCGTCCGTGAGATCAACGAGGCCGGTGCGGCCGCAGCGAGAAGCGCCATCCGGGACAAGGATGGGCCCGTTCTCGTTGCGGGCTCCATTGGTCCGCTCGGAAAACCGATCGCGCCGATCGGCACGATTTCCGAAGAGGAGGCGCTCGCCAGCTTTCGCGAGCAATGCGAGGCATTGATTGCCGGCGCTGTCGATTTCGTGATTCTCGAAACGTTCTCGGATCTGCGTGAGCTCAGTCTCGGCATCCGTGCGCTGCGCGACGCGGCGCCGGACTTGCCGATCGTCGCGCAGATGACTTACGGCGATGACGGATCGACGCCGCTCGGCGCCCAGCCAGAGCACGTTGCCCGCAAGCTCTCGGAGCTCGACATCGACGCCATCGGCGCGAATTGTAGCGTGGGCCCCGAGCTCATGCTTCGCGTCGTCGAGCGGCTTGCGACCGCGACGAATCTTCCGATCTCCGTGCAGCCCAATGCCGGTCTCCCCGAGCTCGTCGAAGGACGCGTCATTTATCTGAGCTCACCTGAATATATGGCGCACTACGCGAAGCGTTTCTTGAAGGCTGGTGCCGCGATACTGGGCGGCTGCTGTGGCACGACGCCTGACCATCTCGGTGCCATGGTCGGCGTTGTTCGAGCGCTCGGCCCCGCGCGAACGCAAATCGAGGTCACCACCCGTGCACAAGGCCACATCGAGCGTAAGCCCGTGCCGCGCGAGAAGAAATCGCGACTCGCGAGAGCGCTTGGGCGCAAATTCGTAGTTTCCGTCGAGATGGATCCGCCCAAAGGCGCGGACCCAGGGCTCTTTCTCGAAAAAGCGCAGTGGCTCAGGGAGAACGAGGTCGACTACATCAATGTGGGAGACGGCCCGCGCGCTAGCGCCAGGATGAGTGCTTTGAGCTTCGCCGTCCTTCTCGAGCAGCGCGTCGGCTTGGAGACGATCCTTCACTATCAATGCCGCGACCGGAACCTCATCGGCATCCAGTCGGATCTGCTGGGGGCGCAAGTCCTAGGCTTGCGTAACATCCTCGCGGTGACCGGTGATCCTCCCAAGCTCGGAGATTACCCATATGCGACCGCGGTTTTCGACGTCGACTCCGTAGGCCTCACGAAAATCCTCGGCCGGTTGAATCGCGGCCTCGATCTTTCTGGAAATCCTCTCGGTCTCGCGCTCCCGTTCCACATTGGTGTCGGAGTCAACCCTGGAGCGACGGACTTCGACGACGAGATTGAGAAGTTTCGGGACAAGGTGGAAGCGGGCGCAGAATATTGCTTGACGCAACCCGTCTACGAGGCGCGTTATCTCGAAAGGTTTCTCGAAGCGATCGAGAGCTACCGGATCCCCGTGCTCGTCGGCATCCTGCCGCTCGTGAGCTCGCGCAACGCCGAGTTTCTCCACAACGAGGTGCCCGGCATGGCCGTCCCGCAGGAGATTCGCGATCGGCTGAGCAGTGCTTTAACGAAAGAAGCCGCCCAGCAAGTCGGCGTGGATGTCGCGCGCGATGCTTTGCGAGCCGCACGAGACCTCGCCGACGGTGCTTATGTGTTGCCGCCGTTCAATCGATTCGAGCTCGCCATCCAGGTCATCGCAGATATTATCTAGATAGCTGACCAAAGGACGGGCTGTCGATGTTTTAAAAGCAAGGGGATGTGGGGATAGGAGGAGAGGTGGGGATAAAAAAACAAGATGTCATCCCCACCTCTCCTCCTATCCCCACATCCCCTTGCTTTTGATCTTTGCGACAGCACACTTGGTGGCGGCGTACCGCTTTAAGCTCAACCTGCGGTGTGTTACAACGGAAGCATGCGTGCGCTGAGTCTCGTTGGTCTCCTCCTGTTTTCCTCGGTGCTAGCGCTCGCGCAAGAGGAACACCAACGAATTCCAGTTTTTACGACGGATGTCGAGATGGTGTCGGTCGCGATTGCCGTTCATGACCGCGACGGCAACTTCGTGAGGGGCCTCACCGCCGATCAGTTCAAGGTTTACGAGGACGGCGTCGAGCAGAGGATCGAGCTCTTTGCCGCGGGGCTCGACGAGTCCTGGGTCGATCTGCCGCCCGAGATCAAAGACAAGCTCTCGGGCCGGCAAGTCATTGGGCTCATCATGGACGCGAGCGGGAGCATGGAAGACGACATGCCCCTTTTGCGGACCGCCGCGATCAAGTTCCTGATGAATATCCCGAAGACCGAGAATTTGTTCGTCATGGATTTCGACGAGAACATACGTCTGTCGCGGTACTCGTCCGACGATCAACGGGTCATTGCGGAGCGTATATACGGGATCAAGTCCGAGGGCTGGACGGCACTCTATGATGCGGCTGCGACTTTTCTCGAGCGAGTTTATGACCTTGATGGTCGCAAGACGCTCGTCATTTTCAGCGACGGCGTCGACTCGCGAAGCACCCTGGGAGTCGGCGAGGTCTTCGAAATGGTGAAGCTTTCCAACGTCACGATGCACTCCATCCATTTCGCGGGGAGCTCCAGCATGAGCCGCCGTTTCCAGGAGAGCCGTTTTCTGCGTCAACTTGCGCGCGAGACGGGGGGCACTTACGCACAGGGCCATTCGTTGGAGGTCATCGACGAGCTCTTCGACAAGGTCCTCGACGAGCTCTTCAGCCAATACAACATCGCCTACCTATCCTCGAATATGGAGACCAACGGGAAGTACCGGAAGATCAAAATCGAGGTCGATCTGGACGATATCAAGATTCGCCATCGCCGCGGCTATTTCGGCCCGGAGCGAGAACCCACAAAGCAATAGCTGATACAAGAGGATAAAGAGACTGGCGATCGACGACCGGTGACTGCTACGATACGGGTGTTATGCAATCCAAGTTCGCGGTGCAAGATACGCAATATGAAGTCGTGCTCGAGAAGAAAGAGCGCGGCGAAGGCGACAAGTTCAACCCGTACGGTGCCACGGTCTCCGGCCAGCCGAGCGGCAACGTCTCCGGTACCTGCCGGATTACCGACGACGCTCTGAGGCTTGCAGAGGAGCGCACCAGCTCTGAAGGCGCTTCTTCGGGCGAGCTCCTCGCTCGAGCGTGTGGAAAGTCGCTCGCGTCGGAGCTCGTGATTCGAAAGCTCGAGCCAGATTTCGCTTTCGTGGTCGACCATCGCTGGCTCGACTGAGCTTCCACCCAGCCGCGTAGTTCAAATCATTGAACCTAGCAGTGTTGCGGGAGGCCTGCGGTGAAATCCTCATGATCGAGCGCGCGCCGTGACGTATAATAGAGAGGTACGTGAACCAAGGCTCAGGAAGCTATCACTTCGAAACCGCTGGGCCAGCGCCCTCGGGTAAAAAGAACACTCCCGCGGTCAAAAAAAGGATGGCTGTGCCCCCGTACGAAGGCCGGTACGTAGCAACGCGTTGGCGACGTCGCCGAGCGGTCTTGGTCGGCGCTGTCACTGTTGTAGTGTTGCTCGCGTGCTTGGGAGCGTCCCCGCCGTACGGGCCGCTTCATCGCCTGGTCGCACTTTCTGGAATGCTCGGCAAGCCTGTATCGCCCTTAGTCCCGGCAGCGCCAGCTAAGGCGATCAAGAACGAACGGCCGCAAACATCTGGTTCCCCGCAAGACTTTTTCATGCTGCCGCAGGCGCTTCAGCAGTACCGGAGCCTCGAGATTAGCGACCCACGTGTTCCGCGTGAGTTTTATTTCTCTCGCGCGGCCTATACCGGTCGTTCCCGTTTTCGCAACTATCGCAGCTGGCATGTCGATTTTCCGAAGGCGGATCGGCAGTTCTTGATAGGGCTCCGGCGCCTCACGAATCTCGATGCTTTCGAGGCCGAGAATCCGCTGCGGCTCACGGATCCAAACCTCGGACGCTTTCCGTTCCTGTATACGGTGGAGGTCGGCTACATGGCGCTCACCCAGCTCGAGGTCGAGGGGCTGAGGCGCTATCTCCAGGCGGGAGGCTTTCTCGTCGTCGATGATTTTTGGGGTACCTACGAGTTCGAGAACTTCCAGGACCAGTTCCAGCGCATTCTTCCCGGATACCCGATCGTGGACATCCCGCTCGATCATCCGATTTTCAGCTGCTTCTACCACGTGGAAGAGATCATTCAAGTTCCCAACGTCGGACAAGGCATGCAAGGTGGTCCGACGTGGGAGTCGGATGGGTATTATCCGGCCCTGAAGGGTGTCTACGATGAGCATGGGCGGCTCATGGTCGTGATCAATTGGAACACGGACCTCGGAGATGCCTGGGAGTGGGCTGAGAATCCCTATTACCCGCTCAAATTCTCGACTTATGCTTACCAAATGGGAGTAAATTTCATTATCTACGCAATGAGTCATTGATGGCATCTTGGGTCGAAAGCATTTTTGAGTTTCTATTCAAGTACCGCCCGTTGCTCTACGAGCGAGGAGAGCTCAGTCTCGGTGTGTCCTGGCCGCTCATCTTGGCAGGCGTCGTGGCGGTGGTTCTAGCAGTACCCACAGTCCTGCGTTATCGAGACGTGCGCGGCAAGAGTTCCGCCCGCGATCGTCTCGTGCTCACTGGTTTGAGGACGGCCGTATTGCTGCTCGTCTTGTACTGCCTGTTTCGTCCTTCGCTCAGCTTGTCGACGATCGTTCCGCAGAGGAGCTTTGTCGGCATCCTGCTCGACGACTCGCGCAGCATGCAGATCGCGGATGTCGAGAACGAGCCTCGCGGCCGTTTCATTCAGGACACCTTTGGTCCCGAGGGGAGCGCACTCGCGAAAGCGCTCTCCGACAAGTTCATAGTTCGGTTTTTCCGCTTCTCGGAGACAGCGCAACGTTTGAACGATCCCGCGGCGCTCGCCTTTGCAGGGGCACGGACGCACCTCTCGCGCGCTCTCACAAGGAGCGCCGAAGAGCTTTCGAACGTTCCTCTCGCGGGCCTCATCGTCATGAGCGACGGCGCCGATAACTCGAACGCGGCGATCAGCGATACGTTGCTCGAGCTTCAAGCGCGGAAAGTACCGGTCTCTACCGTTGGCCTCGGACGTGAGCGTTTTACGAAGGACATCGAAATCTCTCGGGTCGAAGCTCCAAGGAGCGTACTCGTTGGCTCATCGCTCATCGTGGACGTCACGATCTCGCAGCGTGGCTTCAACGGCGAGACCGTCCGCCTCGACGTCGAGGATGACGGCCGAATCGTGAGCTCGCGCGAGGTCGAGCTTTCTTCCGAGGCAACGACGGTGCGGATTCATTTCACCGCCGCGGATCCCGGAGCGCGCATTTTCCGTTTTCGGGTCGCGACCAAGGAGGGTGAGATGGTCTCGCAGAACAATCAGCGCGACCAGCTCATCTATGTCGAGGACGAACGCCCCAAGATTTTGTACTTCGAAGGCGAGCCGCGCTACGAGGTCAAGTTCATCCGTCGCGCGGTTGCGGATGACGAGAACTTGCAGGTCGTCTGTCTACTGCGCACCGCGGAGAACAAATATTATCGTATAGACATCGACGATCCCGAAGAGCTTGCGAGCGGCTTTCCGAAAACGCGCGAAGAGCTCTTCAAATATCGGGGCCTCATTCTAGGGAGCATCGAAGCGAGCCATTTCACGCATGACCAGCTCCGAATGATCGCGGACTTCGTTAGCCAGCGCGGCGGCGGCTTGCTCGTGCTCGGCGGCCGTCTCGCGCTCTCCGAGGGCGGCTATGCCGGAACACCGGTCGCGGACGTGCTTCCCGTCGTGCTCTCTCCAGCCAAAGATCGCTCCGAAGCTGAGGAGCTCGCGGGCCCGGCTTTCTTCAGCACGCTCACGGTGAAGCCGACGCCGTTCGGGGCGACCCATCCCGTCACGCAGTTCGGCCCGGATCTCGATGCGAGCAGCGAACGTTGGGCGACACTGGCGCCGCTATCGACCCTGAACGATGTGACTGCCGTGAAGCCGGGCGCGACCACGCTTCTGACAGGCTCGGGGCCGGGGGTAGACGAGCAGCCTGTACTCGTCTTCCAGCGCTACGGTCGGGGAAAATCCATCGCCTTCACGGTCAACGATTCGTGGCAATGGCAGATGCATCACGACATGCCGCTCGAGGACATGATGCACGAGCTGCTCTGGCGAAAACTTCTGCGGTGGCTCGTGAGCTACGTTCCCCAACAAGTCGCGATAAGCGCCGAGAAACATCGCTACGCGCCCGGCGAGAGTGTCTCGCTGCTCGCCGAAACGGATGACGACCGTTTCTTGAAAGTAAATAATGCCCAAGTCACGGCCACCGTTCGAACACCCTCGGGAGAGCGTTTCGACGTCCCAATGGAATGGACCGTAGACAAGGACGGCGAATATCGCGGAAATTTCTTGCCTAGGGAAAAGGGTATCTATGAAATCACCGTCTCCGCGATGCGCGACGGTGTCGAGCTCGGGACCGCCCGCGCCTTCACCGAGTCCGAAGACCTCGATGACGAGTACTTTCAAGCCGAGATGCGCATGCCTCTCTTGGAGCGCGTCGCGGCCGAGACCGGTGGCCGGGTTTACACGCCGGATACCGTCGCCCGTCTCCCCGAGGACATGACTTACGCCGAAGGCGGGATGACCGTGCGCGAGCAGCATGACCTCTGGGACATGCCATTCATCTTCTTGATGCTCGTCGGCCTCGTCGGCTCGGAGTGGGGCTACCGGAAGCTCCGAGGCCTCGCATGATCGCGAGGGCGTTCGCGGTCGTCCTCATCTCGACATTGGCCGCCGTCGCGACGGCGAACCAGACCTACCTCGTCATCATTTCGGGCCTCGGCGGCGAGGACCGGTACCGCGAGAGGTTCTACCAATGGTCGCTCGCGATGCGTGAAGCGGCGCTAACGGACGCGGCTGTCCCCGAAGACAACATTTTCTACCTCGCCGAGAAAGTCGAGCTTTCTCCCGAGCTCGTGCACGCGAAGTCGACCAAGGACAACGTCATCGCGCTTTTCGAGAAAATACAGAAAAAAGTGCGCCCGGGCGATCAGCTCTATGTGCTGCTCATCGGTCACGGCAGCTTTCGCTCGGAGCAGTCGCGGTTCAATTTACCGGGGCCGGATTTGACCGCCGAGGATCTCGACGCAATCTTGGCGCCTTTTGGCAGGCAACAAATCGTGTTCGTCAATACGTCGAGCGCGAGCGGGAATTTTGTTCGCATTCTCTCGGGGCCCAATCGCATTGTGGCGACCGCGACGAAGAGCGGTTACGAGCGGAATGAATCGCAGTTTGGACGGTATTTCGTAGAGGCCTATTCTGGAGACGGGGCGGACACGGACAAAAACGAACGTGTATCGGTGCTGGAAGCTTACACCTATGCCCGGATTCGCGTGAAGGGCTACTACGACGAAGAGAACCTGCTTCAGACGGAGCATTCCATGCTCGACGATAACGGGGACGGTGAGGGTTCTCACGAGCCTTCGGAGAACGAGGGCAACCTGGCGAGCACGGCTTATCTCATGGGTGATGCCGCGGTGGCCGAAGGGTTCGGAGAAGCCGACATCGCGGCGGATCCCGAGCTTGCGGCGCTCGTCGAGAAACGGCGTGAGCTCGAAGGGCGCGTCGTAGCGCTTCGGCAACAGAAAAACTCGATGCCGGAAGATTTGTATATGCAAGAGCTGGAGCAGGTGCTTCTGGAGCTCGCCCGAGTTACGGCCAGTATTGAGGAGAAGCGGCAGTGATTAGGTCCGCCCGCTTCGCGCTACAGGCTGCTGGCTATCTGCGTGTTTTTAGTGTTGTTCTCTTGCTAAGTTTGGTTTTCGTCGGGGCGGCGGGGGCTAGCCTCCAGGATGCGGAGCTGGCGCTTTCCGAGGGGCGTTATGACGAGGCCATCGCGGCGTTCGAGGCGGCATCGGTCCGCATGCCGACGCCGCGGCTCTATCACGGATGGATCGAAGCGCTTCGGCTTACGGGTAAAAACGATGACGCGCTCGCATGCGTCGATGCCTTTGTCGCGAAAGAGCCGGCTTCTGTAGAGCTCGAGAACGTGCGTGGCGAGGTTCTTTACGAGACAGGACATATCGATGAAGCGCGTACCGCTTTCGAAAAAGCGATTGCCGGGGGCGCCCGCGATCATCTTACGGCGGAGCTCAACCTCGCAATCCTTTACCGGGAGCAGGGCGACTTAGACGAGGCCCTCAGCCGGTTCGATGCCTTCATCGACGTCTACAACCGCGACGCGTCGCTGCGTGCCGACGAGCTCCTCGCGGTAGGCGTTGCTTGCTGGTATCTCGGCGCGACGAACCCGCAGCTCTTCAAGGACGCTTTGAAAGCCCTCGACGAGGCGAAAGCAGCCGACCCGTTGTCGATCGAGCCGACGATTTTCGCGGGCTCCTTGTTCCTCGAGAAATATAACAGCCCCGACGCCAGCTCGAGCTTTGACGAAGCGCTCTCCATGAACCCGAACCATCCCGAAGCTCTTTTCGGAATGGCCCAAGTGAAGGCCTTCGACGGCTCGCCCGAAGCGCTTACTTTGGCCGAGAAAGTGCTCGAAGTGAGCCCGAATCACGTCGCGGCCCGCGCGTTCGTCGCGGAGCAGCATCTCGGACTCGAAGATTACGGCAGCGCGCGGTCGGAAGCGGAAAAAGCGCTCGAAGTGAATCCGCTGTCACCCGATGCGCTCCCGATTTTGGCCGCGGCGGAGCTTTTGAGCGGCAACGAAGCCGGCTTCCGCGCGGTCGAGGCGCGCGCCCTCGAGCGAAACCCGCGCGACGCGGATTTTTACAACAAGCTCTCCGAGATCGCCGTCAATAATCGTCTCTACGAGCGTGCCGCGGATTTCGCCAAAAAGGCAGTGGAACTCGACGAGCGCTCGTGGTGGGGCTACGGGCTTCTGGGCGTCAATCAGCTCCGGCTCGGTGATATCGAAGAAGGGACCAAGAATCTCGAGCTCTCCTTCAAAGGCGACCCCTACCATATTTGGAACAAGAACACGCTCGATCTTCTCGACACCTTCGTCGACTACGAAACGACGCGGACCAAGCGGTTCGAGATCTTCATCGAAGGTCAAGAATCGGACCTGCTCTCCGTTCATTACGCAAACGTCGCGGAAGAGGCCTACGAGAAACTGTCCGAGCTCTACCAATACGAACCGCCCACTCCAATCCGGATCGAGGTCTTCCGGTCGCATGGCGACTTTTCGGTGCGGACGCTCGGGCTCCCCGGGCTCGGTGCTCTTGGCGTTTGTTTCGGCCCGGTGATTGCGGTCGATTCACCTTCCGCCCGCCAGAAGGGTCAGTTCAATTGGGCGTCGACCCTCTGGCACGAGCTCGCGCACTCGGTGACGCTCGGCATGACCGATCACAAAGTGCCTCGCTGGTTCTCGGAGGGGCTCTCCGTGCTCGAAGAGCGGCGCGCGCGCCCGGGCTGGGGTGATGACGTCAATCTCGGCTTTCTCGCGGCCTATCAGCGCGAGCGCCTACTGAAGATTGCGGAGCTCAATAACGGCTTCATGCGTCCCACCTATCCGCAGCAGATCGGTATCTCTTACTATCAGGCGTCGCTTGTCTCGGAGCTCATCGAGCGCGACTTCGAGTTTCAAGCGATCCGCGACATGTTGGCGGGTTATCGTGATGGTCTCTCGACGCCGGAAGTTTTCGATAAAGTGCTCGGCCTGACGCTCGACGCGTTCGACACGCGCTTCGATGAATACTTGGCCGAGCGCTTCGACGTGATTGCCGCGACGCTTCGGCTCCCGCCCGAGGATGACGCGACTCCCGACGCGGTCGAGGAGCTCGCGATCCGCGCCGAGGAAGACCCGTTCGATTTCATCGCTCAGCTCGAGACCGGACGGCGCGCCCTCGAAGAGGGTGACGCCGAAAAGGCCGAGAAGCTTCTCGAGCGCGCCAAGAAGCTCTTCCCCCAATATGCGGGCGAAGGCAACGCCTATCTAGCACTGGCGAAAATCCACCGGGATCGTGGCGACATAGACCGTGCCGCCCAAGAGCTCGCGACCTTCGTCGACATCAACGAGAGCCACTACGATGCGCACGTCATGCTGGCCGGGCTCTACGTGGATCTGGATGAGAAATCGAAGGCCGCCGAGATCCTGAAGCGCGCGCTCTATATCTACCCGTTCGAGCTCGAGGACCATAGAAAGCTCGCGGAGCTCTACCGCGCAACGGGGCGGAAGGATGAGGTCATCGTCGAGCGCCGCGCGCTACTCACGCTCACGACGGACCGCGCCCAGGCACTCTATGAGCTCGCGCTCGCCTACCATGAGGCGGGGGACGATAGCCGCGCGCGCCTGGAGCTTTTGAGAGCGCTCGAGCTCGCCCCCGCTTTCAAAGACGGCCTCGCACTCTTGCTGAAGCTCTCACGTTCCAAGAAAGGCGACGGAGCGTGAGCCCGACATTGAAAAAGAGATTGTTTCTCGCTCTCGCGGCCGTTGTCGTCATGAGTCTCGCGATCCCGATTGGCGCGAGTCTCTTGCAAAGGATCGATGTTCCCTATGACAACCACTCCTATAACGGGCGCTTCACGTTCGTCCGGGTCAAGTTCGACCCGACGAGCGGCGTGCGCCGCGGTCCCTATCAATGGGGGCTGGACCTCAAATGGAACCACGACTACCCCCAGGCCGAGCGGAATCTGATGACGATCCTGAAGCATCACACGTCGATAGCACCCAATATGGGGAAGAGCAACATTTACGCGCTCGACGATCCCGAGCTGTTCAACTATCCCTGGGCCTATCTCTGCGAGGTCGGGTTCTGGAGTCCGACGAAGGCCGAAGCCGAAAGCTTGCGCACCTATTTGCTCAAAGGCGGGTTTCTCGTCGTCGACGATTTCATCACGGAATGGCAGTGGTTCAACTATGTCGAGCAGATGCGCAAAGTGATGCCCGATTACCAGCTCGTAGAGCTGGATGTCTCGCATCCGATTTTCAATTCCTTCTTCTACATCGAAACGCTCGATTTCGAGCACCCCACCTTGCCCGGCTATCAGCCCGTTTACTACGGCATCTTTGAAGACAACGATCCCAAGAAACGGCTCATGGTGATCGCGAATTACAACCACGATATCGGCGACTATTGGGAATGGTCGGGAAGTGGCTGGGTACCCATCGATATCTCGAACGAGGCTTTCAAGCTCGGCGTCAACTACGTCGTTTACGGGATGACGCATTGAAGGCGTGCTTACTGATGATTGCTGACGGGATGCGGGGCACACCGAAAGAAAGGAAATCTAGTCTTGGCTGAAGAAGAAAAAGTCGCCCTCGAATCCGAAGATGACATCGCCCTTGCGGACAAGCTCAAAGACGCTTATGCGAATGTTACGAGCGAGATCAAAAAGCAAATCGTGGGTCAGGAAGGCCCGATCGAACAGGTGCTCATATCTCTGTTCGTCGGCGGCAATTCCATCATTACGGGCGTTCCCGGCCTTGCGAAGACGATGATCGTGCACACCGTCGCTCAGGTCTTGGATCTCAAATTCTCTCGGATCCAGTTCACGCCGGATCTGATGCCGTCCGACATCACGGGCACCGACCTCGTGCAGGAAGACCCGCAAACGGGTAAGCGCGAGCTCGTCTTCATGCCCGGGCCCATCTTCAACAACATCGTGCTCGCCGACGAGATCAACCGGACGCCGCCCAAGACACAATCGGCGCTTCTCGAAGCCATGCAGGAGCACCAGGTCACGATTCAAGGGCGCACCTATACGCTCGAAGAGCCTTTTTTCGTCTTCGCGACCCAGAACCCGATCGAGCTCGAAGGCACCTATCCGCTTCCTGAAGCACAGCTCGACCGCTTCATGTTCAACATCATCATTGATTACATGCCAGAAGAGGACGAGATGGAGGTGGTGCGGCAGACGACGGCGATACGGGAAATTAGCTTCAACAACGTCATCACCGGTGAAGACATCTTGGCGTTCCAAAGGCTCGTGCGGCGCGTGCCGGTCGCGGAGTCGATCATGCGCTACGCGGTGCGCCTCTCACGGACGTCGCGGCCCGGCGAAGAGGGTACTCCTGACTTCGTCGAGAAGTGGGTCGAGTACGGTGCGAGCGTCCGGGCGGCGCAGTACATCATCCTCGGCAGCAAGGCCCGGGCCATCATGGATGGGCGCTATCACGTGAGTTATGAGGACATTCGCGCCCTCGCGCCGCCGGTCTTTCGCCACCGCATCCTGACCAATTTCCACGCGCAGTCGGAGAAGATTTCCTCGGAGAAGATCCTCGACCAGCTTCTTGAAACGGTCGATGCTCCGAAATCAAGAATGTGATGTTCAGCATTCAAGACTTTAGGATTTAGTAGGGCATGGCTGAAACACAGGAGCGGCTCGGGCAGTTTGTCGACCCTCATGTGCTTGGGCGCATCTCGAATTTGAAGTTGCTTGCGCGTAGTGTGGTGCAGGGGTTTATTAGTGGGCTTCATCGCTCGACTTATCTCGGGCGGTCGGTGGATTTTGTCGAGCATCGTGCTTACATGCCCGGTGACGACATCCGTCAGATTGATTGGAGGCTCTTCGCGCGGACCGACCGCTTCTACGTGAAACAGTTCGAGGCCGATACCAACACGAGCCTGACGGTGCTTCTCGACATCTCACGCTCGATGAATTTCGGAAGCCAAGGCATCACGAAGCTCGACTATGCGCGCTACCTCGCGGCGTCGCTCGCGGTGTTCTCGCAAAAACAGCGTGATCGCATCGGCCTCGTCACCTTCGACGAGGATATCGTGGATTTTGTGCCCCCTTCGGCGAAACATCTCGAGATCGTGCTTCACACGATCGATCGTGTGAAGTCCACCAAGGCGGGCGACTACCGAAAACCTTTGCAAAAAATCGCGGGGGCGACCCAGCGGCGGAGCATCGTCGTGCTTATTTCGGATCTCTATGACGAGCCGGAGGCCATCCTCGATGCCGTGAAGGGGTTGCGGTACAAAGGGAACGACCTCATCGTCTTCCACGTTCTCGACCCCGCCGAGCTCAGTTTTCCGTATGACGAAGCCGCGAATTATCGAGACCTCGAATCAGGCGAGGCTCAGCCGTTCGTTCCCGAATATTTGCGGGACGAGTATCGGAAGCTCGTCCAAGAGCACATCTCGCGCCTGACCCACACGCTCGGCGATAATAAAATCGATTATGTGCTCATGGACACGTCCACACCGCTCGAATACGCACTCTTTCATTTCCTCTCGAGCCGTGAACGGATGACACGGACGAGGTGAGCCCATGAGCTTTCTCACTCCTGTTTTTTTTCTCGGCGCGCTCGCGCTGGCGATCCCGGTCATCATTCATCTGACGAACCGTGAGAAGAAGGACGTTGTCGACTTCCCCTCGCTCATGTTTCTCCAGCGCATTCCGTATCGGTCGGTGCGTCGGCAACGGCTTCGCCATCTGCTACTTTTTGCGCTGCGTTGCCTTGCGCTGCTCCTCTTGATCTTGGCCTTCGCGCGCCCGTTCATCGAATCGCCGACGGCTGCAAATGCTTTGCCTTTGGGACCTCGCGAAGTGGTTTTCGTGCTCGATCACTCCTACAGCATGGGCTACGAGGACCGGCTCGAGCGCGCCAAAGACGAGATACGCGGGCAGATTGTAATGCTTTTGCCCGATGAGCGCGCATCGTTTGTCGTCTTCTCGGATCGCGCGGAGATTTCGAATCAACCGACCTCGGACAAGGCTCAGCTCAACGCGATCGTGAACGGCGTCACGCTTTCGGCACGAACGACGCGCTACGGTCCCGCCTTGAAGCTGGCCAAGAAGATTGTCGACGAATCGTCGCTGACGCGGAAGGAAGTCTTCCTGCTGACCGATTTTCAGCGTCTCGGCTGGGAAGGCGATGAGGACGTTTGGTTCCCCGCGGATACGAAATTCACGCCGGTTGATGTAGGGAGCCCGACATCCAGCAATCTCGCGGTGACAGGTGTGATTCTCGAGCGCGACAAGATCAACAGGACAGAGAAAATCAATAACACATCATCCTCAGTGCGCGAGCGGCTCATCGCGACCGCGCGTGTCACCTACAAGGCGCCCGAGGGTGATCCACCGCTCGAGACCAATATCAAGCTTCTGCTCAACGGCCGTTCGCTCCAGTCGAAAAAACTCCAGCTCGCCCCGAACAGCTCGACCACGGTGAGCTTCGATCCGTTGACGCTTCCGGGTGGCGTCTCGCGCGGGACGATCCAGCTCGACGCCGACAAACTCGAGATCGACAACGCCTATCACTTCGTGCTCTGGCCAGGGCAATCGTTGAACGTGCTGTTACTCGATGGAAATCGTCGTAGAAGCCTCTACCTGGATCGCGCCTTGGCGATAGGCGATAGGCCGTCTTTTCGCCTCGAGAGCAAACGGATGAGCCAATTGAGCGCGGCCGATCTGGCGGGTCGCCATGTGGTGTTCTTGAACGACGTCGCCTCGGTCGGGGCTGCTAGAGCGCGTCTTCTCGAGCGCTTCGTTAGAGACGGCGGCGGTCTCATCGTCGCATTCGGGGAAGCGAGCGGGCGGAACGATTTCACAGGAGACGCCGCACGACTCCTCCCCGCGCCGCTCGGAGGTTCCACCGATCGCTCTCGTGACTGGGGCGGGACATTGTCCTATTTGGATTATGGATCGCCGGTCTTCGATATCTTTGGAGCGCCGCATAGTGGCGATTTCTCCGCGGCCAAATTTTTTCGCTACCGCACTTTCGAACAACCGATCGGAAGCGGCATACTCGCACGCTACGATGATGGGGCCGTTGCACTTGCAGAGAAGACCCTCGGCGACGGTCGAGTTCTCGTGTGGACGTCCACGCTCGACACTTTCTGGAACGACTTGGCGTTGCAGCCCGTGTTCTTGCCTTTTCTGCACCAGCTCACAAAATACGCCGCCAGCTACGCGGAGGTGAACGCATGGCATGCCGTCGGCGAGGTCGCGGATCTCGAGCAATTTCTTGCCGTGGCAGGTGAGGACACAGCACCCGATGGTGAACGGAAAGTCGATATCGTCGTCTCGTCGCCTTCGGGAACGCGCACGATCATCCCGCCGAGCGAAGGACGCGCGCTCTTGTCGCTCTCGGAGCAAGGATTCTACGAGCTTCGCCAGGCGGGCAGCGGTTCTGGGACGGCCGTGGCCATGGCCCTCGCGTCGAACTTGGACTTGACCGAGTCCGATCTCGCCAGGCTCGATCCGGAGGAGCTCGTGGCCTCGGTAACATTTCGTGACCTGAGCGCTGCCGCCGCTCCTGCCGCGGGCGAGACGGTGGCCGACCGAGAACGACGGCAGGGCTATTGGCGGTATTTGCTTGTCGCCGCTTTCATTTTTCTGGCGACGGAGACGATCCTTTCGAATCGCTTGTCGCGAGCTCGGACGGTGGTGTCTGGTGTCGGCTAAGCCGAGCTATACTAGTAAGTAAGCGTGAAGCGCCCGAGGGGCGAACTTTGGGCACGAACAGCTAGATGAATTTTCGGAGCTTAGGCAATGGAAATTTTCGAAACGTCGGGCTACCCGCAATTACTTCGAGTCATCCGCTACGTAAGAAGCCGTTGGCGTATCCGGAACACGGTCAAAGGCATCGCCTTTCTTCTTCTGTTCGGGCTCGTGGCCTTCGCCATCTCCGCTTACGGGATGGAATATTTCCGCTATAGCGCGTGGTCCGTCGGGCTCTTCCGCATCTTTACTTATATAGCGCTCGTCGGGCTCACTTTGCGGTTCCTTGTCCGCCCTCTCGCGAAGCGCGTCACTAACGAACGAGTCGCACTCTATATCGAAGAACACGATCCGTCCTTGAAAGAGGCCCTCTCGAGTGCGCTCGAAGTGGGCGGTTTCGAGAATTTCGAGGGCGGGACGAAGAAGGCCAATGCGAGCGTGTCGCCCGCCCTCATCGAGAAGCTCGTCGAGCAAACGGTGGAGCGCTGTGAGTCTATCGATTACGGGCATGGGGTCGATCAAGATGGTCTGAAGAAGAGCTCAGCTGTGTTCCTAGCCGCGGCGGTTGGCGGAATGATTGCGGTCCTGCTCAGTCCGGGCTTCTTGCGCTACGGTGCGGGGCTTCTTCTCAACCCGATGAGAAGCGCCCAAGCGGCGAGTCCTTACTTGATCGCTGTCGAGCCAGGTGACGTCGGCGTTGCGCGCGGCGCCTATCAACTCGTGACCGCGGAGCTTCGGGGGTTCGATGCTGAAGAGTCGGATATCGCCGTGAAGAGCGAAGGTGAGGACGAGTGGCGCCGTCTACCAATGAGCTTTGACGATGAGACGGGACTCTATTCGTTCATGCTCTTCGATCTCGAGGAGCCGACGGAATATTACGTCGAGGCCCATGGCGTGCGGTCGGATTTATTTCGCGTGGATGTCTCGGATCTGCCTTACGTGCGGCAAATCGATCTCGAATACGAGTTCCCGAGCTATACCGGGCTCTCTCCGCAGCGCGTGGAGGACGGGGGCGACATCGCTGCGCTTCGAGGAACCAAAGTCCATCTGAGTATAGTTCCGACGGTCCGCGTCGCCGGTGGCGTGCTCGCGGTTGAAGAGAAGGATCCGGTGCCGCTCCAGCTCGGCCCGGATGGCAATTTGTCGGTGACGCTCGAGCTCGTCGAGGACGGCTTCTATCGCATCGATCTCGAATCTTTCGACGAAACGTTGCAGCCGGCATCTCCCGACTACGCCATCGAGCTTCTGTCGGATCAGCCTCCTTCAGTGACGATCGTGAAACCCGGCAGGGATTCGAAAGTGAATCCGATCGAGGAAGTGTTCACCGAGATCAAAGGCGAAGACGATTACGGCCTGCGCCGCCTCGAGCTCGTCTTTTCGGTGAATGGGGGCGAAGAGCAGATCGTCGCGCTTTATGACGGACGCGGGAAGAAAGAAATGATCGCGGGCTACACATTCTTCCTCGAAGATTACGAGCTTCAGCCAGGCGATTTCATTTCCTATTACGCGCGCGCCAAAGATGTCGGCGGCACACAAGTGGCGATGACGGACATCTATTTCATCGAAGCGCGGCCCTTCGATCGCCAATATCGTCAAGCGCAAGGCGGGATGCAGGGCGGAGGTGGCGGCGGTATGGAAGGCACGTTGTCCCTGCGTCAGCGCGAGATCGTGGCAGCGACGTTCAAGCTCATTCGCGACAAAGCCAAGTACAAAAAGAGGGACTGGGAAGAAAATCTCACAACGATAGCGCTCATGCAGGGCCGGCTTCGGGATCAAGTTACCAACTTGCTGCGCCGCATGGGCAATCGCGGCATTACCGCTGTGGATAGTGATTTCGTGACCATCAGCGAGTCTTTGAAAAAGGCCATCGATGAGATGGGCTTGGCCGAGGAGAGCTTGGCGGTCAAAGACCCGGACGAAGCGATGCCGTTCGAGCAGCGGGCGCTACAACACCTGCAGCGGGCCGATGCCTTTTTTCGCGAAGTGCAGGTCTCCTTCCAACAGGGTGGCGGTGGTGGCGGCGGTCAGGCCGCAAGCGCCGAGGACCTCGCGGATCTCTTCGAGCTCGAGCTCGACAAGCTCCGGAATCAATACGAGATGGTGCAGCGCGGACAGCGGCAGAGTGTCGACAACGAAGTCGATGAAGCGCTGCAGCGGTTGCAAGAGCTTGCGCGCCGCCAGCAGCAGGAGAACGAGCGGATGCGCCGACAGGCTAGCCGCCTCCGCAACCAAATGGGGGGCGGCTCTGGCATGAGCCAGCGCGAGCTTGCTGAGCAGACCAAAGAGCTCGCGCGCGAGCTCGAGCGCCTCGCCCGCGAGCATTCTTCTCCTGATCTCAAGGACACGGCGCGCCGCCTCGAGCAGGCGGCCAACGACATGATGCGCGCGGGTGCCAGGGGTGACGACGGCGCGCTCGCCGAAGGGCTGGCCGCGCTCGACAAGCTCAAGGACGCACGACGTTTGCTCGACAAGAACCGGTCGGTGCGGCTCGAGCGCGATATGGATGATGTGGCGGAACAGGTGGAGCGCCTGAAGGCACAGCAAGAGCGCATCCAGTCCGAGGTGTCTAAGCTCGGTGCACAAGGCCAGGGAAGCGGTGAGCGATTGCAGCGTATCTTCGAGCGCAAGGACGAGCTTGCTGAACAGGTTGCCAATCTGGAAGCCCAGCTGGATCGTATGGCGCGGGACTCGCGTAGCGAACAAAAAGAGGCGGCGCGCAAAATTCAAGAGGCGGCCAACTCGATTCGCGATACGAAGCTCAAGGAGAAGATCCGCTACAGCAAGGGTGTCGTTCAGGGACGCTCGGGACAATATGCCGATAACTTCGAGACCGTCATCGGCGAGGACATCGAATCGCTACGCGATCGCCTCGGTGACGCGCGGGACGCGATCGCTAAGTCCGAGGAGGACAAAGTCGTCGAAGCGATCAACCAGACGCGCGACCTCGTGCGGAACCTCGAGTCGCTTTCGGAGCGCATCCGGGAGCGCCGTGAGGCCGAGCAGAGCGAACGGGCCGAGATGGACCAGCGCGGCCAGGGGCGGCCAGCTCGTCGCAGTGAACAGCCCGGAGAGCAGGGTCAGGAAGGGCAGCAACAAGGACGAGAAGGTCAGGAGGGGCAACGGGGCCAAGAGGGTCAACAAGGTCAAGACGGGCAGCAAAGTCAACAGGGTCAAGGTCAACAGGGTCAAGGAAGCCGGGGGGGCGCCTCTGGGCAGAGCTCGATTGGGCCAGGCGACCAGACCGGTGGCGGTGGCTACCAGCCTGGACAATTCTTGACGGAAGAACTCCGTCAGCTGCGCCGTGAGTTCCACGAGCGAGTGTCGGATGCCGAGGCCCTACGGCAGGACCTCGCGCGCCAGAAGCTCGACGTGCCCGACCTCGGTGAGATCATCCGCCGGATGGAAGAGTTCGATAAAAAGCAGATCTACTTGAATCCCCTAGGTCTCGAGCAGCTCGAAGAAGAGGTTTTGACGGAGCTCAAGCAGTTCGAGTACTGGCTACGGCGCGAGCTAGAGGGCCTCACGGAAGGCGAGCTCTACGTCACGGGCTCGGACCAAGTGCCCGCGGGGTACCGGAATCTCGTCGAGGAGTATTTTCGGACGCTTTCCCGAGAGCCGTAAGCCACCCTGGCGAGAACCGAGCCGAGATGCGACGCTAATTTCAAGCATCTTGCCAAAAAATAGGGGGTCCTTATGCCGAGAATCGCGTTGATTCTTCTTGTCGCTGTGCTCTTTGTTACCTGGTCTGCCTCTGCCTCACCTGGGCAGTCGCTCGGCGAGCTTGCCCGCAAGGAGCGTGAGCGCCGTGATGAGAACAAAGCCAAAGGCGTTTCCGCGCGCGAGTTGATCTTCGAAGAAGAGGAGTACTCCGATGCCGAGGAAAGTGAGGATGGTGCCGTTAAGGATGCCGACGCCAACCAAAGCGATCCCGACAACCGCAACGACGCCGCCGGCGATCCAGAAAGGGCTAGAAGCCGCAGCTCGATAGGCCTCGACGCCGCCTTGAACGATCCTGAATCTGCCGTAAGGGAAAATGAGAGCCGCGAGCGCAGCCGACGCGAAGCCGATTTCCGAGCGCGCTATCAAACCGCAAAACAACGGGTGGCCGCCGCGCCAAAGCGCAAGCAAACCCTCGACGGTATTCACAATCGTCGAGGGAGTCCAATATGTCGACGAGAGCGGGAATACAGTCATCGAATCCCTCGATCACTTGCACCGCCTCATCCGCAAGACCGAACATGAACGACAGGCCGCCGCGGAGACGGTGAAGGCGCTCGAAGAAGAGGCGCGTCGGCAGAGCTATCCGAAAGGGTGGCTACGTTAGCCGAGCCCCAGCGTCGATCAAGCTTCCTGCGTCAACCACGCTTCCGTCCGAAACCCGCGCTCCATCGCCCACCACCGCACCGAGCCGGTCGAGCTTCGGGTGCACGCGCTTTCCTTTGACGTCGATCGTGAGCTCGCGTCCCGAAGCGCTCGAGAGTATCGCCCCCTTGCCGATCTCGACGCCCTCGCCGAGCACCGAGTCGAGCACGGTCGCGCCCGCGCCGATATGGACGTTGTCGAAAAGAGCGCTGCCTTCGACGCGAACGCCGTCACCGATCGAGCATCCGGCCCCGATCGTGGTCGGGCCCACCAGGAGCACTCCGTCTCCGAGCCGTACGCCGTCTCCGAGTCTGATCGGACCTTCGAGGCCCACGTCCTCGCCGAAGCTCGCGGAGTCGAAATCGAAGTCGACAATACGCGCTCTCGAGGCCCCATGTCCCGTCTCCGCGATACCCAGATCCTTCGCATGGTTCGGGTCCGCCCAGATGTGGTGAATGGCCGTCAGCACGTCCCATCCATAGGTCAAAGGCAACCACCACTGGGTAATAGGCTGCGGCCGAACCTTTGAGTCGCGTACGAGTCTCAGGATGAAATCGGGAAGCTCCAGCTCGCCGCGCGGGCTCAAGGGGAGATCGTCCAGTAGCTTCAAGTCGGCATGTTCAATGCAATAGCCCCCGACGCTGCAGAGCGCGCCCGGCTCAGGATTTAGCGGCTTTTCCACGATGTCGATGACCGCGTCGAGCTCGCAACGGACCACCGCACGGTTTTGAGGGTCCGGCGCCTGGGTCACGAGGAGCCCGCGCCCGCCCTCGAGAAGCGTTTCCAGGTCGGCGTGATGATAAAAATCGTCTCCATTGAGCACGAGGCTTCTCTCGGAGATATAGGGACGTGCGGTGAGCAGCGCATCGGCGGTCCCACGTTGAGTTTCTTGCTCGGCGTAGCGCAAACGGATACCCCGATGCTCGCTTCCGAAATGGGACTCGATTTGCTCATGCCGATAACCCACCACGAGTATGGCTTCGTCGACCAAACCGGCCAGTTGACCGAGCTGATGCTCGAGAAGCGGCCTGTCCCAAATGGGGATCAAGGGCTTTGGGCGTGTGCTGGTGAGGGGATAGGTGCGGGTCGATCGTCCCGCGGCGAGGAGCACGGCTTGCATAGTCTCGACAAACGATCGTACCACGGCCGCCGCTTGCTCATGAAATTATTGGGTAGGATTTGCGTTGACCGCGCAAATGTTGGTGTTATTGAAACGTCGCTTTTCTCTGTTCTATGCCTCTGTGCCTCTGTGCCTCTGTGCCTCTGTGCCTCTGTGCCTCTGTGCCTCTGTGCCTCTGTGCCTCTGTGCCCATTCCCGTTTTCGGTTGCCGCTGCGCCGCGGTAGGTTAGATAAGACAACGTCGATCGCGGTACACTAAGCCTGAGATCGAGACGAGCATGAGCAGCCTGATCGCCGAGCGCGCTGCAGCGAATCTACAAGTTGTGGACTTGTGTCGCGTTCGGCCTCACGAGCTACGTAGCCTGTGGGAGCGAGAGGCGCGGCTTTGGCGCGAGCGTTTCGACTGGGATGTGACGACCGCTATGTCCGCTCTCGAGCGAGCCGTCGATCGTGGCGGGCTCGTCGGCAAAGCTATCCGATGCGATGGCGTGACCGCCGCCTATGCCTATTACGTCGTCGAAGGCGATCGTGGCGTGATCTCCGGGCTCGTCGTCTCTCCGGCTTTTCGGGATTCCGAGATCGGACGCATGATGCTCCATGCGATTCTCGAAGACTTCTACCGCCGCAGAGTGCGCCGCATCGAGACCCAATTCGTTTGCTTCGATGCTCCGTGGCTCGCGGAAAGCTTCGAAGCCGAGGGCTTTCAAACTGTTTGGCGTGATTTCCTTCGACGAACCGTGTCGCGCGTGCACCCGGAGGCGGGCCCCTCGAGCCGCGTGGTGCTGCTTCCCTGGACGGCGTGGAACATGTCCGAGATGGCGGCTTTGATGGAGCGCGCGCATCGAGGTGGCGCGGACGCTCGGATGAACGAGCTCTATCGTTCGAGCTCCGGTTGCCGTCTTCTGCTCAACAATATCTTGCGCCAGCGCGGCTGCGGGAAAGCTCTGGCCGAAGTCTCCACCGTGGCACGCGAGCCGGCGACCGATGCCGCCGCTGGCTTTGCGATCGTCACCGAGGTCGCCAAGGGGCATGGCCACCTTGCTCAAGTGGCCGTGGACCCCGTCTTTCAGAGGCAAGGCGTCGGGCGTTTACTTCTTACTAATACTCTCGATCGACTCGCGGAGATCGGGATCCGAACCTTGTCGCTCATGGTCAGCCGCGACAATTTTCGCGCCCTGCACCTCTATCGTACTCTGGGCTTCGAACCGACCTGTCGCTTTCCAGTCTTCAGCCTGGAGCGCTAAGAAACGCCAAACGCCCGCTCACCGGGTGAGTACTTCGATTTCCGAGAGCGCGGGCGGCCTTCCGTCGACCCCACGAAGTTTTAGTCTCAGCCGCGTTGTCTCGAAAGGGTCTAGAGAGATCGTCTGAGTTCCGTTCAGAGGTGTCTCGATCAAGCCTTCGATGAGTGCTGCCACCGCGGGCCAGTCCGGTGGCTCGGCGCCGCGCGTCCCCGGTCGTCCACTAACGGCATTCGCGTCATCAAAGAACAATTCGAACGCGACGACGGGGGTGCGCGGCACCGGCCCGTAGTGAAAGCGGAGTCCTGCCACTTCTGTGAGCTCTTCGAGCTCCACCTCGAGCTCGAGGATCGTCTCTTTGGCTTCGAAGGGCTCGGCCGTGACGCGGTCGAAGAGCGCGGCGATACTTCCGGAGACGGGGACGCTCACGAGAGCAGCAGCCGCCTCCGCACTCAGCTTCGATCGAGTGGCATTGGGGACGACCTCGAAAACGATATCGGTTCCGAAATCTCGGACGGGGAGGAGAGCTTCCCGTTGCGTCTCGATACCACTCAGTAGCCTCAGTAACGCCGGTTTGCGAAAGGCGCCTAGGTGGAGGACGACGTAGCGCACTTCGAGGTGCCTCAGCGCAGCGATGGCGTCGGGGGAGGGGAATCGTCCGAGCGCTACTTTCAGCCATTGATGAGACATTGGGATGAAGCCACTATCTCCATTCAGCATGGGCCGAAAGTTGTGATGCCTTGCCCAGAACATATAACGTGTGTCGACTACTTTGAACGGAAGCTCGACGATCGGACCCGGCTCGGCATCGCGCAGCCATCTATAGACTTCCGGCGGCGCATCGCGATGAGGCTCGAGCCGGTAAGGGAGCGCGGTGGACTCCACCACGAAGAAGACAAGGATGGCCCCGAATACGGTTTTGCGACGGCCGAAACCTTCGAGAAGCCACGCGAGTCCGTAGGCGGAGAATACCGACAAGCTCAATAACGGCAGAAGGCTGAAGCGCGTGAGCGCGCGCAACCCTCGAAAAAAGACGACATGCTCATAGAGAAACGGATGGACGGGAGTCGCAGGCCCGAGCGATAAAATGATACCCGTGAGAAAGATGGCCGCGTAGCAAACGCCGATGGCGCGCCGCCCGTTTTTCTTGATGAGTGTCGCGAGGCCCGTGCCGCCGAGGATAATCAAGGTGAAACCAGGAAAGAGAAAATCGGTGCGCCCCTCCGGGCTCGTCCAGGCTTCAGTGATCGTGCGGTAGAGATGGCTCGAAGAGGCCAGATAGGCCTGGGGCGTGGCGGAGAGCGAAGCAAGACCGGACAGGTCCCACTCGACGCCGAGCTCGCGGTTCACCCAGAGATAGGGAAGCGCGAACGGTACGAGCACGGCTGCCATGGCGATGAGCGCCGCGAGCAGGTAGCCCCATCCGCGGCGCGACAAACCGGTATAGGGAAAGAGCGTTATGAGCGCTACGCCGAGGGCGACCGCGGCGATGGCCCCGAGATAGGTGCCTGACAGCGCTTGCAACACAAACGCCGCGGCTGCGAGGACGAGCCAGCGAGGCCGATGCGTCTCGGCATATCGGTGCAGCCCTGCGAGAAACAGAGGGATGAACGCATAAAGCTGCATTTGGAGGTGAGGGAGGCGATTGAATCGGAACGGAGCGAACGAAAAGAAGATGCCCGCGAGAATCGCGGCGAGATGGTCGCGCGTGAGGGCATAGGCCAAGAAATACATCCCGAGTCCCGAGGCGAACATCGAGAAGAGCAGGATAAAGTTGTTTGTCAGTACGAGATCGTCCGTCAGCGCCAGAAGCGGGATCGCGAGAATTCCCTGTAATGTCAGATGTTCGGAATAGGCCAGCGTGTGCGGCAGCGGGTAGAAGGTGTTGGCTTCGAACAGCGCGAGCGGATCCTCGAGGAGCTGGTGCGCCACCCAAGAGATGGCCCATGCGTTCAGCCGGGCGTCGCCGTTATCGAGCCGGGAGAATGTGGCCGGGTGAAACGCGAGCGGGTAGCTAAGGAGCACGGTGGCCACGGCGAAGACGAGCGTGGCCCAAGCAACCTCTCGTCCGGTTGGTCCCGAGTCGGCTAGAGGTGCGAGCCGGGGCTCCGGCTCGATGACGCGGGCGCCCCTTACCCGTGACAGTCGCGGGAGGCCACCTTTGCTGGATTTCTGGGACACGGGCGATTCAATCGCAAAAGGGAAGGCAGAAGCAAGTCTTCTGTGTCTTTTTTCGCAACAATTGCGTTCTTCAGGAGGTTATGCGTAAAATGCCGCTTTTGTCGCCTGCGATAAGATCTCGACAGGAGGAAAATGGATGAGCCGCGACGGTAAGCACCTCTTTACTTCGGAGTCGGTTACGGAAGGACACCCCGACAAAATCGCTGACCAGATCTCAGATGCGATTCTCGACGCCCTTATTGCTGGGGACCCCAGCTCGCGCGTCGCTTGCGAGACTTTGGTCACCACCGGTATCGCGATCATCGCTGGCGAGGTGACGAGCAAATGTTACGCCGACTTGCCGCAAATCGTGCGCGACACGATCCGTGATGTCGGTTACACGCGCGCTAAGTTCGGGTTCGACCACGAGACCTGCGCCGTTCTCTCGACGATCAACGAGCAATCACCGGATATCGCGATGGGTGTCGACCCGGGTGGTGCCGGCGATCAGGGGCTTATGTTCGGCTTTGCCTGCGACGAGACCGAAGAGCTCATGCCCATGCCGATCATGCTGGCGCACAAGCTCGTGCGCCGCTTGTCAGAAGTGCGCAAGACCGAGGCGCTCGACTATCTTCGGCCCGACGGCAAGAGCCAGGTGACGATCGAATATGACGGGAACAAGCCGGCACGGGTCGAGGCCGTCGTCATCTCGAGCCAGCACAGCAACCTCGTCAAAATGGAGACCCTTCGTGAAGAGGTGAAGGAACAAGTCATCGAGCATGTCATTCCTGGCGACCTCCTCGACAACGACACCAAGTATTACATCAACCCGACGGGCCGTTTCGTCGTCGGCGGACCTCAAGGAGATTGCGGGTTGACCGGCCGCAAGATCATCGTCGATACCTATGGCGGCGTGGGCAGCCACGGAGGCGGTGCCTTCTCGGGCAAAGACCCGACGAAGGTCGATCGCTCGGCATCCTATATGGCGCGCTATATCGCAAAGAACGTCGTGGCCTCCGAGATTGCGAAGCGAGCGGAAATCCAGCTCGCCTATGCCATCGGTATTCCTGAGCCCGTCTCGATCATGGTGGATACTTTCGGCACCAGCAATATCGACGAGTCCAAGATTGCTGGGTTGATTCGCGAGCACTTCCCGCTCACCCCGAAGGAAATCATCGCGCATCTCGACCTGCGGCGACCTATCTTCAAGAAGACCGCTGCCTACGGTCATTTCGGCCGCTCCGAGCCCGAGTTCACATGGGAAAAAAAGGACAAGGTCGACGATCTTCGCAAAACCGCAGCCGCGCTGTGAGCTAATTAAGCGATCAATATTCAAAAAGCGTAACGCAAAGTCGCAAAGGCGCGAAGAAAAGCAAAGAAGAGGAAAGAGTCCGTAGCTTGCATTCTAAAAGGGCGCTCGCTCGTTCTCCCGGCTTGCGAGCGGTCCAGGCTGTCCGCCACGGGTTTTCTCAATTATTCGTGGGCACGAGTCGCTTCAGTTCTTCGAGCCCGTAGATGGACGCGATGTTCGGATGGTTCAGCGAGGCCAACACTTCCGCCTCGCGAGCGAACCGTTTCATCCGCCTCTCGTTGCTGGCGAAGGCTTACTCGCTGCTTGGAATCAGGCCTGCGAGTCCGGGGTAGTCGATCGGGTATTTGTTCGCACGATACAGGGTATGCGGAGCGTCGACTTCGTTCTTGTAGACGTATTCCCAAACGATATCGCCGGATGGCGTCACTTCACGCAGTTTGGCGCCGGCACCTTGATTGATCAGCGTATTTCCGTTCGGCAGGCGCTGAGCGTCCAAGATGTACCATGAGAAGAACCGTTCTGGCGGCTTGGGGTTGTATTCCCAGACCAGAGTTTTGGGGCCATACGGCATGTCGTCTGTTGCCTCGTAGCTGCCATCTGGATCCACCTCCGGTGTGAGCTCGACGACGGTCGAATGCGGCCGCGAATCTTCATCGCCATTGTTGAATATCAATATGTTCCCAGCTCTGGGAAGGCCCGGGTGGATCCACTGCACGTCGTGCTGAAGGAAAAGAGTGCGGTCGTCTTCGCTGCCGCGGTCGTAATTAGCTGGGTTACCCCATCGATACAACAGGTCACCGCCCTTGCCATAGCTATCCAAGTATTGGCCGCGCCTGGTCTATCCCAAATCGCCGAATCGAACGATATAGGATCTCCGACACCCCAACAAGCCTCAAGCCCACGATCTACGTGCGGACGTTGAAGAGCCCGTATAGGGCCGCGATGCTGAAGAGCACGTTGGGTGCCCAGGCGGCCAAGACCGGCGGGAGGAACGCCATCTCGCCCATGAAAGCGAAAACGCGGGTCGTTACGTAATAGACCAAGCCGATCGCGATGGCGATACCGATGCCGTAGAGTGCGCCTTTTTTTCCCGGGGCAAACGAGAAGGGTATCGCAATGAGCACCGTTACCATTGCAGCTAGTGGGAAGGAGAACTTCGCCTGTTGGGCCACGCGAAGGGGGACAACGTCATAGCCTGCCTGCTGCATATCGTCGACGTAGCGGGTGAGCTCCAGATAAGTCATCTGATCGGAGCGCTTGACCTCTTTGACGAAGTAAGGTGGCGGCTCCATGTCGTGGATGGGGAGCGTCTCGAAGCGCTCAAACTTCCCGCCTTCCACGAAATTACGCTTCCATCCCCGAGAGAAAATCCACGCGCCCTGCTCCGACTCCCATTGAGCTTCTTGAGCATAGAGACGCTCGGTGATGGTGAATGGCTCGGTCTGGAACTTGTAGACCGCGAGGCCGCTGAACTTCCGTAGATTCGAATCGTAGTAGGCGTAGTTGTAGAGCTCTTGCCCTTCTCCCATCATCCATTGACGATTCAAGACGTTGTGGGTTTGAACGGGGCGGTTTTTGATCTCGTCGCGGAGCTCGGCTGCGCGGCGATTGGCGTAGGGAAGCCAATATTCTTGGAGCGCGAAACAGCCCGCGCTCACCGTGATCCCTATCAGGATAACGGGCACGGATAGCCGGTAGAGGCTCACCCCCCCAGCTTTCGCTGCCGTGATCTCACTCGTCTTCGTCAAGATGGCGAAACAGACCAGGGTTGCCATGAGGGTGGAGAGAGGCAACATATGAAATAGAATCTGCGGCTGGGCAAAAGCGAGATATTGAAGAACGACCGTTCCCTGCACGTTGTGCTCGAATGCGTCGGCTATCACATCGATGAGCAAACCAAGGATGTAGACGCTCACGAGTGCTACGAGGATCAGCAAAAAGAAGCGCGCGAACTCGCGGCCAATATAGCGGTCGAGCGTGTTCGGGAAACGCAAGCTCATCCGTGGGACGCGGACCACGACGCCGGTGCGGTCGGGGGTGGCCGCTCGTCTCTTGCGGAGAGAGTGGAGCTTCGCGGCGAGGCTCGGCCAAAGCGTGTCGATCCCTAAAAATACGGCTCCTCGAGATTCCCGCGCCGCGCGTATCAGGAGCGCGATGGCCACACCGCCGAGAAGGATATTGGGTGTCCACATCCCGAGAAAAGGCGACAGGCGTCCGGTGACCGCCATGTTCTCGCCAACATCGATGATGATGTAGTAGCTAAAGATGACGGCTAGGCTCACGATGAAGCCCCATGAACGACCGTCTCGTCGATTGCTGATCCCGAGCGCGAGGCCGAGCACCCCAAAAACGAAACAAGCAAATGGAATCGAGAATTTCTTGTGGATCTCGGTCAAATAAATCGGGAGCTCGGTTTCGGCGTAAGACTGACGCAGTTGGCTCAAGCTGAGCTCGCGTGCTCCCCGCGGCACGTTGATGTCCTCGGGTGGGAAGAAGGTTTGCGTCGGTAGCGGAAGAAAGATCTCCTTCGAAACCTGTCGCTGATATTCCGCTGGCTTGCGATGCGAGACCTGATGCAGCTCAGCGTCTTTCAGATAAAACGTCGCCGTCCGCTCCTCGGCGTCGATGAGGAGCTGTCCCTGGCTGGCGAAAGTCACGCGGGGTGATTGTGGGTCCGATAAGTCCGCGAGGATCACGTTCTCCCAGTAGCCCACGCCCGTCGGCGTGTCGAGCACGAGAAACATGAGGTTCGGGAAAAGCCGGTCGTAGAACACCCGCGGCCGGACTTCAGTGCCCGCTTGGGACGTCAGAATTTTGAAGAAGAGCTGGCGGACGTGCTGATTCGAGTCCGGCAGCACTTCAACAATAAGGTAGGACGACGCGCCCCAGGCGATCGTTGCCGCCACCAATATTGGGGTGAGCAGCCGGTACAGACTCACTCCACTCGCTCGCATCGCGATGATTTCGCTATCCGCGGCGAGTCGGCCGAGTGCTATGAGTACCCCGAGCAAGAAGCCCATCGGGATGGTCAAACAGAGCACGCTCGGGAGCAGATGTAGCAAGATGCTGAGCGTGTCCGCCAATGACGCCGATTGGCTCACGATCCTCTGGGCGAAGCGCAGGATCTCGTTCAGCAGGATGACGAAAGTAAAGACGCCTATCCCCAAGATGAAGCTCGGGAACACTTCACGCAGTACGTAGCGGTCGAGGATCCGCAGCATGTTCAAAACTAGCCGTTTGTCGGCATGGAGTTCATCTTTTTACAAACTAGCATAGGCGGGTAGCTTTCTTCCACTGCTTCAGTATCTTGGGGTAAATCATTAATCTGTCTACTATATCTTGTTGTTTTGCCTTGGGCTCGGCGCGAGGCCTGTGCTAAACTTTACATCTTCCGGGGTCAACATGAAGCTTGAACGAGTCGACATCACAGGTTTCAAGAGTTTCAGCGAACGGGCCGAGCTGGCGTTTCACAAGGGCGTCACGGCCATCGTTGGGCCGAACGGCTGTGGCAAGAGCAACGTCGCTGACGCTATAGGCTGGGTCCTGGGCGAGCAGAGCGCCAAGACCTTACGTGGCCAGAAGATGGAGGAGTTCATCTTCAACGGTAGCGAGACACGGCCGGCGCTGTCGCTCGCGGAAGTAAATCTTCGAGTCTCGAATGTAAGTGTGCCCGTGCGGACGAAAAAGGGCGAGACTGAGAGTTCGAAACGGGGTGAAGTGCTCGTCACCCGGCGCCTCCATCGCTCGGGCGAGAGCGAATATCTTCTCGACGGTAAAGTCAGCCGCCTCCGGGACGTTCAGGACCTCTTTATGGGGACAGGTGTTGGCTCGAAAGCTTACGCCATCATCGAGCAAGGAAAGATAGGGCTCATTCTCTCCAGCAAGCCGACCGACCGCCGCACCATCATCGAAGAAGCCGCCGGGATCACGAAATACAAATCGCGGCGCCGTGCGGCCGAGCTCAAGCTCTCGGCTGCCCAGCAGAATCTTTTGCGCGTCAACGACATCGTGTATGAGATCACTCGCCAGATGAGCTCTTTGAAGCGCCAGGCCAGTAAAGCTCGCCGTTACAATCGTCTCCGAAAGGCGATGGATCGTCTCGAGCAAATTTTTTCCGTCAAACGCGCGGAGCTTCAGGAGCAAACGCTCAAACGCTTCCGCACGAGGCTCGCCAGAATTTCCGACGAAGAGTTTCGTCGCTCGACGAGTCTCACCCTCGCCGAGGGCCACCTCGAACGCACGCGTCTCGCCCAGGCGGATGGTGAAGTTGCTTTGACTGATGGGCGTGAGGCTTTGCATCAACTCGAGCTCACCATCGAGCGTCTCGACCAATCCATCGTGCGCCACAAAGGCCAACTCGTGGAGCTCGACCAGCGACGCGCCCAGCTCGAGACGGAAATGAAAGAGCTCGATGCCCGTCGAGGGCCGGTGCTCGAGCAGCTCCAAACGCGCCAAAAAGAAGAAACGGCGCTCTGTGGGGATCTAGAAGGGCGGGAAGAGCGGACGCACAAGCAACAGGGGCTTCTGAAAGAGGCGAGCCTGTCCCTCGCGGAGCTCGAGTCTAAAATCGAAGAGCGCCGCTCCGAGATCATGCATCGCATCAGTAAGATCGCCGCTTTGCATAATTTTCTTCAAGGCGTGCTCGCGAATGCAGACAAAGTCTCGGCGGAGCTCCTCAAGCTCTTCGAGGAGACACGTGAAGTCGGCGCCGAGCGGTCACGTCTCGGGTCGATGCTCGGCGAGACCAAAGGTGAGCTCGACGCGCAAGAACAAATGGGGGCAAAGCTCGCCGTGGAGCGCAGCGAGCTCGAAGCAAAGGCGTCGGCCGCGCGAGAGCAGCTCGAGGCGCTCGACACGCGCATGGTTTCTGACAAGGAAGCGCTGTCCGGGCTTTCGGCTCGGCTGACGTCGCTCCAGGAGCTCGTTTCGGCGCGGGCCCATTTCGGAAGCGGGGCTAGGTTGCTATTGTCTCGCGGGGCGGCGCACGGTGTGCGGGTGAAAGGCTCCGTCGCCGACGCGCTCGAGGTCGAAGAGCGTTTCGAGCGTGCCGCGGAAGCGTTTTTCGCCACCGCGCTCCAGAGAATCCGAGTCGAGAACGAAGACGACGTCCGTCGTGCCCGTGAGCTGCTTGGAGAAGAACAGGATGCAGAACGTTCCGAGCTTCTCGTCGAATCCCTGCCGTACTCGCCTCCTCCCGATCTCACGACGGTAATTTCCACACTTCGAGAGCGAGGTCTCTCCGGGATCGTCGGCCGTTTGAGCGAATTCGTGAGCTGGACGTCGAACGTGGTGCCTCTTCCCGACGCGATCGTCGTTGAGAATTTCGCACAGGCGCTCGGCTGTTATCGGGAGGAGCAAGTCTCTTACGTCACTTTGGGCGGCGAAGTCGTGACTCCTTTCGGGGTCGTCGGCATCGGTCCCGGTGGAGCGAGTGAAGGTCTGCTTCAAACCAAACGCGAAATTCGTGAGCTCCACGAAGCGGTCGCGGCGGCAAAGGGTCAACTTGAGGTGGCCAGCGGACGCCGCGGGGGGCGAAAAATCGAGCTCGAACGCGTGTCGAGTCGACTTATGAGCGTAGGCGATCAGCAGCATGACCTCGAAAAAAAACTGGTGGGCCTAGAGCACAAAAGAGACCAGCTCATCGAGGAGAACGAGCGGCTCGAGCGTAAGCATGACGTTCTAGCGGGGGAGCGCGCCCGCGCGGAATCTGAAAAGACAACGCTCGCGGCCAAACGCACCGAGATGGAATCTGCCCTTGACGTTGAGGAGAAGCAGAAAGCGGGCGCGGAGGACAGTTTCGACGCGTTGCGCGGCGAGTTCGCCGAGCGGCGCACGAGCGTGGAAGAGCTTCAAGTCCGTGCCGCCGAAGAAGCCTTGAGGCTCGCCGCGCTGAAGGAGCGCCGCGATGCGGTGCGCGTCGATGTGCTGCGTCTCGAGGAAGGCGCTGCGGAGCTCGGATTGCGCCTCGAGCGGAACGGCCGAGAGCAAGAAAGCTTGACGAGTCGTAAAGCGCAGCTCGGCGAAGCCGTCGTTACGGCGGGGTCGGAGCTGAAGTCCTCGGTCGCCTCGCGCGGCGTCAAAGAAAACGTCGTGCGCAAGCTCGATTCCCGCGTGACGGGTTTACGCGAGCGGGTCGAGACGACGGAAACCGCTCTCAAGGCGCGGCGCAGCGAGCTCGAGGAAGTGCGCGAGCAACGCTCGCACGAAGCCGTCGACCTCGCCAAGGAAGAGTCGGAGCTCAAACATTTGAAGGAGAGCTTCGAGAGTGCTTTTGCCATGTCGCTTCAGGATGCGGCCGGTCTCCTCACCCCCGTCGAGCTTCTGCGCGACGATGACGAAATCCAGGTGGAGCTCAAAGATCTCAAGACGAAGGTCGATGCTATTGGCCCCGTCAATCCGATGGCGGACGAAGAATATCGCGAGCTCGAGACACGCCACGAATTCGTCACAAAGCAGCGACAGGATCTCCTCGACTCTATCGAGAGCACCGAGACGGCGATTGGCCGCATCGATCGCACGTCCCGCCAGCGTTTTCAAGAAGCCTTCGATATTATCAATAGGGAATTCGTCATAACATTTCGCCAGCTCTTCGGCGGTGGCAGCGCCGGCTTGCGGCTCGTGGACGAGGAGAACGCTCTCGAGAGCGGCATCGACATCATTGCTCAGCCACCCGGAAAGACCCTCCAAAATGTGCTGCTATTGTCGGGCGGCGAGAAAGCAATGATCGCCATTGCGCTTTTGTTCGCGATCTTCCGCTATCGGCCATCGCCTTTCTGTCTTCTCGACGAGGTGGATGCGCCGCTCGACGACGCCAATGTCGGCCGCTTCGTCAATATGGTGGGCGAGCTTCGAGATACGACGCAATTCATCATCATCACCCATCACCGCAAAACAATGGAGACGGCGGACCACCTCTTCGGTATCACGATGGAAGAGCCGGGAGTCTCGAAGCTGGTTTCGGTCAACTTCGTCGAAGGAGAAGAGGCTCCAGCCGAAGCCATGGCCTCTGCAACGTAACGTCTCCACGGCCGGGTATCTGAAACTAAAGCTTCGAAGATCGAGGCCCGGCGGCGCCACGATTGCGTCGTCCCGGAGGGGCGACATACACTTCGGTCTCTAGTTGAGGGCTCTATTGACCATACTGCTCGAACAAGAAGTCAAGTTTCGCCTGCGGGAGGCGCGAGATGGAACGGCCGAGCTCGAGGCGATCGGGGCCCATATCGAGAAACCGCGTCATTTCGAGCAGAACGTGCTCTACGACCACTCGGATAAGCGGCTCCGCAAGCGAGACGAAGCGCTCCGCCTGCGCCGCGTGGGGGACGAGGCTTGGCTCACGTGGAAGGGGCCTCATCATGGGAGCGGTCGGATCAAGCAGCGTCGTGAGTTCGAGACCTTTCTCCGCGACGCAGACGCGGTCGAGGCGATTTTCGAGGCTCTCGGCCTCGTCGAGTGTTTCCGCTACGAGAAGTACCGAGCAATCTATCGTGTCGGGTCAGCCATCCTAACGGTTGACGAGACCCCTATGGGTGTTTTTCTTGAGATCGAGGCGACGCCCGCGATCATCACGGAGTTGGCGGGCTGGCTCGGCCTTGACATGGAGGATGCCATCAATCTCAGCTATCCCCACCTCTATGAGCTGCATCGCGACGCCACGCCCGGAGCGCCCGAGTTCATGGTGTTCCCAGAGGACCCGTCGACACCGTCATGACGCCCCCGCTTCGAAAAGCTATGGTCCTCGCGGCGGGCTCCGGCAAACGGCTGAGGCCGTTGACGGTGAATCGAGCCAAACCGGCAATGCCGGTTCTCGGTAGACCCATGATTCAATATGTCCTGCGGAGGCTTGCTCGGGCTGGGGTGCGGGAAGCCGTCGTCAACCTTCACCACGAGGCGAAGATGGTGGAGGCTGCGCTCGAGTGCGCCCCCCCAGAGCTCGCCATAGAGTTATCCGTCGAGTCCGAGCTCTTGGGAACGGCGGGCGGGTTGAAGCACGCCTCGCATCACTTCGCGGGTGAGGCCGCGTTTCTGCTCGTGAACGCCGACACGCTTGTCGATTTCGACGTCGAGAACATTTTACGTACCCATCACGAGACCGGGGCGACCGCCACCTTGCTCTTGCGATCGAGACCATCGGGGAGTAACTACTCCACGATCTCCGTCGATGCCGACGGGAGGATCGACGCCGTTCTTAGCGGAAGTGAGGATGGAGAGCTCATGTTTGCCGGCGTCTGGGTCCTCTCGCCGAACGCACTCGATTACCTCTCGGGCGAGCCCGCGGGGCTCGAAAAAGAGCTTTTGCCGCAACTCATTGAAAAAAGAGCCGCGGTTGCCTGTGTCCAGAATTCGACGTGGATTACTATCGATACCCCTGAACGTTATTGGACAGCGTGTCTCACGATGGCGCGCGAGCGGTTCTTCGAAGAAGACTGGAACGTGAGCGTCGTGCCGAATCACCATCCGGCGCAAGTCCTCGCGGGTAGTGGTACACGGATCGATCGTCGGGCTTCGTTTCGGGGGCACGTCGTTCTCGGCGCGGATTGTCGTGTGGCACGAAGCGCTCGAATCGAGAACTCGATTTGTTGGGACGGCGTGGTGATTCCGAACGGTGCAAAGATATCGCGATGCGTCATAGCGGAAGCCGTCGAGCTTTCGCAGAACATGGAGATCGAGGACAAGCTCGTCATGCCCGTTGATGAAGATATTTCTGGGCTCAGGCGCCGCGAGATTCACGGGGATCTCTTGATCAGTAAAATCAGACGTGAACGGTCCCGAGGCCTGTGAGTCTCACGGACGAGCCGCTCGCCGAGCGCGTCGCCCGCTTCGCTCGCGGTCACGCGGTTAGAGCGACGACGCCGATGGTCGGGGATGCGTCGAATCGCGCTTACTTTCGCGTGGAGCTCGAAAGTGGCGAGACACGCGTGCTCGCCCTTTTGCCGGAAGCTTTCACACAACGAGAGCTGCCCTTTCTGAACGTCGCCGAGCTATTGCGGGCGATGCCGATTCGCGTGCCGGAAGTGATGGAGGTCTCGGGCTCCGAAGGGATTTTGCTCCTCGAAGATCTGGGCGACCACTTGCTGCAAGATGCGGCGGAGGAGAGCTCGGAAACGGGCAAGAGAGAGATCTACCAAAAAGCGATCGAAATGCTCGCCACTCTGCAGCTTCGCGGAAAAGAGCTGGAAAACGAGCGCTATCTTCCGTTTCGCATCGCCTTCGATGAAGCGAAGTTCTTTCAAGAGCTCGAGTTCTTTCGCGAGCACTTTGTCGAAGGTCTCCGGGAGGCGCTCCTACCGAGCGCCGAGCTCGAGGAGCTCGCGTGCTCTTTTCGGGCGATCGCCAGAGAGTTGACGACCAAACCCGAAGCACTTTGCCATCGTGACTTCCACGCGCGCAATTTGATGGTCTTGTCCGGTGAGCTCGTTCTGGTCGACTTCCAGGATGCGCGGCGCGGCCCAATAGCCTACGACCTCGTTTCTCTCTTGAACGATTCCTACGTCGTCCACGAACCAGATTTCGTCGGCGAGATGACGGCGCTTTTCGAAGACTCCGTCGGCGCCACCGTTTTCGAGGACTATGACCTCGCCGCCCTACAGCGCAACCTCAAAGCTCTCGGCACCTTCGGCTATCAAATCTCGCGGCGCGGCAACGACGTTTATCAACGCTATCTCGAGCACACGGTTACGATGGTACGGAAGAATTTCGAGCGCAATCCGCGATGGGACGCTCTGCGGCGTATACTGGCACGACATGAAAAAGGGCTCGGCTGAGGGTTAGGTATGACTGGCGAAGAACAAGTCTACGTCTCGGATTTATCTCAGCACGAGGGCGAGACGGTCACGATGCGCGGCTGGCTTCACAATCGGCGCAAGAGCGGGAAGCTTCAATTTCTCGTCTTTCGTGACGGTTCGGGCTTCATGCAGGCGGTAGTATCGAAGGCAGACCTATCGGAAGAGGCGTGGGAGCGAACGCGCGCTCTCACCCAGGAAAGCTCCATCGAGCTCGAAGGGACCGTTCGCAAGGACGAGCGGGCTTCGGGGGGCTTTGAGCTGACGGTGAGCGATGTGAAGGTGTTCCAGATTGCGGAGGACTATCCCATCACGCCGAAAGAGCACGGCGTGAACTTCCTCCTGGACAACCGGCACCTCTGGCTCCGTTCGAAACGCCAGCATGCCATCCTCCGTATTCGCAACGAAGTGATCATGTCTGCCCGCCGCTATCTGGATGACCAAGGATTCCTTGGCTCCGACACGCCAATTTTTACTCCGAATGCTTGCGAGGGCACGACGACCCTGTTCGAAACGGAATATTTCGACCAGAAAGCCTATTTGACGCAAAGCGGACAGCTTTATAACGAAGCCATCGCGATGGCAGTGGGGAGAACGTACAGCTTTGGGCCAACGTTTCGTGCGGAGAAGTCGAAGACCCGCCGGCATCTCATCGAATTCTGGATGATCGAGCCCGAGGTTGCTTATCACGAGCTCGACGACACCATCGCTTTGGCGGAGAACTTGATTTGCGCCATCATCGAGTCGGTTCTTGAGCGACGCCGCCCGGAGCTCGACGTGCTCGAGCGCGATGTCTCGAAGCTCGAATCGGTTAAAAAGCCCTTCCACCGGACGACCTACGACGAAGCCGCGGAAAAGCTCAAAAAGAAAGGGACGGACTTCGTTCCGGGCAGCGATTTCGGCGCGCAGGACGAAACCGTGCTTACCGAAGACCTCGACCGACCGCTCGTTGTTAGCCATTACCCGACCGACATCAAGGCGTTTTACATGCAGCCGGATGCTGAGCGCCCGGATCGGGCGCTGTGCGTCGACATCCTAGCGCCTGAGGGCTACGGCGAGATTGTGGGTGGGGGGCAGCGCATACACGACCTCGAGCTCCTCGAGCAGAGACTGAAAGACCACGAGTTGCCGCGCGACGCGTTCCAGTGGTATCTAGATCTGCGCCGCTATGGTAGCGTCCCGCATTCCGGCTTCGGGATGGGGATCGAGCGGTTCATCTCTTGGATATGTAAGCTTGAGCACTTGCGGGAGGCCATCCCGTTCCCAAGAATGCTCTACCGCCTTTCCCCGTAGCCCACTGCTGAAAGCTACGCTTTCGATTTTAAAAGCAAGGAGATATGGGGATAGGAGGAGACGTGGGGATAAAAAAACCGCATATTCGTATCCCCTCATCCCCACCCATCCCCACCCATCCCCACATCCCCCTTTTTTTTGCTTTGCCAAACGTTCGGTCCAGCCGGGTCGCGGCGAGTGGCAAGTTGCGCTAATCTGGATTCTTTATGACTAAGAAAGTAGGATTCGTCAGTCTCGGCTGCCCCAAGAATCTCCTCGATAGCGAGGTTATGCTCGGGCATCTCGAACGAGCGGGATACAGCCTTACGAACGCCCCGGAAGAGGCCGAGGTGCTCGTGATCAATACTTGCGGCTTCATCGATAGAGCAAAGCAGGAGAGCATCGACACCATCTTGGAGATGGCGCGATACAAGGAGACGGGGAACTGCCGCCGCCTCGTTGTGACGGGCTGTCTGGCGCAGCGTTACTCCGAGAAGATCGCGAAGGAGCTTCCCGAGGTTGACGCCGTTATTGGACTCGATCAGCTCCACATGGTGGTCGAGGCGTCCGAAGGTGTTGCGCGTCGCGTCGAATCGCTTCGAGCGGACGGTTCGGCCGCCTATCTCTACGATCATTTGGCGCCTCGGGTTCGAACGACCCCCGCGCACTACGCCTACCTCAAGATTTCTGAAGGCTGCGACTATCCGTGTACGTTTTGCATCATCCCAAAGATTCGTGGTGCTTATCGGAGCCGCTCGCCTGAGTCGATTTTGGCCGAGGCGGAGACGCTCGCGGCTCAGAATGTTCGCGAGCTCGTCCTCATTGCGCAGGACACGACTCGCTATGGAGATGAGCTCGGGATGCGGCATGGGCTCGCCGAGCTTCTTCGCCAGCTCGTCCGCGTCGATGGCATCGAGTGGGTGCGTTTTCTCTACGCCTATCCCACGACGGTGGATGACGCGGTTCTTCAGGCGATGGCGGATGAGCCCGCCCTCTGCCGCTATGTGGATATCCCGCTGCAGCACGCGAGCAATCGCGTTCTCAAAGCCATGAAGCGCCCGGGGACGGGCGAGAGCAACAAGGCGCTTATTCAGCGCATACGCGACGCGGTGCCTGGCGTTGCCATCCGGAGCTCCTTCATCGTGGGCTTTCCGGGGGAAACGGAAGAGGACTTCGAGCTACTTCTCGATTTTTGTGCGGATGTGCGGCTGGATCACCTCGGTGTCTTTACTTATTCGAACGAGGAAGACACGCAAGCTTTCGTCCCGATCGAGACCGTTTCGGACGAGGAGAAAGCGCGCCGCCGAGACTTCTTGATGGAGCAGCAGTCGGAGATCTCCCGTCAGAAAAACGAGGAACGTGTCGGTTCGAAGCTCCGGGTCCTAGTGGAAGGTCTCTCCGACGAATCGGACCTCCTCCTGCAAGGGAGGGCGGAGCATCAAGCCCCCGGTATCGACGGCGTCATATTAATTAACGAGGGCGAAGTCGAGGCGGGCTCTTTCGCGACGGTCGAGATCTCCGAGGCGCACCCCTACGACCTCGTGGGCCGCGTTTTGGAGGCGGAGCTTACGCGAGCCTCGGCGTCAGGGATTCAGGGTTGACCGCTTGAATTCGAAATCCCCCTAGTTTATAGTTGGTTTCTAATTTGGCGATAACCATCAGGTGGGCGTTGGTTTGCCCACCTTTTTTGCTGATTCAAACGCTCTGAAACCTCTTTCGCGCGACCCCATAGACAAGTTGAGGTAATTGTTCGAGGTGATTAGAACACTGGAAGCGTCTTCACCGGCCAAGGCGTTGGTGAAAACCGCGTCGTCGAGACGCATGGAAGGGGCCCAAAAGGTGATGTTCGCGGATAATCTGCTGCCACAGCTCGAGCTGATCGCACGCCGTGCGGCCGAGCCCCAGTGTGTGGAAGTAGCCTGGGTTGAGCTCAACCCGTTTGGGGGAGGCTTCGTGTTCAGGGTCTTCATCGAGCGCGTCAAGAACCGTGGGGATGTTGGCGGAGGCGTTGGCCTCGAAGATTGCCAGCGCGTCGGCGAGCGCTTGTCGCTTTTGCTCGATGTGGAAGATCCGATTGAGTCGTCCTACACGCTCGAGGTGAGCTCCCCGGGCCTCGATCGGCCGTTACACGAGCTCAAGGATTACGAGCGATTCGTGGGCGCGCTCGCGCAGGTCAAAACGAAACAAGCGTTGGAAGGCCGTCGACGGTTCGTCGGGCGTCTTTTGGGTGTTGAGCTCACTGGGGTCACCGAGCAAGAGCAACGAAACGGAGCCACGATTCTGATCGACGGAGACTCCGGCCCGATCTCTATCCCGTATTCTGCCATTGAGAGCGCTCGGCTCGAGGTGGAGATCCGAAAGCCCTTCCCCCGCAAAGCGAGGAAGCGCGTATGAGTCTGCTTTACCAACACATCGAGCAAATGAGCCGGGACAAAGGCGTCGACGCCGCGATCATTCTAGAGGCAGTGGAGGACGCCATCCTCACGGCAGCGAAGAAATATTATGGGACGGAGGAGCCCTATCAGGCTCGCTTCAACGAGGAGTCCGGTCAGGTCGAGGTCTTTCACGTAAAGAGAGTCGTCGAACGAGTCACCTCTCCCGAGACCGAGATCACCCTCAAAGACGCGAAGAGTGTCGTCAAGTCGGCGAAGCTCGGAAGTGACGTAGAGCTCCACAAACCGACCGACGTGCTTGGGCGCATCGCCGCGCAGACGGCCAAACAAGTTATCTTTCAAAAAGTTCGCGAAGCCGAGCGCGATCACATCTTCAGCGAGTATGGCGACAAGGTCGGTCAGCTCGTCACCGGCATCGTGAAGCGCGCCGAGACGGGTGACCTCGTCGTGGATTTGGGCAAGACCGAAGCGCTCCTGCCGCGTCGCGAGCAGTCGCGCGCTGAGATCTTCAACCCCGGCGAGCGGATTCGCGTTGTCATTACGCGCGTGTCGCGCCCGGCGCGTGGGCCCCAAGTCATCGTGTCGCGCACCGATCCGGCGTTGCTCGCCGGGCTTTTCGAGATGGAAGTGCCCGAGATCTACGAGGGCACCGTCATCGTCAAGAACGCCGTGCGGGAGCCCGGCGACCGGGCCAAAGTGGCGGTCTATTCGAGAGAAAAGGACGTCGATCCCGTGGGCGCTTGCGTCGGTATCAAGGGCGCGCGCGTGCAGAACATCATCCGTGAGCTCCGCGGCGAAAAAATAGATATCGTCGAGTGGAGCGATGACGCCTGCTCGTTCGCGACCAATGCGCTCAACCCGGCCAAAGTTAGCCGAGTCTCTATCGTCGACGACAAAGATCGCATCATGGAAGTGATCGTGGCGGACAATCAGCTGTCGCTCGCGATCGGCAAGCGTGGTCAGAATGTTCGGCTAGCGGCGAGACTGCTCGGGTGGCGGATCGACATCAAGAGCGAAGAGGAGAAAAAACTCGAAGTGCAGTCTCAGATGGATGCCGCGATGATCGCAACCGGAACGGATGTGGCGGTTCTCGATGGGGTCCCGCAAAAGACGCTCCACAAGGTCGCCACTCATGGGATCACGTCGCTCGAGAAACTCTTGGAATCGCCCGAGAGAGTCACGGATGTTCCAGGCGTTGGCGAGAAGACCGCGGAGAAGCTGATCGCGGAGGCGCGGGCTTATCTAGGAAAGGTCTCACCTTCGAGCCCCGAGAAAGGAAAAGAAGTTTTGACCCTGTCGGTTGCAGACAGTACGACTGAGATAGCGGAAGGGGTCGAGCCGGCCTCGGACGGAGCCGGGTTGGACGATGCGTTGGGAGGTGAGCGGTGATGGACAAAGTCAGAGTCTATGAGCTCGCACGTGACCTCGGCATCACAAGCCGCGAAACGATTGCGCTTCTCAAAGAGAAGCTCAAGATCCGGGTGAAGTCCGCATCGAGCACGATCCCGGAAGAGACCGCGACCAAGCTAAAGAGGCTCTTGCGCCTCGAAGGCGCGAGCGCGAGCCGGACAAAAGCTGCAAGGGCTGCAAAGGCCGTGGCGCCTTCCGCCGAATCCGGCGCCGACCAAGCGAAAATGGTGCGTAAAGTAAGGGCCGAGAAAGCTCGTCTCGCCCTGCTCCAGGAAATGGACGAGGAAGAGCGCGCCGAAAAAGAAAAGGTCGAGCGCGCGAAACGGGAGAAAGAAGAGCGCGAGCGTCGCGAGTTGGAAGAAGCGGCGCAGAAAATCGCGGAAGAGGAGCAAGCGCGAGAAGCCGCTGCCGCCGCGGTCGCGCTCGCCGAGCTCTCCGCCATCGGCGAAGAGGATGAGACCACGGGAGTGGCGCCCGAGCCGAGAGAGGCCGCTCAAGAGCCTCCGGCAGCAGAGAAAGAGGCGGAGGTTTCTGAGCCCGTCGGCGCACAAGCCCCACCGATGCCCGGCCCGATGGATCGTCGCGTCGATCTTTCGCCGAAAAAACCCAACCCGCTTGCGGCGCTGGAGCGCCCGACACCGGCGGCTGAAGTGAGCCGACCGGTTCCGGCGACTCCGGAGGCGCCTGAGCCCGCGCCACCATCTACCCCGGCAGTCACACCCCCGCCCGCAACCCCCAGGCGAGAGCAGACTTTTGCGCCCGGTCCGACCTCTCAATACGTTCGCACGCGGCCACCACCGCCGCCGCGCTCGCCGCGTCCTGCGCCTGGCCGCCGCGATCAGATGAGGCCAGGTCCCGCGCCGCCACGTCCGGCCGCCCCCATCAAGCGGGTCGGGGCGCGCGGCGGCGCTTTGGATAGAAGGCCGAAACCGAAGCGCAAGACGAAGAGAGGACGCACTGCTCCGGTGGTCGATGTCAATGAACAGTCGCTACCAGAGCCGATTTCGCGCGCCGATGATCGTAAGCTGGAAGCTCCCAAGCTCCACACCAAAATCAGCTTGACGGAAGGTGTGACGGTCAAGGAGCTCGCCGAGAAACTCGAAGCGAAGCACAAGGACGTTATCAAGGTTCTGATGGGACACGGCGTCTTGGCCACCATCAACCAGACTCTTGGCGCCGACACCGCGAAGGAGATCGCGAAACAGTTCGGTGCAGAGGTCGAGATGCTGACCTTCGAAGAAGATGTGCTCCGCGAAGAGGTGAAAGAAGAGACGCCCGAAGATCTCGTACAGCGCTCTCCCGTCGTGACCGTCATGGGCCATGTCGACCACGGGAAGACGAGCCTGCTCGACGGCATCCGCCGGTCAAAGGTCCAAGAGCAAGAAGCGGGCGGCATAACGCAGCATGTCGGCGCTTATAGTGTCGATGTCAAAAATCGTCACGTTGTCTTCCTCGATACGCCGGGTCACGAGGCTTTCACCATGATGCGGGCCCGGGGCGCCGGAGTTACGGATCTCGTCGTGCTCGTCGTGGCGGCCGATGACGGCGTGATGCCGCAGACGAAAGAAGCCATCGATCACGCACGGGCCGCGGGAGTACCGCTTCTCGTCGCGGTCAACAAGATCGATAAATCCAACGCCAATCCCGAGCGGGTGAAGCAGCAGCTCAGCGAGCTCGAGCTCGTTCCCGAAGATTGGGGTGGCAACACCGTTTTCGTCGAGGTCTCCGCCAAGAAGCGCCAAGGACTCGACCTGCTACTCGAGATGATCCTGCTCGTTTCGGACCTGCGAGAGCTGAAAGCGAACCCCTCCCGTGCAGGAATGGGGACCGTGCTCGAGGCCAAGCTCGATAAGGGAAAAGGGCCCGTGGCTCATGTTCTCGTCCAAAACGGGAGCGTCTCCATGGGAGACCCCTTCGTGGCTGGCGCTGTGCACGGCAAGGTCCGCGCGATGTTCGACGACCGTGGACGCAAGGTCAAGAGCGTCGGGCCCTCCTCACCCGTGGAGATTGTCGGGCTCACATCTCTGCCTCAAGCCGGCGATCAGTTCCAGGTCTTTCCCGACAGCTTCAAGGCGCGGCAAATTTCCGAGTTCCGCATGCAAAAAATCCGCGAGCGCGAGCTGGCCTCGTCGGCACGACTGACGCTCGATCAGTTGCATCGTCAATTACAGGAAGGCACCGTCAAGGATCTCCCCATCATCATCAAGACCGATGTGCAGGGCTCGGTCGGGGTGCTCAAGGACGCACTGCCGAAGCTCTCCACCGCGAAAGTCAAGGTGAAAATCATCCATGCAGGCGTGGGTGCTATTACGGAGAACGACGTGACACTCGCGCTCGCTTCGAACGCCGTCATCATCGGGTTCAATGTGCGTCCTGAGCGAAGCGCGGAGGAGCTTGCGTCGAAAGAAAGTGTCGACATCCGTATGCACACGGTCATCTATAACATCACCGACGAGCTCAAAAAGGCGATGGAAGGCTTGCTCGAGCCGACCTTTAAGGAAGTGACGCTCGGCAGGGCAGAAGTACGCGACACGTTCAAAGTTCCAAAAATTGGCCTCATTGCTGGCTGCTACGTGTCCGGTGGTAGAGTGTTGCGCAATGCGGAGATACGTTTGCTACGGGACAACGTCGTCGTTTTCGAAGGCAAGGTCGGAAGCCTCAAGCGATTCAAGGAAGATTCCGGCGAAGTCAAAGAAGGCTTCGAGTGCGGTATCGGCATCGCCGGTTATAACGACGTGAAGGTCGGTGACGTGATCGAGGCTTTCACCATGGAAAAGGTGCAGCCGACGCCCGCATAAAGTGCTTTATAGAAGTACGTCTCAGGGATCCTCAAGGTCTGAAAGACTGGCCACAGAGGTACAGAGATTCGGGGTGCAGAGTGGAGTCCACCGAGATTTGTCCGGTCGCTTTTCTCTGTGTCTCTGTGCCTTGTGGCATTCTTTTCGCCGGTGAAGGACGTTGAGTAAAAACGCTGCCGGGGAAGCTGGGTCTGCCATCATCGGGCTATTGACGATCGAGCTTCATTTTGCGGAGGCTCAATCTCTGAAGGCGAAGCGCATGGTCGTGAAATCGATCAAGGAGCGTCTGGTGAGTCGACATCACGTCGCTGTGGCAGAGACCGGCTATCTGGAGCTATGGCAGCGTGCCGAGCTCTCGGTGGTGTTGGTCTCGGGCATGCGCCGCGTGCTCGAATCACAGCTCGAGAAAATCCAGCGTGAGCTCGAAAATAACTACAGCTCAGAGTTAGTGGGGACAGAGATGGAGCTCATCGGATAGTCATGGAGAAACGTCGCGGCGAGAGGATCCGCCCGGAGCGTGTCGCCGAGCAGATTCGGATGGACGTGGCGCAAATCCTTCAAAACGATATGAAAGATCCGCGCCTCGCGCTCGTCACCTGCACCCGGGTCGACCTCACGCGCGACCTTCGCTACGCTAAGATCTTTGTGAGTGTCCTCGCGGAGGGGAGTGAACAGCAACAGACCCTAAAGGCTCTTGAAGGCGCCACCGGATATGTACAGCGGCGCCTCACCGAGCGGATCGGGCTGCGGATGTCACCGGAGATTCGGTTCATCTTCGACCCATCCGTGGAGTACGGGATCCGCCTAGACGAGCTGATCGAGAAAACGAAAGAGCAGTCACCCGAAGACGAAGATCCCGCCGATAGCGGCACCTGATGGACCCATGGAAGGCGTCCTGCTCATCGACAAGCCCCCGGGGCTCACCTCCCACGACGTCGTGGCACGTGCACGCAAGCGCCTGGCAGAGAGGCGTATAGGCCATACGGGTACGCTCGACCCTTTTGCGAGCGGCCTAATGGTGCTCTGTGTGGGTCGGGCGACCCGGTTGGCGCGTTTTTTCTTTGCCACGTCCAAGACCTACATCGCGACCATCCATTTCGGCTACAGTACGGACACCTATGACCGGACGGGCCAACCAATAGGCCGGGTGCGCGATGTTGCGCCGGAGCTCTCGGAGCTCGAGAGCGGTCTTGCGAGCTTCCAGGGTCGGCAAACGCAGGTTCCCCCCGTCTATTCCGCGAAGAAAATTGGCGGCACGCGGCTTCACCGATTGGCTCGGCGAGGAGTCGCGGTGACCCCACTTCCGGTCGAGGTGGAGTTCCACACCATCGAGCTGCTCGAGCTCGACGGCCCCCGCGCACGCATCGAAGCGTCGGTCTCGAGCGGCACTTATATTCGCTCGCTAGCACAGGACCTTGGCCACCGCCTGGGTATGGGCGCGCATTTGGCCGAGCTCAGGCGCATACGTGTCGGGTCGTTCCTGGTTTCGGAGGCGCTCGACATGACGGGTTTGCTGGACGGAGCTCCCACTGCCGGGGAGGCCCTGTTGGCGCCCAACGCGGCCCTGAGAGACCTGTCCGAAGTGCGGCTCGAGCCCGCTGCTGCGAAGCGACTTGCGCACGGGCGGACGCCATCGTGGGAGGAAGTGACCTTTCCTGGGGACATGCGCGGCGTCGCCGGGCCCGTGCGCGTCCTCGACCCAGGAGGAGAGCTCCTCGCGGTCGCCGCGCTAGACGCCGAGCGCGAGCTGTTGCGGCCCGTGCTCGTCTGGGCCCGCACGCCGGAAACCCCATGAGCCGGTGTCCTTTACAGCTCTCGGCCCCTGTGTTAGGATTCGGTGAGAAGAAAAGAAAGGGAAAATAAGTAGAATCACGGAGGACCCTATTTGACGATCACCAAGGATAGAAAGACTGACCTGATCGGAGACTATCAGCTCCACGGTGCGGACACGGGCTCGCCGGAGGTACAAATTGCGATTTTGAGCGAGCGCATTACCTACCTTACCGAGCACTTCAAGACGCATAGCAAGGACCATCATTCCCGTCGCGGCCTCCTCAAGATGGTCGGCCAGAGGCGCCGTCTGTTGGCCTACCTCAAAAAGAAAGATATTAGCCGCTATCAAGGCGTCATCCAGCGGCTTGGAATCCGCAAATAAAAATGGATTCATCATCTGGTATTTCTGCCTCGTGGTGTGGTGTGCTTTCTGGTTTGCCTGGTAATTCGTTTATCCGAAACCTTTCTGGTTGCGGGATTCCGATCAACTGAACGAGACGTTCCTTGGTTGGAGGCAACGCCTTCAAGGTGTGCCCCCACACGCGTTTGATGCCGGTGAGATTGTCGCACGTCGCTATCTTGCGGGCTCCTCCTGTGAATACGAGAGGATAACAACATGATTCATCGTAAAGAAATTGAGATTGGTGGTCGCACGCTGTCCATCGAAATGGGCAAGCTCGCCAAACAGGCCAATGGCGCTGCTGTCGTTCGGCTCGGCGACACCGTGGTGCTGGTCACCGCCTGTGCCGCCAAAAAGCCGCGCGAAGGCATCGATTTTCTGCCCCTCACCGTCGACTATCGTGAGGCCTTCTACGCTGCGGGAAAGATTCCCGGCGGTTTCTTCAAACGCGAAGGGCGGCCGAACGAAAAAGAGATTCTGACCTGCCGTCTGATCGATCGACCGCTGCGTCCTTTGTTTCCCGATGGTTGGCGCAGCGAAACGCAAGTGATCGGTATGGTGCTCTCCACCGACAAAGAAAACGACTCCGACGTCTTGGCGCTCACCGGTGCCTCGGCGGCGCTCTATTGCTCGGATATCCCATTTACGACGCCCATCGCTGGCGTCCGCGTCGGGCGCCTCGACGGTCAATTCATCGTCAACCCGACCTTCGAGCAGGTCAAGAACGGCGACCTGGATCTGACAGTGGCCGGCTCCAAAGACGCTATCGTCATGGTCGAAGCGACCGCGAATGACGTATCCGAGGCGGATATGGTCGATGCCCTCGGGTTTGCGCACGAGGCCATCCAGAAACTCGTCGCGCTGCAAGAGGAGCTCTTCGAGGCGATAGCGCCCGTCAAAACAACGGTCGCGCCCATAGAACGTGACGAGGTGCTCGAGAAGGAAATCGAGGGGAAAGTATTTTCGAAGCTTCAAGACGCGATGCGCACGAGCGGGAAACAGGCTGCGGATCGCGCTGTGGACGAAGTGAAAGCTGTTTTGATGGAAGAGCTTGCCGAACGGGAGCCGGAAGTGCTCGCGGCGATCTCTGACATTTTCAAAAGGCTGGAGGAAAAGGCACTCCGCCAGGAAGTACTCGAGCGTCGGCAGCGTCTCGACGGACGCGCTTTTGATGCGGTTCGCGAGATCACGTGCGAAGTGGGCGCGCTCCCGAGAACACATGGCTCATCCGTTTTCACGAGAGGTGAGACCCAAGCTCTCGTGACCGTGACGCTCGGAACGTCCGACGACTCCCAGAGAATGGATTTTCTCGAAGGCGATTTCGAAAAGCGATTCATGCTTCACTACAACTTCCCGCCATTCTCGGTTGGGGAAGCGCGTTTCTTGCGAGGGCCTGGGCGGCGCGAGATCGGGCATGGTGCCCTCGCTGAGCGTGCTCTTGTTCCTGTCATCCCTTCCACCACCGATTTTCCATACACGATCCGCATTGTGTCGGATATTCTCGAATCCAATGGGTCGTCCTCGATGGCCTCGGTGGCTGGAGGTTGTCTCGCGCTAATGGATGCGGGTGTCCCGCTCAAAGCGCCCATTACGGGTATCGCCATGGGGCTCGTGAAAGAAGGTGACAACTACGCCATCCTGACCGACATCGCCGGCGCTGAAGATCACTATGGAGACATGGACTTCAAGGTGGCCGGGACGGCGAACGGCATCACCGCGCTTCAGATGGACATCAAGATCACGGGGCTCACTCGCGAGCTGATGGCGGAAGCCCTCGAGCAGGCGCGTCAAGCGCGTCTGTTCATCCTGGAGAAGATGGCGAGCGCGCTTCCCGCGCCTCGCGCGGAGATTTCGACCTTCGCGCCCCGCATCTTCACGATTCAGATCGCGACCGATAAGATTCGCGACGTCATTGGTCCTGGAGGGAAGATGATCCGCAGCATCATCGAGCGCACCAGCGTAAAGATCGATGTCGAGGACAATGGCACCGTGTCTATCGCGTCTTCCGATAGCGAGTCGGCGAAAAAGGCCATTCAAATCATCGAAGAGCTCACAGCCGTGCCCGAGGTTGGAAAAACCTATCTTGGGAAAGTTCAGCGCCTTGTTGATTTCGGCGCTTTCGTCGAGATCATCCCGGGCACGGACGGCCTCGTTCACATCTCGGAAGTCGCCGATTACCGGGTGAAAGACGTCCAGGACGAGTTTTCCGAAGGCGACCAGATTCTCGTGAAAGTCATCAACATCGATCCTCAGGGAAAGGTCAAGCTGTCGCGCAAAGCCGTTATTCGCGAGGAGGCCGGACTTCCTCCCGAACCGCCACAGGAGCCTCGACCGCGCCGCGATCGCGACGACGGGGGCCGCTCAAGACGGGGTCGCCCCTCTGGCGGTGGCGGCCGTCGAGAATAAAGACGGTCGCAGCGCTCCAGAGAGCCGATTCCGGCGGGTTAAAGGCTGGCGCGATCAATAATAAGAAAAAAGCGTACCGCAAAGGCGCAAAGAAAAAACAAGAAAAGGTAGATGAGAGGAAACGCTTTTGCCTGTCATCCGCCACATCCCCGCTTTTATCCCCACATCCCCATTGCCTTTAACAGCTTCAAAAAGCAAGGAGAGGTGGGGATAGGAAAGGAAAATTAATATTAATCTATGGAGGCTAGGCTGCGCCAGCCGAAGAGCGTCAAAAAAAGCGTCTGGCGCCCGCCTTCGCTCGACGCGGCGGCGGGCACCGACACTATTTTCCGATGACCGCGAGAACGTCGTCCTCGCGCAAAATCAAGAATTCGTCGCCTTCGATTTTGACTTCGGTTCCTGCATATTTTCCGAAGAGCACTTTATCGCCCTTCTTGATCTCGAGCGCGACCTTCGTCCCGTCGTCGAGAGTCTTCCCGTTACCGACGGCCGTGACCTTGCCGCGCTGCGGCTTTTCTTTCGCGCTGTCGGGGATGATGATTCCACCCTCGGACTTTTCCTGTTTGTCCTCGAGACGTTGCACGAGAATCCTGTCGTGCAATGGCCGAACATTCATGACACAAAGCTCCTTTCCAAAGAAAAACAATTGATGCTATCGAACCTAGTAATATAGCCAACGTTGGACGAGCTTGTCAAGGGATCGGTAGCGCTATTTGGGGTGGGGTCCGAGCTTCAGTTCTTGAAGTTTCTTGCTCAGAGTATTGCGGTGAATGTGGAGCGTTCGAGCGGCGCGTGAGAGATTGCCATTCTCTTGTTCCATCACGCGTGAGAGAAAGCGCTTTTCGAACTCGCGTTTGGCTTCGGGAAAGCGGATACCGCCTGTGATCATCTCTTCGATCAGATCTTCGAGTCGCTGTTTCATCGATGCTTGGCCAACATATTTACGCGCGCCCATGGGTCTGACCCGAATCTACAGGTCGCTCCGACCAGTGAGTGAGCGATAGGCGCGAAGGTAGCGCTCCCGCGTGCCGTCAACGACCTCACTCGGAAGCTCTGGTCCAGGGGGTTTCTTGTCCCAATCGAGCGTTTCCAGATATTCTCGGACGAACTGCTTGTCGAAGCTCGGCTGCTCGCGACCAGGAGCGTATTCCTCGCTAGGCCAGAAACGCGACGAGTCCGGCGTCAGAACCTCGTCGATGAGATAAATATCTCCGTTTTCGGGCTCGCGCCCGAACTCGAACTTGGTATCGGCGATGATAATGTCCCTTTGCTTCGCCACACTTTGGCCGAGCCGGTAGAGGTCGAGAGAAATTTTCTTGAGTTTCTCCGTGAGCTCGCTACCGAGCGCGTCCGCCATGACGTCCTCACTCACGTTGATATCGTGTCCCGTCTCGGCTTTCGTCGACGGTGTGAATAGAGGCTCGTCAAAGGGGTCGGCTTGCTGCATGTCCGGAGGCAGTTCGATGCCGCACACGCTCCCGGTCTTCTTGTACTCCTTCCACCCTGAGCCGTAGAGGTAGCCGCGAACGATGCACTCGAACGGAACCGGCCCGAGTTTTTTCACCAGCATCGATCGCCCGACGAGCTGGTCGCGAAAACGCTGCAGCTCGGCGGGGTAGGCGTTTGGATCGCCCGTCACCACGTGGTTCGGGACGAGACCCCGGCTCTTCTCGAACCAAAAGAGCGAGAGCTGGTTGAGGACGCTGCCTTTGTCCGGAATGCCATTAGGCAGCACGACGTCGAATGCCGAGACTCGATCTGTCGTGACGAGGAGTAATTGATCGCCGATCTCGTATATATCGCGAACCTTTCCGCGAGAGCGCAGCGTGATCTCGTCCAGTGAGGATTCGATGAGTACATTTCCCGACACGGTGAAACCGACCCCTTTTCCAAATGAGAGCATGCGCTCTCTCATGCGCCGCGCATCAATAAACGTTGCGAAGCGCCTACCCCTAGACGTGTTCCCGAGAAAGGGCGTATTGTAGGGAAGAGAGGGGAGGCAGTCAAGCTTTTAAGCCTTCAGCATTCAGGATCTTTCAGGACTCCAGCTTCCGAGCTCAGCTGTCGAAGTCTCGAGAGTTCCTGAATGCTGAACGCTGATCACGATTCTTTCAGCGTAATCCTTCCATCCATCGTCGTGACCAGAATGAGTGGGCCTCCCTTGCCTAGGGTTCCTTTTAGGCGGTCATGGCGCTCCTTTCCCTCGAAGGTTGATAGGTCGTTGACGACGCGGCGGGCGAAGGCGGTGGCTTCGATCTGCGCAGAGATGGATGCGGGTAGCGTGAGCTCGATCGGCCCATCGGAGGTGCGGATAGTCCAGTTGCTGGTAAGCTCGTGCGCCCCGTGGCTCGTGATGCGAATGCTTCCGTCGGCGGTGACGGCGCGGAGCGCGTCGAAGCTTCCTTCGAGCTGGATACGGCCATCACCCGAAGACGCATCGACGGCGCCCGCGATGGCAGTGCCGATGACGGATCCATCGGTCGTTCTCAATCGGAGGGTTCCCTTGACGGTCTCGAGACGTATCCGTCCGTCGGCGGTCTCGGCCCGGATGTCTCCGGAAACGCGCTCGAGCTGGATGTGGCCATCGCGGGTCTGGCTGGATCCACGCGGGCAGGCTTCCCGAGCTGTCGAAGCTTTTAAGCGCTCCGAGCAGGTGGAGAAAGATCTCCTGCGTGAGCTCCTCCGCTTCGTCCGCGCGTCCCGTAAACTGAAAGGCCAAATGCCAAACTCTTTTCTTGTACTGTTCCACGAGCAAAGTCCACGCTTCGTCGTCGCCGCTTTCGCAGCGACGCGCCAGCTCCGTATCCGCTAGCAAATCGCTTAGTCTCCGCTCTTTCCTCGACTCATCTTCCGAAACGGACTTTCGGACGAGAATGTTCCGACATTGTCTCGCCAACTTTCCGTTGCCTTTGCTCGCGCCAGATAGCCCTAAGTGCTGGCGATGTTTGACTTTCGGGCTCTATTCTAGTAAATCTTAGCCTCCGTAGTGACGGACCTAACCCAATAGTCTCCTGTAACCCAATAGTCTCCTGTAACCCAATAGTGTCCATCCGTTTCAAGTTGAAGTCGCGCTCGGTAAGGACGGGCTCCTTGCTTCTGCTCGCGGCTGGCCTGCTGTGGCTGTTCTTCCGCGGCTCGGACCTCTCCGCAATTCGATCGAGCCTCGCCGGCGCCAACCCGTGGATTCTGGGCTCGGCTCTCGCCGTGATACTCGCGACCTACGTGCTGCGCGCGGCCCGTTGGCAACTTTTGCTCGCACCCCTTGGTAGAGCGAGGTTCTGGAACTGTTTCACAACGACGGTCATCGGCTTCATGCTCAACTTCCTCGCGGCGAGGCTCGGCGAGATCGCGCGGCCATATCTGCTCGCGCGCCGCGAAGGGTTTTCTGCCTCGAGCGCCTTCGCGACGATTTTGCTGGAACGTGTCCTGGATTTGGTGACGGTCGTCCTATTGATCGGATTTTGGCTGCTCGCGTCACCGCCTGATGTCGCGAGCGGTTCTGCGCTGCGGAGTCTCGAGCTCGGCGGCGCTCTTGGTCTCGCGGCATCGGTGATTGCACTCGCCATTCTCTTCGTGCTCGCACGTTATCCGGAGCAGATCTTGCCATGGACCAAGAAGATCTTCCGCATCCTTCCGGCGAAGCTCGAGATGGCGGCGTCCGGTTTTGCCGAGACTTTTGCGTCCGGGCTCGCGGTGCTCGTTGACGGACGGCGATTGTTCTTGGCGGCAGCGATGTCCATTCTCTTGTGGATGAATATCGCGTTCGCATTTTGGCTCGGGGCGCGCGCCCTCGGGGTTGAATTCCGCTACGGCGATACGTTTCTCGTGATAGGGTTTCTGACCGTGGGTGTGGCGGTCCCGACACCAGGTGCTGTCGGCGGCTATCATGTGATGTCCGAACTCGCCCTCACCACGCTTTTTGGGACCGAAGCGAGCCTGGCCAAGGCCGTGGCTCTGCTGAATCATGCGATTGCCTTTCTGCCCGTCACGTTTTTGGGCGTTCTATTTTTTGCGAGAGCGGATTTGAGCTTTCGCGAGGTCGAGAAGATTACGAGCTCATCGGAAGACTTGGAACAACGCTAAGGGTCCCGGAAAGGGCTCTAAGGAGGCGAAGCGAATCGTGAAGTGTCCCTTCTGTGGTCATTCGGCGGACAAAGTTGTCGATTCGAGGGAAAGCAGAGAAGGCGAAGCGATCCGGCGTCGAAGGCAATGCCAGAAATGCGGAAGGCGTTTCACCAGCTACGAGCGTATCGATCGCATCGACTACCGCGTCGTAAAAAAGGACGGCAGCCGCGAGCGTTTCGATCGTGAGAAGCTGATGAACGGGCTGGTCAAAGCGTGCGAGAAAAGAGCGGTGCCGCTCACGCGGCTCGAGGCCATCGTGGATCAAGTCGAGCATCAACTTCACGATTCATCGGACAAGGAAGTCTCCGCGACTAACATAGGCGAGTTCGTCATGTCCGAGTTGAAGCGGCTCGACCAAGTTGCCTATGTGCGTTTCGCTTCCGTGTATCGGGAGTTCAAGGACGCCAACGAGTTTGTCGACACTATCCGAGCACTACTGGACCGGCACGATCCGATCGAATGACCCATCGAGTGTCCCGCGCAACCGGCGGGTCGGTACTGGCGCTGTCGGTAGCCCTTTCGGCCGGCGGCGCCGAGATCAAGGACCTCATTCCCATCGTGCGCGCCGAAGGTGTCTTGGTCAGCTTTCGCGTTGAGGACGCCTTCGACGAGGAGCTCACCCATGCGATCGAGACCGGGCTCGAAGTCACCTTTCGCTACAATGTAGAATTGAAGCGGGTTCGAGGCCTCTGGCTTGACAAGAAGCTCTTGGCGCGGCAAATCCGGATGACCGTCGCCTACGACAACCTGACGAAACGGTACAGCCTCACCCGAGAAATTGACGGCGAGATCGATGCCACTGAAGTCGTGGCAGATGTTTCGGCCATGAGGCGTTTCATGACGACGATCGAATCTTTGCTCCTCTTCAACACCGCGCTCATGGTCTCGAACCAGGAATACTATCTTCGGGTCAACGGGATCATGAAGGACCGCAACCTGCTGCTCCTCATTCCTTGGGACAGCGGTGCCGATTGGCGTGAGGCTTATTTCACCTATCTGCCATAGATCAATGACAGCGCGAGAATCGATGAGCGAACCCGAAAAGGCACCCGAGACTAAAGCGCCTAAAGACGGCGTCCGCTTCGTCGCGCCTTCTGTGCTCTTGCTGCTCGGTGTCACACTCGTCAGCACCTATCTCATCGGCAAAGCGGAGTCTTTCAAGCCCGACTATATGGCGCGAGCGTTCTTGTTCGGGTTCACGCTCGTCATATGGGCGCTCTTCTTGGTCCTCACCTTCGTCCTCGGCCGGAATCTCATCAAGTTGTTTCTGGAGAGAAAGCGTTCGGCGCACGGGGCAAAGTTCAAGACCAGGTTGGTCATCATTTTTATCAGCTTTGCCCTTTTACCCTCGGCGCTCATCGTCCTCGTGGGAAGTCGCCTGATCTCGGCCTCGGTGGATCGATGGTTCTCTCATCCCGTCGAAGAGGTGCTCCTGGGCGCGCAGGATGTCGTGGAGCACTACTTCCAGGAAAAGCAGGACCATGCGACGTTCTATGCGCGGAGCCTTTCGGGAGAGATCGGAGAGTCGAGGCTTTTGACGCCGGCTCGCCTCTCTCGTCTGAGTCGTACCATGAATGATCGTCTCAATCGCTACCGTCTCGACATGATCACCGTCCTGTCGGTCGATGGTCCGCTCTGGACGTCTGCCCGCCCGGGTCTTCCTCAATACAACCCGGACTCCACTATCCGTCTTGCCGAGACTGGCCTCCGCGGCGAAGAAACCTTGCGCCAGGATTCCCTCGGGGACGGCACGCTCGTCCAATACGTCTCGCCGATCTTGTCCACTGGGACGCGGGATGTCGAAGGGGCCGTCGTCGTATCGTTCTTCATCCCCAAGAATCTTGCGCAGACGCTCGAGATGGTCAACCGTCAGGCCAACGTTTACCAGCAGGCGGAAGCGCAGAAGGAGCCGATTCAGGATTTGTATCTTTCCTTTTTCGTGATGGTCTCACTTCTTCTCTTGTTGTCTTCTACTTGGATGGGCCTCTATCTCGCAAAACGGATCACGGGCCCCGTGGGCCAGCTCGTCGAGGCGACGGAGAGAGTGATGGCGGGCGATCTGGATCACCGGGTCTCGGGCGCTGCTTTCGACGATCTCGGGATTCTGATGGAGTCCTTCAATCGCATGACGGTCCAGCTCAAAGCGAGCAAGAATCACCTGGAATCCTCGCGTCATGATCTCGAGGTCAAGAATCGCGAGCTCGACCGGCGCCGGGCGTACATGGAAACTGTGCTCGGGAACATCACGACCGGTATCATTTCGCTCGATCGTGATGGCTTTGTGACGCGGCTGAACGAATCGGTAATCCGAATGTTACATCTCGATGCCGAGCTCGAAGGCCGTCACTATCAGGAACTGTTTGGAGACGACGAGCGTTCTGCGCTACGGGTCCTGCTCGATGAGGTTTCTGCAATAGAGCTCCGGACGCCGATCGAAGAAGAGCTCGATCTCTCCATCCAGGGCCGTGAGCTTCACCTTTCCGTCTACATCACGGCGCTGAGCCGTTCGGAAGATGTGCCTTCTGGGCTTCTTCTCGTCCTCGACGATCTCACCCAGTTGCTGCGTGCCCAGAAAGTCGCTGCGTGGCGAGAAGTTGCTCAGCGTCTCGCGCACGAGATCAAGAATCCGCTCACTCCGATCCAGCTGTCTGCTCAACGCATACGCAAACATTATCGCTCACGATCTACCGATCTCGGCCGCATCCTGGAAGAGGGGACCGGCACGATCATCGAAGAAGTGGACTCGCTCAAGACACTCGTCGATGAGTTTTCCCAATTCGCCCGCATGCCCACTGTTGCGCCGGAGCCCCACTGCCTCGCAGCGCTTCTCAAGGGAACGCTCGATCTCTATGAAGGGCTATTTGCCGATCTCGTCATCACCAAGCGTTTCGCCAATGACATACCGAGGGTTCTCGTCGATGCTGAGCTCATCCGCCGTGTATTCATCAACATCATAGACAACGCAATCGAGGCGAATGGCGAGAAAGGCGAGATCGTCATCAAGACCAGCTATGATCCCGAGCGCATGATGGCGAGCGTGGAGATTGCGGATGACGGGCCCGGTGTTTCGCCCGACGAGCAAGACAAGCTCTTTTTGCCATACTACTCGACGAAGCGGCGCGGGAGCGGCCTAGGGCTCGCCATCGTGAAGCGCATCGTCGCGGAGCACCGCGGTCACGTGCGCGTCGAGAAGAACTTTCCGAAAGGCGCACGCTTCGTGATCGAGCTCCCGGCAGAGGTGGCATCCGAGCCGCGGCACCAGGATGTTGAGGAGGCCTCCATTACCGGCAAGTCTTGACGTGTCGCGACGGGACCGAGTGCTTCTTATGTCCAAGGAACGAATTCTCGTAGTGGATGACGAGGCTGGAGTGCGCTCGTCGCTTCAAGGCATTCTCGAAGACGAAGGCTATCGCGTCGATACCGACTCCTCCGCCGAGGCCGCCTTGGCCCGGCTCTCCGGCGGTCAATACGATCTCGTCCTTCTCGACATCTGGCTCCCCAAAATGGACGGGATGCAGGCGCTCGAAAAGATGATCGACGACGAGCTCGATATGCCGGTCATCATGATCTCGGGCCACGCCACCATCGAGAGCGCGGTGAAAGCGATTCAGCTCGGGGCTTACAACTTCGTGGAGAAGCCGCTTTCGCTCGACAAGACGATCATCGCCGTTCAGAACGCACTTCGTCACGGGCGGCTCCAGCAGGAGAACCGCGCCCTCCGTGAGCGCGTCGAAGCGCGTCACGTCTTGATAGGGTCGAGTCCGGTGATGAGGGAGCTCAAGAAACAAATCGGTATCGCTGCGCCCACTAATGGCCGGGTGCTGATCTTCGGAGAGAACGGAACAGGCAAAGAGGTGGTGGCACGCTCGGTCCATACGCAATCGCTTCGGAGCAAAGCGAGCTTTGTGGAGGTCAATTGCGCGGCTATCCCGGAAGAGCTCATCGAAAGCGAGCTCTTCGGCCACGTGAAGGGTGCTTTTACCGGTGCCGTATCAGACAAGATAGGGAAATTTGCAGCCGCGGATGGAGGGACTTTGTTCCTCGATGAGGTGGCCGATATGAGCGTCAAGACTCAAGCCAAGGTGTTGCGCGTGCTCCAGGAGCAGAAGTTTCAAGCGGTGGGCAGCACCGAATCCATCGAGGTAGATTGCCGCGTCATTGCCGCAACGAACAAAATACTCGAAGATGAGATCCGTGCTGGAAACTTCAGAGAGGATCTCTACTTTCGGTTGAACGTGATCCCGTTCCATATGCCGCCCTTGCGCGAGCGTCGCGAAGATATCCCTACGCTCGTGACGCATTTTATAGGGGGGTTCTGCGCCGAGTACGGGAAGCAGACGAAAGAGCCGACCGCGCAGGCACTAAAACGGCTCGTGGCTTACAGGTGGCCTGGCAATGTGCGCGAGCTCAAAAACGTCATCGAGCGGCTCGTCATCATGGTGAGCCGGGACGTCATCGAAATTTCGGATTTGCCTCTTGCTCTCACCCGCGGTGGCGACGAGCCTGTCGAAGCGCTCGGAGACTTTTCGTCTCTCGCGAGCGCTCGCGAAGCCTTCGAGAGGCAGTTCATCGTCCGCAAGCTGCGCGAGAACAACGATAACGTTACCCGAACGGCTGAGGCGCTGGGTATCGAGCGCTCGCACCTCTATAGGAAGATGAAGGCCTATTCCATCAAGTGACCCGTGAATGCAAAAGGGACAGGTCGACGAATGCCCACAAAATCATTCGCGCAAGCTGAAAGAAAGATCTGCCTCTGTGGCAAAAAATAGGAAAGGCTTTCGTGGGAATTGTTCAGGGACGGACACCTTGCCTTGGAGGGGACTATCTTTGCCTGCAAATAAGAAGTATATTCTTCGAGGACGCGTTCGAGTAAACTCGGCCGGGCTACGTTTTGGAGAAAGATAGAGAGAAAAGAGGCGAAGCTAGCGCTAGAGCCGTCTCCTCACCGACCGTATCTGGGGAATCGTTGAAGAGCGAGGCGCTACTGCGTCGAGGCCAGGAGCTCTTTGTGGTCGGGATGTTCTCTCAGGCCATTCACGTATGGACGCGCATCTTGTTTCTCGAGCGTGGCCACGTGGAAGCACGCCGAGCTATCGATCGTGGCAAGAAGGCCGTCGCCGAGCAGCATCGTCTCCTCGAGATGGAGCTTGCGGCCGCGAGCGAGCTTCTAGAGCGCGGAGAGAGCGAGCAAGCCGCGGCCAAGGTGCAGAGCGTGCTTTCGCTCGACCCGCGTAACTACGAGGGCCACCAGCTCGCGGGACGGATCCATGCGGCCGCGCGCCGACGTGAGGCGGCACGCCGTAGTGAGACAGGGCTCGGCTCTGCCGCGGCCGCTGTCACAGCGCGCGAGCCCACTGCGACGACCAAGCGCGGTCTATTGCTGCGCGTCTCACATTTTTCACAGCGTCGTGATGCGCGCGCAGCCCATGCTTCGCCACTCAAGATGGCCAGCTTCGTTCTCGCTGCGATACTCGTCTTCGCGTCCGGCGCGCTCTACTTGCATCTCAACTGGGCTTCCATCGTGAGTGACGGCGCGTTCCGTGCCGGTGGCGCGCTCTCCCGCACCGTTTCGGGTCGAGCGTCCGCGCCTCTTCCCGCGACGTCGGAGCTTTACTATTTCAACGGAGCCCGCCTTTTCAAGAAGGGACGCTATCGGGACGCGCTCGATGAGCTCAGCCTCGTCGAGCGGGACTCTGTGGTCGCCGAGAGCGCGCGCGGCCTGATCTTGAGGATCGAAGAACGGCTCTTGCGAGCCGTGTCGGAGCTTGGAACGAACGAACCCAACAAAGTGAGGTGAGTGCGTTGTTGTGCGAGAGTTGCGGTACCGATCTCGAGCCCGTCATGGTCATTTGTTCGGCCTGCGGGGCCCGCGTTCGCCACGGCAGGGAAGAAGTCGACTGGTCCCAGCAGGTGCGTGAGGCGGTCGAGCGGCACAAGGAAAAGAGGCGCCTGCAGCAGTCACGCCACGACGCAGAAGCGCGCCAGTTGTCGATCTTTCCGGATGTGTCCGACGAGGACGAAGAGAGTCGAGTCATCCGCGAGCGGCGCGCTGAGATCCGGGCTCGTGTCGAGGCGCGGCTGAACAAGGCCGCGCGACACGCACCTATCGCCCGGCGCCGCGACGTCGGCATCGCTCACCGAGCCGCGGTGGCCGCGATGCCAGATCTTTCCCGCGAGCCGGATCCAAGAATCGACGCGATGCCGAAGACTTCGAGAATGCCGGCGATGGACCCGAGCACGGCGCCGTTCGATCCGCTCAGCGAGAGGAGCGTTGCGCTCGAGCTCGACCACAACGCTACTCCTTTCGAGTCGCCCGAGAGCGCGGCGAGAAGCGAACCGTTCATGGCTTTCGGCCTCGCGAGCCCTGGCGAGCGCGTGCTCTCGGGTCTCATCGATCTAGCATTCGTCTCGCTCATTCAGTTCACGCTCTTTTACTTGACGACGCACCTCGTCGCGCAACGACTCGTCGCGCTGCCGACTTCTGCGGTTATCTCGATGAGCCTCGTCGGGCTGGTTCTTGCCGCGAGTTACTTTCTCTTTTTTTGGAGCCTTTCGGGGCAGACCTTGGGAAAGCTGCTCACGGGTGGGCGCGTCGTGACCACCGCTGATGGACCGCTCGGTTTTCGCCGAGCCGCCACGCGACTCGCGGGGACGGTCGTCTCCATGCTGCCTCTTGGTGCCGGGTTTTTTGGCTTGTGGTCCGACATCGAGAGACGCGGCTGGCACGATCGCATCGCGGGTACGAAAGTCGTCCGCGGCTGAACCGATGAACGAGCGCGCCCCCTGAGGGTCCGCGAGCGTCGTGGATCGGATTTTTCTCACCAACCTCGTTCACGAGATCGCACCGGCTCTGCGCGGTTGTCGTGTGCGCGCTGCCTCGACCGATGCTTCTGGGCGTGTGCTTTTTTTGTCGCTGAGCTCTCCCTTGGCGCGAGAGCTCGTGTTCCACGTCGGGCCAGCCCTCCCCGGTCTCTTCCTCGGCGAGGGCGGCGCAGAAGACTCGAGCTCGCCCCGAAGCCGAAAGCTCACGAAGCTCTTGGCGCCCTCCGCCACCACATCTTTCGAGATGTCGACAATCGATCGCGTCGTCACGCTGACGCTCGAGAAAACGCGGCTGAGCGGCAAGAAAAAGACCTTTCTCTTGATATTCGAAATCGTTGCGAATCGAGGGAGCGTCTACATCGTCGACGAACAGAGTGTCATCGTCGTCGAGTGTCTCCCCGTCAAAGGTAGCCGACTTTCGATCGGCGAGCGTTTCGAAGCTTTGGTTCCTCCGCCGCACGCCTCGGCGGTGGTCGAGGACGGCGACGTGTTCGAGCGGCGTCTTGCGGGAAAAAGCCTTGGTGAGCTTCTCTACGCGACGGGATGGACGCCCCTTCTCGTGAAAGAGTTGCGCGACGTGATGAGCCGTGGAACGAGCGCGCGGATGGCGTTCGATACGGTATCGGCCCGACTCGTCCGCCGGCGCGCTCACGCGTACACGAAGCCCGAACTTTTCGACGTCCCTGGCCCTACCGTGCTGCTGTCACCGATCGAGCTCGAGCACGTTTCCGGCTACGACGCTAGGTCTATGTCGAGCTTTAACGAAGCGATGGTGGTCTGCGCCGGCATGAACGTCGATACCGAGCGCATCGGCGCGGCGCGCAGACGCATCGGCACTGCCCTCGCCCGCCGCCTGAAAGCTCTGAAAGGGCTCGAGGTCAAGCTTCGTCATCAGCGGGAGAACCTTCAGGATGCGGCCTTCCTCCGCCGTGATGGCGAGCGCATTCTCGCGGGGCTCGGTCGCATCGAACGTGCAGGCGACGGGAAGGTGCGCCTCCCCGATGCTTACGACCCCGAGGGGAAGCTTATCGAGATGAACATCGATCCGCGATTCGATCTTCCTGCTAATGCCGAGCGGTTGTTCAAGCGCTCGCGCAAATCGGAGCGCACGCGCCTCCAGCTCGAAACACGTCTCGAGGCGATCGAGCGCGATATCGCTCACAGCGAAGGTCTTTCGATGAGTCTCGCCGACGCGATCGAGCTCGACGAGCTTCTCGCTCTCGAGGACGAGCTTGTCGAGCAGGGCATGCTCAAAAGACCGCGGGAGGCCGCGCGCCAAAACAAGCGCGCGCAGAAGCTCCCGCCCCGAAAGTTCCGCTCCGCCCGTGGCTCGGTCATCCTCGTGGGCCGGTCCGCGCGCTCGAACGAGGACGTTACGTTTCGTCTGGCCAAGCCTCGTGACTTGTGGCTCCACGCGAACGGCGTAGCGGGCTCGCACGTCATATTGAGGCTTGCCGATGCTCGAGAGGCGAGCGACGAGGATGTGAAGGAGGCGGCGGCTCTCGCGGCCTATTTCAGCAAAGCGCGCGACGACGCCTATGTCGACGTGATGGTCACGGAGCGCCAAAACGTCCGCAAGATCAAAGGGGCGCCGCCGGGGCTCGTCAAAGTCTCGAACGTGCGGACGGTACGCGTCGCTCCTGCGACTCCCGCCGGTCCCGCCGCTCCCGCAAAGTCGCGAACCGAAGTGTAGTATGACTCGATGAAAGCCGCGATCCTGGCCGTCGGTGACGAGCTCTTGGCACCTGGCCGAGCCGAAACGAACTCCGTATTCTTGACGGAAGAGCTCGCCAGGATCGGGATACCGGTCGTGTTTCGCGCTGTTGTCAGCGATGACGAATCTGCGATCGAAGCGTTTCTGCGCCGCGCCCTCTTGGGCGCGGATGTCGTGTTCTTGACCGGTGGGCTCGGGCCGACTGCCGACGATGTGACCCGCGACGCGGCCGCCCGCGCGCTGTCACGCGAAATGGAGCTCGACGCGGACTGGCTCGAGCGAATACAGAAGAGGTTCGATCGACGTGGCATCGTCATGCCCGAGGTGAATCGAAAGCAGGCGATGGTTCCAAGAGGCGCAGACTTGCTCCCGAATCGTCACGGTACCGCGCCAGGCTTGTGGATTCGGGTGGATGGTGACAAGGCTGCCGTTCTCTTGCCGGGGCCCCCTGTGGAGCTCAGGGCTATGTTCGAAGCTGAAGTCGAGCCGCGGCTCAGCCAACAGGCCGGTGACGTCGTTTATGACGTTCGGAAGCTTTGGGTGACCGGTCTTGCGGAGTCCGCGGTGGAGCAAAGGGTCTGCGAAACCTATTTGCGCTACAAGAACCCAACTACGACGATTCTTGCCTCGGCCGGCCAAGTCGAGCTTCGGCTGACGGCGATAGGCACGAATTCGGGCGAAGCGGCGGCGGCGAACGACTTGCTCGTCGCTGAGCTGCGCGCGCTTCTCGGCGATCACCTTTTCAGTGAGTGCGAAGAGGAGCTCGAGGAAGTCGTTGGGCAGCTTCTTGTCTCGCAAGAAAAGCGCATCGCGATTGCCGAGTCGCTCACGGGTGGTCTCATCGCTAGCCGACTTACCGATATCCCTGGCGCGAGTGCTTATTTTGACGAAGGCTTTGTGACGTATAGCGACGAATCAAAAACCTCGGTGCTCGGGGTCCCTGCTCTGCTCTTCGAGAGCGTCGGCGCGGTAAGCGATGAGGTCGCCCGCGCCATGGCGGTCGGCGCACGCACGCGCACGGGAGCGGACCTCGCTGTGGCCGCGACGGGAATCGCTGGGCCTTCGGGTGCGAGCGAGCCCAAGCCGGTCGGGCTCGTCTATATTGGTCTCGCGAGCGGCCATGGACTCCGCGTCGAGAAATACCAGGTCCCAGGCACTCGTCGCCAAGTAAAGCGTTGGACCTCGCAGGCCGCGCTGAATCTCGTCCGCCTCGAGCTACTGCGGCACTAAGTCAGCTCCTGCGTTTTCTAAAAGCAAGGGGATGTGGGGATAGGAGGAGATGTGGGGATGTCCGGATGCCTTACTTTTATCCCCACCTCTCCTTTTGTCTTTTGGACAGATGGTTCTACGTCGCAGAGTTGAGCGTATGAGGGTTTTCTTGGGTATAGAGCTTTCCGGGGAGCTCCGCGAGCGGATCGGGTCTCTGCAAGACGAGTTGCGTCCTCGGCTACACGCGGCGCGGTGGGTGCCGGCGGCGAACTTACATCTCACGCTGCGCTTCGTCGGCGAGACGTCTCGCGAGCGTGCAGACTTCCTTAGCGCAAACCTCCGCGCGCCGATTCGCCGCGAAGCCGCGTTCGGGCTAGCGTTGTTGGGACTAGGGTGTTTCCCGCGCGTAGAAAAGCCTCAAGTGCTCTTCATTGTCGTTGCGCCTGTAGAAGATACATTATTAGTGCTTCACCGAAGCGTCGAGCGCGTGATCCAGAGCAGCGGGTTTGAGGCAGATGCGCGTAGGTTCCACCCTCATCTCACGATCGCGCGGTTCAAGCAGCGTGAGCCCGCTCTTCACAAGACGCTGCCAGGCTACTCGGAGCACGCGTGGGGGTCGATGTCGGTGAGCGAGGTCATATTGTTCGAGAGCCGGTTATCCGGGTCAGGCGCCCGTTATCATGTGCTCGAGCGATTCGGTCTCGGTGGGACGAATCGAAATCAAGCAGTACAATAAAAAGTTACGAGAATCTTAAACTCGGCGCAAACCTTTATGTACGAGCTCGCATATCAAGAGGAGGGGAATGAACAGATCGTCCCCATCCGCGACAAGGGCATCGTCCTCGGCCGCTCCCCCGACTGCGATGTCGTTATCAAGGATTTCGGGGTCTCGCGCCGTCACGCCGAAGTGGCCATGAATCGTGGCGAGTGTCGTGTCATCGACTTGAAGAGCAAGAATGGCACGCAAGTCAACGGCGTGCGGGTACCTGAAGCGGCGCTCAACGACGGAGATGAGATTCTTCTCGGCAAGTTTCTCGTCCTTTTCCGCAAGACCCTCGAAGGAAAAGTGGTTCTCGACGAGGAGAAGCCCCTGCTCGAGGAAGCCCGGACCGTGATTCGAAGCGTTGGCGAGCTCTCCAAGTTCTTTCTCGACGAGAAATCGGGCAAGGACTCGACGAGCCCGATAGAGATCAGACCCGAGGTGGACGACCCCGGCGACGAGCTCGCGAAGATCAATCGCGTCCTTCGCAGTCTTTCGGGTCTCGCAAAGGCACTCATCTCAGCCCAGCCCGAGGAAGTCCCGCGCCGTGTCATGGACGCCGTTTTCGAGCATATCCCGGCGGATCGAGGATTCCTGATGCTGTATGACGCCGAGGGCGATTTGAAGCCGCGGGTCGTGAAGCATCGGCATGGCAACGACGAGAAAATCACCATCAGCAAGACCATTGCCGATCGCGTCGTCAAGGATCGCGTGTCGATTTTGACTGCGGACGCGCAGATCGACCCTCGCTTCAAGACGGGCGACAGTATCCGGTTTCACGGCATCCGCTCCGCAATGTGCGCCCCTCTTTGGAAAGGAGACGAGGTCATCGGGATCATCCACGTCGATAGTCCCATGCAGACCAAGACCTTCTCGCTCGACGATTTGGAGCTCTTGAGCGCTCTTTCGAACTATGCGGCGGTTGCAATCCAACAGGCGAACTTGAACAAGAAGATTCAAGAAGAGAAAGTGGCGCGTGCGCGGCTCGAAAAATATTTCTCGCCGGCCGTGGCCACTCGGATCCTGTCGGAAGGTGAGAAAGAGGTTCAGGACCTCGAAGTGTCCATTCTCTTCGCGGATATCGTCGGGTTCACGCCCCTCGCGGAAAGGATGAGCCCGCAATCGGTGGCGAAGCTCTTGAACGAGTACTTCTCGCGCATGGAGGAGCCTATCTTCGACCATGACGGGACGGTGGACAAGTTCATCGGGGATTGCATCATGGCCGTGTTCGGCGCTCCCTATCCTCAAACCGACCATGCTTGGCGGGCGGTCCAAGTCGCGCTCGAGATGCGGCAACGGCTCCACGAACTGAACGCCGAGCGCGCCTCCGCGTCTCCGATTCAGATGCGTATGGGGATTCACAGCGGACGCGCCGTCTCCGGTCCCATCGGTTCTGAGAAACGGCGCGAGTTCACCGTGCTCGGCGATACCGTCAATATCGCCTCGCGCATCGAGTCGATGGTGGCCAAAGCCGGACAAATCGTAATCGGTGAATATACTCACGACCTCACGAAAGGCAAATTCGAGTTCGAGGATCTCGGCATAGTCTCGCTCAAGGGAAAAAGAAAAACGGTACGCGTGTTCGAAGTGCTATCGGAAAAAACCGAATGATGTCTCCCCGCGATAACAAGACAACGATCCCGTTGGCTTCCCCGATAATGATCAAGCGACGCGGCAAGATTCTCTATTCGCTCAGAGCACTCATGTTGCTCGCGTCTCTATTTGCAGTCGATGCACAATCAAATCGCTGCGATTGCTGAGACCTTCGAGATCGCCTCGGATCCTTGGGCCGTGAGTCAACGGATCCGTTCGGTGGAGTCCGAGTCTTTGCTCTCGTCGAGGAAGACCGGGTATTGTCGATCTCGGTCTTCGATCCCGCCCTGAACGGTGTCTTTGCAGGCTACTCCCTTGATGACCGCACCATCGAGAGCTCGATCCGGCAATCCCTCATCGAGGCGCTTCAGGGGCGCACGTGGGTCTCGCCGCCGCATATCATCGAGCCGCTCCTCGACACCGTCGTGATCATGTCCTCTCCGGTGCGCGCCTCGAGCGGCGGTGCGGGCGAGCCTCCGGTTATCGGTGTCGTCTCGGCGACGATTAGCTTGAAACCCATTTACGAGATCGTGAGTCAGAAGGGAAATGACCGCCGGAGCGTCTACGTGGTCGACAGCGCCGGCGACCTCGTTACCCATTGGGACGCGGCCACGCTTTTCGAAGGCGTGGTGGACGTCTCGAAGATGGCGATCGTGCAGGCTTTTCAAGCGTCCCGAGGACTCGCGAGCGGCTCCGAAAATTTGCGCTCTCCCGAGACGGCGAACCCCGCGCCATGCTGGGCACCTATACGCCCATCGGCGATCGCAACTCCACGATCCCTTTTCTGCGAGACCTCGGCTGGGGCGCCATTGTTCAGACGGAAGAGGAGGCGGTCTTTTCGAACGTTGACGTCATCATGTTCCGCAGTATCGTCACCGCGGTGCTCGGCGGGATTCTCGTCGTGGTGTTTGCCGGACGGCTTTCTCGGCCCATTGCCGAGCTCGCCGAAGGCGCCCGCCGTCTCGCTTCGGGAGATTTCTCGCGGAACATCGAAGTCGCGAGCGACAACGAGATCGGTGAGTTTGCCGAGACGTTCAACTTCATGATGCTCGAGATCCGTCGCTTCATAGAGCGGTTGCGCAGGGCGGCAGAAGAGAACAAGCAAATGTTTCTCGGCGCCGTCAGCTCTCTAGCGGCTGCCATCGACGCGAAGGACCCCTATACCGCGGGTCATTCGGAGCGCGTCGCGCATTACTCAGCTACGATCGCGGAGATTCTCGGCTTGCCGGAAGACGAGACGGAAGTCATTAGGGTTTCGGCTCTCATGCACGACGTGGGAAAGATCGGAATACAGGACAGCATTCTCGGGAAAGCGGGGCCGCTGACCGATGAGGAATACGAGATTATGAAGACCCACCCGTCGGTGGGCGCCGCGATCATGGAGCACGTTCCTCAACTCGAGCATATGATGCCGGGCATCCGGTGCCATCACGAGAACATCGACGGTTCGGGATATCTGGATGGGCTCAAAGGCGACGAGATTCCCCTCATGGCGAAGATCGTGAGCGTCGCCGATACTGTCGACGCGATGACGACGAACCGGCCGTATCAGAAAGCCATGGAGATCAGTTACGTCTTCGCTCGCATGAGGAGCTTCATCGGGAAGAAGTTCGAAGAGCACATCGTCGAAGCGCTCATCACCGCCTATGAGCAAGGTCTCGTGCGTCCGAACATGAAAGTCGTCAGTGTCATCAAGATGTCTCCTGCCTAGATCGCTCCGAAGCCCGCGCGGGCACCCGTGTCGAAGGAGCTCCCCGCTCCGTCGCTCTCGGTCGCGCCAGCGAGCACCGACACTTCGCGTGTGACGTAGAAAAACCTGCTCCAAAGCGTGAACGAAAGGGACAAGTTGCGCTACAATATCGCCTTCAGAACAAGGAGGTTTCGATGTCGCGAAGGAAGGTCTTTGCCCTTCTTACCGTAGGATTGTTGATGACTACGTTGGTGTCCGCCCAAACGGAAGCGGAAATCGAAGACGCGATCCGAGCCTTCCACCGTGGAAAGACACTGCATCAAGAAAGACAATATGAGGCAGCCATCCGGGAATATCGTGCCGCGTTGAAACTCGATCAGGAGAATCCGTTCCTCTATAACGCCATGGGCCTCGCGCTCGCCGCGGTCGGCAACTTCCGGGAAGCCCTAAGGGCGTTCTATGCGGCGATCCAGCTCAATCCCGACTTGACCGATGTCTATAACAATATGGGGATGGTCTATTCGGAGACGGGAGAGAGAGAAAAGGCCTTCGAAGCCTATGGTCGCGCGGTACGAAACCCGTACTACCCGACGCCCGAAAAAGCTCTGTACAACTTGGGCAATCTCTATTTGGAAGACGAGAACTTGGAGCTTGCCTTCGCTTTTTTCAGGCGCGCGATAGAAAAAAATACCGAGTTCGCGCTCGCCTATCGCGGCCTCGGTAACGTCTTGCTAAAGATGAAGGATGTCGAGGGAGCGCGGCGGCAATTCGTAAACTCGATCGAGATCTTCGAGGGGGACGGAGAGAGCCTTTTTAATTTGGCGCTTATCCACCAATCCCGGGGAGAGACCGACCGAGCTCGCGAATTCTACCGCCGCGTCGTCGAGGCGGATCGTCAATCCGCCTATGGGCGCCTGGCGCTCCAGGCTTTGAATGCGCTGAAAGTCCCATAGGGGGCCCGAGCCATAAAGCATTTTCGGCGACCTCTATCTATTGGCGTTTCGTGTCTTCTTCTTCCCTTCGAGAACGACTTCGCGCGGGGCTCTTGCGAACGCGAGAGAAATTTGGAGCGGCGCTTGGCGGTAGCGACGCGCCCGATTGGGATGCGCTCGAAGAGTCCCTCGTCCTGGCTGATATCGGGCTTCCGGCGGCCTCCGCGATTCTGAAAGCGTTGCGTGAGGACGGAATTGCCAGCGCCGGTAATCTGCGAGAGGAGCTGCTCGGGATCCTGCGAGCCGTACGTTCTAGTGAAAGGGCTCCGAGTCCGCCACCGCGTATCACGATGATCGTCGGGATAAACGGCGTTGGCAAAACGACAACGGTGGCCAAGCTAGCGGCGCGGAGCGCGGCGTCGGGAGAGTCGACGCTCGTTGTGGCTGCCGACACGTTCCGGGCCGCGGCTCAAGAACAGCTCGCTGTCTGGGCCGAACGGATTGGCGTCGATCTCATCGAAGGTGCGGCGGGTCGGGATCCGGCTTCCGTCGTTCACGAAGGCGTCCAAGTCGCGCTCGGTCGCGGCGTCGATGAAGTTTTCATCGACACAGCGGGGCGGCTCCATACCAAGCGTCCCTTGATGGATGAGCTCGCTAAAATCGAGCGCGTGACCGCGCGCCTCGTTCCCGATGCGCCTCACGAGACGCTTCTCGTCATGGACGCCACGGTAGGCAGTAACGGGTTGAGCCAAGCGCAGCAATTCAAGTCGACGCTCGGCGTCACCGGCATTGTCCTCACGAAAATGGATGGCACCGCCAAAGGCGGCGTCGTGATCGCGATCGCCAAAGAGCTTGGCCTTCCAGTTCGCTACATCGGCGTCGGTGAATCCGCAGACGATCTGTTGCCGTTCGCCGAGGAAGACTTCGTCGACGCCCTCCTGAACTAGACTAGACTAGCTAGCGCCGAACCTCAATGGAATGCGTCCTTCTGGCGGGGTCGAGGCTAGCCCGGCTTTGCTGGATAGCCAGGGACGGAGAGCTGGATTACTATGCATATTCCATGGACTCCGAACAAACCGATAGGCGCATGATGCGCCGGGCTCTCGCCCTCGCGACGCTCGGGCGCGGTACGACGGCGCCAAATCCGTTCGTGGGCGCGGTCGTAGCCCGGGGTAGCACCGTGCTCGGTCAGGGGTTCCATCGGCTCGCGGGCGAGCCCCACGCGGAGGCCATAGCACTCAGCCAGCTCGGTTCTCATGCGCGAGGGGCCACGCTCTACACGAATTTGGAGCCCTGCTGTCATACAGGAAGAACGCCGCCTTGCGTCCACGAGATCGTGCTTGCGGGGGTTCAGCGGGTGGTCGCGTCCATGCGCGATCCAAATCCCAGAGTTGATGGCGGCGGCTTTCGCTATTTGAGAAGGCACGGGATCGAGGTGGAGATTGGCTTGCTACGTCGCGAAGCGAAGGAGCTCAACGCGGCTTTTGTCAAACATGCTCGTCGTGGCCTTCCCTTCGTGACGCTCAAAGGTGCCGTGAGCCTCGACGGCCGGATCGCGACGAGGAGCGGGGATTCGAAGTGGATCACTTCGAGTACGGCGCGACGCCACGCCCGGCTTCTACGCGCGGAGCACGACGCGGTTCTCGTGGGGATTGGAACCGCCCTCGCGGACGATCCCAGATTGAACCGGCGGCCCAAGCCCCGCGCGAGCAGCCCGTTTCTGCGGGCTGTTATCGACAGCTCGTTGCGGCTTTCTCCCACGAGCCGGCTCGTCCGAACCGCGCGGCGCGAACCGGTGACGGTTTTCTGTGGGGCCGAGGCTTCCGCGGCACGCAGGAAAAAGCTCCGCTCGGCCGGTGTAACGGTCGAGACGATTGGGCGTCGCGGCGGACGCCTCGACCTCGAGGCTGCGCTCTTCCGTCTTGCAGCCGGTGGTGTGAGCCAGCTGCTCGTCGAGGGTGGCAGCGAGATTCATGGAAGCTTTCTCGAGAACGGGCTGGCGGATCGCCTCGTTTTGTACCTTGCGCCGCGAATCGTCGGTGGCAGCGCCGCGCTTCCGTTCGTCGGGGGCGAGGGACCGCAATGGATCCGCGATGCGGCGATGTTGCGCTCCGTGTCCTTTGCCCGGGTCGGGGACGGCTGGTTGGTCGACGGCCGCTTACGTTAGTCCTGGTGTGCTGAAGGGTACGTTTGCAGCCTGCGGCCACTTTCGCTAAAAGCCCGGACGAGAGAAAAGAAGACCAAAGAAAAGTAGAGAAAGACAAAATGTTCACAGGACTTGTCGAAGCCGTCGGTGAGGTTTCTACTCGTCGCGAGAAAGCGGAGCTCGTGGAGCTCACTATAGAGAGTGAGCTCATCGCGGCGGCGCTCGCGATAGGTGACAGCGTCGCCAATGCCGGCGTGTGTCTCACCGCGACCAAGGTCGACGGGGCCCGGTTCTCCCTCGACGTCGCTCCAGAAACGCTGCGGCGCACAACATTGGGCGCTCTTTCGCCGGGAGACAGGGTCAATTTAGAGCTTCCGCTCAAAGCCGCCGACCGCCTCGGAGGCCATTTCGTGCAAGGCCATGTCGATGAAGTCGGCCGCGTCGTGTTCGCGGGAGATCGTGACGGAGACTACGTGCTCCGGGTCGAGCACAAGAGTGAGGGCGACCCGCTCGTCGTGGAAAAAGGTTCGGTAGCACTTCACGGCGTCAGCCTCACCGTGACCGGCTGCTCCGCGGGTTGGCTTGAGGTTATGCTGATCCCGCATACGCTGGATGTGACGACGCTCGGAGCACTTGCGCCGGGCCACGGTGTTCATATCGAGTACGATATACTGGCTAAATACGTGGCTCGGTTCTCGGAGCCATATCTAGCTAATTGAGGGCTAATTGAGGAATGAGGAGCGAATGAGGAGCGAATGAGGAGCGAATGGATGGAATCTGAAGACGTCAAGCAGCACGGGGTCGCTTCAGCGTTCGACTCCATCGAATCGGCTCTCGAAGACCTTCGTGCCGGAAAGATAGTCATCGTCGTCGACGACGAGGATCGGGAGAACGAGGGCGACCTGACGATCGCGGCCGAAAAAGTCACTCCCGAAACCATCAATTTCATGGCCGCGCATGGCCGTGGGCTCATCTGCATGCCGATGGCGGGTGAGCGGCTCGACGAGCTTCAAATCCCGTTGATGGTGACCGATAACACCTCCAATTACGGGACCGCCTTTTGCGTCTCCGTCGAGGCCAAAGTTGGCGTGAGCACTGGGATCTCGGCTGCCGATCGGGCGCGTACCGTGCTCGTGGCCATCGATAGCGCGACGACACCCGCCGATTTGGTTCGGCCGGGCCATATGTTCCCGCTGCGCGCGCGGCCGGGCGGTGTTTTGCAGCGATCCGGACAGACCGAGGCTGCAGTGGACCTGGCGCGGATTGCGGGGCTCTATCCCGCCGGCGTCATTTGCGAAGTGATGAACGAGGACGGTACGATGGCGCGGGTCTCGGACCTCGAGCCATTCTCGAAAAAGCATGGGATCAAGCTCATCACGGTCGCGGATCTTATCCGCCATCGCCTGGGCACCGAGCGGCTCGTGACGCGCGTCTCAGAGGCGCAGCTGCCGACAGATTACGGGACGTTCCGCATCGCGGCCTACGAAAGCGCCAATGACGGCGCCACGCATCTGGCGCTCATCCTCGGCGATATCGACCCGAAGGACGAAGTGCTCGTTCGCGTGCACTCGCAATGCTTGACGGGCGAGGTCTTTCATTCCAAACGGTGCGATTGCGGCTCGCAGCTCGACGCGGCACTGACGAAGATTGGTGAAGAAGGCAAAGGCGTCCTGCTTTACCTCCATCAAGAGGGCCGGGGGATCGGGCTCGCGAACAAGATTCGAGCTTACGCGCTCCAGGACAAAGGCATGGATACGGTTGATGCCAACGAGAGCCTAGGATTCAAAGCCGATCAACGTGAATACGGCATTGGTGCGCAAATTCTGGCGGAAATCGGCGTCCGTAACATACGTCTCTTGACCAACAACCCGCGGAAGTTCGTCGCGCTCGAGGCCTATGGTCTTCACATCACTGAGAGGGTTCCCATCGAGGTTGCCGCGAACGAAGTCTCAGCGTCGTACCTGAAGACCAAGAAAGATCGCATGGGCCACCTGCTCGAAAAGGTTTGAGCAGCCCGTGATGAACCCGGACTTCCTCAAACGGGTTCGGCTCTTCGAGCAATTGTCCACTCCTGAGCTTGCCGAGATCTTGATGCTCGGCGCCGTCAAGGAATACAAATCGGAAGAAGTGATCTTTGAAGACGGCTCTCCAGGTGAGTCGTTTTTTGTCATCTATGCTGGCGCGGTGCGGATTAGCAAGGTGTACCCAAACATGGGGGAGGAAGCGCTCACGGTTCTAGGGGCCGGTGAATTCCTTGGCGAGATGTCTTTTTCGATAACGAGCCGCGTTCGGCGCGTGCGGTGGCGCACGAGGATGTGAAGCTGCTCGAGATCGGGAACGATGATCTCAAGGATCACCTCGAACGCCGAATCGAGGTCGCGTTGAAATTCCTATGGGGATTTTCACGGACCTTGTCGAAGCGGGTGCGTGAGACCAACGAGAAGTTCTCTTCGCTCTTTGCGCTTTCCCGGGTTTTCTAGCCTGTTTCGCACGAAAACCTCAAGTAAAGTCTCATCTTCTCGGTCGTTAAGGCCCGAAAACACGGATTTGAATCCTCCTTGACTTTGACCATGCGGTCTTCTAGCATTAACTGTTGCACCATTTAAAGGGGGGTCCATCTCTTTCACCACACTTTAGCGATGTTTGAACAGATTTCGGCGAAGCTCCAAGGAACCTTCAAAAAGCTCCGCGGTCACGCGCGCCTAAAAGAAGAACATGTCGACGAAGCGCTAAGAGAGATCCGTCTCGCGCTACTCGAAGCGGATGTGCAGTTCAAAGTCGCAAAGGATTTCGTCGCGCGCGTGCGCGAGCGAGCGGTTGGCGAGGAGATACTCGGTTCGCTCACCGCCGCTCAACAGGTGGTAAAGATCACGCGCGACGAGATGGTTGTGCTGCTCGGGGGGCAAGAGGCCGGGCTCGAGCTTCGGGAGCGGTGGCCGTCTGTGGTTCTGCTGGCTGGGCTTCAGGGTTCAGGCAAGACGACCTCTTCGGCGAAGCTTGCGCGTCTCTTGCGCGCATCGGGGAAACACCCCGCGCTCGTCTCGGTCGACGCACGGCGTCCCGCCGCTATAGAACAGCTGAAAGTGCTCGGCCATTCGCTCGAGCTGCCAGTAATCGAGCCAGAAAGTCTCGATCCGGTCGAGCGTGCCCGTGCCGCCATGCGGGAGGCGCGCGATCACGGATTCGACGTGCTGGTTGTAGATACCGCCGGCCGAATACATGTCGACGTAGAGCTCATGTCGGAGCTAGAGGCGCTCGTCGCCGAGACCGATCCCTGCGAAATCTTGTTCGTTGCCGATGCGATGACGGGGCAGGACGCCGTCAACAGTGCTTCGAGCTTCGGTGAATCCGTAAGCCTGACCGGTCATGTGTTGACCAAGCTCGACGGGGATGCGCGCGGCGGCGCGGCCCTGTCCATTGCCGCGGTAACAGGGGTTCCCATCAAGTTCGTCGGCGTCGGCGAGAAGCTCGACGCGTTCGAGCCCTTCCGGCCCGAGCGAATGGCGTCTCGCATTCTGGGCATGGGCGACCTGTTGAGCCTCATCGAGAAAGCCGAGCAGACTTTCGAAAAGGAAAGTGCTTCTCAGCTGGCGCGCAAGATGCAGAGCGACGAGCTGTCGCTCGAGGATTTTCGCCAGCAACTTCGGCAGATGAAGAAGATGGGCTCGCTCTCGGACCTCATGAGCTTTCTGCCTGGGGCTTCCCAAATGCCCGCGGAAGTGGACGAGTCCGAGTTGAAACGCTTCGAAGCGATCTTGGATTCCATGACCCGGCATGAGCGCGACCATCCTCAAGTGGTCAACGGAGCCCGCCGGCGGCGCATTGCGCGAGGAAGCGGAACGGTCGTCTCGGACGTCAACCGTCTGCTCCGACGCTTTACCGAGGCGCGCAAAATGGTACGCAATATTTCCCGACTTCAGAAAAGCGGCAAAGGCGGCTCGAGAAAGCTCGCCCGCATGCTGTCTGGGCTTTCTAGGTAACAAATTGTACTTGAGAGAGGTGAATGAGAGTTTCATGTTGAGAATACGTTTAGCACGCAGAGGGAGCAAAAAGCGTCCTCATTACCGAATCGTCGTCTCGGATACCGCTACAGGACGTGGCGGAGACATCGTGGAGAATGTCGGCACTTATGAGCCGAAGCCAGAGGAGACCAAGGTCACGCTCAAGCGCGATCGGATCGATTACTGGATATCCAAGGGTGCGTTGGCGACGGATACGGTCAAGAGTCTCATCAAGAACTATCCCGCTTGAGGGTCGGACGGTTCTTGGGAGCTCGCGAGGCGCTGGCAGGAGGAAGCGGTATGAAGGAACTGTTGGAGCTCATTGCCAAAGCGCTAGTCGACCATCCTGAAGAAGTCTCAGTAGCTGAAGTTTTTGGAGAAAAGACTACCATCCTGGAGATCAGCGTAGCGCAGGACGACCTTGGAAAGGTTATCGGTAAGCAAGGTAGGACGGTGAGGGCTATTCGAACTTTGCTGTCCGCCGCTGGAACGAAAATTGGAAAACGTTTTCATTTAGAAATCATCGCGTGATCGTTGAAGTGGTGGAGGAGTGTCTCGATTGGGCCGACCTCGTGGGCCTTGGCGAGGTCGCGAAAACGCAAGGACGCTATGGGGAGGTCATTTTGAATAGGACGTCCGACCAGTCCGAGTGCTTTTCCCGTCTTTCGCGTGTTTTTGTCGAAGGTGCCGATGGCCGTCCCGAGGCGGTCGAGGTCGAAAGTGCTCGGATCCACAAAGGGCGGCCCGTCGTGAAGCTCGCGGGTATATCGAGCATCGGAGACGCCGTGGCGCTCGTTGGCAAAGAGCTTCGCATCCCGGAATCGGAGCTCGATCCGCTTCCTGACGGCAGCATATACCACTTCGATATCGTGGGTGCGACGGTTACAGACCGTGAACGAGGTGTGATTGGAGTTGTTGAGAAAGTGATCTCGACGTCTGGCACGGATGTGCTCGTCGTGCGCTCGGACGATGGCTCCGAGCAGCTCTTGCCGCTTTGCGAAGAAATCTGTCGCCGCATCGATCGAGATGCGCGGCGCATCGAGATCGACGCGCCAGAAGGACTCATCGGGCTCAATGCGCATTGATATCGTCACCATTTTTCCGGAGATGTTCCGCGACGTCTTCGAGTTCGGCATCCTCAGTCGCGCGCGCAATAGAGGCATTGTCGACCTGTCGGCGCACGACCTCCGCAAGTGGACGACGGATCGTCACCGGACAACGGATGACTCTCCTTATGGGGGAGGCCCGGGCATGGTGATGAAGATCGAGCCTTTGGTGGCCGCGGTGGAAGAGCTCGCTGCCGAATCTGGTATCGACAGCTCGAAGCGCCGCATCATTCTCTTGTCACCGCGCGGCGCGCCGCTGAGCCAACGTAAAATACGCCATCTCTCGGCGGCGGAACATGTGGTGCTCGTCTCCGGCCGCTATGAGGGTGTTGACGAGCGTTTCGTCGTTGCCACTGGAGCGGAAGAAATCTCGATCGGCGACTATGTCCTTTCGGGGGGCGAAATCCCCGCGATGGTCGTGGCCGACGCTTTGGTGAGGCTACTTCCGGGGGCACTCGCGGATCCGGCGTCGGCGCAGCAGGATTCGTTCAGTAATTCTGTGCTCGACTATCCGCACTACACGCGTCCCGCGTTGTTCCGCGGCTTGCGCGTACCCGAAGTCTTGCTCTCGGGCGATCACGCCGCTGTTCATGCGTGGCGTGAGAAGCGCGCGCTCGACGACACACGCGCGCGTAGGCCGGAGCTTCTACAGAGTACGTAGATACAATTAGCTACTCACAGATATTTAAAAGGAAAGTCGAAATGAATGTTATCGATAAATTGGACGCCCGCGAGCTCAGGAGCGATCTCCCCGAGCTTCGGCCGGGCGACACGGTCAAAATGCACGTTCGCGTGAAAGAGGGAGACAAAGAGCGCGTGCAGCTCTTCGAAGGCATGGTGATCGCCTTGAAGGGGAGCGGTCCTCGCGCCACGATCACGGTCCGCAAGATGTCGTTCGGCACGGGCGTGGAGCGTATCTTTCCGCTCCATGCGCGCACGATCGACAAAATCGAAATCGTTCGCTCCCATCACGTGAGACGCGCCAAGCTCTATTTTATGCGAAAACGCAAAGGGAAGGCCGCTCGGCTTCGCGAGAAAAGGATGTCCTAGTCAGTCACCTCGTTGCCAGCTAACCAGTACAGCACCAAAAAGATGGCCCTCACCGACGAAGCATCGCGGAGTTCCAGCTCGCGGCCAAGGACGAAGTCCGTGGGCTCGAATGCTGCAGCATGTTGGGGTTATGTTTCATGGAAAAAGGCATGCCCCACATCGCCATCAAGTGGTTCTCCAAGGGGTTGGGGCCGCCCGATCGTCGCGTCGAAGAATATCAAGGGCTCCGTTACGACCTTGCCCAAGCCCATCAAGCCGCGAGCGAGCCGGAGCGCGCGCTCGAGCTCGACATGGAAGTCTACAAGGACAACGCTCGCTTGCGTGACGTCAAGGATCGCGTGCGTGAGCTTCAGGCAACGCGAAAGTGACGCGCTGCTTCGTTTCGGCAGACCGTCGTGCCGAGGCTCCACTCGACGGGGCTGGGCTCGTCTCCTTCTGGGTTTCTGAATGATGCTCGATCGGCAGTGGTTCGTTCTCTACGTTCTCGTCTGTCTCGAGATTGGGTTCTTTCTCACGCTAGTGCCCTGGTTGGCCATCTGGGAGCGGAATTACTTCTTGGAGGCCTATCCGGCTCTGCGGCCTTACATGTTGGCGCCCACGCTTCGAGGCGCTGTCTGCGGGCTGGGTCTCGCAAATATCTATCTCGGCATCAGCGAGGTCCTGAATCGATGGAAGGCTTCGATAGAGCGCCAAGAGCTCGAGGAAGAGCTCTCGCGTCATCGTCGTCGCGACGACCGGCTCTCACCCACAGACGTTCGGAACGCTCTCGCGGCACCCGAAGATTCCTAATCCGACCCGGCTAGCGTTAGACGGGAGTTGCCTCGGGGTACGGGATTGGGGTGAAACCAAAGATGGGGAGACTCGGCCGCTCTCACTTTCGAACGTGTATGATTACCGGCTTCGCGGAAGGTGAAACGCTCTTTCAGAACATTGCGCGGGCTCTCGAGAGCGGCGTCGATTGGGTGCAGCTGCGCTCAAAACACGCAGGCGGCCGAGACCTCGAAAACTTCGTCTCGAGTGTGCTCGAGCGACACCCGGACGCGAGGGCGAAAATTCTGGTGAACGATCGCTTGGACGTAGCACTCGCGGCTGGGCTTGGCGGCGTTCATCTTCCAGCGGAGGGCTTGTCGGTTGCCGAAGTTCGCCGAATCGCTCCGGCCGAGCTCGTGATTGGCGCCTCGACGCATAGCCTCGAGGAGGTGCGGGACGCGGCCCGAAACGGCGCGGATTTCGTGTTTTTTGGCCCCGTCTATCGAACGGCGTCCAAACCCGGGCATCCAGGAATCGGGCTCGAGCGGCTCGCGGCTGCTTCGCGCGCTGCCTCGATCCCCGTCTACGCGCTCGGCGGGATTTCGCCGCAACGTATCGATGTTGTGCGTGAGGCCGGAGCCGCGGGGGTCGCGGCGATCGCTCTTTTCGAGAGCGAAGCGTCAGTCCGCGCGCTCTTTGAGAAGTTCTCCTGACGGCGAGAGAGATCGTCGAGCAGATCGGTCCCCACAGTACGGCCGCTGACGTGGCGCCGCTGCTCGATCACCGTGAAACGGACGAGGCCATCTTCTCGTGCTCTTGAGAAAACGCGAGCTTTCGAGCAGTGTGATCGAGGCCGTGGCACGACACGCTCGATGGAACAAGAGGCGTGTGGTGCGCGCCGCCATCGTCAACCATGTCAAAACGCCCAAAACACTGGCATTGCGGTTGCTCTCGCTCCTGTTCTGGAAGGAGCAGTTGAAGGTCGCGACGAATATCCGCCTTCCCATGTCGTTGCGGGTGGCTTCGGAGCGCCGTCTCGGGGAGCGCCTTCCAGAGCTCGAATCCGGAGAAAAAAATCTCGATGGCGTACTTGGCGCCGACCGGGGTCCTCTCCAAGCTCGCACTTGAGAACGACGACAAGATCATCCGGGCTCTGCTACTAAACCCGCGCCTTCGCGAGGAGGAGGTTGTCGCGATTGTGCGTCGGGAGTCGACCTCTGGATTCGTGCTGCGTGTCGTCGCTCTGAGCGAGCGCTGGATCCAGCGGCCGTCAGTGCGAAAAGCGATCGTCGCGCACCCGAATGCGCCTATCCATGTAGCGCTGACGTTGCTTCGGCATGTGTCCGAGCGTGAGCTCCGGACAATGCTCTGCGAAAGCGAGCTTTGCGCTCTCGGCCAAGCAAATGTTGTCGGGAGACGAGCCCTCCCCCCGCTCCCGATAATGGCATGGCAGCTCCGTGGGGCGTCGTGCTTCCTTGAAAAATGTCGTTATCGCGTGCGCCCTTCGTTGACACGAAATTCCACGTCTGACACAATGGCCATGATTGTTACAGCAGCACAACGCCTTAGTCTGAGGGAGATAGAGGCCCACGACTCTTTGGCAGTGGAGGGCGGGCAACGACTCGGCACAATTTTGAGATGGCATCGTTTAGCGAGAAGCTGAGGCGCGAGCGTGAGCTTCGCGGTATCAGCTTAAAGCAGATTTCTGATGATACGAGGATCGGAGTCCGCTTTTTAGAGGCTCTCGAAGAGAACCGACTCGAGCTCATACCCGGTGAGTTCTATCGCCGGTCCTATCTGCGTGCCTACACGCGTTACCTCGGGCTCGACGAGGACCGGGCGGTCAATGCCTATATCTTCTCTCAGAACGAGAAACTGACATCGGAAACGGAGAGCCTAAATGGCCGCTCTCCGGCTATCCCGTTTTGGCTTCCCTGGGTGGGCCTCGGCGCCGTCGTGCTAATGGGGACATTGTGGGTCGTTAGCTCGGAGCCGGCTCCCGCGGTAAAGGAGATTGGGGAGACGCGACCGGAAGCTTTCGATAAGCCGGCTACCGCGTCCGTGTCCCCATCCGAAACCGTTTCCTCTTCCGCGAGCCGCGTCTCCGTCCTCTCTCCGCCGGTGTATGCGCCTCCGGTTCCGCGGTCCCTGAGAGCGGATGCGACCGGAAAGCTGCGTTTGGTGCTCGATGTGGGCGAGTCCTGTTGGCTCGAGATCATGGCAGACGGGAAAGTCATAACGACTGGGCTGAAAGAGCGAGGGTATCGCCGCGAGTTCGTTGCGAACGAGGAGTTGCGTCTCTGGCTCGGGAATGCAGGCGGCGTCTCTTTGTGGATTAACGACCGGCTTCTAAGACCCCTCGGGCGACCGGGGCAAGTTCGCAAAGATTTGTCCATCACGCCGGACAATTACACGGAATATGTAGGCGATAATGTCTCTTGAGATTCGAGCGGCTGTACTCGAGGCTCCAAAATGAACTCGCCTCTCGTCAGGCAGTTTCGCAGGGGGGGCGTGTCCAAGGACGTTCGCATGACCGCTGCCACCCGCGCTCTCCCACTATCGCCGGCGGATCAGATCGAGCTCTTGTTCCTTCTGACGCGTGACAGAGATGACGCGGTCAGCGCGCAGGCGTCGACGAGCCTCGAAGCTATGGACGAAGCTTCACTCATCAGCGTTCTGAATGAGGTGAGCACCCCCGAGGACGTTCTCGCGTTTTTCGGAACACGGGATATGTCGGACGACGTGCGGCAATCGCTGGTGCGAAACGCGACGACACCCGACCAAACAATCTGTGCCATGGTGCCGATCCTCACGGAGTCGAATCTAGAATTCATCGTCGTCAATCAAACGCGACTGCTCCGACATCCGCCCATCATCAAGGCGCTCGAAGAACAAGACAATCTCAGCTCCGACCAGCGTCGGCGCATTGACGAGCTCAAGCACGATTTCAAGCTCGACCGGCCCACTCCTGACGCGGCCGTGCCCTCCGCTCCTACCGAGGCCGCACCGCACTCCAAGCTCGATCTGAGCGCGGGGCCGGCGGAAGAGGAGGCGCCGCCGCCGAAAACAAAAGAAGAGGCGGCGAAGCTTTACGGCGAGGAAGAGCGCGACGGCGATCTGACAGCGGAGGAAGAGGAGAAGGAACAGAGCCTCATGGCCGAAATCATGACGATGGCGCCGGCCCATAAGATGATAAAAGCGCTCAAAGGTTCGCGTGAGGCCCGCATGATGCTCATCCGAGACCGGAGCCGCACCGTATGGAGCGCGGTTTTGTCGAGCCCTAAAATGAACGATGCTGACGCGGAGCAAATCGCGAAGATGCGAAACGTATCGCCCGATGTCTTGCGTGAAATGTCGAAGAATCGTCAATGGGTAAAGCGATATAGCATCGCCCACGAGCTCGTGAAGAACCCGAAAACACCTCCCGAGGTCTCATCGAAGCTTCTTGTCCGTCTAAAAGATCGTGACTTGAAGCGCTTGCTTCGTGACCGTAATGTCCCGGAACAGATCCGCCGCCTCGCTGAAAAACGGATGCGCAGGACTCCGTAAAACAATATGGCCGTCGACTATTATACGACCCTTCGTATCCCGAAGACGGCATCTGGCGCTGACGTCAAGAAAGCCTATCTCCAGATGGCACGGGACAACCATCCGGATCGCTTCAAGGATCCCGAAGAGAAGAAAGAGGCGGATGCCCTCTTTCAGCAAATCACGGAAGCCTATAATCCGCTGCGTCACGGGAAATCGCGACAGGAGTATGATAGGGATCTCGCGAAAGAGAAACGTTCTCCGGAACAGGAGGCCGATCTCTTTTTCAAGAACGCGGAGCTGCGTGAACAGTCGAGGGACTATGAAACTGCTTTGAAGTTCTATTACGAGGCCATGCGACTTCAACCGAATAAACTTGAATATGTCATGGCGGCCGGGCGCCTTTTTGTCATGGACAAGAGTAAAACGAGGCAGGTTGCAGACCTGTTTACCAAAGCGATGGAAATCGATCCCAAATCACCCGATCCTCATGTCGAGCTTGGTGACGTTTACTTGCGTAGCGGCATGACGGTGCGCGCCAAGCGGGTATATGCGACGGCGCTCGAGAAATTCCCTAACCATCCGGAGCTCAAACGCCGGATGGTGAAGCTGAAGGACAAATGAGCGAGCGCGAGCGCACACGAACCATGCATATCGAGTCACGTTCCGTAACTGATGTGGGCCGCAAACGCCAGCGGAACGAAGATAGCTACGTCTCGAATGATGAGGTGGGCCTCTACGTGGTCGCCGACGGGATGGGCGGGCACACCCATGGCGACGTCGCGTCGCGCATTGCCGTCGAGACCATCGACGAGTTCGTCCAGCTGACCTCGGGTGACGCGGATATCACTTGGCCCTACGGAATCGACGTAGGGCTGTCCCTTAACGCGAATCGGCTGAAGACGTCGATCCGCTTTGCGAATCAAAGACTGCTGGACCACGCCCGTAAGGAAGTGGAATGCGAGGGAATGGCCACTACCGTCGTCGCGGTGCTCGTGGAGGGCGGCGTTGCGGAGATCGCCCATGTGGGGGACAGTCGCGCCTATCTCATTCGTGACGGCAAGATGCAGTTGTTGACGAGCGACCATTCTTGGGTCAACGAACAGGTGCAGTCGGGTGTCATCGACCAGAAGCAGGCGCGAAATCACCCGCTCAGAAACGTTGTGACGCGGGCTCTAGGCGGCAAGCCGGAGCTCGAGGTAGACATACAGGCCCTCGAGCTCGCGTCCGACGACAGGCTCTTGCTTTGCTCTGACGGTCTGACGACTATGCTCGAGGATAGCGAAATCCTCGGGATCGTGCTCGATGGCGGGGGATCCGTCGGGCAAGCGGATCCTTTGGTGGATGCTGCGAACCGCAATGGCGGGGAGGACAATACGACGACCATCTTGCTCCGGGTTTCTTGAGTGCTTGTTCACATCCACGGGGTCCATGAACAAGAAGCGCCTCTCGACCAGTGAATCATGACGGATAACGATACCGAAATTCGTATCGGCAAATTCACGGTCCTTCAGCGTCTCGGACGCGGCGGGATGGGTGCAGTCTACGAAGGCCATGACCCGGCCCTGGACCGTCGCGTCGCCATCAAGACGCTGACGGCGGACGTGATTGCCGATATCGATTCTCGTAGCCGTTTCGAGCGCGAGGCCCGAGCGGCAGCGAAACTCCAGCACCCCAACATTGTCACGATTTACGAGCTCGGTAATTTCGGAGGACCGGAAAAGCCCTATATCGTGATGGAGTACCTAGAGGGTACGGACGTCTCGAGCCTCATCGGCGACGAAGGCATGCCGATTGCCGAGGCGCTCGATATCGTCATCCAGCTTTGTCGCGCTCTCGATTTCGCCCACCACAACGGCGTCGTTCATCGCGACATCAAGCCGGCCAACCTTCGCTGTTTGGATAACGGGCAGATCAAGATCATGGATTTCGGGATCGCCCGTGTGGAAGGAAGCCACCAGATCACGAAAAGCGGCGTGATGATAGGAACGGTCCATTACATGTCGCCTGAGCAAATCCGGGGCCAGAAGCTCGACGGGAGAACCGATATCTTCTCGGCGGGTTGCATCCTCTACGAGCTCCTGACCGGCGGCCGGCCGTTTCTGGGAGACTCTGCGACCTCCATTCTCTACAAAATCGTCAACGAGCAGCCGGTGCCCGTCGTCGAGAAGAAAAATACTATCCCTCAAGAGATCCAGGATGTTCTCGAGCGCGCCATGGCCAAGAAGGCCGAGGATCGTTACGAGCATGCGGGCGACATGGCGCGGGAGCTCGAAAAGATCCTCTCGGTCTATCGCAAGACGCTTCCGCGGACGACGAAGGCGATTCAAGCAACATTGGACGAGCTTCAAGCTCTCAACCGCTCGGAAAATTGGGAAGAGCTGGTCAAGAAATCGCGGTTCGTTCTCGAGAATTATCCCGAGCTCGACGAGGCGCGCCGTTACCTGCGACGGTCCCTTCGGGAGCTGGACCAAAACGCAGTCGAGCTCAACCTGACGGAGCACGATCGCACGCGTCACCTCAAGGAGATTCAGCACGAGCTCACCGAGCTCTACGGCGCGAGCGCGGCAGCGACGGCGCAAATGATTGGCGAGGAGACGGAGCGGGTCACGGCGACGCCGACTCGGGTCGCTTCCGAGCCAGCGCCCGAGAGCCACCGTGCGGAAGAGAGCCAGGGTGGCGCTGCTGTCCGAGCCCTGGCGGCTCCGATCTGGGCGCTCGTCATCGTGGTGCTGCTGGGGCTCTCGGGGGGGTTGTATTGGATGTTCCTGAGGGAGCCTCCGGGTCCTCAGCCGATTGCACATACGATCCGCCTCAGCTCTAAGCCGCTCGGAGCCGCCGTTTTCTTGGATGGTGTGGCGACTGGCCTCACGACCGTGGAAGGAAGTGTCGAGCTGCTCGTCTCCGGCGTTACCGCGGAGTCGCACATTATTGAAGTACGTCTCGACGGGTTCGAAACGGCGTCGAGCGAGCTCGTTCTCTCCGAGACGCCGCCGGGTCCTCTCGAATTCGTCCTGACGCCCACGACGCGCTTTTTCGAGCTCGTGACGAACCCCGAAGGCGTCACCGTACAGCTCGACGGCGAGCCGCTGGACGGCGTGACGCCATTGACCCTGGAGCTCGTCGATGGCGACCACGAGATCCAGCTTGCGAAAGCGGAATATGTATCGCGTTCGGTCTCGATTGCGGCGGGCCAGCCACTTCCGGAAGGGCCCATTACATTGACGCCACTCGGCCGCCCGGGGACCTTTCGGGTGAGCTCCCCCTATCCTGTGGCCATTCATCGTGGCAATGGTGTCGTCGCTAGCGCTTCGACCGATGCGAGCGTTCGGTTCCGACCAGGTAACTATCGGTTTCGACTGGTGGCGCCCAAGGTTTTTTTGAGTCGATCAGTGGAAATCGCGATCCGCGAGGGAGAGACGACCACCCACCGGGCACCTCCTGTCGGGCGCGTCAATGTGCGTGCGAACCCAGGGAATTGTACGGTCACGATCGACGGGATGCCGGCGGGCTCGCCGCCTTTCATGGATCGCGAGGTCGTCATCGGCCCGCACGAGTTCGTCTTCACTTGGCCCGGAGGCGTGACGGACACCCAAAGTGTAAACGTCGAGGCTTCGAAGCCGACTTACGTCATCGGGCGAAGGCCGTGATCAGGATTAAGGATTCAGGGCAGACGCGCTTTCTTGGAGGTTTGGTCATGACGGGAATCTTTCTGTTTCGGGTTGGGTTTGGGTTCGTGTTGCTACTCGGTCTTTTTTCTTCGGCGCTCTTTGGGCAGGGGCCGCCCACGGAGCTGGCGCGGCAGCATCTCGAGAGCGGGATTCAGTTCTACCAGCAGGGACGATACAAACAAGCGCTCAATGACTTTCAGATCATTGCAACGTCGATGTCGGGGACAGAATATGCGGACGACGCGCTCTTGCGGATTGGCCGCTATTATCTGGACATCGAGGAGGACTTCGCCAAAGCGAAAGACAGCTTTGACGCAATCTTTCGAAGCTATCCGACGGGTGACGCGGCGCCCGGCGCCTATTATTACCTCGGCGAAGTGATCTTCCGATCCGACCGGGGCGGTACGGCCATCGACGATGCTCTCGCCAATTATCAGAGAGTGTTTCTCTATCCGGGAAACGCTTATATCCCGGCCGCGATCTATTCGACGGGTTTCGCTCTCGAGCGTCAAGGCAATTTTCGGGATGCTGTTGACGTCTATTTCCAAGTCATCTTGGACCACCCAGGCTCGGATTGGTCCGCCGGAGCCCAGCTCGGTGTGGGCCGCAGCTCGGTGTGGCAAGGCGAGCCCTTGGAAGCGATGGCCCAGTTTCAAGAGGTCCGTAACAACTATCCTGAATCGGTCGAGGCCACAGAAGCACTCAATTGGCTGACGCTTCTCTATCGTTTCTACGGCGCGCCCCGTCCTGGACAGTCGGTCAACTTTCGCCGCGACCCGGCTTTTCGCGCGGCTCTTGCCGACAAGTTCAAGGACGTCAAAGCTGTCCGCGTCTCTGCCAACGGCATCCACGTCTTGGAGCGTGGCCGCAAGCGTGTGGTCACTTTCGACCGCACGGGAAAGCTCGCGAGCACGAAGGGTGCGGTCGACCCTTACAGCTTGGTGGTCGACCCGCGCGGCCAGCTCGTCATCGCGAATAATAAAGGTGTGGTCATCGAAGGCCAGCCAAAGGCTTTCAACGTGCCGACCAAAGACGGTCCAGAGCAACTCGATAAAATCCGTGCGGCCGCGCGCGATCGTCTCGGGGAGGTTTACATTTTCGACGAGAAGCGGAAAACTGTCCTTCGGTTCAACGAAAGCGGCGAGTTTCTCGGTGCGTTTCCCGACAATAGCAAGCGGGAAGTTCTCGTCCTCGAAATCGACAAGAACGGCAATCTCGTCATGCTCATGAAATCCGATCGCAGCGTCCACGTCTACAACCAGGCGGGGCGGACCCTAGCTCGCATCACGACAAAAAAAGGTGGGCCGAACCTGAAAAAGGCGGTGGATATTGCGCTCGACCCTGCTGGTTTTCTTTACATTCTCGACCAAGATCGAGCGCAGATCGCTGTGTTCGATGCGTCTTACAAGTTTCTTGTTATGCTGACGGCTCAAAACCTCGGTGGAGGCGCGCTATCCAAGCCGACCAGCTTGGACGTCGACGCTTCCGGAGATCTCTATGTTTACGATGACAAAGAGAAAGCGCTTATTCGTTTCCATTGAGTTCTTGCTCTCGTTTCTGATCGCGGCCGCCGCGCCGGCCCAAGAATCGGCTACGCTTGCCGAGCAGGAGCTTACCTTGCGGCTTTCGCAGCAGTTTCAGGAAGCCGTGGAGCTGTTCGAGGACCAGGGGCGGCAATCTCAATCGATCGACTTCTTCAGCCAGATCATTGAGGAAGTCGACAACGATCGCCGGCTTCGCGACACTGTTTCTGACGAGCTCATGACGCTACAGCAGAAAGCCTACGAGCATCGCGCGCGGACTTTTTTCAACGCTGGCAATCTCCAGGGCGCGTCGGATGATTTCCGGCAGCTCTTGCTGGACAATCCTCGCTACGCGCTCGATGCGGAATTCCTGTCGCCCAGGATCATCGACTATTTCGAGGACCAGAAAAACCGGCTCATCGGATATATCGCCGTTACCACGGAGCCTGCGGGCGCGCGCGTGATGGTCAACGGCAACTTCATCGGGATTACGAACTTTTTTCCCATCGAGGTCCATACGGGAATCGCCCCCCTCGAGGTCACACTCATTGGACACGAGTCCTATATCGACGAAGAGTTCCGGATCATCCCCGGCGACATCGCGACGCTCGATCTCGCTTTGACGCGCACGAGCGCTCGCTTGCCCATCATCACCGATCCTCCGGGCGTCGAGATCGTGGTGGACGGCACATTGGTGGGAACGACATCGGGGACGCTCCCTCCCGATTTGCGTAGCTTCATGCCCGCCGACCTCGATCCGAACCGGCTCTCCGCACCTTTCGACCTCGCCGCGCTGCCAATTGGCCCTCACGAGATCGAGCTGCGTCTCGAATGCCATCAGCCTGTCCGATTTCCTTTCAACGCCGAGCAGCCGCGGGACTACACGGCCCAGATCATCAAGCTCGTCGAATCGGTGGGCCGTGTCACTATCACGTCCAACCCGACGGACGCGCGCGTGTTCCTTGATGGGAATCTCAAAGGCGTTACGCCGCTCGAGATTGACAAGGTCTGTTCCGGACCGCATCGTCTCGAGGTGAAGCACGCGACCGGAAAATATGTCGAAGACATCGACGTCGGTATCGATGAGGTCTTGTCTGTCGAATGTCGGATCCGACCGACGCTCGCCATCCTCGGAGTGGTGGCGGATGACGACGTACCAGAGCGCGATCTTACCGACATCCGCAAGAAGCTGGACGAGGAGCTGCTTAACCTGGAGCACATGGACCTCGTCTTTGCCGATGCGGCGATCGTCGAGGCGCAGCTCGGCGCGGAGGGTCTGAACGCGTTCATCCCTTCGAAGCGCTCCCCCGAGCTGACCCCTGACAGGGTTCGTGAGCTTTCGGAGAAGCTCGGAGAAGCGCTGGAGGTCGAGGCGTTCTTGGTTGGCTTCGTCCCGGCGCAGCGATTGACGAAAGACGTCATTTTGCATTTCCTGGCCGTAGGTTCCAGCGCTCCCGACACTTATCCATTGAACTATCTCGACCCCCAGGCGCTGCCTTTGTTTCTTTCCGAGCTTTCGGCGCCGACGAAGCTTCATGGGAGCTGGGCGGGGCTTCTGGCCGTCGACACAAAGCTCCACGCCGGACCGGTTGTGCTGTTGGTCGAGGCAGGTGGGCCCGCGGAGCAATCGGGGATCCTTCGCGGTGATGTGATCGTCTCCGCGGGTGGCCACACCGTGACCTGGGCGCTCGAGCTTTTGGAGGCGGTTCGGGCTGCGGCGCCCGGCTCCAGCCTCGCGCTCTCCGTTTTACGCGGCGGTAGCTCGACCCAGCTGGACCTGAAGGTGGGGACGACACCGCTCGAATTGCCAATAGGTGATCCTCACTTTCTCTACAACAAGGCGATCGTCGACCTGCGGCACCGGATGGCGGTCGAGCCCGAAGTCGAGCATTTGGCGCGGCTGAACACTGGCCTGGCGCACATGCAGCTCGGGGATTACGAGACCGCTCTCAAGGAATACTTGCTGCAGGTCATCTTGCCCGGGACCCGAGGCGTCTCACAAGGCACCGTGCTCTACCATATCGCTGTGGCGTATTTGATGCTGGGCGAACGTGCGGAGGCGGCGCGCGTCTTTCAGCAGGCGCTCGCGTTCCCCGATGCGACCTTGCAGTCGGACGACGGACCTCTGGTTCTGCCGCTCGCGCAGCGCAGGCTACGCGAGCTCGGACAGTAGCGCACGCTCAGCGGGTCCTCCTTGGCCCGCGGTGCTGGTTCGATCCATACTTACTGCGTCGCCGGTGGTGCTCTAGATAGCTTTGGGGACGAGGTGACGAGGTATTAGTGAACAAACTCATTATCCAGCATGGAGATCGCGTCACCGAGCACGAGATCGGTGAACATCCGCTAATCATTGGCCGCGATCCGCAATGCGACCTCTTCTTCGCGGATAAGAGGCTATCGTGCCGGCACGCCCAATTCGAGCGGGCCGGGAAGGAGCTCAAGCTCGTCGACCTCGACAGCCGCAATGGCAGTTGGGTCAATGATGAGCGGGTCGAGACCCGGCTCGTTACGGCGGGCGACTCGATACGGCTGGGCTCGCTCAGCGTCAGCCTTTTAGCGGAGAGCGAGCCCGAAGAGGACAGTACCGTCTACCTCCCCGCGGAAACGTCGAGCTCCGACGAGAGCCGGACGGTAATGTTGTCATCGGAGGCGCTTTCCGCTGCGGCGTTGGACGCCCCCGGGCGCGACGCGAACGAGGCGGCGGAGGACGCCGTCTCCGACGAGAGCCGGACAGTCATGTTGTCATCGGAGGCGCTTTCCGCCGCGGCATTGGGCACCCCCTCCCAGGACGCGAGCGAGGTCATGGAAGACGCCGGGGATGCCACCATGATGCTTCCGACGACGGACACCCTCAGGCCTCCAGAACACGAAGAAGCGTCCAGTGAGCCAGATGAGCCAGATGAGGAAGCCCCCACACTTTACCGGCCCGAGAGTGACACCACGGTCATGTTGGACAGCGTAACCCTACCTGACGAAGTCAAGACCGGGGAAGTCCTTTTCAGGGGAAAGGTCGAACCCTCCCTCGAGGCGGCAACTCGTATCCTTTCACCGGAAATGCTTCGCGAGTCTCACGACGACACGGGGCCAGACGACGAATCGGGATCCGTCGACGACGTTTCGAACGAGCCTTCGTCGGCCCACAAAACAAGAGGGCCGGGGCGAAGAGCTCCTGGGAGCCTTCGTTGCGTCACTCTCGTCGCCGCGATCTCGATCCTCGCGATCGCTGTGGTCGGCTTGCCGCTCATGCGCACACTCGGAAGTGCTCTTGCCTCAGAGTCTTCGCACCGCGCTCGTGCGCTCGTCTACTTGCTCGCAGTGACAAACGTGGCGGCTCTCTCTCAAAGCCCGCCAGGAGCACCTTCGCTCGAGCGCGTGATCGACGAGCCCGGGGTCGTGGCTGCCTATATCCTCGACCGGAGCGGCAACGTTCTTGCGCCGGAGGGTGGCGATGTGTCTACGCTTCCAAAGGATGCGCTTGAGGATGCGGCTGGTCTCGGCGCCCTCTCGACCCGCGATCTAGTGAACGGTGATGTGCTCATCATGACGCCGATAGCCAGCGACGCGGGGCCGATCGGCGTCGCGGTTTTGCAGTTTCGGCCCCAACCGTGACGAACTGGTCCACGCTCATCCTGGTGTTTGGTGCGTTGTTGCTTCTCATCGGTGTTGGGGCGGCGGTGCTGCTCGCGCGACGCTGGACGCCACACATGAAGACCGACAAACAGCTAGACTACCCGTGTCTGATCGTTTCCGACCCTCGTGGAAAGCGAAAGCGTTTTTCCATCAAGCGCCGTGAAGCGACGGTTGGTCGAGATCCGTCCAACGATATTTGTATTCCGGATCATCTAGTGAGCAAGTTTCACGCGAAGCTTCTGGTCTCGAACCAGAGCGTCACGGTGATCGATCTCGACAGTGTCAACCGCACGCGTCTCAACGGCCAGGTGGTGACCCATGCGGCTGTGAGATATGGCGACGAGCTTCAATTCGCACGCGTGAAATGCCAACTGGTGCTCACGGACAGAGAGCGGCGTTCGTCGATAATCGCATGAGCTTGTCCGAAAGACTCCAAACCGAGCTCGTGCCGGCCATGAAGGCAAAGGAGCGCACGCGCGGCGGCGTCATTCGGATGATCAAGGCGGCGCTCAAGAACAAAGAAATCGAGAAAGGTAAGTCCATTTTGATCGAAGAGGAGAACCAAATTCTCCAGACGATGGTCAAGCAGCGTAACGAATCGATCGAGCAGTTCGAAAAGGGAGGTCGCTCCGATCTCGCGAAGAAGGAGGCTGAAGAAAAGGAGCTGATACAGGCCTATCTGCCCGAAGCGTCTCGGTGGACGAGATCGAGCGCGCTGCCGTCGAGGTCATCGCGGAAATTGGAGCGAGCGCGCCCAAGGATACGGGACGCCTCATGAAGGAGACCATGGCACGGCTCAAAGGTTCGGGGAAGCCGGTAGACGGCAAGGCGGTAAGCGCCGTCGTGCGTACGAAGCTGTCTTGACGCGGATTCTATGCTCAAGCCCCGTGCGATGCGACCCGGTGCTCTCGTCGGGATCATAGCACCCGCGAGCCCGGTCAAAAAGGAGTTCGTCGACGCTGGACTCGAAGCGCTCGAAAAGCTTGGATTCCGGTCGCGACTCGGAACCAACCTGTACGAGCGTGGGAGCTACACCGCAGGCAAGGCTTCAGAGCGCATCGGCGATCTTCTGGAGCTGTGGCGCGATCCCGAAGTCGACGCAATATTTTGCGCCCGCGGGGGTTACGGGAGCATGGAGCTTTTGCGAGAGCTCGACGCCGAGAGCTTCCGTAGCGCCCCGAAGATCTTCCTCGGCTCGAGTGACATTACGGCACTGCTCGGCTTTCTCGGGGCGCGTTGTGATCTGATTACGTTCCACGGTCCGATGTTGGCCCAGCAAATGGCTCGGGGAGCATTCGACGCGGATGAGCTTCTTCGAACGATCCAGTCCACTGAAGGGGTGGGCTCTCTGACGCCCTCCGGAACCCAGTGGCTCCACCTGGGAGCAGCGGAAGGCAGGCTTTGGGGCGGCTGTCTCTCCATCATCGCTGCGCTTGTGGGAACGCCTTATCTTCCGTCCTTCGACGACGCCCTTCTCTTTCTCGAAGATACCCACGTCAAGCCGTATCAGATCGACCGCCTTTTGACCCAGCTACGCCTCTCGGGCCGGCTGGAATCAGTGCGTGGCATCGTGTTTGGCCAAATGCCCAATTGCGCTCAGCATCCGGATCAAGGCTATACGCTCGAAGAGATGTTGCGGGAGTGGACGGCCCCGCTCCGCATTCCCGTACTTTTCGGTTTTCCCTCCGGGCACACGACCACGGATGGTCTGACGTTACCCCTCGGCATCCGGGTTCGCCTCGATAGCAACGGTCTCCACTTGCTCGAGGGCGCGGTCGCGTGATTCCTTCGATCGGACATGGGCCCGTCCATCTTCTCGGGATCGGCGGTACGGCGATGGCTTCGTTGGCGGGTCTTCTGAAGGAGAAAGGGATAGAGGTTACCGGATCCGATCAGAACATTTACCCTCCGATGTCGGACCTCCTCAAAAAACTGAAGGTCGAAGCCCGGACGCCGTATCGCCCCGAGAACGTCCCGCGCGAGGCGAAGCTCGTCGTCGTCGGCAACGCATTGTCGCGCGGCAATGACGAGCTCGAAGCGGTTCTGCGCTCGGGAGTTCCGTATACGTCGATGGCGGAAGTCCTCAAGGAAGTCTTCCTGCGCGATCGCCTGCCGATCGTGATCGCCGGAACCCATGGAAAGACGACGACATGCTCGCTAATGGCGTGGCTTCTCACCAGCGCGGGACGTCAACCGGGCTTTCTCGTGGGCGGGATCCCGCGCGCCACGGGTTTGAGCTTTAGCGTCGGTGAGGGTGAGGTTTTCGTCGTGGAGGGAGACGAGTACGACACCGCCTATTTCGACAAAGGTCCCAAATTTATGCACTACCTTCCTCGTGTGGCCGTTCTCGGCAATGTAGAGTTCGACCATGCTGACATTTACCGCGACGTGGAAGATGTGGAGCATGCGTTTCGGCTCTTCGTGAATCTCGTACCGCAGAACGGGCTCCTCGTCGTCGGTAACGAGAGCGAGCGTGCCGCCTCGATCGCCGAAACCGCTCCTTGCCCCGTGACGAGCTTCGCCGTTTCGGGTAATGCGGACTGGACAGCGGAAGTGCGCACCTCGGATAGCGAAGGGAGCCGATTTCTAGTGCGGCACAGGGGCGGCAAATCTCTGGATGTGCGCGGTCCTTTCTGGGGAGCTGCGGCACTCAGGAATGTGTTGGCCACGATTGCCGTGGCCGATTATCTCGATCTGAGCGCAGACGAGATCCAGACAGCACTTGCGAGCTTCGAAGGTGTCAAGAGGCGCTTCGAGATCGTTGGCGAGGAGCGCGGCGTCACCGTCGTCGATGATTTCGCGCATCATCCCACGGCCGTGAGAGAGACACTTTCTGGGGCGCGTCTCCGTTTTGCCGATCGGAAAATATGGGCCGTCTTCGAGCCTCGCTCGTTCACGACGCGCAGCAATGTGTTTCAAAAGGAGCTGGCCGACGCTCTCCGTCTTGCCGACGCCATCATCGTCTCAGAGGTTTTCCGGAGCGCGCGCCTTCCGAAGGAGCAAGAGCTATCGGAAGAGGAGTTGATCGCGGATTTGCGCGCAGGAGCGGCCGACGCGCACTTCGAAGCGGGAGCCGATCCGATCGTAGGTCACTTGAGCCGGGAATGTGCCGAAGGGGACGTCGTTATCGTCATGTCGAACGGAAGCTTCGGCGGACTCCATGAGAAGCTCCTCCGTGCCCTCAGCGAAGAAGAAAGTCCGGTAGTCTAATTCTAGCCAGGTTAACCTGCAAGCGTTTGAGCCGAGACTATTCTCGATTCTATCCCCACATCCCCGTTGCTTTTAACAGCTTCAAAAAGCAAGGAGAGGTGGGGATAGGAGGAGAGGTGGGGATAAGAAGGAAATCTAATATTGATCCAGATCGAGCCAGGTAGGGCTGTTCCAAAACGTTGACTGGATTTCGTCTAACGGGTAACAGCCTAGGCTAATTGGCGCTGGCCTTGGTGTTTGCTGCGACAGCGGTCGGTTGCTCGGAGCCATTGACGGGCAAGTAGAAACGCACCTGGGTGTCGACGCCCTCCTCGCTTTCGACGGTGATCTCTCCGCCGTGGTCTTCCACGACCTTCTGAGCGATGAGCATCCCGAGGCCGATGCCCTCCGATTTGCCGTAAGAGAAGAACGGCTCGAAGATACGATGCTTCACTTCCTCGGGAATCCCGCTCCCATCATCTTCGACTGACAGGCAGACGCCATTACCATAGGACTCCGATCGCAGGATCAGCTGGCCGCCATCGGACATCGCTTGGCAGGCGTTGATGGCAACACTCCACAATGCGCGGTCCAGTCTCTTCTTGTCGACGAAAATTTCTCCCGAGTAGCCGCGCTCGAGCTTGACCCGAATTTGGTGCTCTGCAAACTGAGCGCGTAATCTTGCCGCGAGAGCACCGAGATACGGAGCTGGGCGACACCATTCGCGAGAGAGGTCGAAATGGCCGCCGCGGGTGAACTCGAGCAGCTCGCCCACCATGTGATTCGAGCGATCGCATTCCTCGATCACGCTCTGCCCATAGTCGCCGCGTTCTCTCTTGTTCAGATCGAGATTAGTCAACATTCCAGCATAGCCGTGGAACGCCGTCAGGGGACTGCGAAAATCGTGAACAATGGAGCCGACCATGCGACCGACTGCCGAGAGCCGCTCGAGCTGGATGCGCTTCTGCGTCAAGTGAATATTGCGAAGAGCGGTCGCGGTTTGAAGACACAAGATTGAAAGGAGCTTCTGGCCCTCGGGGCTGAAGCCGTCTCCTTTGCTCAGGACAAGAAGCCCGAGAAGCTCGCTCTGATAGGCGATCGGGAGAAAAAACCGGCCGCCGTGCTCGAAAGCAGTCGGAGCGTCGTCATTATCCGGTAAAACTCGCGAGCATCGCGCGGCGCTCGTCACGTCCCAAGTGGCCCGTGCTGGGTTGCTCTGGGTGCCAGAGGGCACGAGAATGAATGGTGTCACAACCCTTATAGAGCACTTCCACCGTGCGGCCTTTGGCGAGCTGCTCCGCGGCCTCTTGTGTCTGTCGAAGAATATCCTGGATGTCGAAGCTACCGGCGAGGGCGACGCCGACATCGCTGAGTGATTCGAGGAGCTGGTTGCGTGCCCTCAGGCTGTCGAGCTCGAAGCGCGCGAGGATGTCGCGCACCATCGGCCTCAGCGTCTCCCGGGCTCTGTTTCCCGCCTCGGGCAAACGATGGACCTTGACGGGAAGCTCCGCGTCGCCGGACCCTTCCATCAAGGCGCCGACGAGCTCGGTGCTGGACTCGAGAGCGTAGCCGTCGTCCGGCCGTGGACGGAGCATGACATCGAGTTCCCGGCGCGCGTCTCGGAGGCAGATGATGGTGGGCTTGCTCATGAATGCGATTTGCAGATCTAGCAGCGCAATAACGAGCTTTCAGAGACAGACGCTAACAAAGATTGTATGAAGAGGCACTCATTGTACATGATCGGGCGCCGAATGGTCACGATGGCTCGGAAACGTGCTAAGATGGATCCCGGTAACTGGTTGACCACATTGAATTAACTACTGGAAGGACAGGCGGAGCGGATTGTCCCGGCGAAATGAGTTTCTGCTTGGTCAGATGTCTCACTGGGTCGCGCGGCTCGAAGAGACCGGCCGGACCGAGTTTCTTTTCGAGCTCGAGATGTGGCTCCGAAGCTTCGAAAGATATTTCCGCACCCGCAATCAGCCCCTTTCAGAAGATTCGAACCGCACACTCGCCATCCACAGTTTCTATGACGAGATCGGGCTCGTGTCGCATGCAATCGAACGCGTCACAAAATTTGCCCACCCCTGTCGAGCGAAGATCAAGTCAGCCATGAACGTTTCGACAAATATGTCGAGAACTTTCTCAGAGCGGATCACATTGCCGATCCCTACGTAGCGCGACTTCTGCGACAGAACAGCCCTCAGTCGGGTCTGACGCTTCTCCGAGAGAGCTTCGAGGATCTCCTGTTATTGCTCAACGAGCTCTCGAAGCTCTCGAGAATCCCTTACGCAACGTTTCAGGCCATCGGACGCGTCATCTATCGGGAGACTCGCAGGAACGACTATCTCAGCCTGTCGATGGATGGCCGTTTCATCCCTGCTCATGATCGTATTACCGCCGAGCCGATCACGCAACTGATGCAGCGCATCGACGACCGCGAGCGTCGTCGGGTGGTGGCTGCTACTTTTCTGCAGTTTTTCCGCCAGCTTCACTACCTCGAATATGCCGACCCGCGACGGCGGCACCTGGAAGAGCTCCGTACGAGCGTCTTGATTTTTTCGCTCGTCGCCTCGGAGACGCGGGCGCTCGTCGAGCACTTACAGTTGGAACAAGCGCGCTTGGGAAGTGAGTCTGGCTTTCCCGAGTCTTTCGAGAGCTTCATCTATTGTGTGCCCCTGGAGATTCGGAAGGTAATCCAGAACGAGCTCACCGAGCTGACTTCTTTCAAACAAGCCGACGCTGTGTACATTAAGATCGAGAACTCCCACGGAATTTTGAGGGACTGCTTTCAGCAAAGCGTAATAGAGCTCGCTCGAGGATTTGACCCGGACATCGACCGGCACCGGATTTTTCCGCAATTCCGGACCCATCTCGAGCAATCACGAATGTTGAAGCATGCTCTCATCACGCTCACGCTCTCGGTCCAAGAGTTCGGCCAAGAGCCGAGCGACGAAGGCGCGGAGGCACTGAAACGTCTGATCTCGCGCTTCTGCAACCGCTCGCTCCGTTTTCTCATGTATCGCGATTGGTCCAGTTTCGAGTCCTTCGCCGCCGAGCTCCAAAAATGCGACCGCGTTCCCGGCATGCTCCAACTAGCCCATCGGGTCGAGACTTACTTGAAGACTTTGGTCCGTGAAGTCAACAAACGATCCGTCTTGAGCGTAACGAAGGACGAGACCTCTGACGAAAACCGCGTCACGCTACTCTAGCTAGCAGAAGGATTGTCTTGCCCTGACGGCTTGGCGGTTGTTTTTACGGGGCTATTTGGAGCTCGACACTGGCCTGGGCTCGAGCGTGTCGGCCTCGGAGATGCTGGCTTTTAACGCTTCGATGACTCTTGGGTCGAACTGGGTGGCCGTGTGGGCTTCCATTTCTCTCAATGCCATTTCGTAGGGCAGGGGAGATTTGTAGGAGCTCGTACTCGTGATGACGTCGAACGCCTCGCACACGCCGACGATGCGGGCGCCAAGCGGGATGGCTTCTCCTTCGAGCTTGTTCGGATAACCACGTCCGTCCCAACGCTCGTGGTGGTGGAGGATCACCGGACCGAGCGGCTTCCAAAAGATGATGTCTTTAATCATCTCGTAGCCCAGAAGTGGGTGGAGCTCAATGCGCTCGCGCGTCCATTCTGCGTTCGTGTCGAGCTTGAGGAGGCCGATATCGTGCAGGAGCCCCGCGAAATAGAGCTCATGTTGCTCATCCTTGGACAGGCCGAGTCCTGTCGCTACGAGCCTGGCGTAGCGGGCCACTCGGCGCGCATGGCCGTCCTTGATGGGAACGTGAGTATCCATGACGCCGATCAGTATCTCGCTTACATTCCGTTCCACGATGAGCCGCCGGCCGACAGCTTCAGGTAAGTGGGTGAAGTAATTGTTCTGGGCGTCCTGGAGCCGCACGTGTTCGATCGATATCGCCGCCTGGTCGGCGAGGCTGAACAGAAGAGTTTGATCCTCTTCATCGAACTTGCCGTCGTCCTTCTTGTTGAGAAGCTCGAGCACCCCGATGACGCGTCCCTCGAAAGTCAGAGGCACGCAGAGGATGGAACGCGTCACGAAGCCACTCTCCCGGTCGAACCCTCGCGCGAATCGCGGATCCGTGGCGGCGTCGTTCACGATTGCCGGCTCCCCATTCATGGCTGTCCAGCCGGCGATCCCTTGACCAGGCTCCACGCTCATGGGCTTGACGACCCGCGCGGCGCGGCCAGAGGCCGAGTGAAAGCGAAGCTTGCCCTCGTCGTCAAAGAGAAGGATGGAGCTGGCTTCCGCCCCTACGGTGTCAGCGGCTGTCTCGACGATGGTCGACAACAAGACGTCGAGATGAATGATGCCGCGATACGCTTTGGTGACTTCGAGGACTGTGGTCAGTTTTTTGACGTACTCTGCAGGATTGCTCAGTTTCATTGAAGTTCCGGGTTCCTGAGACGAGCCCCAATTGGGGGCCAGAATAACACGCGTCATGAGCCCGCGTCAATCGGTCGTGCCACAGGGCGTGCGTCGTGATATCGAGCTCGGGGCGCAGAGTGGACAGACCCGAATGGGACATGCTATCTTATTGCAGTATAAGGACGTAGCGCATCTAACCAATCGAGCAAGTATGGCTGGCAAAGAAAGTCCATTTGCCAAGTTCCTGACCCGTTTTTCAAAAGGCGACTTCATATTTCGCCAGGGTGAGGAAGGCGACGAGATGTACATCGTGCAATCGGGCCAGGTTGCCATCCGCAAGGTGGTCGCCGGCAAGCGCAAGACCGTCAACGTCCTCGAAAAAGGAGACTTCTTCGGCGAGATGTCGGTTCTCGAGCGCTTGCCCCGGACTGCCGATGCTGAGGTCCTCGAGGATACCGGTGTCATCTCGATCAATAGCGCCACGTTCGGCGAGATGGTCCGCTCCAACCCCGAAATCGCGGTCCGGATGTTGAGGAAGTACTCGATGCGGATGCGGGAATATTCCGAGCAGCTCGAAAAACTCATGGCGGAGCCCGCGGACGCGTCGAGCGCGGACCAGGAGCTTCCCGACGTCGATCAGCCGATGAAGACCCCGGAAGGCACGGTCCCGTCGACGGGTACGGCGGCTGCTTATTTCGTCGCCAAAGAAAGCGGAAAGATCTATCCGATCTATAAGGACGAAGTGCTCATCGGCCGTTATGACGCGGTCACGGGCCATCGTCCCGAGATCGACTTGACCGACGAAGACAACAACCGCAACGTCAGTCGCCGCCATGCGCGTCTTCTGTTCAAGGACAATACCTATTACGTCGCCGAAGAAATTGGAACGATGAACGGGACCTATATCAACGGGGACCGTATTCCTACCGGCGTCCTCACACTGGTGAAGGACGGCGACGAAGTCACGCTTTGCCGCGTGCCCGTGATATTCAAGACCGCTGAATAGCGCCTAGCGCGTCTCAGGCCCTCAGTTTCCTGGATCCCCGTTCGGCCCTTGCGGGCGTCTTGCTCCCTCGGCGGGCTCGCGGCGCGGTACGGGTTGAGGCTCGTATAGGACGCCGGTTCCACTGATACCGTCGATCACGTGGGGGAGGAGATCCTCGAGCGAGACGTCTGTGCGGCGGATGATCTGAGGCGTCACCGTTAATACGATATCCGTTTCTTCGATCTCCTTCTTGTTGGCGGAGAAGAGCCGGCCGATCACCGGAAGGCTTGCGAGGCCGGGGGTCCCCGTGAGGCTCGTCCGTTCTACGTCGTTGATGAGGCCTGCGAGGAGGCTCGTCTCGCCGTCGCCGAGGCGCAAAACGGTGTTCACCGAGCGGTTGCCGAATTTGGGCAAGCCACCGAAGCCGGTTCCGGAGATCGTGCTCAACCGCACTTCGAGCGCGATGCTCACCTGATTGTCGTGATGGACGCGAGGCGTAACGAGAATGTTGACGCCAATATTCTCGTATTGGAAGGTGGTGACGGGCTGTTGCGCCACGCCTCCCGCAGCGATTGGCGTGAAGGTCGTGATAGGCACCGGAACGCGCTCGCCGAACTCGGCCTGCGCGGTTTCGCCATCCACCGCTCTCAGGTGAGGGTTGGCGAGAAGGCGCGTGTCGCTATCGGCGCGCAGCAAGCTCAACACGGCGCCGGGTAGACCCGCGGTGAAGAGATTGCTCGAGCGATAGGGGCTCTCGTTCGCGGTCCCGTCCTGGGGAAAAATGACGGCGCGGATACCGCCGTCTCCGCCATCCGAGCGAAACTGAATGCCGTACTCCTCCATCCGTGTCCTGTCGACTTCGAGCACTTCGATCTCGACGATGACTTCGCTCCGACTCTTGTCGATAGAGTTGATGATGATCTCGGCCGCGCGGACGCGCTCCGGAGTGTCGACGATCGTCAGTGCGTTGTTGGCAGTATGCGGCGCGATCCGCCGTGCCCCGAGAACGATCCGCAGCAGGTCGATAGTCTCCTTCAGATCGGCGCTCGAGAGGTAGAGCGTTCGCGCGACTTGCTGTTCATATTCCCGGCGCTTCGCCTGGGTGTCCGGGATGATCGTGACGAGATTCGCGCTCTCGACGCGATAGAAGTTCCGCGTCGTCGTGCAGAGGGAGCGGAAGGCATCCTCGAAAGCCGCATCCTCGAGATCGATCGAGACGTTCTCGTCGCGGAAGTCGCTGTCGAAGACGACATTGATGCCCGCCAAAGCCCCGAGCGATAGCAACACGTCGCGAAGGCTCGCTCTACGAAATACGAAGCTCGCGGGCGCGATAGCGCCAGAGGCAAGGTCCAAGCCTCCAAAGGGGGCGTCTCGAATCTGGCGCTTCAGTGCCGCAAGCGAGCGCCGCTCGGCCTCTTCTCCTCTCTCGGCGATCGTGTCCTCGAGCTCGTGTAACTGCGCGGCGAGCTGTCGGTCGGTCGGGTTCAACGTGAGCGCTATCTCGAGCTCTTCTTCGGCGCCTCGAAGATCGCCGAGCGTCATCCGACGCACGCCTTCGAGCGCGTGGGCTTGTGAAGCACGCAGCTTCGCGCGCTCGAGATCTTGCGCGATGTGGCGCTCGTTCGGCTTCTCCGCGAGTGCTCTGGTGTAGAGCGCTACCGCCTGATCGTAGCGCCGTGCTTTTTCGGCGATCTCGGCGTCCTTCACGTAGCTCGAGCCGGCACAACCGGAGAGCCAATAAAGAGCGACCGCGAGAGCTAGGGATTTCCGCGTCTGCATGACGAACCTCGATTAGCGGATTGTAACAGATATTCGTTGCGCAAATCGCGAGGTCATTTTGTGGGCTGGCGAGGCGCGATGACGACCATATATCTAGACATTTCGCGGAATCGCAACAAAGCCAGCGCGCAAAAGGACCCGCGATTTTGGCAGCGAGTATCTGTTACAGTCCACTAGGATGACGGAACGTCGCCGGGCTCGTCCGATTGGACGACGACGTCGACGCCTGATGGGATGGTGAAGCGAAACAAAGATTCTGGAAGGTCGATGTTGCGGCGGACGTTCTCGAAGGAGAACTCCGTTCGATTGTGTTGCGCGTCGACGAGAACGACCCGTAGGAGCTCGCCAGTCTCGGGCGAGACCTCAATCTCGATGTCCTCGAACCCTTCGTGATGTTTCGTGGGTATCAAATGGAGCATAACGCCGCCTCGTCGCGGCTCCTGCTTCGACGTAAAGAACGCGAAGCTGTCGGTCATACGGCTCGTGCCAGCCAGGAGCTCAAACGGCGAGCCCTCGCCCATTCCCATGGCTCCTCGAGGATGGTGGCTGACCATGACCTGCTTTTCCATGGGGAGGTAGAAATAGCTACGGCTGCCGTCCGTGACGAAGAGCTTCTCCTCGGGTGTCTGATACTCCCACCGCATTCGGCCCGGTTTCTTGACGATGAGACGCCCGCTTTCCTCGATAGTTTTCCGCAGAACCCGCCTCTCGTAGCGCTGGGTAAAATCCGCCTCGAAGCCATCGAGCGCGCCGTAATGCGCCTGGACCTTCGTAACGAGCGCCTGAAGCTCGGCGTCCTGGATGGCCGGGGAAGTAGCGAGAACCGCGAGCAGCGTGAGCATAGGCTTATTGTACACACGCTTCGGCGTCGATAGCTAAAGGGATTCTTGACCTGGCGTATCATCGGTAATCACATTGTGATTAGTGCGACGTCGTTTCAAGCGTTTCTGCTCCCAGATGATGGGAATTATGAGCTCGACCTTCAAGAACGACACCACAGGAAGTTCGTCGGGCCCTAGGCCATGAAAGCGCCCACGCCTTTTCTAAACTAACGGACGCCGCCACAGGCGTTCATGAGCCGAATACAGAGACTCTCCCCGAAGATGTTCTGGAACACGTGAACGCGGTGCGGCAAATGCTAAGCCCATGGACAGAAATTTTGTCAGAGACATGGAGAATCCTTCACAACACGGCAACAATTGCCTCAGACGTCTACGGTTCCTACGCTGACGATAATTATGCACTTGAATATCCAAATGATAGTGTCGCTCAGGCGGCTGGCTTCGCCCGACGCTACGGAGCCAAGGATGAACTCGAAGACTACGCGACCTATGTAGAACTGTTCTATGCTCCCGAGTCGCCAGCTGTCTGCCAGCAGTTTAATGGGCTCACTGACGAGATCCCACGCGAGAGCGTTTTGGTATTCGCCAAGCTGAACTTTATGCTGGGCCTGGAGGTGATTTCTGAAACTGATTATCTGCAATGTGTGCAAAATGCCGATCCTGCAAAGGATGAGGGCTTCCAGATAGGGAATAAGAATTTTACCGATGATCTCAAAGCTGGCATTCTCAAAAGACCCGAGGAGAAGGAGGGGGCAGTCCTTCAAGGAACACGTTTCGTCGTTATGCGTAAGACAGACGGTCTTCAAGCAATGATTAAATTGTACTCCCCTCCGTTACTTCAGTTCTTTGGGGAGGGGAGTTGGCCTACTGAGACATCAGCCGAACCAACAACTGCTTGCTGGCGTCCAGCCAATCTGGTTCGTTTTTTCAAGATGAGCAGGACTTTGGGCCGGCTCACGCCGTATATCTTTGGCAGAGTTGCCAAAGTAAGTGGGCGAGGTTATGAAGGCCTTAATATGATTACCTATCAACCCACAGGAAACCTTTCACCAATTGAACTGACACGGAAAACACGAATCTCGGCGTCCTGTGCGTCGATCATAAACTGCACGTCGGGAGCATTTATCGTCATGATGAGCTATACGCCGACTCTCAAGAAAGGATATGCATTTTTTGTCCGCATGGACGATTGGCTGGGAAGAAGTAAGCGGCATAAAGAGGAAACCATTGCCGATTTTTCGAAATCAGAAGATCCCGAAGAGCCAATCATTTTTGACCTAATCTGGTTTCGCGTTGAAGATTAAGGATTAACGATGCGTCAGCACTCATGGATCAGGCGTTCATTGCGGTGGGGAACGTTTAGCCTCGCGATGCTCGCGGTAATGCCGCTTGCAGCCGCTCAGCAAGAGCCTTCAGAACGTGGGGCAGCACTACTGGTTGTCCTGGATGTCTCTGGCAGTATGAAGGAATCCGTTAAGGGTGGCGTGAAGCGCGAACTCGCTCAGCGCGGCTTGTTGCACACGCTTGAAACGGTACCCGCTGGTACGGTGGTGGGCCTGCGCTTGCTAGGTCATGGACCTACACGTGACGACTGCACCGCCACCACCACGGCCGTTGAGTTTGGTCCATTCGATCGTTCCACATGGGAAACTGCACTCGCGGCGCACTCTCCGGAGGTGCCAGTGCTAGCTTCACGCAGGGCGCGGCGGTTGACGTGGTCCATGCGGTGGGATGGGGAAACGCCACTGGTTCGTTCAATGCGGGCTGCCGTAGAAGATTTGCGTCAAGTGAATGCCGCCCGGAAAGAGATACTGCTCATTGGTGACGGCGAGGAAACCTGCGGGCATGATCCGGTGGGGGTCGCTCGCGCCGAAGCGGGTAACATTCCGATCCACACCATTAGTTTAGGGGAACGGGTTTCGAATCAATTGGCAGGCATTGCGCTGGTGACGGGTGGGACGTATACACGGGCGTTTGATGAGACGAGTTTTGGTTTGGCCACGAGTAGTGTGATCCCTGACATTCCAGACGATCTTATGGCAGCTGTAGAGACTCCGTTAGCGACCGGGTTGGCGAATTGGTTGGATGTCATCATCGATGTGTCAAATAGCATGTGGGGTCAGATTAATGGTCACGCGAAAATTGAATGGGCTCGAGAGGCCCTGCGAGAGGCTATGAGCGATCTACCACCAACCGTAGCCGTGGGACTCCGTGCCTATGGACACCGTGTTAGCGTCGAAGATAAAGAAGCGGGGTGCGCGGATACGGAGCAATTGCTACCACCCGGGCCAGGAAATGGGACTACCATTGTTGATATCGTCAATGAGTTAGTGCCACGTGGGCAGACTCCGATTGCGAGAAGTTTACAAGAGGCCGCTGCCGATCTGAGGGAGGCAGGGGGAGCAGGAACGATCCTGCTGGTGAGTGATGGCGTGGAGTCGTGTGGCGGAGATCCCGTTGCGGTTGCGAGTGAATTGCGAGCCTCTGGGTTGAACGTCATCCTGCATACCGTTGGCCTCGGTGTGACGGACGAAGAGGCGGAGGTGTTGACCGCTCTGGCGACCGCAGGCGGAGGCACGTATTTCAACGCCCCAACCGGCAGCGAACTCCTGGTCGGAATTGATACCGCTGTTCGGTCCAGCTCAGAATTTGTACTGCAGGGTGATCCGGTGAACCAATTTCCACGGAATGTGCTCCGTGTGCGAGGTGGGGACTCGGTGTCGGAAAGTGAAGTGCTGGAACTGGGCACGTATTCGTTCGTGGACCACCTCTTTAGAGAACAGCGTTATTTCGCGGTCTCTGGCCAGCCTGGGGAAATGGTCACGTTGGGCGGGATGATCTGCGCGTTGGAGGTCACGAGGAATCGCCGAACCGGCGTCATTGGATATATGGGAAATACCAACATGATGTTTGGTGGGGGTGTGACCGCGGACGGCGACGATGTTCCTCGCACGTCACTGACCGTACGTGGAGACATGGGCGCATGGAAAGACACTCAGTTGCCAGTGGGAAGTGACGGATTAGTACGCTTCTGGTTTGGGAGAACACAAGGTGTGGTCCATCGCGACATGATTTTTCGCGTGTCGCGATGAGGGACGTTGGATCGACAGCCCAAGAGTCACGGATCGAGTTTATGGAAGGCACAGCCTCGCCGAAAACCTGCTCGGGAATCCCCATGATGTCTGTGTGAGCAGCGCGGATGGTCGCGGCTCGCTAGGAATCAATCCTCGATATCGAGCCCGATATCCAGAGACGGCGCGCTGTGGGTGAGCGCTCCGACAGAGATTCGACCGACACCGGTACTGGCGACATCCTTGACGTTATCGATCGTGATGCCGCCCGACGCCTCGGTCACCAACGTCTGACCGCATCGAGCGACAGCCTCGCGTAGCTCGTCGAGTTTCATGTTGTCGAGGAGCACCGCGTCGGCCCCGACACGGAGGAGCTCGTCGAGCTGCTCGAGTGTGTCGACCTCGACTTGAATCTTGACGATGTTGCCGGCATGCGCGCGCGCGCGTTCCACTGCTTGACGCAGCCCTCCAGCAATCGCGATGTGATTGTCTTTGATGAGCACGGCGTCGTAGAGCCCGTAGCGGTGAGCTCCGCCGCCGCCGGCGCGCACGGCATGTTTCTCCAAGGCGCGTAGTCCGGGGGTCGTCTTCCGTGTCGCAACGATCTCGGGAGGCGTTCGGCCGATCGCGGTTACGAAGTCTCGGGTGACGGTGGCGATACCCGATAGGTGGCCGAGAAAGTTCAGCGCGGTCCGCTCACCCGTAAGGATGGCTCGGGCGTTCCCCGATAGGCGCGCGACGGGCTCGCCTTCCCCGACGTCGGCGCCGTCGCCGCGGATGGCCTCGAAGGAGATGTCCGAGCTCAGCCGGCGGAAGACGCGCTCGGCGACGACGACACCCGCGAGACGTCCACTTCGCCGGGCAACGAAGGTCGCTTCGGCCTGGGCCTCCGGAGACACGACGGCATCGGTGGTGATGTCCCCGGCTTCACCGAGGTCTTCGCGGAGGGCGCGGTCGATCAAAGGGTCGATCTGGAGCGTCTGGCTGCTCATCGCGTTAAACCTCCTGGGATCCAAAGGCTTCACACGGCCAGCATGCGCTCGACCGCGACCCTTGCTTTGGCGGACGTCCCTGGGTCGACATCGACGACATGGGTCATCGTCTCGAGCGATTGAAGGATCTTGGGGAGCGTGATCGTCTTCATGTGAGGACAGAGATTGCAGGGCCGGATGAACGCCGTCGTGGGATTTTCGACTGCCACGTTGTCGCTCATCGAGCACTCGGTCATCATGAGCACACGCGCCGGTCGCCGTTCGCTCACGTAGTGGCTCATCGCGGATGTGGAGCCCACGAAGTCCGCTTCCTCGAGAACATCCGGAGGGCATTCCGGATGAGCCAGGATGGTGACGTCGGCATGTTGCTCGCGCGCGCTTCGAAGATCTTCGGCGCTGAAGCGCTCGTGGACTTCGCAGTGCCCTTTCCACAGGATGACTTCAACCTCGGTCTGCTGCCGTACCCACTGGCCGAGATATTCGTCGGGGATAAAGATTACGCGGTCGGTGGCGAGCGATTCCACCACCTGGACCGCGTTGCCGGAGGTACAGCAGACGTCGCTTTCGGCTTTGACGCCCGCCGACGTGTTGACATAGGTGACGACGGGAACACCGGGGTAGCGTTCGCGAAGCAGGCGAACGTCCGCGGCGGTGATGGACTCCGCGAGGGAGCAACCCGCGCCGGCATCGGGGATGAGCACGGTCTTGTCAGGATTCAGGATCTTCGCGGTCTCGGCCATGAAGTGAACCCCGGCAAATACGATCACATCGGCGGTCTCTTCCACCGCCATCCTCGCGAGCGCGAGAGAGTCTCCGGTGCGGTCGGCTACGCCGTGAAAGATCTCGGGTGTCTGGTAGTTATGTGCGAGCACCACGGCGTTTCGCCTGCGCTTCCACGCCGCGATCTCTTCGATGAGCGGTGCGTGGACGGCCCACTCCATCTCAGGGATGAAAGGTCGAAGCCGTGCGTAGATGCTATCGAGGCTCGATTCTGTGGCACTGTGCATCATCATCTCCCAAGGCTTTTTATGCTCTAAGTGAGAAGAACTCGAGCCCAGCCAAGCGGCTCACTGATTATGTTCAATACGAGTATAACAGAAACGGCGTGACGACTCAAGTACGAGAGTAGGCGACACCGGTACGGGGTCGCTCGCGAAGCACGTCGCGCCGAAAACGGAAAAGCTCCGCCGGGCGCCCGCCCGTCTCCATGAAGGTCTCTCCTGTCCCTTCGACGAACCTGCCTGTGTCGAGTAGCCGGCGAAAATTCTGCTTGTGCAGCCGCACACCTGCGAGCGCCTCGACCGCGCGTTGTAGCAGGAGCAGCGTGAACGTATCGGGCATGAGCTCGAAAACCACCGGCCGATAGCGGATCTTTCCACGGAGCCGTCCGAGCGCCGTGCCCAGGATGCGGCGATGGTCGAGCGCCATCTCCCGTCCTTGTACGAGGCCGGCCTCCCAGAGCATCTCGTAGCGTTCGAGCACGCGTTCGGGATCGGGGCGGGTCTGCACCGAACCGAACGCGATTTGTAGTCGCTCCTTCCGAGTTTTATCGCCGCGAGCCCAACGTTTCAGCTCCGGCATCAGCTCCTTCTCGAGAACCGCCGGGACTCCTTCGCGAAAGTCCTCCCACGGAAGAAAGGCGTAGACGTCGCGCCAGCTGACAGAGCCTCGTGCTGGAGGCGCTTCGCGAACGAGCGCGAGATAGGCGACAGAGATCACGCGACCATCGACGTTCGCATAAGGGTCACGATTGCTGTCACCAAATGTATAGAGCTGCTCGACATAGCCGAGCTCGAGCGCCGTCTGTCCGCGGACCCATCCGCGTAATCCGAGCTCGAGCGTTCGATCTTGAAGCGGGTCGAGAGGACCGAACGGAAGGGCGGGAAGCCCGCTCGGATCGTGCTGCACGGTGAGTACGCGAGGCGTTTCCTCGGTGACGGCGAGTATCGCGGCGTTTAAGCCGACCCGGATGACGGAGGAGCTCTTCATCAATCTTCACGCACGTTTCATGATCGTCACGAGACTATCCTACCTTGGATTCGCGGCGTCTCTCGCCCCTGGTCGCGATTCCTAATCGGTAGGGTACAATCGCGCATGGAATCAACCCTTTGTCTTTTGTTGGCAACGATTGGCGCGCTTATTCAATCGACACCGGAATCGACGCAGTTCAGAGCAACCATGGCCGCCACGCCGCGGCTTCCGTTGACATCGCACGAGCTCGTTATCGACTCTGTCGAGGTGGGGATGGTCTCCTCCGTGGCCGTCGACGCCGAGGGTCTCATCTACATTCTGCAGCGCGGCGACGAGGCTGACCCGGTGATCGTGACGAACGCCGCGGGCCAAGTTCTGCGTTCTTGGGGACGCGGGATGTACGAGATCCCACACAAAATCCGAATCGACGGGAACGGTCACGTCTGGACCGTCGATGCGAACAGCTCGATGGTCTACGAGTTCGACCGGTTGGGCAAGAAGTTGCGCGAGATTCAGATCGCGCTCCCGGCCGATCCACGTGGGAACTTTCAGGGTGCGACGGATATTGCTTTCGCCCCCAACGGGGATTTCTACATTTCGGACGGTTATCAGAACGCACGCATTTTGCGATTCAGCCGCGACGGAGAGCGGCTCGGAGAGTGGGGCTCGGCGGGCACCGGCCCGGGGGAGCCGTCGCATTTTTCGCTAACGCTTATCGATTTTAAACGCCTCCGTCGCGCTTGAAAGCGCGCTCGCTTCGCCGTCTAGCGCGTAGAGAATTGCGCATGCACTCGGGCGCGTCCCGCGTCTCCTCGAGCCATAGCGGAAGGATGTCGCAAAAACGGAGGGGAAAAGGAGGAGCTCGCCCGGATCCAGCGAGCCCTCCTCGCCTTACGGCCGGCGTTAAGCTGTTGACGAGCTCGCGCACCTCGAGCATCCCGTTTCCGTTTTTTTGAACGGATGGCGGCATCGTCAAAAAAACCGTTTTTAACTCGGCGGGGAAACTGTGCCTCGACACGGAAACCATCGTGGTATCCGCGCCAGCGGCAGCGATCCCGTTCCAAAGCGATTCGTTGCGCGACCGGTCCGCGGGTTCGGGACGAGCGAGTAGCTTTTCGCGCGACGCGTCTCGGTGGCGTTCCCACCTCGAGAGCGCGCCGGCGCGCAAAGCGTCGACTTTCTCGATCGCCAGACGGCGGGCATCGGACTGGGCTTGGCGTGTGTTGGGCGAGTCTGGCTCCCGCGAGAGAAACTCCAAGCGATCGTCTACCTCCTTCGCG
>CAUZCL010000009.1:0-134015 GCA_963578475.1 Acidobacteria bacterium bin61 | reverse complement strand
AGGCCTACAAAAAGGGCGTAAAGATCACGCGCGAACAGATGGACGAGTTGGACCTGACCAACGACGAGGCCATGCCCAAGTGAAACTACACCCTACAGCCTGCAGAAAAGTCGGGAGTTATTCTTTCACCGCCGCTAAGTCCTGGCCCCCCTGGCCACGTCGTTCTGGGCCCTAGTCCTTGTCGAAGACCCTACGCAATGCCGGCCTTGGCGTCAAGGCCGCTACTCCAAAAGGTAGGCTCTGGCCTCCAGTACCTCCGGGAGCTTGCTCGGGCTATTCCATCGCGAAAGTGCAAGTTGTTGGCGTGATACCTTGCGCATTGACTCTGCACCCGGCGCTCCCAGGTCGAGATCGATCGGGTCACCTTCTGAGAGTAGACTAAGCCTCGCCTCGAATGGCTTGCGGTGGAAACTCGCAGGGGACTAGGGGCGTGCGAACAGAGAGGGAAATCATGCGGTTTTACCGAAACGTGGTTCTTGTGTTGACGGCCACATTCGCGCTCCCACACGTCACAGCCGCGAGCATGTCAATCGTCGCGTTCGATCCGGCGACGGGCGATGTGGGCATCGCGTTGGCGTCGAGATTCTTCGCGGTGGGCCCGATTGCCGCGCACGTTCGCGCCGGTGTCGGGGGGGTCGCGACGATGGGCGGCGCGCCGCACAACGAGGGAGGGACACTCCTCGACTGGCTCGAGCAAGGCCGCAGTCCGGAGCAAGCGCTCGACCTGCTGCGCGAAAAGTACCCCGAGGGCATCGGTCAGATCAATATCGTCGACGCGAAGGGACGGAGTGTCTCAACCACGAGTCACGCGCAAGCGCGGATGTGGCGAGGCCATCGCTTCGGCAAACACTATGCGTCGGCGGGAAACATCCTGGTTGGGCCTCAAGTCGTAGAGGCCTTTGCCGAGCGCTTCGAAGCTACGGCTTCAGTGGGTTTGCCGCTCGCGGAGCGGCTCCTCCAAGCGCTCGAGTCTGCCGACCGCGCAGGGGGTGATGCGCGAGGACGCATGGCTGCGACGCTCATCGTTATGCGCAAAGGCGGAGGTCTTCGAGGCACCGACTATCTCGTGAACCTGAGAGTCGATGATAGTCGCAACGCCATCATCGAGCTGAGAAAGCTCTACATGCGCTTCAAAGATACCCACGCCGAGACGCCCGGGTTCCGCATTATGGAGATGAGTCGCGGTCGCGACGTGATGTGGCTGCAGCGAAGCCTCGAAGCCCTCGGTTTTCTGAGCGGGAGTGAGCGGACCGTCTTCGACGAGAACGGGGAGCCCAACGGTTTGTTCGAAGACGTCACCGCCAACGCGGTCGCGCGCTACAAAGTCGAGCACCACCTTGGCCGAACCCCGTCGGCCGGTCTCGAGACCGTCACCTCGATCCGTCGAGAGCTGGCGCGAGCCGGTATCGACGACGAAACCCGGTCGGCCTACCTCGCGTCAAACTCAACGCGGGAAGAGGACATCATGTCGTCGCTCTCGATCGTTGGTTTCGACCCCGAGACGGGCGACGTCGGTAATTGCATGACGTCCAAATATTTCGCCGTCGGGCCCTTCGCGTCCTTTACGCGCGCGGGGGTGGGCTCCATCACCATCATGCAGAGCGGCCCGTTTCCAATGGGCGAAGAGATGCTCGATTGGATGGAGAAAGAAAACATGACGCCGCTCGACGTCGCTCGCCGTGTGCGGGACACGCTACACGATACTGGGCAAATCAACATCGTCGACACCGAGGGTCGCAGTATCTCCGCAACCGGGCCGCGCGGGAGGCCGTGGCAAGGCCAGCGATACGGTGCGAACTACGCGGCGTCCGGGAACATTCTTGCCGGCCCGGCCGTGGTCGATGCGTTCGCGAGCGTCTTCGAGACCACCGAGCGCTCGGGGCTCCCTCTTGCCGAGCGCTTATTGATGGCGTGTGAAGGGGCTTACGCCGTGGGAGGCGACGCGCGCGGGCAGCAAGGCGCTCAGCTCAAGGTCTATCGAAGAGGTGCGGGCTTTCGCGGAACCGACTTGCTCGTGGACTTGAGAGTCGACGACAGCACGCAAGCCATCCCAGAGCTTCGTGCGCTCTGGGAAGAGTGGAAGTTTCATCATCTTTATGGCGTCGGCTTCCAGCCGATCGAGCAAACGACTGGGCGGGACGTCCAGCAGCTGCAGCGTCACTTACGCACGCTCGGCTATCTCGAACAGACCGATCGGGACGCATTCGACGAGCAAGGGGCGCCGCTTGGCGTTTTCAACGATGCGACCGCCGAGGCCACGACCCGTTGGAAGAGTGCTGCGGGGCTAGACGAAGGAGCCTACCTCGTACAGTTCATGCTGAGAAAGCTCGAGCAAGAGGTGCAGCGTTTGGGAGGTGACCAATGAGAGCGCTCTGGACTCTAGTCGCCCTCTTTGGTCTCGGCATAGCACCCGCTTTCTCTCAAGTCGACGCAACTCGAGAAGACCATGTCATGGGAAGTCTCGGGATTGCCGCCTACGACCCGGAAACCGGAGAAGTCGGCGTTGCCTGCGCTTCGCGTGTCTTTGCCGTCGGCTATGTGATGGCGCATGTGCGCGCCGGCGTGGGAGCGGTTGCGACGATGGGAGGTGCCCCTTATAAAGACGGGCCTCTCATGCTCGACTGGATGGAGGACGGTGCGACACCCGACGAGGTTCTCGAGCGGTTACGCCAACGCTACGACCATATCGGCCAGATGAGTATCGTCGACGCGAAGGGTCGCTCGGTGGCCGCCACCGAGAACCCGAACCTCTCGGACTGGAACGGTCAACGCATCGGTAAGAACTATGCGGCGTCCGGCAATATTCTCGCCGGACCAGGTGTCGTCGCGGGTTTCGGTGACTCGTTCGAGAGTACTGCGGGCTCGGGGCTTCCCCTGGCCGAGCGACTCATGCGAGCTCTCGAAGCCGCGACCCGCGCGGGAGGTGATGCGCGGGGACAAATGGGCGCGGTGCTTCAAGTGTACAAACCCGGGGCGGGTTATCGAAGCACTGGCCTCCACGTCGACCTGCGCGTCGATGACAGCCCGCACGCCGTCAACGAGCTTCGGGATCATTACGAGCGTTGGAAAGTGGAACGTGCGCAGCAGTACGGGAGCCGGATGATTCAGCAGACGCGCGGCAACGACGTCGCCCGCTTGCAGAATTGGCTCGTCGAGCTCGGCTACGCGGAAAGCGGCGATAGCGAGCTCTTCGACGCATCCGGAAAGCCGCGAGGCATCTTCAACGACGCCACTGCTGCCGCGGTCGTCGCGTTCAAGCGCGATCACGACCTCGGAGAGGGCAAGAGCGCCAACCGCGAGACGGTCATCAAGATGATCTCTCTTCTTCACGATCGCTCTCGGGGCCGTGGCTCGAGCTCGTTCTGGAAAGTAGCGGATGCATCTTTCGAGCCCGACCCCCACAGAATCAGCAGCCTCTCGATCGCCGGCTACGATTCGGAGTCAGGTGAAGTTGGCATCGCCATGGCGTCGCGCTTTTTCGCCGTGGCCCCCATCGCGGTGCACGTGCGAGCCGATGTTGGCGCGGTCGCGACGATGGGCGGCTCGCCCTACAAAGACGCGAACGAAATACTGGATTGGCTAGAGGAGGGCGAAACGCCAGAAGGCGTGATCGAGCGCCTCCGCGATCGCTACGGCGACCAGTGGGGAGGGGGACAAATCAACATCGTGGACGTCCAAGGACGAAGTATCTCGGCGACCGGCACCGAGAGCATGTGGAAAGGGCAGCGCTACGGGAAGAATTACGCGACCTCGGGTAATATACTCGCCGGCCCCGAAGTCGTGGACGGCTTCGCGGACACGTTCGAGCGAACGGAAGGCTCCGGCATGCCGCTCGCCGAGCGGCTACTCGCGGCGTTGGCCGCCGCGGACCGCGCCGGCGGCGACGCGCGCGGACGCATGGGAGCGACCCTCGTGGTCAAAAAGAAGCGGCCCGGAGGTCTCGGTCCGCAAAACACCGACGACTACGTTAACCTTCGGATCGACAACAGCACCCGAGCAATCCACGACCTCGAGAATCTCTACTACCGGTGGCGGTCCATCCGAAACCAGGAGCCCGGATTTCGGGTCATGGGGCAAAGCCGAGGCGAAGACGTGAAGTGGCTTCAAGCCTCGCTCGTAGAGTTTGGCTACCTCTCGCCCGACAACCGGGCTGCGTTCGATGAGGATGGTAACGCGCGGGGTATATTGAACGCCACGACCGCCGCCGCGCTCGCTCGATACAAGAACGATCGCAATCTCGGCGGTGCGCCGTCGGCAGGCCTCGAGGTCGTCAATGCCATGCGGCGCGAGCGCCTGGGCCTGCTGCCCCACGTTTCGAGTCCCGAGGACACAGAGGGGATGATTATCTACCAACGAAACGGCGGCGACGTGCCGCGCTGATTATTCTGCCGGGGCTAGGCGTCGAAGCTCCTCTGTCGACCGTCCCGAGACCACATCGGCGCGTTACCACCCGCCGGCGAGACCGTCACTTTTTCCCCGGGTCCAGGGAAAGGGAGGATGAAAACTTCGTCTCGCCCGGAGTCGTTGGAGACGAAGGCTAGCGATCTCCTTGAAGAGACAACATCCAGATGTCCCAGCCTGTCACCGGATGGAGCTCGCTGATTGCGAGCCATTCTCCATCGGGAGAAAAGCTGATTGGCCATTGTGAGTGTTCTTGCGCCAGGAGCGGCTCCGCCTCGCCAGTCCCGTCGGCCGATTTCCAGTAGACGTCCTTCGCCCCAGCGTCGTACGAGAAGAACGCGATCTTCTTTCCGTCAGGTGTCCACTCGGGAGCGTAATTCCCGGGCTCCGTCACTCGACTCCGCGTGCCCCTTTCTACGTCATACACAAATAGGCAACAAAGGTCGACATAGGTCGCCACCTGTGTTCCATCGGGCGACAAGCGAGCGCGACCGTCGCGAATGAGATCATCGGTCAACGTTCTCGCCTTCCCCTGCCCATCGACCGCCACCAGCTTCCCCGCAACGGCATCGGGGTGAATGAAAATGAGGTTCCCGTTACTCCCGTTACTTGATGCCGCGATGCGACCCACTCCATCGAAAATCGAGGCCGGCGCCCCCACGAGCTCATGCTTCGACGCGTCGAAGGGAACCGCCCTCAAGCTGCCTTCATGTGTATAGACGAGATGACCCACGGAGCCGGTCGGGACATAATGAGCGCGGCTACCCTCCCCGAGAACGCGTCGCTCACCTGTTTCGAGAAAATTCAGACCGAAACACTCTCCCTCGTAAGTTCGAATAGAGATCAACAGCACGTCACGTCCCAGCAACGGCTGCGGGGTAATGAGGCTAAACTCGCCCTTCGTGAAATCTGGGCTCGTTAGCAACTCCGGCTTTCCTCCCGAGGCTGGCACCCGAAATATCCCCGACCCAGTGTCGGAATGGATAATCTGTTCGCTCTCGTTCCAGAATGCGCCGCCGGCGAAACCCGCTACGAGGCAGATCGTCGATGGGAGCTCACCATTCCATGCGACCTTTTGAAGCTTTCGGTCGGTAAAAAAACCTACCCACTCGCCGTCCGGAGAGAAAAAGGGACTTCCGGCACCTTCCGTCGCAGGAACCGGACGAGCGGGAGGAGCCGCTCCATATAGTGACGCACTGGGCAGCGGCCGGCGCGGTAGGTGAGGTTCTTGTCATGGGCTTCGCCTGGCGAGAAGGCAAAGCTCGATTCGGTGTGGACGCCAACGGCGGAGATGACGCCGCCGGGACGGACGAGATCGACGGCGAGGCGTGTGGCCTCTGGGCTTCCGACCACTTCGAGCACCGCGTCCGCGCCGCGTCCATCCGTGGCCTCATCGACGATAGCTTTGGCGTCTGCAACGACCGCGTTCATGGGCGTCGCGCCGAACCCGTTCGCGAGCTCGAGCCGCTCGGGAAGCCTGTCGATGGCGAACACCGTCTCCGCCCCGAGCTCACGCGCAGCCACGATCGCGAGCAGTCCGACCGGCCCGCAGCCTACCACCGCGTAGACGCCCCCCAGCTCGACGCCTGCCATGTCCGCGCAGAAAAAGCCGGTCGCGAGGATGTCCCCGAGAAACAAAGCTGGCTAGTCTTCGATGCCTTCCGGAATCTTGAACGCGGTCGCATCCGCGAGCGGCACGCGCGTATATTCGGCCTGCACACCCGCTAGGCCCTTGCCGTTCTCGACCCACCCAAAGAGCTGGCCGCGTGTGCACCGACAGGCGAGTTCTTGCTTGCAATAAAAACACGCGCCGCAATTGGACGTAAAAGGCGACACGACAACGTCCCCCGGCGATAACGTGCTGACGGCGCTACCGAATTCGATCACTTCGCCGAGAAACTCATGACCCATCGGCGTTCCTGGATCGTTTCCCGTCTCCCGACCAAAATAGACATGCAGGTCCGAGCCACAAATCGCCGTGAGGCGATTCTTCACGATAACGTCGGTCGAGGCTTCGATCTTCGGGTCAGGAACGTTCTCGAGCGCCACGCTCTCCGTGCCGCGGAACGTGATGGCTTTCATGGCGACAGCACCGGAAGCAGTGCCTCGAGCCACCGATCGGAGAGGTGGATCTCACCGTCAGCGTTCGGATGGACCCCGTCATGAGTTTGCAACGCAGGGTCGAAACCGGTGAACTGATCGACGACGAGCACGAGGGACATCGCGGTGGACTTGGCCGCGGCGAGCTCCGGGATGCGAGCGTTCAGATTTCGAATGCGCGCATTGGCGGCGGAGCTGTCCGTCGGGATGATTTGGGCGAGGAGAAAGGTTGCCCGCGGCTGGACATCGCGCACGGCGTCGATGAGCTCGCCGAGCTCCTCGAGCGTGCTCTCGAGGCTCTGGCGCTGGAAAAGGTCGTTCGAGCCGAGGTGAACGAGCACGACGTCCGGCCGGTACTCTTCGGCCCAGCGGTGGATATCGCCGAGAATCTCGTCCACGCGCCAGCCCCAATGGCCCTCGTGATCGCGGTCGAAATCGTCGTTTGGCGGCGGACCCCGGTGGTTCAGGCGGAGACTGCCGACGAAATCGACGTTGTAGCCGTCGGCTTGAAGGCTCTTCCAGAGAGGGCGCCGGTAGGTGTTGTGGTCCGAGTCGCCCTGTGTGATGGAGTCGCCGAGCGGCATGATACGCACGAGCGGCATCGTGGCGGGCGTAGAGGCCGCCGGCGCCGCGGGCTCGGGAGGCGTCGTTAGCGTCTGGCCCTTCTCACAGGCCGACAGGAGCAGGGCCACCAGAATCCAAAGGACAGCGCGCATCCGCCAGAGATTAGCAGAATAGTGTAGAATGCGACCGTCCTAATGACCCGTCGATTTCTGGTCAAAAGGGCAGTTATAGAGAGGAGAGGTCAGTCGCCGGGTGGATGCATTCTGATCACGACACCAAAAACCGCGACCGGATCCTCGACTTTCTCGGCTCGGTCGACCGACGTCTCCGCCGAAACGACGCCTTGACGCACTTGACGCAAGGTTTATGGGGATTCGTGTCGGTGCTTCTCTTTCTCAAGCTCACCGGGCTCTGGAGCTCGACCACCGCGCGCACCGTCCTGCTCGTGCTTGCGGCCGCCGGAATCGTCGCATGGGTCGTTTGGAATTACCTGAAGCGGCGAAGTCTCTCGCGCTCGGCCGTCGTCGCCGACCGGGGCGCCGATTTGAAAGACGCGCTCAAGAGCGCCCTTGCTTTTCTCGGCCTCGAGAAAACGTCCGAGTGGATGGAGCTCCAAATCGCGCGGAGCGCGGACGCAGCCTCGGAGCTTTCGCCCGTGGAAATGGCCCCGACCGTTGTTCCCACAAATCTTTATTACGCGTCAGGCCTCGGCGTCGTTCTCTTTACGCTGTTCTCATGGAACCCAGGCTGGTTTCAAGAGCTCCAGAATGTCGACTTCTTCACGGCTACGCTCGGGCAGGAAGAGGCCCTCGAAGAGCTACTCGAACAAGCCGAAGCTCTGGCTCCTGAGGAAGAAAAGCTCGAAGAGCTCTCGGAGGCTCTAGACCGGCTGCGCCGGAGAGATATCGAGCTTGTGCAGAGCCTCCAGGAGTTGAGCGAGGCCCAAGACGCCCTCGCGGCGAGCCAGGTGGATATGGAGCGGCTTTCCATGGACCTCGAGCAGCTCGCCGCCCAGCTCGAGTCGTCGGCCGCGCTCGCGGATCTCGCGGAAGCTCTGAAAAATCAAAACACGAAGGAAGCCGCCAAGCTTCTTCGAGAGCTCGCGGAACGTCTCGCGAACGCCGAAACTTCCGAAGAGCTTCAAGCGCTGCTCGAAGCGCTGCAAGGCGCCAACGTTCAAAATCAAGAGCTCGCGGAAATGATGGAGAACCTCCAGCAGGCCGCCGGCGACCTGTCGCCGGAAGACCTCGCGAAGATGGCGCAAAGCCTCGAAGCGATGGCCGAGCAGCTCGATAACATGGGGCAGCAGATGGCTCAGCAGGACGGGGACCAGATGAGCCAGGAAATGCAGCAGCTGCAAGCGTCGATGGGCCAGCAGCAAGCCGGCGAGCAACAGCAATCTGGCCAGCAGCAGGAGGCTTCGGGCCAGGCGATGCAGAGCGCGCAAGGCATGATGAGCAATCAAATGCAGATGGCTCAGATGCAGGGAGACCCGTCGAGCGCGGTGCCCGTAGATGCGGGACCGGCAGGGGATACGACCGGCCCGGGCGGCGGTTCTGACGAGCAAGTTTTTGGGGAGGCGACGAGCCTCGAAGTTCAGCTCGCGCTCGAGATGCTCGCCAAAGAAGAACAAGAACAGCCCATCCCGGAAGAGATTTTCGAAAGACTGTCTAGAGAAGAGAAGTCCACCCTCAACTACGAAGTCATTCAGCAGCGTGGGGACTATGCTGAGGAGAGCGCCATGGAGCGCGAGGGAGTGCCCTGGCAATATCGCTCGTTGGTGAAGCGCTATTTTTTGTCTATTCTTAACAGTACGGAGACGAGCCCAGACCCATGATCGCGATCGAGAAAGAAATCGGCCAGTTTCACAAACAGTACAACGCCGTCCAGGATGAGATCGGCAAGGTCATCGTCGGCAACCGGGAGGTTGTCGGCAGCATCCTGTCATGCCTCCTCACACGAGGCCATGTGCTTCTCGAAGGCATCCCGGGCTTGGGAAAGACGTTGATCGTCCAGACATTGTCCGACGTGCTGAATCTCGATTTCAACCGGATTCAGTTCACCCCGGACCTCATGCCCGGCGACCTCATCGGCACGAATGTCCTTCGGGAGACCGAAGATGGCGAGAAGTTTCTCGACTTCCAACCAGGCCCCATCTTCTGCAACTTGATGCTTGCCGACGAAGTCAACCGCGCGACCCCGAAATCGCAGTCCGCATTGCTCGAGGCCATGCAGGAGAAGAGCGTCTCCATTGGGAACATCACCCACAAGCTCGACGAGCCGTTCTTCGTGATGGCCACGCAAAACCCGATCGAGCTCGAAGGCACCTACCCGCTTCCCGAAGCGCAAATGGATCGGTTTCTCTTCAAGCTCAAGATCGAATACCCCACCGCCGACGAGATGCACGACATCATGGACCGCACGACGCAAGTCGATGCGCCGCAAGCGAAACCGGTCCTGGAGAAGGGGGAAGTGCTTCAAATGCGAGAAACGGTGTTGTCCGTACCGATCGCGAGACCGGTCCAGGACTACGCCATCCGCCTCACGCTCGGGACCCATCCCAACGCGCCCCAGTCCCATCCGCTCTCGAACAAATATGTCCGCTTCGGCGCGAGCCCACGCGGCACGCAAGCGCTCGTTCTCGGCGGCAAGATGCAAGCACTCCTAAACGACCGCGTGCACATCTCGTGCGAGGATATCCGCGCGGTCGCTTACCCAGCGTTGCGGCATCGCCTGCTCTTGAACTTCGAGGGCGAGGCGGAACATATCGACACCGACGATATCTTGAAAGAGATCATCAAGGACGTTCCCGAACCGAGCGAGTAAGTCTGCTAGGCTAGGGCGACGTGAACGCCGCTCCGAGCCATCCGCTCATCGACCGCGCGGAAGGGGTGCGTCTGAGCGCGGCTTCGATTGAAGCCGTCGGCTCTGAGTTCCCGCGGAGCCAGTCGGAGGTGGAAGGTCGGCGCTTGTCTTGGGAAAGAGAGGCGGCGTCGCTATTTCTTGCTGCATGGTGGGAGAAAGAGCACGAGCGCAGCGATGGCCGCCGAGTCGAAAGGCACTGTCTCGACGCCTCCGTCGAGATCGAGCCTCGTCAGGACGGACTTCGGAAAGATGGCACCGCCGGGAACACTGACGACGATGCCCGTATCGGACACGTCGAAGTAGCGCCAGGGCGAGCCCGTAGACCCTATACCCCTGGTGCTCGCCAGAACCGGTACCGCCGATCCTCGATCCTCGACGCGCGACGGATCGAACGCAACGACCTGGTAGATCCCTGATGCGTAGTAAACGATGTGCCCGCTCGGCACGTAGTGAGCTTGCATGCCCGGGAAGAGGTGTTTCCACGTTCCCGTTTCCAGATCGAGCGCGGCGATGCGGTGGGAGCCCTCATAGGTAAATACGGTAAAGAGGGCCGATTTCCCATCTGGTAGAAAATCCGTCCACCAGTGTCCGATCTCACCTCGTTCCCGATCAGGTGTCGTGACCGGAACGGGCTCGCCGCCATCCACCGAGACCTCGAAGAAGCCTGAGGTCCAGTTCCCAGAGAACAAAAATCGTGTCGTTAGTTGTCCAGGAGCCGCCCGGCCCCTCGGCGTAGACATCGCAAATGTCGATGGGCGCCCCTCCAAGGATCGAAACTTTCTTGATTTTGCCGCCGGCGAAAAACCCCACCCAAAGACCGTCCGGCGAGAAGAATGGCGAGTGGGCCCCTTCGGTCCCCGCGAGGAGCCGCGACCCAAGCTCGCCGAGCTCCCGCAAGTAGAGGCGCCGGTCGTCCTCCTCAACACCGATGTAGACGATGCGGCGGCCATCGGGTGAGATCATCGGGGTTTCGAGCCGAAGGGGAGGCTCGCTCGTGGGCGGCGTGATGACGAACGCTTGTAAGTCGCCGGGAGGCGACTCTTCTTCCCGAAGCGCAAAGGTTGCCAACGCGACGGACAAAGCGATCACCAAGCCAACGAGGCCGCCGGTGAGGATGACGAGCCGGCTCTTTGACGCCGGCGTCTCGGTGTCCAGTTCAGGCGGACGCTCGTCTCCCAGCAGCTCGATCCGCGCGTCGGCCATATCGTGAAAGCGTTGCCCGGGACCCTTCGCGAGGCACCGGTGCAAGACACCGCGTACCCGCCACGGCGTCTCGACGGGCAAAATTTCCCACGGGACATTCTTATGGATCACGTTCGCCAAAATGTCCGTCACCGACTCGCCGTCAAACGCCTTCTTCCCGGAGACTGACTCGAACAGAACGCAACCGAAAGCCCAGATGTCGGCGCGCTTATCGGCCTTCTTGCCCCGCGCCTGCTCCGGGCTCATGTAGGACGCGGTCCCCATGATGACCCCGACCGCCGTGGCGTCGCGTGTAAGGGTCGGGGAAAACGATAAATCGGAGACGGGCTCCTCAAGGGCAAACGCTTTCGCGAGGCCAAAGTCGAGAATCTTGACCCGCCCTTGGGGCGTGATCTTGATATTCGCCGGCTTCAAATCACGATGCACGACCCCCGCCGCGTGCGCCGCTTCGAGCGCTTCCGCGATTTGCTCAAAGATGTCGGCGGCCTCCTCGAACGTGAGAGGACCACGGCTGAGCCGCTCTTGAAGCGTTTCACCGTGCACGAGCTCCATCACCAAATACGTGATCGAGCCTTCTGTCTCCAACCCGTGAAGCGTCGCGATCCCTGGGTGATTCAAAGACGCGAGAACGCGCGCCTCACGCTCGAAACGAGCAAGCCGCTCCTCGTCCTGCCGCAACGCCTCGTGAAGGACTTTGATCGCGACCTCGCGCCCGAGCTTCGTATCCTTCGCCCGGTAGACCTCACCCATGCCCCCGGTGCCGATGGCAGCCTGGATTACGTAACTGCCTAGCTTCATCCCGACTTCGAGAGCCATAGGCTTTTCGACTACACGCGTCAGCGACCCATGCCGGGAAAGCGCGCGCCGTAGGTCTCGCCTTTAAACGTCTGGTAGTTCGCGAAAGCGAGCCAGGCGGCCATCATCGCTCCGAAGTTTCTTCCCATGGATAGCGCGAGCACGAATAGGGCAGCGGCGACGACCATCGAGACCATTGCTGGCAGGTGCTCGTCTCGTTGGCCCCGAAACATGACGAGGAGCGAGCGCATGACGTTGCCGCCATCTAGCGGCACGATGGGCAGCAGGTTCAGAATGCTCCAGACGATGTTGACCTGCAGGAGTAGGGATACGACGAAGCCTCCCACGGGAGTGAGCTCGATGGGCTCGAGCACGCTGAATCCGAAGACGAGCCCACCGAGAGCGAGTCCAGCAGCCGGACCGGAAAGGCTGCAGAGAATGCTTTGGCGCGGCGTTAGACTTCGGCCCGAGCTCCAGGACGTCAGGCCTCCCATACTGTAAAGGCGTATCTGAGGCCGAAGGCCGTAGGAGCGGCCGACCACGGCGTGGCCTAGCTCGTGGGCGAGGATCGATACCAACAGAACCACCATCCAGAGAAGGATCAGGCGGAGGTCGCCGAGCTGGAACCCCAGGAGCCCGGCGAGGATGAAAAAAGACGCGTCAATTGCGACGGGGAAACCAGCGAGCCTGAAGCGCCAAGCCCAATTCATTGCGTCGACCTCTTTCGCGCGAGCGCGGTTACTCGGACAAGTTGCGGTAGAGAACGCGAATCATCTTGTACGCGTGCACGTAGTCCGGGGATTCAAAAGTGACCGTGTAGTGAGCGGTACGCTCGACCGTCGGCAAAATTGCAGCGATGTCGGCGAGGTCAGGGCTCTTGTAAGTGATGGCCACGGTGACCGGCTCGCGTGGTCGCGTCGGCCGAAAGGACGAAAGCCGCTCGATGGCCCGTCGCGCGCCTTCGTGAATCAGGTGTCGCGCCTCCTCGGGGTGGAGAAGCTCAGCCGTGCGGCGGCGGATGTGACGCTTGACCGCGACGGTCTCGATATCGCCATCGACCAGCGTCTTGATCTCCTCGGTGAAAGCCTCGTCGCCGGTGGCCAACGCGACGGGAACACCGAAGCTCCCCGCGACGCGCGCGTTCATTCCGCCTTCGCTCATCGACCGCCCATTCACGCTGATATCGGCGACTTTCCCGCCCGAGCCTGTATGGGCAAGAAGCCCCGGCTGTCCCTCCATCGCATGATAGCCGATGAAGAAAACCGCGTCGAACTCAGCGCTGATCCCTTCCATCATCCCGAGCGCTTTCGAGTTGTTGCTGATGAGCATCGTGGGCGGCAGCAGCTCTTCGATCTTCACGTTCCGCATGGTCCCGTGGGAGTCGTTCACGAGGAACTCGGTGGCACCCGCCTCACGCGCACCTTCGATCGCCGCATTGACGTCGGCGACCATGAACGCCCGTCCGCGCGCGTACTCGGTACCGCTCGCGCCGGTCATTTCGGAATGCGCGATCCCGCTGATGCCCTCCATATCGACGGAGATGAGGACCCGGACAGGATCTTGCGCGAGAGCGAGCGTGGCGTAGAGCGACAGCAGGAGCGTAAATAGGCTTTTCATGCGTCGTATCTTAACGGCTCTGGGGTCGACGCGTCACCCGGCATCGCCACGATCAGAGCCGGCTCTTCAGGTCGCGAGACGCCGCCGCGCCATCGCGTGATCGGGATGCCGCTCGAGCCAGGTCTCGAACATTTTGATAGCCGTCTCGCGCTCTCCCTGATCCCACAACGCATCGGCCAAGCTTTCGTTGGGGATGTACTCCTCCGGAAACTGCTGATGGTTACGCCGGAACACCGCGAGCGTGTCGTCTTGACGGTCTCGACGATAGAGCCCCCACCTGACACCGTCGAAAAGCGCTGGGTCGAGACCCTCGGACTCGGGACCACGCAGCCAGCCATCGAACTCGGTGAGCGCCGCCGTGATACCGGACTCGGCGTCGGTCCGCCCAAGACGAAGCTGCAACCAAATGCGATGCGCCGCCGGCTCCGTCGGATGGACGTCAGCGTTGAGCTCCGCGAGCGCCACCGCGTCGTCCAACGCCCCGCGCCCCGCCATCTCGAACGCTACGCCGGCCAGAACGCCGACACGGAAATCGTAAGCGTCCCCGCCAAAATAGCGCTCGTGCAGCTCCCGGTAATGAGCGATCGCGCTCTCGATCGCGCCGTCGCGGTATGCGGTGGCGAGAACAACCGGAAGCGGCCGTGGATCGATACGCCCAGCGTGGCACGTGTAGCACGTAACCCGCATCGGTGGCTCGAGACGTGTCTCGAGCTTCGCTAACCGACTACTGGATTATGCCGCGTACAGGTGGGGCCGGTGGCGGACACGTGCGGTGCGCACGGACAATACCTCGCCCGTCTCCTTCGATCGCCTTCGCCAGCCCATAATCGAGCACCTTCACCGTGCCGTCTTCTTTGACCTTCACGTTCGCGGGCTTCAGGTCACGGTGGATGATCCCGACCTCGTGCCCGGCTTCCAGTGCCTCCGCCATCTGCCCGGCGATGCCGATGGGCTCGAGGATCTCGTAATGAGCGAGTTGGTGGCCGGGCGAGAGGGACATGTCTGGGCGACGATGTTACGACAATGGTGAGTAGTGGGCAACCAGGGGGTCGCGTGGGCCGCTAGTTCTGTGTTGGAACGAGCCGCTCGAGCTCTTCGAACCAATTGAGGACGACGTGGACCCCCGCTTTCGAAGGGCTTGTCAGCATCAAGAATCTTTGACCGTCCGGTGAAACGTCGTAGTAGGGATTACCGAACCTATCCGAAGCAAGTAACTTCCTTCGAAGAGCATCCGCGGTGCGCCGTTGGAGAACGTCGGTTCCGTCTCCACAGGGACGACCATCACGCGATTCTCGTGACGATAATAGAGCTCATCTCCTTGCGGGGACCAGAGGGGCGCACGGCCACCGTTCGTCGAGATCGTCCATCGGCGGCTTGCCTCCGGATACGGTTGAACGTAGATCTCGTCCCGTCCCGACTCGTCGGAAGCATACGCAAGCCATCGTCCGTTGGGAGAGAATGCCGTACCTATTTCCTGTGCCGCCGTTGTGAGGACCGGAACGGACTCGCCTCCTAGAGGTAGAAGCCACACATCTCCGCCATCCCCAAATGCCAGGCTTTGTCCGTCCGATGACCAGGAAAATAGGGTTTGCCTTTCCGTTTCCCGCCTTGCCAATAGAAGCTCAGGCTCCCCGCTGCCGTCTGCCGGCGCCCAGAACAAGCCTTGGAGGGTAGTGAACGCAACCCGCTCGCCATTCGGGGTCCACAATGGATTTACGTTTCGTCCACCCCCAGTCAGTCGCGTTCGGGGTCCACCATCGATGTCGTATACCCAAACGTCGATTTCTCCTCGCGATGCGATCGCCACCGCCGCTCGTGTTCCGTCGGGTCCCAGCCGCGGTTGCCGGTACATGGCGGGGTCAACTTCGATAAGCGCTTGACGACCGGCGCGGTCCACCCAAACCAAAGTGGACTTCCCTTGGATCGTGGGCACGTAGACGAGGGTGCCGTCGCGACCGATGTCGAAGAACTCTTGCATCGAACTCGCTCCTTGAACACTCTCCTCGAGGCGACCGGCTCGCCGGTCGCCTCGAGACGGTCCACATCGAAAGCAACCGCTAGCAAAGTTTCGGACTCGTCGAATCGAGCGCCGTGGGCCAGCGGACCAACCACGTAGACCAGATGGCCCGTCTCCAGGTACCGGGCGCTCTCTCCTAGTATAAGAAGACGATGCTCACGGGTTCCGAGCTCGAGGACAGCGACTTGATTGCGGGGCGACGTCGCCCGCACGGTAAAGAGCACCGCCTTTCCGTTGGGCAGGAACTTTGGACGCCAATGAAAGAGTTCTCCGCGATCGCTGTCCAGGGTTGTGATCGGCTCCGGAACACCCCCTGCCGAAGAGACCTGCTGCAGCCCCGACCCCGAGCTCGCGAAAACGATCGTGCCGTCCGGCCCCCAACTCCCACCGAGGTAGCCGGGTGCGCCGCAAAGAACTACAGACGGTCCGCCGGCGAGCGGCACCTTCTTGAGTTGTCCGTCGGCGGAGAAGCCAACCCAAGCGCCGTCCGGAGAATAGAAAGGTGCGACCGCTCCGTCCGTGTCACCCAAGCCCAAGAATTTCCCGTCCACATCGAGATGCTGGACGGTCCGCAAGCAATTCTTCGAACCAGTTGAGGACGAGGATGGACTCCGTCGAAGCTACCGCGTCGCCCCCGCTTTCCTGAACGATCAGGAATCTCTCGCCATCGGGGGAGATGTCGTAGGTGCGTCCGACTACGGCCGTCGCATCCCCCGCGAAATGTCGTTGCTCGAAGAGCAACGCCGCGTTCCCGAAAGTGAAGCCAGGCTCGGTCTCGACGCGCACCGCCATTGCCGATGGGCTCGAGGATCTCGTAATGCGCGAGTTTGCTGCCGGTTGGGAGTGACATCTCGGGGCGATGATGCTACGACAATGGTGGGTAGTGGGCAAATAGGGGACTCTCACAGCAGACGCGCCAGCTCCCGCGGCAGAGGTGAGTCGAAAGTTAGAAGCTCTCCAGACGTCGGATGCTTGAATTGCAGGGAGCTCGCGTGCAGTCCCAGGCGCCGAGCGGGATTCGTGCGGGCCCCATACTTGCGATCGCCGACGATTGGACACCTCGCGTCCGCCAGATGCACTCGGATCTGATTGCGCCGACCGGTCTCCAGTGTCAGTTCGACCAACGTGCGGGTGGCGCGCCGTTTCCTCACCCGGTAACGAGTCGCCGCATGGCGTGTCCGCTCGCTGCGCGGGGAGCTTCGTACCTTGAACGAGCTGCTCTCATCCAGGTGTGACTCCAGCACGCCTTGGTCAGCCGGTGGCGCTCCTTCCACGACTGCCAGATAGCGTTTCGCGGTCTTGGACCAGTGTGCTTGCAGCACGCGCTTGACGGCCTGCGTCTTCGCAAAGACCATCAGCCCCGACGACTCGCGGTCCAACCGGTGAACGATCCAAACCCGCCGCCGGCTCTGATGATTGCCGGCGCGTACGTAGTCCGTCAGAAAAGTATAGGCTGTCTCGTCCTTCTCTGTCGCACTGGCCATGCTCAACAAACGCTCGGGCTTCTCGATGACGATGAGCGATTCGTCCTCGAACAATACCTGCATTCCCGGTGGCAACAGTCCTTCTGCCTGCACGTCTTTCTTGGCGCGAATCGAGACGACGTCCCCGGTGTGCAGAGGGTGCTTGGAGCGTGTTACCGACTGTCCGTTGACTTGAACCGATCCGTGCTTGAGCCACTGGCGCACCTTTGTCCTCTTCACGTCAGGGTGACAGGCAAAGAGAAAGGACATGAGCTCTGCGGGGTGTTCGACAGTGTGTGGTGTGGGCATGACGCTTGGTTGCCGTGAAGCAGATTCCCGAAGGTACCGGGGAATCCGATGTTACGACAGTGGTGGGTGGCGGGCAACCAAGTCGTCTTTCAAAGAAATGACCGGATAGCAAAAAAAAACATTTGACAGGTTTTGAGAGGCAAGAGTTTTCGCGTCAGCGCTCCGTCTACAAACGCTGTTGTCGGACGCGGTATGGGTCGCGGCTACGCTCTTGGCGAGGATTGTGACTTTCGTGTCGTTCTGAGCCATGGCCGATGCTCTCGCACAATCTCCGGGCGTCGAAAAACAGCACAGTATACTTGATTACTGAGATGAGAAGATGATCGAACAATTCACGCGCTACTTTACAAAGCTCGAACAACTTTCTAGCGAGGAACTCCTTCACTCGGCGGAAAAGCTAGTGGTCGTGAGAATACGAGCATCGCCAAGCTCATCGCGCATCTCGCCGAGATGTCGAGCCGGAAGACCGCGCTCAAGCTTGGCTACAGGAGCTTGTTCGACTACTGTGGCAGCTCGCGGAAGGACTTCGTTTGGGGAAGGGAAGTCTCGCGCGCGTCGGTGGAGAGCCTGGCGTGGGGAAGACGAGGCTCTGCGAAGAGATCCTTGCTTTCGCGCGCCACGAAGGCTTTCTCGCGATCGAAGGTCACTGCTACGAGATGGAAGGAGCGCAGCCTTGTCTGCCGTGGATCGAGAGCCTGGAGCAAGTCTTTCGCGTCCTTCCGTCCGATCAACTTCGAGAAGTGTTGGGGGAAGAGGCCTCCGAAGTCGCGAAGCTCATCCCCGAGCTAAGGCGCACGTATGACGACATCCCGGAACCCATGGTTTTGCCCCCGGAGCAGCAGCGCCGTTATCTATTCAACAGCATTCAGAATTTTGCGAGCGCTTGAGCGAGAGGGCGCCGCTCGTCTGGCTACTCGATGACCTCCACTGGGCGAACGAATCCAGCCTTCTGCTTCTTCAACACCTCGTCACCCACATTGCGACCGTACCCATTTTGATCGTGGGCACCTATCGAGACGTGGAGCTCGAAGTCGGTAAGCCTTTCGAGAAGATTCTCTCGCAGCTCGTGCGCCAGCGGTTGTGCGAGCGCATTGCTTTGAAGCGGCTCTCCGAAGAGGCGGTGAGCGAGCTGTTGTCAGCGCTCGGTGGCGGGCCGGCTCCTGGCTCGCTTGGTGCGCATCATCTACGACATCATCGCCAGGAAACGCCTTGGTACCGGTGAGCATCTCGTAGAGCACGGCGCCGAAGGCCCAGATGTCGGTTCTCTTGTCTACCTGCTTGCCTTTCGCCTGCTCCGGGCTCATGTACGCCGCCGTGCCGAGAATCACCCCGACGCGCGTTGCATCCCGGGTGAGTGTAGGTGACATCGAACTATCGGCTTCCGGTGTCTCCTCGGCGAACGCCTTCGCGAGGCCGAAGTCCAGCACCTTCACCTTGTCGTCCGGCGTGAGGATGATGTTCGCGGGCTTGAGATCGCGGTGAACAATCCCTCGTTCGTTGGCTTCCTCGAGCGCCTCAGCGACCTGGACGGCGATCCGGCGAGCCTCTTCAACGGGGATGGGTCCACGGGCAAGCCGTGCTGCCAACGTCTCCCCCGGCACCAGCTCGAGGATCAGGTAGTGCGTGCCCTCAGACTCCTCGAGCCCGTAGATCGAAGCAATCCCAGGATGGTTCAGCGACGCGAGGACCTTCGTCTCTCGGTTGAATCGGGCGAGGCGCTCTTTGTTCTGAGCGAGCCCTTAGGGAAAAACCTTGATGGCTACGTCCCGCCCAAGCTTGGTGTCCTTTGCCCGATAGACCTCGCCCATCCCGCCTTTGCCTATGAGCTCGAGGATCTCGTAGTGTCTGAGCTTGTGACCGCTTGCGAGTGACATCGCGTCGACTATGTTAGGGCCCCGCGGGGCCAAAGGCAATTGGGTACTGCAGGTTCGCCTTGTCCAAGAGCTTAGAGTTGCCCTTCGACGTGGCCTCGGACGAGCAGAAAAGCCGCGAGATCGTTTTCCCCGGCGTTTGTGGTTTGAAGGCGGCGTTCCTTTCCCCTGCCGGCGAACATCGAGATGTCCGCTCGTCGCTTGTTCTTCAACAGGCGTTCGTCGTGGAAAGCTTCGGGAGCCAGCGTTCGCAGCTTCGCCGCGAGCGTTCTGAAATTCTCCGTCGTGGTCAACTGGCGCTCGTTGCCCAGGCCCTCCCAGCGCAACGTCAGCTCCTTCCAGACACAAGGTGCTGTGTCTGAGCCGTAGAACATGTAAATCATCCGCTCCTGATCCTCGGTCGCGGTCTTGGTGACTCGGTCGACTTTCTTGCGCATCATCATCCCTCCCGTGGCCACGGCCCGCCCGAGCGATAATTTTTTCTCCTTCGTCGTCACCGTTTGTTCCGCGCCGGTAACGCACGCGACGTGCAGGAGCGCCGAGATCGTGGCAACGGGAAGCTCGAAGCGACGACCTCGTGTGCAGACGCCGCGAAGCGCCGTCGCCGACAGCTCGAAGTCGACGGGCACGAGCTGATCTTCTGGGTCTGGGACCGCGGCAGCATCACAGGCGACCGCGCCGTGCCCGCGTGCCCGGAGAAACTCGACGAGCACCGCGGCCTCGGTCCCGTCCTTCACCCGTGCGAAAAAAGCCGGCAACCCACCGGCGAGCCGCAGGCGCAGATCGTAAGCCACCACGCCGATCCGCGCCGCCAGCTCGGGAAGCTCGTCCTCGAGTGGTGGGCCCCATCGCATCACCGCTACCACGTGCATGAGTCCAGGCTAGCAGATGCGGGTTCGAGCCGCGAGCACGCCGATACAGGCCTTTTGCGTAGGTTAGTTGCCAGATTTCGAGAGGAACTTGGTCTGGACCAAGTTGGGCGCGCCCTCCGGCGTGACTACTCAGCGGCGGGGTGAGAAAGCTCAGCGGAGAAGGCGCTGCATCAAGGGTCCGGATGACTTGGTAGAACCGACTAGCCATCCTGTGAAGCACGCTTGATGGCTCGTTCGGCGCGCGCGAAGGCTTCCTTCTCGGAGCGGGTCCGCTTCGCTGTGACGTCCGCCTCTCCCTTCGCTATGAGCTTCATCAAGATTACCGCCTGCTTGAAGCGGTCGTAGGTTGCCACGTCCATCAGAACTGCTTTCGCTTCGCCGTTTTGCGTGATCGTCACCGTGCGGCCTCGCAACGAAACTGAGCGAATGAGCTTCGAGGCATTGTTCCTCAGATACGTGACCGGCTTGATATCTTCCTCGAGCTTCATATCTGGACCTCCGTGGTTCTATGGCACCAAATAAGGGCCGGCGCCAAACAGCGATCAGTACTCCACCTTCTCGCCAGCCAGCGCGGGCGTGTGGACCGGAAGGCGGCGGGCTCGGGTCTTCTGCTCGAAAGCGTATCCGAGCGCTAAGATGCGCGGCTCGCTGAACGCTACGCCCAGGAACGAGAGGGTCACGGGAAGCCCGTGGCCGGTGAAGCCGGCGGGTACGATGAGGTCGGGAAAGCCGGTGAGGTTCGCGATGTTCGTGGCCGAGGCGAACAGGTCGGCCAGCGGGTCCGGGTCCGCATCCGAGCGGGGCGGACGGCGCGGTGCCGTGGGATACACGATGGCGTCGAGCTGCTCTTCGCGCATCATCCCCTCGACGACGGCTCGAATCAACGCCAACCCATGGTCGCGTACGGCGAGGTATTCGTAGTCTTCGAGCGTACCGCTTTCCTCCTCTTTCTTGAAGAGGCTCCACCGGGCTGGATTGGGGACGAATCCTTCGCTCGTGGGGGCGGTCAGCGTCATCGAGCGTCTTACGAGATCGGCGACGTTTTTCGGGTAGCCCTCGCCGAGGGTTGCGAGGTAGGTCGGGATGTCGGCGCGGAACTCTCGCCGGCGGATCGCCCAGTAGAGGTCGCCTCTCGATTCGAGCAGCCACTTCGGGAACTCCACGTCGACGATCTCAGCACCCGCGTCGCGCATGGCTTCGAGCGAGGTTTCGATGACCCAATCGACGTCAGGGTCTTGTTCCATGAAGTCGCGGGCGATGCCGATGCGGGCGCCATTCAAAGCTTCGGCGTCGAGGTATTGGGTGTAGTCGGTCTCACGCTTGCCTTCGCCCTTGCGGGTCGAGTCGTCGGCTGGGTCGAGGCCGGCCATGATGCCGAGCGCCACGGCAACATCGTAGACGTTTTTGGCCATGGGGCCGGCGGTATCGAAGCTCAGCCCCAAGGGAACGATGCCGTCGCGGCTGACGAGGCCGTGGGTCGTCTTGAGCCCGACGATGCCGTTCGCCGCGGAGGGGCCGCGGACCGAGCCGCCGGTGTCGGTTCCGAGTCCTAGCGGTGCATAGGCGGCGGCGATGGCCACGCCGGTTCCACCGGACGAGCCGGAGGGTGAGCGGGCGAGGTTGTGCGGGTTCAGCATCGGTCCGATCAGGGAGCTCATCGTGGCGCCGGAGGCGAACTCGCTCATGTTGAGCTTGGCGAGGATGATGGCGCCGGCGTCGCGTAGCTTCTTGACCACGAAAGCGTCGTCTGGAGGGATCGAGTCTTGGAGCATGAAGGATCCTGCCGTTGTGGGAAGGTCGAAGGTGTCGTAGTTGTCCTTCAAAACGACGGGGATGCCGTGGAGGGGGGAGCGCGGGCCGCTCGTTCGCCGCTCCTCGTCGAGAGCCCGCGCGGTGGCGAGGGCTCCGGGGTGGAGTGCTATGACGGCGTTGAGCTTTGGGCCCTTCGCGTCATAGGCCGCGATACGGGCGAGGCAAAGCTCGACGAGCTTTTCCGAGGTGAGCGTGCCGGCTTCGAACGCGGCGTTGATCTCGGCGATGCTGGCGGTGGTCAGCTCGAAGGTCTCGGCCGATCCGAGCGTGGCGAGGGCCTGAAAGACGAGCAAGGACACTGAAAGACTCCGTACAAACGATCTCATAATGTCGGCATCCTGACGGCTCCCTGGCACAATTGCAACACGGGCTCGCGCCGGGGGATTGCTTCGGCTTTCCAGCCCATTTTCGTCTTGGCTTCGGCGCCTGCGACGAGGGTTGTGAAAAATCTGTGACTATCCTATCTGAAGTGCTCGCGAAGAGGCCCGAACGCGCCGCGGTGTCTTGACAAGCCGGCGGCTGCTCCCGTCTAATAACTGTATAGGCAAAATTAAGTAAACGTTTGTTCAGAGGGGCGATTTCGCCGCTTCTTCGACGGGAGCTCGGAGAGCCGAATCACATGAAGTCGCAACTGCTCGTTGTCGATGACAACGAAGGCAACCGGGACATGTTGTCCCAGCGTCTGATCCGCAAGGTTATGACGTCGAGACCGCCGAGAACGGGCCGGATGCGTTGGCGATGGTCGAAGCGGGGCAGTTCGACACATGATGACCGGTAGGTCACGTGTCGAGTATTTCACACGCAACTCTCGGAGCACCTCGATACCACTCATCCCCGGCATCATGATGTCGAGAAGAATGAGGTACGGCCAATGACAGCCCCGAAAGCGTTGTGGAAGCTCTCGAATGCGGCGCCAACGACTGCGTCACCAAGCCGATCAAATTCCCCATGGCCTTGGCGCGCGTCGAGCCCCAGCTTCGTCAGAAAAATGCGGCGCAAGCGGAGGGGACCGACGCGGATGCGGGGCCGGGCACAACTATCGCCGGGAGATACGTTCTCCAGGAGCGACTCGGTGCGGGCGCCTTCGGCACCGTCTACAAAGCAAGACATATCGATCTTGAGAACGAAGTTGCAGTGAAAATTCTTCAGGCGAGCGTGGGGCTCGAACCGGAGGCCGTCGACCGTTTCCGTCGCGAAGGCGTATCGGCTTGCCGAGTCCGGTTATGCGGTCGTGCACGCGGAGGGCAACGACGCGCCCATGGTGGCCGCGCTCGTCCGCCACCGCGCCGGCGATATGTGGACGAGCGAAAGTGTCGTTTCAGCTAGCCTCGGCCGCACCGTGCGCTTTGCGGTGAACGCGGAGAAAACACTCATCCGTCACGGTGATATCGACACGAGTGTGCACGTTACGAACGCAGTCTGAGCGCGGCCCATATCCGCATTGGTGTCGAAGAGCGAAGCTTCGAGCGAACCGTCATGCCCGGCCAACAGCTGAGCGTGAGCATCGGTGAAGGTTTTGGAGACGGAGTGCGTGGAATTCTGGAAATCGAGAGCGACGTTGCCGTGAGCGTGACGGCCCGCCAGACCACGGTGAATCTGCGTGGCGAGGCGATCGGTGTCGAGCTACCAGCGCTAACTACAGGTGCAAACTTCGCTTACGTTGTAAACGACGCGGGATTCGCCACCGAGCTTCGCCTCGCAAATACGTCGACGGCGGCGGCCACGGGTCTCATCGAGCTGCGGCTTCCGGACGGGGCGCTTGCTCGGGACGCCTTGCTACGTTGATTCGAGAAAGTGTGTACAATAAGTGAATTAGGAGGTTCATCATTACTAGCAAAGTGTTCGTTGGAAATATGAGTTATGACATAACGAGGGGCGAGCTCGAGACGATATTCTCCGAAATTGGCGAGATCGTAGAGATCTTCGTTCCCACCGACCGAATTACAGGTCGCCCCCGAGGCTTCGCATTCGTCGAGTTCACGGAGCAAAACTCCGCTGAACAAGCCATCGAGCGTTACGACGGCTACGAGCTCTCCGGAAGGAATCTTCGTGTCAGCGCGGCTGAGGAAAGACAGCGTCGTCCGCCCGGATTTTCCGATGGCGGCGGCCCGTCGGCGCCTCACGGACCGCGCGGGGGCGGTGGTAAGCCGAAAGGCAGCCGCCGGAACATTCGGGGCAGGAAAAGAGGGTTCTAACTTCTCACCGGCCGTTTCCATCCGATCCCCAAGAATAGAATAACTAGACTAGCTGCCCGCTGGCGGTGGGTGTTCAAGCACCAGTGCTAACTCAACGGGAAAAGCTCAGATTCGACGCGCGCGCTCGAGAAGAGAAGAAGCATCTCGCGCACGATGTCGGGATGTTCGGAGGCGACGTCGATGCTTTCGGCCGGGTTGTCTAGCAAATCGTAGAGCTCCGTCGGCTCCTCGACACCGTCGAGTGAAACCTCCGGGGCCCTTTATACACCGGCAACATGGGGAAAGGCGCAAATAAGTGCCCCCCCGTGCCAGAATAGGGCGTTTTCTGCCGCAGGTCGGCAGAAGCTCGAGAACAGGAGCGACTGATGATCCGCAACTTCTTGTGGGCTCGCACGGCTTGTGTTGTTGCGCTCGCCGTGTCTGCGAGCAGCATGCTCGCAGCCCAGACCCGCGTCGAGTTTCATCTCTTGCCAGCGATTTCGACGGGTCCGCTCGACCCGGCGTTTAGCCCCGACGGCCAGTTCCTCGTCTTCGCGATGCGCGGAGACATCTGGAAAGTGCCCGTCGAAGGCGGGGACGCGGTCGCTCTGACACAAGGGCCCGCGTATCATTCGGAGCCGCGCTTCAGCCCGGACGGAACGCAGGTCGCGCTCACGATGGACGTCGACGGAAATCTGGACATCGGTATCGTCGATGCGGCAGGTGGCATTGTCGAGCGTCTTACCGACGATCCCGAAGTCGACATCGAGCCTAGCTGGAGTCCGGACGGCGAGAGCTTGTATTTCGCGAGCCGCCGGAGCGGCAACCTGGACATCTATCGGCTGGATCTCGAGACCCGCACCCAGACCGTGGTCGTAGCGACGCGTCGCAACGACTTTCAGCCGGCTGTCTCACCCGATGGAACGAAGCTCGCCTATGTGTCGCCCGTCTCTGGACGAAGCGGGTCGGGCGGCATATGGGTCCTGCCGCTGCCTTCGGGCGAGCCGATGCTGGTGCACTACGAAGAGACGAGCTATCGAGCCAAGCCTGAATGGTCACCCGACGGAAGCTCGCTGACCTATTCCACCGATGCGGCGGGCTCGAACGATATCGCTGTCGTTCCGGCGACGGGCGGCAATCGTGTGCGCCTCACCGAGGATGCGCTCGACGAATTCGACCCGGCTGTGAGCCCGGATGGCTCCATGATCGCCTTCGTGTCCAACCACCGCGGGCCGACGACGCTCTATACGCTGTCTGCCGCGGGCGGGGCTAGAGGTGCTTGGAAAGCTGTCCGTATTGATTCGCGTAAGCCCCGCTTTGCAACCGGACGCGCGCGTGGTGTCGTGCGCGGCCCCCACGGCGACGTCGTTCCCGCGCGGCTCATGGTCGTTGGAAGCGACGGGCGCGGCTATACGGAAGATGGCGGTTTTCATCGGATGGTGCCGGCGACGAGGACGCACTTTCAGCACTCGAGCGGCTCTTTCGATGTGGAGGTGCCGGCAGGGAGCACGGTCGTCGAAGCGATGCGGGGCTTCGAATATCTTCCGGCGCGGGCGAGCGTTGACGTGCCCGAGGGCGGCGTCGTCGAAGTCGAGCTTCAGCTCACGCGGATTATCGACGCGCCCAGCGACGGCTGGTTCTCCGGAGACATGCACACGCACGATCTTCACGAAGGGCGGTTCGGGCTGACGCAGGAAGGTTTCTTCCATCAAGTCGTTGCCGATGACTTGCACGTTACGAACGCGCTCATCCACATGGATGGCACGAAGCTCATGGGGCGATGGAGCGACCTTACCGGCGATCCTTATCGCCTATCGAGCGACGATTACATTTTGCGCTACTCGCAGGAATTTCGCGGCTCCTTCGGGCATGTCGCGCTCATCGGCGTAAACGCGTTCATTATGCCTCTGCTCGGCGGCGCGGCGAACACACCCTATGCACCCGACGTTCTCAAGATTCGACACATCGACGGCGTGCACGCGCAATCAGGCATTGCGGGCTTCGTTCATCCGTACAATCAGCGTGTTGAGACCCCGGAAGATGCGGCGACCGCGGACATCCCCGTTCACGTAGCTCTCGGCAAGGGAGATTTCTACGACGTAGTCTCGATCGCGTCTCTAGAAGAAGACTCCACGAGTGTTTATTACAAGTTTCTCAATTGCGGCTTTCGTCTGGCGGCCACCGGCGGCACCGACAACTTCTCCGACGTCTGGTACGACCCTTCGGGCGGGACAGCGCGAACCTACGCGCAGGTCGAGGGACCGCTCACGTTCGTGTCCTGGCTCGACGCGGTGGCGGCTGGCCGTACGTTTGGGACGAGCGGACCGCTTCTCTTCCTGACCGTCGACGGGAAGCAGCCGGGTGACGAGATAGTTGTGGGAGCGGGAGACGCGAAATCGTTTCACGTCGAGATAGAGCTTGCGTCGATTTCACCTATCGAGCGCGTCGACGTGATCGTCAACGGGGAAGTCGCGCATTCGTGGCAGCCGAGCGGCGACGGTCCTCGATGGGAGCTCGAAGCGTCGGTCGACATCCCCGGAAGCGGCTGGGTTGCGGCCCGTGCGGTCGGACTGCAGAGTCGTTTCGTCGGTGATAGCTACGCGTTCGCGCAGACCTCGGCCGTGCATATTGTTCGGGACGGCGTGACTTTTACGTCGGTTGCGGATGCCCGCTTTCTTCTCGAATCCGTCGAGGCGCTCTGGCGGCGGGTAGAGGCGAGAGACAGGTGGCACACGGCGGCCCAAAAAGAAGCTTATCGTGACGGAATCGATCGCGCTCGGGCCGTGTATCAGCGTATCCTGCGTCGTTAATCGCCTACTTGTTTCATGGAGGGTTTCAAATGAATAGACGGACAGTGCTGGTCTCCGCGGCTTTTGTCTTCGTTTCGAACATTACCTTTGCGCAAGACGTCGAGACTCCGGAAGGATTTCGGGCGAATAGCGCGACCTCTTCGCCCCTCATGGACATGTTGGCGAGCTCGCGCGACGTCCAGGTCACCGACGCCCAGCTAGAAGCGCTCAAGACACTCCAGCTCGAGGCGATTTGGGACGCGCTCGGAGACCACAAGGCGAACTACGTTCTTGAGCTTCGTACGACGCAACCAGGCGAGCGTGTCGTCGGACGCGCGCTCACGATGCGTTTTTTGCCGCCGCGTCCCGATATCCGCGAGGCGCTCGATGCGCTGGCCGAGGAGGGCGACTGGGATCGACGCTTTTACGGACGTGCCGCGGACGAGGGGAGACCCGGAGACGTCGTTGTCGTCGAGCTCGGAGGAGCGTCAGGCGACCAGATGTTCGGTGATGTCGGAGCGCTGGGAATGAAGCTCTCGGGCATCCGTGGCGCTATCGTGGACGGTGGAAGTCGCGATCTCGCCGAGCTCGGAGATTCGAGCTTTGCGGATTTTCCCGTGTTCGCGCGGTACTTCGATATCGATACCTCTGAGTGGCTCGGCGCGGAGTGGAGCGTGCCCGTGCGGATCGGCAATGTGACCGTGTTGCCAGGAGACATCGTTGTGGCCGACGAATCATGAGTACTCTTCTTTCCTCCGCAGCTCCTAGAGCAGGTGCTCAGTCAAGCGCGCGCGAAGATCTCGATGGAGAACTATCAGCGTGAGCTCTTGAGGAAGAAAGAACACCGCTTCGGCGAGGTGTACCCGGTGTTGTCGCGAGAGCTTCTCGAGGAGTATGAGCGTCAGAGGAAACGGAGCAACTAGCGGCTGCCAATTACACCGATCCCACGATGACATAGCCGACCAAAGCAACCGCGGCCCCCGCCATCGCGTAGGGCATCTGGGTCTTCACATGGTCGAGGTGGTCGTACGCGCTGCCCATCGAAGAAAGCACCGTCGTATCCGATAGAGGCGAGCAGTGGTCGCCGAAGACGGCGCCGCCTAGGACGGCGCCAAACGAAGAGTACACGAGTGTTCCCACCTCTTGGCCGCCGAATTGGTACGCGAGCGGGACCACAATCGGAACCATGATGGCGTAGGTGCCGTAGGCGCTTCCGGTGGCGAAGCTGGTGAAAGCGCTCATGACAAAAGCGAGAACCGGGATCACATTCGGCGTCATCCACCCTTCAGTCATGCTCACAACATAGGCAGCTGTCTCCATGTTTTGGCTCAGCGTATTGATGCAGTAGGCGAGGGCAAGGATAACGACCGCCGGCATAACGCCCTTCATTCCGGCGTAAGCCGTGTTCATGATTCCGGTCAAATCGTCGACCTTCTGAAACCACATGAGAATACCCAGGAGCGTGCAGGCCAGCAGAAAGCTCTCCATGACGATGGGCCTTCCGGTGAGGAAAAAAGACCCCAGGTTCATGGTGATAATGAGAAAGACGGGGAACAAAAAATTCAGGAGGAAGCTGGTGTTCTTGGAATCAGAGGCTTTCAGGTCGGTGAGCTCCTTGCTCATCATAGGAACCGCCCATCTCGGAGCACTTTCCCTTCGAGCGCGGCTCTTCTTTCGGCGGTGCGCATGGGGCCGAAATCCGGAACGATCTGAAGCGCGATCAACAACACCAGAAGGACCGCCCGCCCCAACGCCGTAGCCGCCGATATCGGTGTGGTGGATGGTCGAGCCGAAATAGGCGATCACGCGGAACGCACGCTGCGCTCCGAAGATGGGCTACCCGGCGCCGACGCGAGCGTGGTTTGGTGGTCTCGCCTTACGTCCGGGCCGTGGGCGCTCACGCGAAAGCTCACGACCTCCGCCTCCATTTCGGAGAGGCGAATGCCGTAAAGGTTTTCATAGGCTTTTTCGAATCGCGCACGGAGACGGCTCGTGTCTCGATCGGCGCGCGGGTCGCCTTCGAGCTCGACGGTGACTTCGTTCGCTTGCCCGTAGTAGCGCATGTCCGCGCTGTAGCTGAAACGCACGGCGTCTTCAGCAATGCCTGCATCGACGAGGGCGCGGCGGCCCTCGGTCTCCATCTCGTCGAGAATGTCGCCGACGTGCTTCCAATCAATGGTCGCGAGGCTCCCGAGCGCGCCGCGCACCATGTCGAGACGCGCCGGTGTTATGAGCGCGCCGAAAGCGGAGAGAACGGGCGCCATCGGTGGGAAGATTACCGTCGTGCTTTCTAGAAGCTCCGCCACGTAACAAGCGTGGAGTCCGCCGGCGCCGCCGAAGGCCAGAAGAGGTATCCCGCGCGGGTCGATACCTGGATCGGTCGTGTGTGCGCGAACCGCGGCCGCCATGGACTCTCCGACGACGCGATAGATCCCGAGTGCGGTGGCCTCGACGTCGGCCTCGAGCTTCGCGGCCAACGCTTCTATCGCTTTCACGGCGCCTTCCGCATCGAGACGCATCTCGCCGCCGAGAAAGTTCTCGGCGTTCAAAAGCCCGAGAACGAGGTCTGCATCCGTTACCGTCGGCTCGACTCCGCCTCGACCGTAACAGACGGGACCCGGCTCCGAGCCGGCGCTCTCCGGGCCAACGGTGAGAAGCCCGAGCGCATCCACGCTCGCGATGCTGCCGCCTCCCGCGCCAATCTCGATCATGTCGATGGCGGGAACAGTTACGGGAAGGTCGCTTCCGGGTTTGGATCGATAGCGCCGATCCACTTCGAACGTTCCTGCGATGAGCGGGCGACGGTCCTGGATGAGGCACGCTTTGGCTGTGGTGCCGCCCATGTCGAAGGACATGAGCTGATCGACCCGAGCTCGTCGGCGAGATAGCTCGCGACGAGAGCGCCCGCGGCCGGGCCGGACTCGATCATTCTCACGGGGAACCGTCCGGCGAGCTCGGCGCCGATGATGCCGCCGCTGCTCAACATGATGAGCGGCTCGTTCGGAAAACCGCGCTCGATTAGGCGCGTCTTCAACGACGTCAAGTAGGGCTTGGTGATCGGCATCGTGTACGCGTTGACGACGGTGGTGGATGTTCTCGGATATTCGCGCATTTGCGGCGAAACGTCCGACGAGAGAGAGACGTGGAGGCTCGGTTCGGCGACGAGAAGGGCCTCGCGCACGGCTCGCTCGTTATCCGGGACTTTATACGCGTTCAAGAAGCTCACCGCGACGGAGCGCACGCCCGCCGCACTCAACTTGGCGGTGAGCTTGGTGATCTGTACGGGGTCGACGCTCTTTTGAATCGTCCCGTCTGAGAGGGTGCGTTCTTCTACTTCGAAGGTAAGCGCGCGCGGGACGAGCGGTTCGACAAATTCGATCTGCGGGTCGTACATGTCGTAGCGGTCTCGTTACGACATGGAGAGAACGTCGGCAAAGCCCTCGGTCATGAAGAGGGCTGTCGGGGGCCCTTTGCGCTCGATGATCGCGTTGGTCACGATCGTTGTCGTATGGACGATGACGTCGTTGACATCCGCGGGCTGCGCCCCTGCTTTTTCGAGCCCGAGCTCGACGACGCGAAAGAACCCTTCCAGAAGGTCCGCGTGCGTCGTAAGCGTCTTGTCTACCCATGTTCTCCCACGGCCGTCGCGCAGCACGACATCGGTGAACGTGCCGCCGATATCCACCGCGAGAACGTAGCTATCCACCGTGACGTGCATTATGGCATCCAAACGAAGATCGGTGTCGCCGCCTGATACGCGACCGGCTACCAGAGTCGCTTGACCGAGTAGGCGTCGAAAACGGAGTCCGCGCCAAGAATGCTCAAGCCCTCGTGAAGGGCCTGCGCCACTAGTATTCGGTCGAAAGGGTCCCGGTGATGGAACGGTAGCCCCTCGACTAGCAAAGCATGTTCGCTATGGATGTCCAGGCGCCGAAGATTGAGTGCCTCGGTTTGGCTCTTGACGAAAGCCGCGAGCGGCATCTGTAAGTCGATTTTTCCCAGGCTCTTCTTGATAGCGAGCTCCCACACTGAGGCCACGCTCAGATAGAGATCGTTCTTTAGGTCGCCGACCAGAGTCCGCGCTTGCTCCGATATTCGAGCATCGTCGGTCGCGAGCCAGATCAGCGTGTGCGTGTCGAGTAATAGATTCTGTGACGGTTCAGCGGTAGTCATCGAAGTCCGCCAGTGGTTCATCGAAGTCGGCCGCTAACGTAACCTTCCCTTTGGCTGTTCCCAGGATGCGCGCTTTCTTGGCACTGTCGAGGAGCACGAGCCGGACGAGCGGCACGTTGTCGCGAGCGATGATGACTTCACCGCCGTCCAGCACCTCTTGGATGAGTCGAGAGAGATGAGTCTTCGCCTCGTGAATATTGACTTTACGCACGCAACCAGCCTAGCTTAGTTCGGCAACTGAGTCAACTGACGAAACGGAGTTTGAGGTGTACCAGGAGCAGGATCGGTTAAACTGACCTACCTAATGAGGTGGATAAAAGGTGGGCTGCGGTTCGAATGTCAGCCGGATTGTGGCCAGTGTTGCACTCAGTCGATGTTCGGCAATGGCGAGGTCGAAGGCGTCTTTCTCACCAAACGCGACATACGGAGACTTGGGAAAGCGGGTCTCGATTGGGCGGTCGAGGAGCGCGACGGCTATCGATTGCTGGCGGAAAAAGACGGTACCTGTGTGTTTCTCGACGAGAACACGAAAGGTTGCGGGATATACGCGCATCGGCCGACCCAGTGTCAGAACTTTCCTTTCGGGTCCGGAAGGGATTCACCACTTGCGACCCGTGAGCGGTGGGCCGTTGCGCGAGAGGGGTGTCCCGGTATAGATGTCGGACGGTTTTACGACAAGACTTCGATTCGAAAGCTCGTCCGCGGCCGCGGCGGGCACGGCGGCTTCCGCGTCTGAGCTCGATCGGCTGGAAAACTATCCCCCAGCTTGATATGCGGTAACTACAGCCCAAAACAACTCGAGCGCGATGTTTTTCTATGGGGATTGTCGTGCGCATCCGCGGCGGGAAGACGCGATTGACGACACTCAAACACGCGCATCGCAGTGTCGTTATCGGCGCCGGTGTGTATTTAGTAGCCGTCTTTGGCTACTGCGCCTACAACTACGCCACGACGCGCGCGGAGGTCCGCAAAGAGCTCGATCATCGTTTGATGGTCGGTGCCCGGGCCACTCTCCTGCTGGCGGATGAGCATGTGAGCAGGCCCAATCCGCTCGAGGTGATGGGCGAGTCGGCCTATATGGCCATGCTCCTCAGGATGAACGCCTACATCGAAGAGGCAAATCTCGATTTCATTTACACGATGGCCGAGGAGGACGGAGTTATCTACTTCACCGCGTCCACCTTTCCGAGGAAGATGCCGAGGAAAAAACTTCACGCCCTCCGAGTATGTGGACGCGAGTCCAGAGCTCAGAGAATGCCTCGAAAGCGGAGAGATCATCTTCGAGGACTACACCGACAGCGAAGGTTACTATCGCTCGGCGTTCATACCGGCGAGAAACGCGGACGGCGGCGATTCCAGGGAGCGGAGAACGCCAACCCGACGAGGCCACCTGTTCTCATGAGCAGCTCGCGGTGGCTGATGCGCCCAGCCCGACGTAATGGACCTTTCATGGCGCGAAACTAACACACCACGAGACTACGGCAAACCAGGCTAAGGATTCAGCCTAGAAATCCTGCTTCGGCGCCAGGCGTCGGCGGTACGCGCATTCTTCCACTTCTGCGCTTGCGCGACGAAGGCTTCTTGAATGGCGGCTAGGACTTCGTCAGAGACCGCGCCTTCGAGCAGCGGCGCCACGGGCTCCGCATGTGCTGTGACCGTGAGATAGTTCATCGCCGTTGTCGACATGTCCACGGCTTTCGGTCCCGTGAACTCGACGAGCGGCCGGTCGTCCGTGACGATGGGGACATCACCGGCGAACGCGAGCATCGCCTCTCGGCCCATGAGGTACGTGCTGAACATTTGCTCGGTCGTCCCGAGATGGAGGCGCTCGAGATCACGTACGAGCCTCTCGGAAACGAGACGCTCCCGAAAGCTTTTGGGCGAGAATTTTAGCGGCTCTTGCGATCCGACGAGAAACGTATCGAATTGGTAGAAGAAGACCATGGCGTGGGGAAAGGATTCCGCGAATGTGCGATAGAGCATCTTCACGTCATCGAGCGTCAGATAGTAGAGCGGGACCCATTGCGACATGAGACCGGTGGGCGTCATGTGCTCGCGGCAGAGGTCGTAGAACCCCTTGGTGTACATGTCGGAGACGCCGGCGAGCGCCGGCGGCATGGGCTCCATCGTGATGACGTCGTATTTCTCGCGGCTCTTCAGGAGAAAGTTGCGGCCGTCGTCGATGTGGAGCGTCGTGCGAGGGTCGTTGACGACGTCGTAGTTGTCGCTTTTGAACTGCCCGGCGGCACGGATGACTTCTGCCGAGATGTCGACGCCGTCGATGTTCTCGACTTCGAACTGGCTGAGCGTTCCGAAGGTGATGCCCGTACCAAAACAAGCCGCGAAGACTTTGCGCGGCATCATCTCGAAAAGAAAGAGGATGCTCCCTTGGACGCGGTTGACCGACAGGCCGTATTCCGACGAGTTCGACGCGGAGCTTCCGTTGACGAGGATGCGGCTGTTGCTGCCGTCGTCTTTCTTCGCGACCATCACGGTGGCCGTCGCGCCCTCTTCGTAATGTGCGAGGTGTTCGCCGGACGTGACCCAGTCGTTGTGGATGCGCCACGAGAGGTCGGCGGGTGTCAGGAGGACCACTGCGGCGGTGAGGACTGCTGCGACCGCAGCAATCCTGCGTCTTCGTAACGGTGGAAGCTTGCTGCGCTTCATGACGAGCGCCACGCCCATCGCGATCATCGAGCCGGTGAGGAGGCGAAAGCTCCATTGCGAGCCGATGAGCGGGATGAGGACGTATCCCGTTGCGAGCGCGCCGGCGATGGAGCCGACGATGTTCATCGCGTAGAGCGCGCCCACACGTCGTCCCGCGCTCCAAGCTTCCTCGGTGGCGATCCGCGAGACCACGGGGAACTGTGCGCCGAAGAGAAAGGTCGGCACAGCGAGCACCACGAAGGCCACGAGAAACTTGCTGAGTGTGTGACCCGTCCAGTCATAGCCGAGCTCGTAGAGGAGATAGATCTTCGCGTCGTCGGCGAGCACGAGAATTGGTGTGAACAAGAGCGCCGAGATCCCGATCGCGATCTGAAGCTTCCCGAGAAGCCCTTCGGGATCCTTGGTGCGATCGGCTCTCGAGGTCAAAGCGATGCTTCCGACCGAGATCCCGATGAGGAACACGGTGAGCATTGCCGTAAAGGAATAGGTGTAGCCTGTGAGGACGAAGGTGAAGAGCCGTGTCCAAATGACCTCGAGACCGATGGCGGCGAAACCCGATATGGTGAAGGCTGCAACGGCCCATCGCCACGCGCTTTGGCTGTCGCTGTCGACACTCGGAGCTTGGACGTCCTCCGGCGCCGCCTCTGCAGGCTTTACGAAAAAGCTCGCGGTGATGGCAGCCAGGCCGACGAAGGTGTTGAACGCGGCGGCAACTTGAGTTGTGGTCTCCATGCCCCAGGCCGGGATGGTGTAGAAGCCTGCCGCGAAGCAACCGCCCGCGGCGCCGAGTGTATTGATGGCGTAGAGCGTTCCAGTGCGGAGACCGACGGTACTCTTGCGGTGCGCGGTCTGTTGCACGAGCAGGGGAAGGCTTGCGCCCATGAGCGTCGTAGGCGGCAGCAACACGATGAAAGACAGCACGACTTTGACGAGGCTCTCGCTGTACATCGAGAGCCCGAGCTGTCCGCGGAGTCCGAGAAAGAGGCCCTCGCCCGCGGGGAGCGCTACGTTGAGCATGAGTGCGTAGAGGCCGACGCCGATCTCGAGCGCTCCAAACCAGCGCAGTGGGTGCCGGATTTTGGGAAGATAGCGTGCCGCAAGTGCCGCGCCGAGGCCGAGGCCGGCCATGAAGGCCGCCAAAAGCGCGCTAACGGCGAACGTGGTCGAGCCGAAAATACGGGTCAGGAGCCGGACCCAGATGACTTGATAAACGAGTCCTGAGGCGCCCGAGAGAAAGAACAGGCTCAAGATGAATAGAAACAAACCGTAGCGCGCGGGCGCACGTTCGTCGGATGAGCTCAAGGATTTCCCACGTTTGGAATGCTGCCGAAGAAGCTTCTAATAATGACACGGGAAGGATGAGGCCTCGGCAAGTTATCGCGATCAGACCCGGAATGCGAGGAAGATCTGCCATCCGTGGGCTACAGCCCACACCCCGCCTACAATCCCCAACACGATCGCCGCCGTCCGAAGCTTTGTCCTAAGACGACGAGCAAGGCACCGCATATATGTGAGCTCGCCGCAATTCGCGCGGACTCGAGGCGGTGTTGAAAGTCGGTTACATTCCGGAAGGCGCGACTATAGCACCTTGTGCTAGTTTGTCGGGCGTTGGCAGACTTAAAACGAACGCTCGGAAAGCTTCTGCCCGGTGTGAAGACCTACGTCGTCGCCCGGCGAAAGCTCGCGAAGTTTCGCGCCGGACACTTCCGTCCGCTCGGGTCGCTCTTCGCCAGGACGCCTGCGATCTTCACCGATCGGCCGGCCGACGAGACGACGAACATCAACGTCAACTCGGAAAAGTACTACGAGCACGCGGAGAACCGCGAGTTCTGGCTCAACCGCCCGTTCTCGCATCCTGAGACCGTTGGGAAAAACCTGGAACGTTTCGGCCATGTGCTGTCGACGCTCTCTATCCGGCCGGGAGACAAAGTGCTCGATTTCGGGTGCGGGACTGGCTGGACGTCGACGATGCTCGCGCGCACGGGCGCGGAGGTGGTGGCGATGGACATCGCTCCCGCGGCGCTCGACATAGGGCGCGAGTCCGCCGAGCGCGAGCTCAGCGAAGAGGCACGCTCGCGGCTGCGCTTTGAAGTCTATTCCGGTTCCAAGATCGGCTTGGAAGACGGCGAGGTTGACTTCGTCGTTGTCTACGACGCGTTCCATCACTTCCCGAACCCGATGGAGATCCTGCGCGAGTTCCACCGTGTGCTATCGCCGCAAGGCCGTTTCGGATTCGCCGAGCCCGGCGCCGGCCATGCCGCGATGGAAGACTCGCTCATGGAGATCGAGCACGGCATCCTGGAGCAAGACCTCGACCTCGAACAGTTCTACCGGAGCGCCATGGCAGCGGGCTTTCAAGGTCTAGAGCTCGCGCTCTCCGCACTCGACCCGGAGCTCCTCACGGTGCCGATGGATCGCATGCGCAGCTTCCTTCGCGGGAGCTCCTGGATTATTCCGGCGGACTTCATTCGAAAGACCGTGCTGATGGGGCCGATTGGAGTATTCCGCAAAGGACCGCATGCGGTGACGTCGCTCAACCCTCGAACCCACCACGCGAAAATCCAGCCTGAGGTGACAAGTTTGTCGGTGACGGTGGGCCAAGAGGTCCGCCTCGGCGTGCAGGTGACGAATGAAGCCGAAACCGTCTGGCTGCGAGACGGACGGCGCGGCCGCGGCTACGTTCGGCTCGGCGCCCATCTCTTGAACGGGCAAGAGATGGTCGACAATGACTACGGCAGGGCAGAGCTGCCCCGTGATCTCGCCAAAGGCGACAAAGCGTCAGTCGGTCTCTCGCTCCGCGCGCCCAGCGAGCCCGGGAGCTATGTCGTCCGACTCGACATGGTCAACGAAGGCACGTGTTGGTTCGCGCAGCGTGGCTCGCCGGAAGCGCACGTCGCGATGGAGGTGACGCCGTTTTGACGCGCGCGTGGGCCGGGGTTGCGCTGGCGCTCGTCGCGGCGTCTTGCGGTGAGGGAGATGGACCCGTACGATTCGATTTCCACAACCCGTGACCTACACGGGAATCTATACCGCCACCGAAGTGAGCGCCCGTAGCCGTACTCTTCGCCTTCCTGATTGGCCGATTCTTCTACAAAACCCTCGAATGGGCCGCGCTACCAGCAGTCCTCACCCGCACCGCCGCCATCACCTCCAAGAACCGTGCCCTGTCGTGACGCCGAAGAGCTCGCCGACTCGCCAAATCTCGTTTGAACGAGGTCACGGAGAAAGACGAGCCGGCCAAGGTTCGTTGCGGCCGAGAGCGTGACGCTGGTGCTTTCCGTCGAGTCCGAAACGCCCGGTGCTCTCGGTTCCTGGGGAGCGCCCGCGGTGCGCCATCGCGGCGCTATCCCTCCGCACGCTGAGAACGTGGATCCACCCCAAGGGGTTATTTTTGTCCTATGCGACTCGTTAAGTATCTCATTCCTTCAAACCCGCTTGCTTCAGTATACTGTTCTGAGTTCCCGGTTAGGTCGGCACTAGCGACGGGACAACCAGCGTAGCCCGACTCTTATCATAGTGGCACGCAGTCTCCCGCTGCCGTCGCCTCAGCTCGTGCACTACGATAAGAATACTAAGCACATGCCGCCCTTGCCGATTGGCGAGACAACCTCGTAGGGGCCGAGGCGGGTTCCGGAGGTGAGGGCCATGGAGAGAAACTATCGCTTCGACGGGGAAGTTACAACCGCGTCACTGTGCGGGAACTGCGCGGGAACTGGTGGGGCTACTGAGAGCAAATCGGTGGGGGAAAACCGCTATTTCACCCGTGTTGTTTGCTCTCAGCGGCGCCCGTCGATAGGCGCTCAGCGTAAGCTCTCGGCCATGCCCTTCACGGTTTCCGCGAGTGAACGGAGTCGCGCCTGGCTGCGCCCGCTCGCGGCCGCGCTATCGTTTTCGAGCTCGGTCGCCAAAGCGTCGAGCTCGCTCGAAGTCGGACCACCGTCTTGCGTGTCATCTTCAAAAATCCGATCGGCACGTTCGAGCGCGGCGACCAAAGCGTCGACTCGCTCCGCCGCGATGGCATCGCTCCTGCCGAGCTGGTCGAGATAGGCGCGGGCGACGGCGGGGCTCCTTGGCCAATTGATACGGCGCTGCTGCTGCGCGTTGAAAACGCTCGCAGACACTTGCGTCGCGGCTTCGATCTCGTTCTGCGACAGATAGTCGCTCGGCAAGAGCTTCAGCACGTCGAGGCCGCGGGCGATCTCGGTGCCGTAGATGTAGCCGTTGAACCAATAGGCGGACCAAAAGCCCCCCATGACGAGCTTATCGGCATTGATCGGCCCGCGGTCGAAGAACGCTATCTCGACCGGGTTCGACGAGTCCGTGAAATCGAATACAGAGATCCCCCCTTGATACCAGGACTGAACCATGATGTCTCGACCGGGTACGGGCACGAGTGAACCGTTGTGGGCGACACAGTTCTCCACCTCGGTCTGCGGGGCCGGCATCTTGAAGTAGCTCCGGAACTCCAACTTGCCATCGACGATGTCGAAGATCGCGTCCGCGCCCCACTCTTTGGGGTCGGACGCGCGACAACGGGGACGGCCGCCGCCGCCCCATTCGTCCGTGAAGATCACTTTGGTGCCGTCATTATTGAAGGTCGCCGAGTGCCAATACGCGAAACCCGGGTCGACGACTTGGTCGAGCCGAACGGGGTTCACCGGATCGGAGATGTCGAGAAGAATGCCGTTTCCAGCGCATGCTCCGGCCGCTAAGCCGATCTCCGGGTAAACCGTGATGTCATGGCACTGTTTGGTTTCCCGGCTCTTCTGTGTGCCCGGCCCATGATCGCCGCCGCCCCACAGACCCGCTATCGCGCCCGATTCAGGATGGGAAAAGATGCGTGGAGAGCTCACGATGCGCGCCTCCTCGGGGCGCGCGAGCGGGACGCGAATAACGTCGATACTGAAGAGAGCCGTGTTTGGGTCATCGCCGGGGCGCGCATCCGAGCATCCTTCGAGCTCCTCAGAAGGGCGCACCGAGCTCGTCCCGGAATTGAAGATGTAGATATTCCCCTCATCGTCCGGATCCGTCACGATCGTGTGGGTGTGCGAGCCGCGGCACGTTTGCACGGCGGCGACTTGCTTCGGGATGCGCAAATCACTGATATCGAAGATGCGGACACCGCGGAAACGCGCATCGCTCGCGGGCTCCGCGACACCTCCCAGACCGCAATCAAGCCGTGCCCGCGTATCCTGGACCGACATGATCAAAAGATTCCTGATTACCGATACATCCCCTTGTCCGCCAGGACACACGACAGAAGCGAGAAGCTGCGGAGACAGTGGATCCTCGACGTTGTATGTATTGAACCCGTGGTAGTTGCCTTCGAATACGATGTTGTCGGCGAACGCGAGGTCGGTGTTCGCGAAGTTCAGAATCCCGGGCCGCGGCGGTTCGGCTTCCTCGTCGTCCACTTTCCCTTCATCTTCTTCTGCCTCCTCGCTTTCCTCGTCAGATTCTTCACCCTTCTCTTCCTCTTCCGCTTCTTCTTTGGCGGCCTCATCCGGATTCCGCTCGGCCGGCATTGGGATGCCTTCCGGTGCGTGGGGGTCGTAGAAGCCGTCGGGCTTCGGAAGCGTGGCCACAAGTTCCAAATTCAAAAGAGCCTCGCCGGCGTCGCGAAAGCCGGCCTTGAGATGGACCCTGGGATCGGGAGAAAGCCCGGCGAGCATGTCGTCCATCCGATCGATCTCCATGGTCTGATCGGCGGTGATATCGGATGTGAACGCGAAGAGCTGCGAATCTTGAGCCGTACCGCGCTGGCCCAGGAGATTCTCCACCATAGTCACAGCGCCGCGATGGTGTTTGATCATGAGCTCCAGGAAGAGCCGATCGAAAGCGACCCCTTGCGCTTGATCGAGACGGTTCATCTCGTCCTCCGTCAGCATCCCCGGCATCAGCTCCGCGCCGTGGGCGTGATGCGCGTCAATCTCCGTGACCTCCCGCGAGCGCGCGCGCAGCCACTCCTGCATCATTTTGATTTCGTCTTCCTGGGAGAGCTCGATGCGTTGGGCTAGCCGGTGCATGACGTCCCACGCGCTCCGGGTGGCGAGGAGGTCGGTCATCTCGATCGCCTGGGCGTGGTGGGAAATCATGCCTTGCATGAACTTGACGTCGGCTTCGGCGAACTGGATGCCGGCTAGATCGGAGGCTTCTTCAGCGGATATCCGTCGACTCTCCCCGCCCGGAGCGCCCGGCTGGATGATCGGAGGCGGCGTTTGGCTAAAAGCCGTGCCAAGCGGCAGGAAGGCCGCCAAGGTCGCCGCGAGTCGCCGGAACGAGGGCTCTGGTAGATGCATGAATTCCTCCACTTGGGTTCGACGTCTCACGGACGACGGGAACGGTATTCTACTCCGAGCGAAGACTCAAGGGGCCCTTCGACGGCTCAGAGAGCTGAAAGGCTTAACTTCTATGGGCTTGAAAGCAATCTATCTAATGGATGACTTTTGATTTTCAAATCCCTATGAATCAGTGACTTTACCTTCGTTGGATCAGCCAGGCATCCCTCGATTTCGTCTTCGATTGAGCACCCCTCTCCATTCAAATAATCAACCAGTAGACCCTCAGTTTTTGCTGCCGGGGTGAAAACGCAATAGTCTTCTCTAGCATCAATTATTTCAAACGGTTTCACTGTTTCTGAAACGCTGTCGGCGTGAACGAGGAAGGGAATAAGGAGAATTATGGTGACAAGTTTCATGAGTTTTCCTTACCTCTGCAGTAATAGTGTAAGTCCTCGCCATCTTCCCGCCGTCGAGCGCGGGCCGTCAACCTCTTTTCAAGGGGCAAAGTGTCTCACCGATGTTACATCTACCCGCGTATCTCTCCCGACGGAACGCGGATCGCCGTTGACATACGCGACCAGGAACAGGACATCTGGATTTGAGACCTCGCTCGCGAGACGTTGACCCGCGGGCCGGCTGCTATGGCCGATGGAGTAAACGAGTGTGCTCACGGCGCGGGCCCGATCGCTATGCCCCAGGGTGTCTCGCCGACGGCAATCGTCTGGATCACTTCGAACGTCTCCGTGTCGACGACCGTGACGTCGTTCGAAGGACCATTGGCCGTATAGAGCCGCTTTCCGTCCGCGCTTAGTCCTATGCCCCAAGGTCTCGTGCCGACCTCGACCGAGCCCGTGACTTCACCCGTCGCGACGTCGATGACCGAGACCGTCTTGCTGCGCCCGTTGCTGACATAGAGCCAGCGATCGTCTGGCGAGACGACGACCCCCATCGTCCGTGAGCCTTCGGGAAGGGCAATCGTGTCGATCACTTCGTGGGTCGTGACATCGATGACCGAAATTGTTCCGTCGATTTCCGAAGAGACGTAGGCGCGGGTGCTGTCCGAAGAGAAGTTAGCGTCGCGCGGGCGGTGGCCCACCGTGATTTGGGTCACGGCCTCGCCGGTCGCGGCGTCGATGACCGTGATGTTGTGATCGGTCTCTCCGGTCACGTAGTAGTACTTTCCGTCGGGGCTCGTGCGTACCCCTTCGGGCTCCTCTCCGACGTCGATTTCGTGAAGGATCTCTCCCGATTCGAGGTCGACGATGGTCGCGATGCCGGCGTCCTCGTTGGCGACGCAAATCTGTTTGCCGTCGAGACTGAGGTCGAACTGTTCCGGGTCGGAGCCGCCGGGGAGCACTTTCGTGACGCGTCGTGCCGCGACGTCGACCACCGCGACGCCATCGAGGGTCTTGTCCGTGACTTGTGCCTCGCAATCTTCGTCCGACATCCAGGGCGGACATTTGGGTGAGCCGCTCAGCGCTACGTAGGCGGTCCGGTTATCCTTGCTGAGGCGCACGCCCCTCGGTCGCTTACCGACGGGGATGGTCGCAATGACCTCGTGCGTGCTCGTCGCGATGACGGTGAGATCGCCGGAGTCTTCGTTCGTGACGAAGACGAGCTCGCCCGGGGCCGCGGACGGCTCCGGCGCTGGCTCGGGCTGGACGCAAGCGAGGGTGAGGGTTATGCCGAGGACGATGTACAGTGGACGCAAGCTCATACCTCCCAATTTGCTGCTTCTACGAGCTGAATGTTAGGCTTGCGCGTGCTGAAATGCCAGCCTTTTGGGGGCTTCTCATGCGAATACGAAATCCCGTTCTACTAGCGTTTTCTCTGATGCTCTCTGCCTCCGCGTGGGCTCAGACGTCCGGCAATCAGCTTTTCGACAGCCACTGCGCGCGTTGTCACGGATTTGGCGGAACGGGAGGGGAGGGTCCGAGCTTGACGCGCCTCGTTCTCCAGCACGCGGAGGATGATGAAGCGCTGAGCTCGGTCATCGTGAACGGCATTCCGAATTCCGATATGCCGGGGAACTGGATGTTGGGCACGAACGACGTGAAAGCGGTCGCGGAATATGTGCGCTCGTTGGGTCGCGCCGAGGAAGAACCGCTTCCCGGAGACGCTGACAAAGGTCGGCGCCTCTACGAAGGTAAGGGTGCGTGCGCCGTCTGTCACATCGTTGCCGGCGAAGGTGGTGTCATCGGGCCGGATTTGTCGAATATCGGTATCGTGCGCGGGCTCGCTCATTTGCGCGAGGCTCTCGTGGCGCCCGGCGCCAATGTAGCTTTGAACTATGTCGTTGTTACTGCGCGAACCAAAAATGGCGAGGAGCTGAAAGGCCATCGCGTCAACGAGGATTCGTTCACGGTTCAACTGAGGGACGAGTCCGGGCGTTATCACTCGCTCGACAAATTGGAGCTCGCCTCTTTCGAAAAGAAGATTGGCGAAAGTTTGATGCCGAGCTACGAGGGCGAGCTCACGCCCGAAGAGCTCGACGACCTCGTTTCCTATCTCAGCAGCATGAGAGGTGAGCCGTGAGACATCTTGTTCTCGTTATCGCATGGGGCCTCTGGGCATCGCTTGCTCCCGGGCTTGCTTTTGGGCAAGTTACCTATGAGCGGATCCTGAATGCAGACAAGGAGCCCGGAAACTGGCTGACTTATTCGGGCAATTACAGCTCGCACCGCTACTCGCCTCTGGATGCGATCACGCGGGACAACGTCGCATCCCTCCGTCCCGTTTGGGTCTTTCAGACGGGAGGCGGCGGCTCGCTGGAGACGTCTCCGATCGTCGTCGATGGCATCATGTACATTACTCGGCCGCCCGGTACGGTGATTGCCCTCGACGTCCGAACGGGGAGGACGCTCTGGAGCTGGTCGCGGCCGATGCCTGAGAAGCTCCTGACGCTCGGCTTTCCACGGACGAATCGCGGCGTCGCCATCCTCGGAGAGACGCTCTATTACGGGACGCTCGACAGCTACGTCGTGGCGCTCGATGCGGGTTCTGGTGCGGTGCGCTGGGAGAAAGAGATCGCGGACAACGCGCTTGGCTACTCGATTACCGCGGCGCCGCTTGCCGTAAAGGACAAAATCATCGTTGGCATCAGCGGCGGCGAAGCGGGAGTGCGCGGCTTTCTCGACGCCTATGATGCCGCGACCGGCGAGAGGCTTTGGCGTCTGTGGACGGTGCCTGGCGAGGGCGAGCCCGGAAACGAGACGTGGGGCGGCGACAGCTGGAAAACGGGTGGTGCGACGACTTGGCTCACGGGCTCTTACGACCCGGACACCAACCTTCTTTATTGGGGAACAGGGAACCCCGCGCCGGATTGGAACGGAGACTCACGCCCAGGAGACAACCTGTACAGCTGCTCGCTCATCGCCGTCGACCTCGATACAGGCACGCTCGAGTGGTACTTTCAGTTCACGCCTCACGACGTGCACGATTGGGACGCCAATCAGATTCCGATTCTTGTCGACGCCAACCTCGGTGGCGAGACGCGGAAAATGGTCACGATGGCGAACCGCAATGCGTTTTTCTACTTGATCGATCGCACGAGCGGCGAGTTCTTGCTCGCGAACCCCTACTCGAAACAGACCTGGGCCAAAGAGATCGACGAGACCGGAAGGCCTGTCGTGCTGCCGGATACCGAGCCGACCGAGGAAGGTAACTTCCTCTGGCCGAGCCTCCAGGGCGCGACGAATTGGTTCAGCCCGTCCTACAGTCCCCGAACGAAGTTGCTCTATGTTGCCGTGCGTGAGATGAGCTCTTACTACTTCAAAGCCGAATCCGAGTACGAGCCCGGTACGAGCTTTCTCGGTGGAGGCGAGCGTGCACTTCAGGGCGATGATGCCGCCGGCGCCATCCGTGCCCTCGACATCTCGACCGGCGAAGTGAAGTGGGAGTTCCGCCAGCACTCGCCGCCGTGGGCCGGCGTGCTCTCGACAGCCGGCGACCTCGTCTTCGCGGGGACGGAAGAGGGGCATTTCTTCGCGCTCGACGCCGAGAGCGGTGAGCCCTTGTGGCATTTTCAAACCGGCGACGACGTGCGCTCGAACCCCATCGCTTTCGAGATTGAGGGCAAACAACACATCGCGGTTGCTTCGGGCCAGGTGCTCTTCGTCTTTGGACTCTAATCAAATGGACGCGCGCCGCCTCGAATGGATGCTGTGGAGGGTTCGAGACCGGGACGCTCGAGGAGCTTCTGCTGCGCTCGGACGTTGTCGTCACCGCGACAGGAGCCAAGACCGTGCTCGGCCGGAGCCACTTCGGCCAGCTCCAGGACGGGTGCTTTCTACTCAATGCCGGCCATTCTCCTGATGAGATCGATGTGGACGGCCTCGGAGACAGAACGGAGTTGGTGCCGTGTGTCGAGGAAGCGCGGCTCGGCGAGCGAAGCATCTATCCCTTCGCTTCAGGCTCGATGGCGAACTTGACGGAGGGCCAGGGGGATACGCTCCACGCTTTCGACTTGACGCTTGCGACGATGTTGGCACAGAGGGCCGGCCTGAGTTTATTTCTCAGAGGAGATGACGGGTTACGGTCCAGGTGTGGTTCCGCTTCCGGCCGATGTGTGGCAGCCGGTAGCGGAGCGGGCTGCCGGGCGAGGTTCTAGGGGTCGGGACTCAGCGGATGGCTTAAGCGCAACCCTTCGAAGCGCGCGAAATCGCTGTCCGTCGTCAGTAATTCGCATCCGTGCTCGATCGCCAAAGCCGCTAAGTAAGCATCGCTCACGAGAGCACCCTTGATCTTGGCGCGCCTACACAACTCGGCGAAGAGTGCCCGATGTCGATCTCGAGGCACGACGAGTACTGCGTGAGGCCAATCGAGCAGCCGATCGCAAAACTGGATTGCGTTTGTCATTGGTGTGGGCGGATCGAAAATCTTGGGATTCGTTACGATTCTTACGCAGCCGCTCAGGACATATTCGGAGAGCGCGAACGGCTGCGGGCTCTCGACTAAACTCACGAGCCAACGGGCATAGACTTCGTGCTCTTGAGCGTCTTTCCTATGAGCGTAGATCAGAACATTGATATCCGGCAGTTGCATCGCTTACGAATCGCCTTTTTGCTCGCCGTACCGCTCGAGGTCCTCCGCTGCCATCCATGAGGCGGTCTTTGTCTAGGTTGTATCTCGAGAAGTGGCCTCCTTCTCCACATATTACATTGTCGCATCAATATAAACGTCACTGCATCAACAATAGTGAATCCCTTTGTGCCCAGCAAAACGTGTGGCAAAACGCTGTACGTTGTGTTAGGGTGAAGGTGTGTGGCGATATGACGTACAGGGGAAAGATGTAATGTCAACAGTCAAAAGCGATGCACGGCTCAATTTCCGATTGCCCATGGAGCTGAAGACCACGATCGAAAGAGCCGCGGCTCAGCTCGGCCAGTCAGTAAGCGATTTCGCCGTTTCGACTCTCGTCCGCGCGGCTCGGGAAGTGATTCGCGAACATGATGTGACCGAATTGAGCGATCGCGACAGAGACCTCTTCATCTCGCTTCTCGAAGACGCCGACGCATCCGCGAACGAAACCCTTCGCGCGGCGGCAGACCGCTACAAGAAAGAGATGGTCTAACCGCCGATAATGCCTGGCTGGAGCATAGAGAAATTCAGCCGATCCCACGAACGCGACCAGTTCGATTGCGGCAACGACTTGCTGAACGAATGGCTGCGCAGGCGGTTGAGTCAGTACGAGCGGCGCGACCTCTCTAGGGCCTACGTCGCTGTACGCCAAGGGCAGCGCCGGGTGTCGGGCTACTACGCGATATCCACGCACAGAGTGCGGTACGAAACTTTACCCGCGGCGCAAGCGAAGGGCCTTCCCAAAATCGATGTTCCCGTCGTGCTGATCGGAAGGCTGGCTGTGGACAGAACGATTCATGGGCAGGGGCTCGGTGGACTTCTGCTCATCGATGCGCTTAGGCGCACGGAATTCATCGCCAAACAAATAGGGGTGCGCGCTGTCGAGGTCGACGCTACCGACGAGGCGGCGCGCCGGTTCTACGTACGGTTCGGTTTCACCTCGTTGCTCGATGACCCCCAGCACCTTTTTTTGTCTCTCGAGGCTGTGAGAGGACTCGAGCTTCCACCGCTCGCGGGCGAGCCGTAACGGGTCGTCTACGACAAAGCTATTACATGAGCGTACTCTACTTCCACGTTACTTCCATGGCGAAGAAGTGGTCGAACACTTTGCGCCCTGGGTTGTTGCGCTCGTCGTTCTCCGGGCTGCGGATGAAGAAATCCATCTGCATCGCGCCCGGGTTCACTGCGCCCGCGCGCGATTTCTTGTTCAAGAGCGGGTAGTCGACTTTCAGGGTCTCGCGGTCGCGCATGCCCTGCGTGACCATGAAGTGTATCTGGTAGTCCTCGTAGAGCGTCTCACCGTCGAGGGTCGCTTTTCCGAAGCCCCATCCCGCTAGAAAAATGAACGTTTTCGGCCAGTTGGTATCCCCGCAGCCGGCATCTCCGTGCTCATAGATGTAGGCGGCGATGCCACCGTCCTGACAGGGGCTGAACTCGTGGAACCTTTCCAGCTCGATGACTAGCTCGCCTTCGGGGAGCGTCATGCGGGCGACGAAGGTTCCGGTATTCGCACGTTCGTCGACGTCGATCTCGGCCGTGCCGGAGACCGCGCGCACGTTTCTAGCGTCGTTTCCGATGTGGTTCCAGCCGGGCGCGTCCTCCAGGGTTCCCACGTGATGGAGCCCGCCTCCGGTGATGATGAACCGGCCATCGTAGAGATCGTGATCTTCGGGGGCGTAGAGAGTGATGTCGGCGCTTGGCTGTTGCCGCGGCGGCGCTTGGGATATCAGTAGCGCGAGTAAGAATGTCGAGGCTTTCATGGGCTGTACTCTATATCAATGGAGGCGTGTCCGGCTTCCGGGATCGTGACTTTCTGCTCCATGGGGCCGAGGCGTTCGTGCCAGAGCTCAAGCGTATAGGTGCCTTGGGGGACGCCGTCGATGCGGAAGTTTCCTCGCGCGTCGGTGACGGCGTGAAACGGGTGGTCGTCGACACGGATATAGGCTTGCATCCAGCCGTGGATGTCGCATTTCACCGAATAGATGCCGGTGCTTTCGAGGGTGCGCGAGCTCGTGGTGCCTTGGATCGGGAGAGAGATGTTTATTTCTGCGGGGCCGTAGAGGGGCGGACTCGACGCGGCACGACTTCTTCTCGGTTGCCAAGAAGCAGGCGCGGCGGAGTTAGCTACTAGGCTTTGCTGCCTAACTAATTCGTAGTTGTCGGGTAACGATTACGCGTCACTGAGAGAGCACCATATCACGGAAAGAGGTGTAGGAGCTCGAGCCGTTCAACGCCAGAAACCTCACGACAAACCGAAGGCGTTCAAGCCCTTCCCCGCACCGATGTTTCACGCTGCGACCCCGGAGGAGTATGGGACGATGCTTTACGCGCGCAAAGCTAAAGGCGAGGCCTATCGCGATGCAGCCGAACGTTTGAAGAGGGGTGATATTGACGTACGCTTTCCACCCGGGTGTTTCCCTCCTCCGCTCCCGTACGTGGAAAGCCGAGCTCCTCCATAGCAACGCGCCCATTTGTTGAACTTGACCTACTGACCAACCCGTCCCGCAACGCCATTCGTGTGTGTGAATCCGGATATTTCGTGATCAAACTCGCGCGCGACCGATTTTGAACGTGTAACTTCCTCCCAACGCCTCCCTCGTTCAAGCGATTCGCCTCGGATCAACCGAAACCAAACAATTCTCACGTGCGCGCGCACCCAAACGCGCGACAAAAGGGTGGAACCTCGCCCCCCCGCCGAGCTCCACCCGGAGAGTTTAACTTGTTTGAGCCGCCTCTTCCGGTGCTTTGGCCCGCATGGCGATGGCTGCGATACCGCCGACCAGGCTCCCAATCACCGTGGTGAACATGATCCAGACCGTGAACTGCGGCACGAAACCGATATAGAACCAGGTGGCGAGAGCGCCCATCTCCGGAATGCCGCCGGGCGGTGGGACGTCGTAATGAGTCCCCCAGCTACCGGAAATCGCGACGAGCATCACGAGCGCGACCGGGATACGGGCCGCGAACGCGTAGGCGAGAAGGGTGCGAAAAAGTTCGGGCCAGGCGATGCGCTGGAGGGCTATTCCGGCGCCGGCGCCCACGAACATGGCCAGGACAGCCAAGGTATCTGTAGGGCCGCGGCTGAAAAAGGCCATTATGATCCCAATGGAGATCGCGGCGCCCACGATCGCGAACAGAGTGACCTTAATATTGCTCTTCGGCGTGTAGCCGTCACGAACGAGCTTGATGGCAAAATAGACGCCGAAAACTGGAACGAGCCAGGGAAATACCGAGCAACGATCCACCGCCTCCGGCTTCGCGGCTGAACACTCTAGGTGACCATTGGTTGAGCTCGCCCACGAGCCGCAAGATCGTGATCGCAAAGCTGATGATGGCGGGAGCAAGGATGAGATTGCGAATATTGGGACCAGATGTGGACACGTTTGTCATGGTTCCTCCTACGAGCGCGGATTCTATCCCAACGCGTCGTTTCGGTGTTATTCTGCCGCAGAAAATGGATTTCCGACTCACGCCTGAACAGGTTCAGATCCGCCAATCGGTGGGGGACGTCGTCCGGGATTTTTCCGGCGAATATTGGCAGAAGCTCGACCGGGAGCTCGGCTACCCGACAGAGTTCATCGCCGCGCTCACGAAAGGTGGCTGGCTCGGCGCGCTCATTCCGGAAGAGTACGGCGGGGCGGGTCTCGGGCTCCTCGAGACGAGCCTCATCCTAGAGGCGATCAACCATTCGCCCGGAAATGCCGCTGTGTGCCACGCCCAGATGTACATCATGGGAACGCTCCTCCGGCATGGCTCCGACGAGCAGAAGAAGCGCTTCCTCCCGTCGATTGCGAATGGCGAGCTCAGACTTCAAGCCTTCGCTGTGACGGAGCCGACCACCGGCTCGGACACGACAAAGCTCAAGACCTTCGCCCGCCGCGAAGGTGATCGCTACATCGTGAACGGCCAGAAAGTCTGGATCTCGCGTACCGAGCATTCCGACTTGATGCTGCTCCTCGCCCGCACGACGCCTTTAGAAGATGTGGCCAAAAAGACCGAAGGTCTCTCCGTGTTTTTCGTCGACTTGCGCGAAGCCATCGGAAAAGGCATCACCGTGCGTCCCATCCCCACGATGATGAATCACCATTCCTGCGAGCTCTTCATCGACGACCTCGAGGTTCCGGCCGAGAATCTGATTGGCGAAGAAGGAAAAGGCTTTCGCTACATACTCGACGGGATGAACGCGGAGAGAATTCTCATCGCCGCGGAATGTATCGGCGACGCGCGCTACTTTCTCGACCGCGCGAGCGAATATGCACGCGAACGCGAAGTCTTCGGCCGGCCCATCGGGCAGAATCAAGGCATTCAGTTTCCGCTCGCACGCGCCCACGCACACACTGAAGCCGCGGACCTGGTGCGCTTCCGCGCCGCTGATTTATTCGACCGCGGTGAATCCTGCGGCGCCGACGCCAACATGGCAAAGCTTCTCGCGGCGGATGCGTCGTGGGAGGCGGGCAACGCCGCGCTCCAGACTTTTGGAGGCTTCGGTTTCGCCACGGAGTACGATATCGAGCGCAAGTTTCGCGAGACGCGGCTCTATCAGGTCGCGCCGATATCGACGAACTTGATCCTGACCTTCATCGCCGAACGCGTGCTTGGTTTGCCGCGGTCTTTCTAGTGCTTCCCCTCGCCGACGTCACCGTCGTCTCGGTCGAGCAAGCCGTCGCCGGCCCGTTCGCGACGCGGCAACTCGCCGATCTCGGCGCTCGCGTCATCAAAATCGAGCGGCCTGGAAGCGGCGATTTCGCTCGAGACTACGACCGTGCCGTCAGGGGCATGTCCAGCCATTTCGTTTGGCTGAACCGGTCGAAAGAGTCCCTCACCCTCGACATCAAAGCAGCACAGGGTCGGGAAATACTAGGAAAGCTTATCAACAACGCGGACGTGCTTCTCTCGAACCTCGCGCCGGGTGCGCTCGAGCGGCTCGGCTTTGGCGAGCGGGCCGTGCGTGAGACCTATCCCCATATTATTAATTGCGAGATCTCAGGCTTCGGCTCGACCGGACCGTACAAGGACAAGAAAGCGTATGACCTCCTCGTGCAAGCGGAATCGGGGCTTCTCTCGATCACGGGCACCGAAGCGACGCCGGCGCGGGTCGGCATTTCGGTAGCCGACATCGCGGCCGGGATGTACGCCTATTCCGGCATCCTAACCGCGCTCATCAAGCGACAGAAGACCGGCGAGGGGAGCCACGTGGAAATCTCGCTGCTCGAAGCACTCGGAGAGTGGATGGGCTATCCGGCCTACTACGCTCGCTACAGCGGCGCATCACCACGGCGTTCGGGCACGCGCCACCCAACGATTGCGCCGTATGGCGAGGTCGAGCTGGGGGACGGCGAATCCGTATTCCTAGCGATCCAGAACGAGCGGGAGTGGCTGCGCTTTTGCGAGCGCGTTTTGGAGCAACCCGAGCTCGCCACCGATGCGCGCTTCGTCTCGAACGCGGAACGCGTGGAGAACCGAGAGGCACTTTTCCAAATCATCGAGTCCGTGTTCGAGGCGGCGCCCGCAAAAGAGATCCTCGACCGCCTCGTCGACGCGGATATCGCACACGGCGAAGTCAATGACGTTCTCGATTTCGTGCGCCATCCGCAGCTCGCGGCGCGCGATCGCTGGCGGGAAATCGACTCGCCCGTGGGCAAACTTTCGGTGCTCATGCCGCCCGCCACGATCGACGGTGTGGAGACCGTTATGGGTCCGGTACCCGAAGTCGGCTCCGGCACCGATCGCATCCTGAGTGATATCGGCTATGGCGCAGAAGACATTGCAGCTTTGAGGAAAGAGGGAGTCATCTAATGGCGGTGAAGGAAGGCTGGACCGGGCGTGTCTACGAAGACTTCGAAGTGGGCGATGTGTACGAGCATCCTCTCGGGCGTACCGTATTGCCGGTCGACAATAGCTGGTTCACGCTCTTGACGCAGAACACGAACCCCATCCACTTCGACCATCACTACGCTTCGCAGACGGAGTACAAGAAACCGCTCGTCGACTCGACGTTCACACTCGCGTTGGTGACCGGACAATCCGTCACCGACATTTCCCAGAACGCGATGGCCAATTTGGGCTGGGACGAAGTGCGTCTGCCGAACCCCGTCTTCGAGGGCGACACGATCTACTCGAAGAGCGAAGTGCTGTCGAAGCGCGAGTCAAAATCGCACCCGAATGTGGGTATCGTGTCCTTCCACACAACGGGCTACAACCAAGAGGGAACGATCGTCATCGCATTCAAGCGGACCATAATGGTTTTCAAGCGGGGGCACGTTCCGCAGAGAGTGAAGCCGTAGATCAAAGACGTCCGAGCATGGATATCAAACACGTCCTACGCAGTCTCGTGAACGCTCCGGGCTTCACGCTCGTCGCGATCTTGACATTAGCGCTCGGCATCGGCGCCAACAGCGCCATCTTCAGCGTCGTCAACACCGTGTTGCTCAGACCACTTCCGTGTAGGACCTGACCTTGATAGGCGAGGGATTTCCGGAGCAGCTGAGCTCCGCTCAGGTCACGGCAGGTGTTTTCGTTGCTTGGAGCCCGACCCGTCTTTGGGCGCACTTTCTTTGACGGGGCAGGGCGAGCTCAGCGCGGCGAATCGGGAGCTGTTGTTGAGTCACGAGTTTTGGCGAACGAAATTCGCCTCCGAGCCCGGAATCGTGGGCACATCGATCACATTGGGTGGCGAGAGCCGCACCGTCATTGGCGTCCTGCCGCCGGGCCGACCCTGGCTCGATGCCGCCCAGGTTTTCACACCAAGGGTGCGGGACCTCAACGCGGATCGCACGGGTTTCGGCGTGAGGGTAATGGGGCGTCTCGCGCCCGGTGTCCCGATCGAGACCGCGCGTCTCGATTTGGAGTCGATTTTCGGTGCCTTCAGACGCGCTACCCCGAGCTTCGGGAAGAACCTATGGGGTTTCTCATCCATCACGCTGCCTCCGTCTTACGAAGGCCGGTCTCACAGCGGTGATTTCATCGATGCATTTCTCTCGCGAGCGAACGGGGTTGTCGGCGTGCTGGGCTCGGCCGCGGTGCATTCGAGGCCGATCGATGGCGCGATGCCCGTCCAAGAATCGGGCGCGCTCCGAGGGGGTCCGCTTGGACGCGGCTTCGAAGAGCGCTTTCACCTCTTGCCACCGAGAAGCACTCATGATGTGCCCGGCGCCCGCGAAAACCCGAAGGAATTCCGACCGCGCTCCATCTCGTTTCTCCAGTTCGATGAGGTGACGCCACCTCATTCTGGGCGTGACATTAGCAAAAAAGGTACCGAGGGAGACAAGGTGGAGGTATATTGTTCGAACATGACTGAAGCAGAAAAAATACTCATTGATGGTGAGTGGCGGACCGCGGACGCGACCGGCACTTTTCAAGCAATCAACCCCTCGACGGGCGAAACGATAGGTCCCGTTTATCCGGTTAGCAGCCGGAAAGACGTCGACGCTGAGCTGGTTGCTGGTAGCTCGGCTGCCGATGCGCTGCTCGACGTGTCACCCGAGACGATCGGGAAGTTCCTGGATCGTTACGCCGACCGCATCGATGAACGGTCCACGGAGATCGCGGAAGCCGCACACTTGGAGACGGCGCTCCCTCTATCACCCCGGCTCACTGATGCCGAGCTACCCCGTACCAGTGATCAGCTTCGGCAGGCGGCCACCGCCGCGCGCGAGCGAAGCTGGACAGAGCCCACAATCGACACGAAGACCAATATCCGCTCGATGTTCGGTCCGCTGGGGGGGCCGGTTGCCGTTTTTGGCCCGAACAATTTTCCGCTGGCCTTCAACGGGGTCGCCGGGGGTGATTTTGTAGCGGCCATTGCGGCCGGAAACCCGGTCATCGCCAAGGCGCACCCGAGTCACCCTCGAACCAGTCAGCTTCTGGCGGAAGAAGCTTTGGCCGCGGTTCAGGATGTTGGGCTTCCCGCTGCTACCGTCCAGATGATCTACCGTACCGACCACAAGGATGGCACTTACCTCGTTTCTCATCCTCTGATTGGAGCGACCGGCTATACGGGCTCGCGGTGGGCGGCGCTCACGTTGAAAGCGGCCGCGGATGCGGCAGGGAAGCCCATTTACTTGGAGATGAGCAGTATCAATCCGGTATTCATTTTGCCGGGTGCTTTGAAAGAGCGTGGCGGGGAGATTGCGGAGGAGTTTCAAACCTCTGCGCTCATGGGAGCGGGGCAGTTCTGTACGAATCCCGGCATCGTCGTGCTTCAGGCGGGCGAGGAGGCGGAGCAGTTCATCGGCGAGATGCAGGGGCGCTTCGAGAAAGCGCAGCCGGCTCCTCTGCTCGGCGTCTCTGGCTTGAAGAGCTTGGGGGAGTCGGTCGAAGCGCTCCAGTCTGCGGGCGCGACGCTCGTAATGGGAGGCTCGAAGGCTGACGGTCGCGGCTGTCGTTTTCAAAATACGCTCGTCAAAACTAGCGGCGAGGCGTTCATCCAGGATCCGGAGAAGCTGCAAACGGAAGCGTTTGGGAACGTCAACCTGTTCGTGGTCGCCAAAGATGCGGACGAGCTCGAGAAAGTGGCGAGTAGCTTCGAAGGCAATCTCACCGGAACGATCTACACGGATACGGAGGGTGGGGACGACGCGCTCTACGCCCGTGTGGAGCGGCACCTTCGGCGACGCGTCGGGCGGCTGCTGAACGACAAGATGCCGACTGGAGTTGCGGTGACTCCCGCCATGAATCATGGGGGGCCGTACCCGGCCACGGGTCACCCTGGCTTCACGGCCGTTGGCATTCCGGGCTCCGTTCGACGGTTCGCGATGCTCGCGTGCTACGACAACGTGCGGGAGCCACGGCTTCCCGTGGAGCTACGAGACCGCAACCCCGGAGGTGTCTGGCGACAGATAGATGGAGCGTGGACGCAGGCGGACGCCGGTTAGCTCTGCTGCGCTCCCCAAATATCCCCGACGGTGAATCCGTTGGGAAAAGGGTCTTCCGGATCGACGACGTATTGGGCGAACCCCGTGATCCACGCCTGACCGCTCAAGGTGGCGACGACGGCGTCGTAGTCTCCGATTTTCGTCTCGCGTATCAATCGGCCTGTAAACAGCGTGCCCAGGGGGCCCTCGTGATGGAAATCCTCGTTCAAGGGTAGCTGCCCCTTGGCGTGCAGGACCGCCATCTTGGCGCAAGTACCGGTGCCGCAAGGCGAGCGGTCGAGCGCCCCGGTCCAGGACGAGGGTTTGTTCCAGTCGAGGACGCCGGTCGAGACGATCACGGCGTTTTTGGCCGTGGCGTCGGAGTTCATCGGCGGTCCGGAAAGCTGGGCGATGGTGATCCCGCGAATCTCAGGATTTTTGGGGTGCACGACTGGAAATTTCTCCGCGGCCGCCGCCTTGATCATCTCGCCGATGCGAACGATGTCGCGGCCTTCGTCCGCGGTCATGCGCAGCCCGAACTGCGTTCCGTCGGCGATGACATAGAACATGCCTCCGTAGGAAATATCGACCTTTATCGTACCGAGCTCCGGCACTTCGACCGGGGCGTCGAGGTGCACGGCGAATGCTGGCTGGTTCTCGAACGTCACGCGCCCGACCTTGCCGTTGTGAACTTCCGCAGTCACGGGGATCGGGCCCGCGGGGGATTCCAGCAGCAATTTGGTGATCGGCTCTTCCACCGGCACCATGCCGGTCTCGATCAGTGCGGTCGTGACACAAATCGTGTTCGTTCCCGACATTGGAGGGTATTCGGTCTGTTCCATGATGACGAAGCCCGCGTCGGCTTCCGGCAACGTGGGCGGCAGGATCAAGTTGCAGTTCGCCGCGGGGTATCCGCGCGGTTCGCGCAGCATCCGTTTTCGGAGGTCGTCGGCCTTCGTCTCCAGATAGTTCTTTTTCTCGAACATCGTGCTGCCGGGAACATCGCGTACCCCGCCCACGATGACTCGGCCGGGCTCTCCGCAGCAGTGGAGATCGACTGCGTGGATCATGCTGGCAAGCCGCATCGGTTACGTCCTTTCGTCGGTTGGGAGCCTATCGCATAGCGCTCGCCGCATTGTCCGCTATGGTGTCATAGACCTTGCGGGTGTAGCCCGTCTCCGGGTCCGTGCGTTGGCAACGCGCGGCAATAAGCTCGAGCGCAGGGACCAGATAATCGGTGGCATTCAGAACATCCGAGACGGTTACTTTGTCGCCCTCTAGACGATCTTTCAGGACAAAAGCCAGCTCCACTTCGATCTTGGGATCTAGAAACTGCCCGGCTTCCAGTGTGGCGCCGTCGTCGAAAAATATATCGTCCAGCAACACGCCGTAGTCGGGCTCGTCGATATGGCTCGATTTCTGCATGGTCCTGGAGGTCAGCCCGATCTTGTAGCCCTTGATCGATCTGCCGGCCGCGATTTTTCGATCGATCCACCGCTTCTGGATGGCATAGGCGTCATCCATCGTCATGCCAGGGTACGCAACGGTCAGCGCGGCAATCTGGCAGCGCTGCTCTTCCGCATCGGCGAACTGAAGGGCGAGTTTTTCGATCTCGGTATCACTCAGCATGTCGCTGGTGGGTCCTTGGTCGCGTCGAACAGGGAACAAAAGATGCTTGCATGTGCCATCCGACCTAACTTAACACGTGCCTGATACTCTGCCACGAGGTTGTGTTTGTTGATCGCTTACTCGAGGGAATCGGAACCGTCACTGAGCGGAACCAGGGAGTCCTATGGCCGGACCGGCGGGGGAGGTGACGCCTCCTACCGCCGGACCGCCTCCGTCACCTCGCCAGCGGGTCGGGGCGGAGCTGGAACTTCACGACCTTGCTCGTGGTGCCCTTGCCGCCTTCCATGTGGAACGGCGCCCGGGTGCTCACGGTCGCCCACAGGCCCCTGCCTTTCCAGCCCGCACTCGGGTCGTCGATGCGGCCGTCCATCCACTTTGTGTAGAAGCCCAGCGGATACGGGACGCGGAGAATGACCCACTCCCCGTCGCTCAGGGCCAGCAGCCCTTCGGACGCGTTTCCGGTATTGACCGGCACGCCCTCACCCAGTCCGAACGTGTTGAACTGATCGACCCAGGTGTAGTAGCTGGCTTCGACACTCCCCGGTGTCGTCACGCCCCCGAGCTGCGGCGCCGGCTCGGGGTAGAACGTCCAGCCCTCGGGGCAGTGCTGACCCGTCGCCGTCGGTCCGTTGAGGGGCCCCGTGCACTTCCTCCGGTCGAAGCTCCCCATGTGTCCGCTCGCGAGCGCCACCCAGGCTACGCCGTCGCGGTCGATGTCGAAACCGCGCGGTGAGAAGCCTTCAATGGGACGCCCGGAGTCGTCCAAGGGCAACTCGTACAACTCCGCCAACGCCGTCTCCGGCGGGTTGGGGCCCGGATCCAGCCGGACTACGGCGCCGGGGTAACCTAGCGACGATGCCCAGACCGAGCCGTCGGGAGCCGGCGACACGCCGTAGAAGCCGGACACGATCCGCTTGTCCATCGTAGGATCGACCGGCTCGTTGGGCTCCACGTACGCGTCCCGACTTCCGTTGCCGTTGGTGTCGAGGACGAGCGCGGTCCAGCCCTGCGACGCCTCCTCGTCGCCGGTCTCGTCGAACATTCTTGTGTTCAACCAGCCGACCACCTGGCCACCTCCGCTGGTCCAGAGCGTGTTGTCGTCGTCCTCGGCGAACATCAGGTGGTGTGTGCTGAAGCACGTGCTGATGTGCGTGAGCTCCTCGGTCTCGGGATCGTATAAGGCGAGGTGTCGTCTGGCTCGGGCAACCGGGAACAGCCGCGCCGACGGATGGCTCGACCCCTCACGGCAGAAGTCGGGGTTCTGCGGGGGGCGCACCGTGGACGTCAGCCAGACCCGGCCACGCTCGTCCATCATCGGATTATGCACGTTGTTCTTGCTGGTCCAGAGGACTTCATCGCCCCAGTACGGCGAGGGCTCGGGCATGCTCGGCCTGGTGGGAGGCGTGCTCGGATCGCGGACGCTCAGCGATACCTGGCTCGCCGTGTGGCTCATCGGATCGAGAACCGGCACGTAGTCCGCGCTGAGCTCCAGGGCTCCGTGAATCGGGCCGTTCGCGTTGACGGTGGGATCCCGGCGATCCGTTGACACCTGGTCGTGGAGGTACGCCTTCGGGTCGGCCCAGTCCCACTGCGTGATGACGACGTTCCGCTCCAGGCCTTCTGGCCGGGGGGGCGCGGGTGGTACTTCTCCGGCGGCGATGCGGTCGGTCCAATCCGCGAACATCGCCAGCGCAGCCTCGCGGCCCAGCCGGTCGACGCCGCCGCTCATCCCGGCGCCGGCCTGGCCCGACTGGATGCGCCGGTCCCACGCGGCCACCGAGGACTCGAAATCGCCGAGGGCCTCCGGGATCTCGCGGGTGGCCTTGGCACCTAGCTGATGACAGGCCGTGCAGTTCCCGGATTTCAGGAGCCTGAGAAACTCGGCCTGGTTGCCGATGCTCGGCGAGATGCCGTTCCCCTCGGGTCCCGTCCCTGGGAACTCGCTTTCCTCCGGGACGTGAAGCAGGGAGAGCCAGTAGCCTGCGGGGTAGTACTCTGCGGCCGCGCGCGCATCGGGCGCGACCACCGCGGTATGGTTCAAGACCGTGCCGGGTGAGGCCTCGAGCTTCTCTGAATCGACCAGCCCGTAGCCGCGCACCCACACGTCGTAACTCGCGCTCGGCAGGTCCGGGATCAGGTAACGGCCTTGGTCATCGGTAACCACGATCCGGTTGAACCTGGTGGGCAGGTCGGTCGTTTCCGCGATCACCCAGACGCCCGCTTCCGGCCCTTGCGTGCTGGTGACCACGCCGCCGAGGTCATCGTTGTCAATGCTGACCGCCTCACCGGTGGGTTGGCAGACACTCAGCCCGGCCAACGAGACGGCCAAGAACACGGCGATGCCCGCCCGCACCATGCTTGCATACAAAACTCTGTTCGTCCTCATGTCCCGCTCTCCTCCCATTTCCTCTCAGAACTCCCGTTGCTTCGTCGACGAGCATTTCCTTTTCCACCAGCGCGGTCTCGGCCTCCTCCACGCCCCTGTGAGCGCGCTCGATCTGATCGTGCAGTCGCTCGAGTTGCTCGGTCAAAGCATCCGCGCGCTTGGTCGCAGCGTCCCTCGCGCCGCGCGCCTCGTCGAAGGTCGCCTCGCGCTCCCTCAAGAGCTCTTCCGCGCGCGCAACATCATCACGAGTCTCCCGCGCCTCTTCGTGCTTCGGCTCTTGTTGCGCCGCGATTGCGGGCGCGGGCTGAAGCGAGGCAAAGGCGGCGAATCCAGGAGGCTCGAGATCGCGGGTGAGCCGGCCGTCCATGGGCTCGGGATTGGCGCTTCCGTAGCTCGCGAGGGCATCGAGCGTCGTTTCGACCCGACGCATGACGACGTTGCTAGCGCTCTCCGCGCTCCGTTCCAACAGCGCGCGCGCGATACCCGTCGCGTCCTGAACCGCGTCGAGCCTTTTGCGCTCGGCATCTTCTCGCACCCCTTGTTCGGACAACACTTCGCGATAATGGTCGCCCGCCGCGATGAGCGCATCGAAGGATAGCGGCTCTTTCCAGTACAACTGGTTCACCGCCCAGGCGGGTGCGTTGGGCTTCACGAGAGCTTTGACACGTTTGGCGCCGTTCGCGTCTCCGGCTTTCTTGAGCTCCGTCGCGAGAGCGTTGCGCAGGAAGACGAATTTTCTCAGCGGTACTCGATAGAGCTTGTCGAGCTCGTCATCCTTCGGCTCAGGCTCAGGCTCAGGCTCAGGCTTCGGCATGCCGTCAGCGTGCGATGTCGTAGCTGTAGAGCGTATCTTGATCGCGAAGGTAGAGCTTTCCGTTTGCAATCACGGGGTGAGACCAGCTCGGACGGTTCGAGCGCGGAACATCGAAACGTCCCTTCTCGCGATAGCCTTTGCGGGTGGCTACGACGAGCCCCATGACGCCTTTTTCTCCGAAGACGTAGAGATGTCCGTCCGCGTAAATGAGCGAGCCTTTTCCGACGCTGCGATCGCGCCAGAGGCGCTCGCCCGTCTCGAAATCGAGGGCGGTGAGATTGCGGCTGCTGTAGCCGTAGAGCGTGCCGTCCACGAGCACCGAGCTCGAGTGATGGTTCTTCATCTCCCGGTTGAAATAGACCTCGCGAACGGTCATGCCCGCCCGCCCGCCCTCTATCTCCAGAAGCGCGCAGCCGGTTCCGTAATCTGACGAGACGAACACGAAGTTGCCCCGGACGATCGGTGTGGCGACATTCGCGGTGCGATTCGAAACGCGCCGGTAGTGCCAGAGAAGCGTACCGTCGTCCACGCTGATGCCGACCACCCGCTCACCCGTAAAGAACACGGCTTGTCGCACGCCGCGGATCGTGGCGACGACGGCGGAGGAGTAGCCCGCTTCGTCTCTTTGGCTCTGCCAGAGAACGGTTCCGTCGTCCTTGTGGAGCGCGACGATCGACGCGTTCGAGCCGCCGGCATTGGCGAGCACGCGGTCGCCGAGCACGAGCGGCGATTCGCTGATGCCCCAGGAAGTGTTCCGGCCGCCGAATCGTTCTAGAAGATTGACGGACCAGTGCACTTTGCCGGTTGCCACGTCGACAACCGTGAGGTCGCCCCTTCCGCCGAGTGCGTAGACGCGGTTGCCGTCGACGGTGGGAGCGCCGCGCGGCCCGTCCCCGCGATTGTTGCGATAGTGCCGGCCACTCTTTGCGCGCCAGAGTGTCTTGCCCGTTTCCACGTCGAGGGCAAACACGTATGCGGTGTCCTTCGAGGCGCCGAGGGTGAAGATGCGGCGACCGGAGATCGTGACCGTCGAATAACCCGCGCCGAGCCCCCTCGATTTCCAAACGAGCGGTGGTCCTGCGTCGGGCCACGAGCTCAGGAGGCCGGTCTCGGGAGAGATGCCATCGCGCGCTGCGCCGCGCCACTGGGGCCAGTCCTCGGCGAAGTTAGTAGTGGCGGCGAGCGTTATCGAGAGCAAACTGGATGCGATGGAGATGCGCATGCACCATTTTAGCGCTCAATGGCCTTCCGCGACGACGCTCATCATCGCGACGATGCCAGCCTGCTCGAAGCCGAGAAGGATCCGTGCTGTGTTTTCGGGCGAGAGCGGGCTCTGGGCGAGGATATCGTGGATGTTGCTCCGACCGTCGCACCGGGATAGCACGAAGGCCTCCTGCGTTTCGAGTCGGAGCGTCTGAACCGCCGACATGGACTTGCGGGTGAGCGCCGACCTGAAATTAGAGTCGAGAAGGGATTCGATGTCTTCCTTCATTCCGTGGCCGTGGCCACGGCGCGCGGCCTCGATGATAACGTCTGCTATGGGAACGGGATTCTCGGTTACGCGATCAAGCGGCGCCTCGTGGAAGAACTCCAACCGCCGCACTGGCTCGGTTAGAAACTTGCTCCCGATTTCCGCGAGCTGGGTGCGAACGAAAACGTTTACTTCGGCGCGCGCCACGATGCGAAGATCCACGAGAGCGTCTCCGAGGCGCTGGGTCCCGGCACGCATGAGCTTCGATGCGTTATCCAGTTGCCGCTGAGTAATGCGGCCGCGGCGCACCATGATTTCGCCGAGTCTCTCGTCGACGGCCGTGGACAGCGCTCCGATGATAGCGCCCTGCTCCAACATGACTTCGACGGGTGGTGTCCGCCGTCGTGCGAAACACACCCGTCCGCTTCTCTCGCCCGAGGCGTCGTAGCGTGGAGACAACCCTTGGCTGCATGCTCTTACGAAATCCCGTCTCGACCCACGGGAACATGACTCTAGCTGGGGCGTCTGTTTTTGGTGATCGAGGATATCCTCGCACGAAAGAGGTGTCGATTCAGTGACATAGAACGTGGTATGGATCCCACGAAAGTCGCTAAATCACGGAAAACAAGAGGTTGTTTCTTCCTCTTAGCGTACTTATGATCTTGCCTTCGAGGGCGTTTTCAAGGAGCGTAGGCCGTTGAACAAAACCGAAGCGAACTTCAAGCCTCTGACTCCACTCCACTTTCTCGACCGCGCCGCGGCGGTTTATCCCAACCACGTCGCGGTCATCCATGGGGAGCGTCGCTACGACTATGCCGAGCTCTGCCGGCGCTCCCGAATGCTCGCGAGCGCGCTGCGCGGACGAGGCGTCGAGCGGGGGGACACAGTCAGCATCATCGCTCCCAATATACCGGCCATCCTCGAGGCGCATTACGGTGTACCGATGGCGGGCGCGATCCTGAACCCGATCAATACGCGCCTCGATGCCGACACGGTCGCGTTCATCCTCGAGCACGGCGAAGCCAAAGTTCTGCTCACGGACCGTGAGCTGAGCGCTACGGTCGCGAAAGCGCTCGCTTCCGTCGAGAAAAAGCCCATAGTGATCGACATCGACGACCCTCTTGGCAGCGGGGGCGATCTTCTCGGGGAGAAGGACTACGAAGCGTTCCTCGAAGAGGGGAGCTCGGAGCTCGATTGGCTCTGGCCAGAGGACGAGTGGGACGCGATCTCGCTCAACTACACCTCGGGTACCACCGGCAATCCTAAAGGGGTCCTCTATCACCATCGCGGCGCTGCGCTTCTCGCTCTCGGAAATCTCATCGCGTGGACCATGCCTATGCATCCCGTCTATTTGTGGACGCTTCCCATGTTCCACTGCAACGGTTGGTGCTTTCCCTGGTCTCTTGCTGTCAACGCGGGAACGCATGTCTGTCTACGGCAAGTAGAGCCTAGCGCGATCCACGACGCCATCAAGCGTCACGGCGTGACCCATCTCTGCGGCGCACCCATCGTGATGCGGTTTATCATCGAAGCCGTCGCCCGGCACGGGCGTCCCTCCGAGCAAGTCGTCGAGGTCGCCACCGCGGCGGCACCGCCTCCAGCGGCTACGATCGGAGCGATGGAAGATGCCGGTTTTCGTGTCACCCATCTCTACGGTTTGACCGAGACCTACGGCCCCGCCGTCGTCAACGCATGGCATCGAGAGTGGGACGCGCTCGCGCTCGCCGATCGGGCCGAGAAGAAATCGCGACAAGGGGTTCGCTATCCCGTGCTCGAAGATCTGATGGTCGCGGATCCCGTGACCCTCGAGCCCGTGCCGCGGGACGGCAAGACGATGGGTGAAGTGATGTTCCGAGGCAACATTGTGATGAAAGGCTACTTGAAGAATCCGACTGCGACGAAGGAAGCCTTTGTCGGTGGGTGGTTCCACTCGGGAGATCTCGCCGTCGTTCACGAAGACGGCTATATCGAGCTACGCGATCGCTCCAAGGACGTCATTATCTCGGGCGGAGAGAATATCTCCACGATCGAGATCGAAAGCGTTCTCTACAAACACCCGGCCGTCTTGGAAGCGGCGGTCGTAGCGCGGCCCGACGAGAAGTGGGGCGAGACGCCTTGCGCCTTCGTGACTCTGAGGCCTGATGCAAGTGAGCCGGGTGATATCGACGCACAGGAACTTATAGACTTTTGCCGCGAGCATCTTGCGCATTTCAAAGCTCCCAAGACCGTCATCTTCGACGAGCTTCCCAAGACCTCGACGGGCAAGATCCAGAAATACGTGCTCAGGAAGCGCGCCCGTTTACTTGATTCTGAAGGATGATCAGTCGAACGCCTTTTCAACGGCCGCCGCTCCGATGGAGTCGCCAAGCGTATTCGTCGCCGTGCGGAAGCGATCGAGGAGCCAGTCGACCGAGAGGATGAGACCGATATATTCCGCGGGAAGGCCTACCGCATTCAAGACGACCAGCATGGTGACGAGCCCTGCCTCGGGGATGCCCGCGGCTCCGATAGCAGCGAGCGTGGCGGTTACGGCAATGACGCCTTGCTGCGCGAGGGTGAGCTCGAGACCGATGGCCTGCGCGATGAAGATCGCGGCAATGGCTTCGTAGAGCGCAGTGCCGTCCATGTTGATGGTGGCGCCTACGGGGACGACGAACTCGACGGATTTCTTGGATAGCCCGGCCTTGCTGATGGCCGTTTTCATCGTGATGGGGAGCGTCGCGGAGGAGCTCGCGGTCGAAAAAGCGGTGAGAAGCGCCTGGGACATTTGGGCCATGAATCGGTAGGGATTCTTTTTGGTGAACACCCAATAGATGAGCGAAAGCGTTACGAATGAGTGGATCGCTAACGCGACGAGTACCGTCAGAAAGTACCAGCCCGTCTGGCTGAGCACCGCCAAGAATTGGCCCTCGGCGCGGGCTTCCCCGAAGCGCGCTGTCACGAGACAGAAAATACCGAAGGGCGTAAGGTTCATCAGCAGCAAGACGAAGTTCAAGAGCGCGTCGTTGACTTGAACGATCATCTCGGTGATGGCGATGACGCGGAAGTCCATCGTCGTCAACATAGAAGCGAAGACGATGGAGAAGAAGATGAGCGGGAGCAGATTGGCCTCGGCCGCTGACAGGATGAGGTTGCGCGTGAAGAGCATGAGGAGAAGATTCTCGAGAATGTCTCCCACCGATTCCGGCTTCGACTCATCAAGATGCGCGATTTCCTCGCCAGTGAAAGACCTGAGATATTCGGGGTCGACGGTACCCACACCAGGCTCGATCACGTTGACCGCGACCAATCCGAGCAGCACGGCGAGCACCGTGGTCGTGCCGTAATAGGCGATCGCGGCGACCCCGGGCTTGCCGAGCTTGCGCACATCGCCGAGGCCGATAATGCCGCTCATGACACTTGCCATGACGAGAGGAACGACCATCATCATCAAGATACGGAGAAAGATTTCGCCGCCGACCTTGAACTGCATGGCGGTGTGGGGGATGGCTAGTGCGACGACGACCGCAAGAATGATGGCAATGAGGATGTAGAGAGTGAGCCGGCTGCTCGGGGTATGGGATTAGGAAGTGGTGACCTCGGTCATGCGCGGACCCTAAGCCTATCAGGCTTTCAAAACGCCCCGCCATTTGGTGAAAGGCACTGCCCCGAGATGTAGGAGGCCTCGTCCGAAGCGAGAAAGACTGCAACAGCGGAGATCTCGTCCGGCGTGGCCCAGCGCCCCAAAGGGATGTTGCCGAGCGAAGCGTCGCGTACCGAATCGGATATGTGCTGGGTCATCGCCGTCTCGGTAAAACCGGGAGCTATCGCGTTCACCCGAATGCCGCGCGAGCCGACTTCCTTGGCAACGGATTTGGTGAACCCGAGCACACCCGCTTTGGCCGCAGCGTAGTGGGGCGCGTCCGCGAGCCCGGCGAGCGCAGCCGTGCTCGAAAGATTGATGATAACGCCACTCGACTGCGCGTTCATTTTTTTCAACGCCTCGCGCGTGCAAAAGAACATCCCGTCGAGATGTACGGCCATCATGCGCCGCCACGTCCCGTCGTCCATCGAGACCGTAACATCCCAGTGCGTTGCGATAGGCTGCTCGCGAAGACGCGCTTCCGCCTTTGCATTGAGCGCGTCCCACTCCTCCTTGGTCTCCCCAATACCAGCATTGTTGACGAGAATATCCAGCCTCTCGAGACCAGCGAACATCGAAGAAACCTGCGCACTATCGGCCACGTCAGCGACGAGCGCGCGGTCGGGCCCGAGCGTCGCTTCGGCCGCGCCCCGGTTGACATCGTTCACGTAGACGCGCGCCCCTTCGCGATCGAACTGCCGCGCAATAGCCCGCCCAATCCCTCCTCCGCCTCCCGTGACGAGCGCAAACTTATTCTCGAGCCTCACAGGATAGAGGATATATCAGGATTCAGCATTCAGGAATGTTCTCCGGACTCCGGGGGCAACGCGATGCTGGGGGGAGTCCAGAGAGCATTTCCTGCATGCTGAATGCCGAATGCTGGCGCTCAAAAAAATAGCCCGGGCCGAAAGGCCCGGGCTTCGTTGTTTGAGTGCCTTAGAAGTCGCCCATATCTCCCATTCCCGGAGGCATGCCGCCGGGACCGCCACCGCCACCGCCACCCTTGGTGTTTTCTTTTTCAGGCAGCTCTACCACGAGTGCTTCGGTCGTGAGCATCAGGCCCGCGATCGAGCTGGCGTTCTGGAGCGCAAAGCGAACGACCTTGGTTGGATCGATGACGCCCGCGTTCACCAGGTTCTCGTATTTGCCCTTCGCCGCGTTGTAGCCCTGATCCCCTTCGAGATCCTTCGCCTTGTTCACGACGATGGAGCCTTCCTGGCCCGCGTTATGGGCGATCCAACGCATGGGCTCTTCGATGGCGCGGCCGACGATGCCGATGCCGACACGCTCGTCCTCGGTGAGGCTGTCGCTCTTGAGTAGCTTCTTGAGGACCCTGCCCCCGCGGAGGAGCGCGACGCCGCCGCCAGCGACGATACCTTCCTCGGCCGCAGCTTTGGTCGCGTGCATTGCGTCCTCGACACGAGCTTTCTTTTCTTTCATCTCGGTCTCGGTCGCGGCGCCAACTTGGATGACGGCCACACCGCCCACGAGCTTCGCGAGGCGCTCTTGGAGCTTCTCGCGGTCGTAGTCAGACGTCGTCTCTTCGACCTGAGCGCGGATCTGCTTGATGCGGCCTTCGATGTCCGCCTTCTTGCCGCCACCCTCGACGATGGTCGTGTCTTCCTTCGTGATGATGATCTTCTTGGCTTTGCCGAGGTCCTGCATCTGGAGGTTCTCGAGCTTGATGCCGAGGTCCTCGAAGATGGCGGAGCCGCCGGTGAGGATCGCGATGTCCTCCATCATGGCCTTGCGGCGGTCACCGAAGCCCGGGGCCTTGACGGCCGCGGTCTTGAGCGTTCCGCGGAGCTTGTTGACGACGAGCGTCGCGAGAGCTTCGCCTTCGATATCCTCGGCAACGATGAGGAGGGGCTTTCCGGACTGAGCTACTTTCTCGAGTACGGGGAGAAGGTCTTTCATGTTCGAGATCTTCTTCTCGTGAACGAGGATGAGGCAGTCTTCGAGGACCACCTCCATACGTTCCGGATCGCTGACGAAGTAAGGGGAGAGGTAGCCGCGGTCGAACTGCATGCCTTCGACGATATCGAGGGTCGTCTCGAGCGTGCGAGCTTCCTCGACCTGGATGACGCCGTCCTTGCCGACTTTCTCCATGGCCGAGGCGATGATCTCACCGATCTCGGTGTCGCCATTGGCGGAGATGCTGCCGACTTGGCCGATCATCTTGCCTCTGACAGGCTTCGAGAACTTCTTGACGTCCTCGACGATCGCAACGACCGCAAGGTCGATGCCGCGCTTGAGGCTCATCGGGTTGGAGCCGGCCGCGAGGTTCTTGAGGCCTTCGCGGAAAATCGACTGGGCCAATACGGTGGCGGTGGTCGTGCCGTCCCCGGCGACGTCCGACGTCTTCGAAGCGACTTCACGGAGCATCTTGGCGCCGATGTTCTCAACGGCGTCTTCGAGGTCGATCTCTTTGGCAACGGTCACGCCGTCTTTGGTGACAACGGGCGAGCCGAATTTCTTTTCGAGAACGACGTTACGGCCCTTCGGGCCGAGGGTGACTCGCACGGCCTGGGCGAGTTGGTTCACGCCCCTGAGGATGGCCTGGCGCGCCTCATCATGGTAAACAATCTGCTTTGCCATTCTTCTAAATTCCTCCGTTCAATTATGAACTGGTTTCAAAACGTTATTCCACGACTCCGAGAACCTCGTCCTCTTTGAGGATGAGAAGCTCGTCGCCATCGAGTTTAACTTCGGAGCCCGAGTACTTGCCTACGAGCACTTTGTCGCCGACTTTGACCTCGAGCGGTACCTTCTTCCCGTCTTTCAAGGTTCTGCCGGAACCGACAGCAACGACCTTGGCCGTAAGGGGCTTTTCCTTCGCGCTGTCAGGGACGATGATGGATCCGATCTTCTTCTCCTCTTCATCATCCATCCGCTTGACAACGATGTTGTCTCTGATTGGTTTGATCTTCATTTCGCTCCTGTTCCTCCTTCGTTACAAAAAATGTCGACGCTCGACTCGGAAGCTCGACTACGTCGCTACCCGCTGATTGGGATTTGACGGCTCTTCTCGCTGACCACTTTGGGTATCGTGACCGTGAGGATCCCCGCTTTGACCTCTTCCGCCTCGACAGGCGTCGGAAGGTCGAAGGTCCGATGGAACGCGCCATTGGACCGTTCCATCCGAAGAAACTGTTTTCCGCTCATCGTGTCTGCCAGCTGGCGCTCGCCCTGCAACGTTATACGGTCGTCGTCGATACGCAGCTCAACGTCGTCCTGATTCACCCCGGGCAGCTCGGCTTTGAGGATCAAGTGCTCATCCGACTCGTAGAGGTCGACCGCTGGTGACCAAGCGGCCAGTCGGGGAGAGCTCTGCCTCCCCGCGTGAGCGCGATAACGTCTGATCAATCAAGCGATTCATTCGCTCCTGTGAGGCGAGAAGCTCATGTACAGGATCCCAATGTGCCACTGGCATTTTTTTTTGAGCTCGTTAGCACTCGACCCGTTCGACTGCTAGCAAGAGGGATAATACGCAAATTCTTAGTTTTTGTCAAGCAGGTATATGTTAGGCCTGCAATGTAGATTTAGGCGTTTACTTCTTTGTTTTCTTGGCTAAGAGCAGATTCCAGCACCGAAAGGGCCCGCGTGACGTGGTCGGGTGCGATATCTTGATGGAGGACGGCGCGCACGCCGACCTTCCCTGCCGGCAACATATGGAGCCCCAGAGCGTGACAGCGATCCACGAGCTCGAACGACGAGAGCGTCGTCACCCTAAATCGAACAATATTGGTTTGGACGAGGGAAGTGTCGAGCTCGACGCCCGGGAACGCTGCGAGCCCCTTGGCGAGCGTGCGCGCCTTCTCATGATCCTCGACGAGGCGCCCGCGGTGGTTCTGAAGGGCATGGAGCGCCGCCGCCGCAATCACCCCAGCCTGGCGGAAGCCGCCGCCAAACATCTGCTTGAACCTTCTCGCTCGCTTTATGAATTCCTTGTTCCCTGCTAGAGCCGAGCCCACTGGGGCACCGAGGCCCTTTGAAAAACACACGCTCACGGTATCGAAGAGGGCGGCGTAGTCGGATTCAGCGTGGCCGCTCGCCGCCGAGGCGTTCCACAGGCGAGCTCCGTCCAGGTGCAGCGGGATCGCGTGCCGGCGCGCGACGTCGGCTACCACGCTCATCGTGTCGAGCGGCCAAACCATACCCCCGCCGCCGTTATGGGTGTTCTCGAGGCAGACGAGCTTCGTGGGCGCGGGAATCGTGCTGGGATTGAAGGGGTGGAGGACCCGTATCGCCTGCTCGAGCTGCTCAGAGGAGAAGATGCCGTTTTTTCCGAAAATCGGCCGCACGAGAAGGCCTGACAGTCCTGCAGGCGCGCCCCCCTCGTTCGTGTAGATATGCGCTCCGATGTCGGTCAGAATCTCGTCCCCGGACTCGGTGTGCGCGCGAAGAGCGACCTGGTTCGTCATCGTTCCCGTTGGCATGTAGACCGCCGCTTCTTTGCCGAGGATCTCCGCGGTGCGCGCCTCGAGCGCGGTCACGGTGGGGTCGTCGCCATAAACGTCGTCGCCCACTTCGGCGCGCGCCATCGCGTCGCGCATCGCTGCGGTGGGTCGTGTCACGGTGTCGCTGCGTAGGTCGATCATGTCAGCGATGATATCGCACGGGCGCGATGCTCATGAATTGCCTAAACCTCCCCCTCCTTCGCGCGGGTCTCGAGCACGAGAAAACTGAGCTCGTGAGCTCCCGTCGCGCCTTTTTCGGTCTCGAGAACGAGATTTTTCAAGCCTGGCTCGTGGTCCGCGCTCGCCTGGAGCCGGAGCTCCACGTTACCGAGCGCGATAGTGCCGGGCGTGTTTCCGGATGGCGTTGCGAAAAGTGTCGTGAAACGGCGCGACGCTTCCGCCACATCACGAACATAAGCGCTGACGTGCTGTGCTCGGATTTTGCCGAGCCGAGCGCTAATTGGGAGATCGAGCGCGTCGTCGGGATAGTTCCAGCTCCTGGCATGCGGCTCTATGAGCTCCACGGTAAAGCCGATCCCGTCCTCGGGGTAGATGAAGGCTTCGAACCCGTCATTCGCGTCGAAGATGCGGTCCTCGAAAATTGGAACGTCAGCGTCTCTGACGCGCGCGACGTCGGCCTCGATATCGTCGCTCTCGAGTGCTAAGTGCTCGAGGCCTTCGCCGTGTTTGTCGAGGAAGCGGTTCACGCGGGATTCGGGGTTCCAGTTGTGAACGATGTGCAGCCAGCATTCGTTTCCGAGGGGCACCCGCGAATCGTGCTGGAACCCCTTCCCCTGGTCGTTTCGGAAGTCTCTGGATGGAAGCCCGACACGCTCGAGGCCAAAAACGGCGAGATCGTGGTCCGCGAGCGCAACTCCGATGTGTTGCAGACGTAGAATAGACACGCGGGAATCGTAGCGGCTTGGCGTGGGGAGTTCAAGGAGTTTTATTTGAGCGGATCTCGGGTCAATATGTCGAGCCCTCCGAGGTCCGCATCTTCGGGAGGATCCGTGTCGACGGGAGGTGTCGCGAGGGCGGCTTCGACGACGGGTACTTTGGCCGGGGATTCTGGCTTACTTGTTCGAGGGGGTGGAGCTTGCGAGCTTTGGGTGACGGGGGTAAGCCATCCCATTGCCATGAAAGTCCAGAGCAGCTGGCAAACTTCAAAATCGCTGAGCTCGGAGTGGGCGCAAGCCTCTGAAATCGTTTTAGGACCTCTCAGATCCTCGAGGATCGCGAGCTCGTTAGGGCCGAGCTTTGCGGCTCTCACACCACTGTCGTCGATCCCGTCGCTCGATTGGAACACCGCGTCGAGCGATCCGATCCCTTGCGCGATACGTCGCCAGCTGGAAACGTGGCGCACACCGTCGACGATGAGCTTCGGAAGAGGAATGGAAAGTTGGATCGTTTCCTTCGCCAGCTCCTTCTCCGCGAAGATGTAAGCGGCTTCGGTCCACTGAAATAGGCTGAGGATGATGGAGCGGACTTGCCCGACGACGCCTTGAACCAAGTCATGTGGTGTGAGGACGCCATTTTCGACAAGAACGGCTCCGAACCTACGCTCGGGAGTGACAAATCGGCTGAGCTCCGTCAGATGTTCGAACCGGATCTTCTTTGTCCTCAAAAGGTACGGACCCAGCCGATCATCCGCGGAGGACGACTTCGCGAACACGATCAAGCCGTTGTGGAGCACCACGGTTTTTTCTGCCTCTGAGGTCATGAAGCGCAGCTCGCCCGTCTGCTTCAGCCTGCAAATCCTCAGGAGCAGGTCGGGCAGATCGTAGGACCGAGCCCAGCAGTTAAAGCTTCCCGAAAGCGGGATGTCCTGATTGGGCGTCATGGTGCCCACGCACCTCCGAAGGAAAGAAATCTAAATTTTGCCGATTGAAGTAATTTTAACTGGTCTCAAGTCTCAGCCCAAACGTCGACACAACGCTCAGACGGTGACTTGGGCTCGGTATTACCCCTGCGGCCTCGGCGATGGGGACTCTGTTGATGTGCCAGCAAGCGCGGGAGGCGACGGGGCAGAGCTCTTCGGGCTCGCCAGCGGTGTAGCTAAAAACAACGTCGAACAAAGCGGCGCACTCTTCGCACGTGTGGCGCTCATGTTTCTCGCCGGGCTCTGCTGCGGGGGCTGTTGCCGTGGGCGGGCTCATTTTCGACTGCGTCTCGCTGAGCGTTTGCTCGAGTTTCTCGATGGGATCGCTCGTGGTCGCAATGACGCTCAGTCGCTTGAAGTGAGGCTCAGGGCCATCGATCTCGACCGACCACTGGTTCGCGATGTTTACGAGCGATAGGTTCCAGTCGGTTTTCGTGGAACGATCGGTAAACACTGTCTTGATCGTGGCTTCGATATTCTCGCGCTCGTCTTTGGCGCATCCGGCGATCATGATTCTGAGTGTCATCGGTGCATCTCCCACGCGCCCGCAGTGTCGGGCGGGGACAACGTTCGATCTTCGGTTTTTGTTGGAGACGCCTTTATTCTAGTAAACGATTCGGACGCGCGTCAGGATAGATTCGGCCACTCTTTATTACGAATAGCAAACTTCGCAAAGCGGAAATGTTCTCGGAAGGGTCGGATTCTAGTGCCACGATATCTGCGAATTTGCCGGGTGTGACGGAGCCGATGGCGTCTTCGAGACCGAGGAGTCTTGCCGGTGCGATCGTCGCCGCGCGAAGGGCTTCGAGTGGGGTCATGCCGGCTTCCACGTAATACTCCGCTTCTCGGACCGTGGCGGTGGTGCCGTCATTGGGCTCGAAAGGGAATTGGTCGGTACCCAAAGCGATCGAGACACCTTCTTCGATTGCCAATTGGAGCGAGCGAAAGTGGCGGGCTTCGACCGTTTTTACGCGCTCGAGATACCAGGGCGGCGAGCCGATACGCTCGAAGAACGGCATCGTCCTCGCGTTTTTGGCCATGCGGAGCGCGAGCTCGGCGTCGGTCTCGTCCGCGAGCTCGTAAGCGAGCCGGCCGGGAAGCACGAGGCCGAGATGGACGTGCATGTTGATGAGTCCGGGAACGAGCCAGGCGCCATCGGCACGAACAATTTCGGCTTCGGCGGGAATCTCTGTCGTCGAGGATGGTCCAAGCGCGCGAATGCGATCGTCCTCAATGACGATGACCGCGTCTCTTACGGGCTCACCGCCGTCGAGCGCGACGACGTTCGCGCCCACGATCGCGCGTAGAGCGAAGACCACAATAGTCATGTGCGTCATCATATTTTCACCGCTCTTTCGAATTTGCTCATGAGGTGCTCGCCGGCTGTCACGGGCTCGTAGCGTGGCGGCTCACCAGGAATGCAAGTAATCTCGGCGTCCCAGTTCGGCAAATGAAAAAACGCCATCGATTGACGGGGCTCGGGCTCACAGACGACGCGGTGCACGGTCGACACCCAACGGTCGTTCGACCAGCGCGCAAGCAAATCGCCCACGTTCACGATGAAAGCACCGTTTTGGATCGGCACCTCGCGCCACGTGCCGTCCAGCGAGCGGATCTGAAGCCCGTGCGAGCCCGGCTCCGCGAAGAGGATCGTCAAGCTTTCATAATCGCTATGCGCACCCGCTCGCAGCTGTCCCGGGAGAGGCTCTGCCGTAAGAGCCGGGTAGTTGAGGATGCGCAGCGCGCTTGCGTGCCGGTCGATCTTCGAGGCAAAAAAATCCGTGGGGAGCTCGAGGGCCGTCGCAAAGAGAGCCATGACGCGCGCCTGCCCTCGTGCGGCTCGTGGGTCGCTGCTTGGAAAAGAAGCCAGAGGAGCGCTTTCAGTCGGCGCGCGATCTGGGATTCTCGCTCGAGGCTATCTCCGACGTGGAGCCGCGCAAGCTGGCTTCCGAAGCGGTTCCCTCCGTGGCCGTCCTTCCGTTCACCGACATGAGTCGCGAGAGAGAGCAGGACTACTTCTGTGAAGGTATGGCTGAGGAGATTATCAACGGGCTCCACCAGGTGAAAGGGCTGCGCGTCGCCTCCCGAACTTCGGCGTTCCAGTTCAAGGGCAGGGCGAAGGACATCCGAGAGATCGGAGCAGCCTTGAACGTAGGTGCCGTTCTCGATGGAAGCGTCCGCACCGCGGGAAAGCTGCTCAGAGTGGTCGTCCAACTCACCAACGTCGAGGATGGCTACCAGCGCTGGTCGGAGCGCTACGACCGGGAGATGGCGGACATCTTCGAGATCCAGGATGAGATTGCGGTGAGCATCGTTGACGCCTTGCGTGGCGAGCTCGTGGGTGGGGAGCGCCCGGATCGGGAAAGCCGGCAGACGAGGGATGTCGAAGCGTACCGTCTCTATATGAAAGGTCGGCACAAGTGGTATCAGCGTGACAGCGGCTCACCATTGCAGGCGGTGGAATTCTTCGACAAGGCGATCGAACGGGATCCATCCTACGCGTTGGCACACGCGGCCGTGGCCGAATCCTATTGCAGTCTCGCTGTCTTGGGTCTACGTCCAGACATCGCCCGTTCGCGAGCCACGGCGGCGATGGACAGGGCTCTGGCGCTCGACGAGGATCTGCCTGAGGTGATGGCGGCACTCGGAATGAAACAGCACTACCTGGACTGGGACTGGCGCGGCGCGGAGTCCTCGTACAAGCGAGCCCTCGAGCTCAACGGCAACTACGTTCTCGCCTACTGCTGGTACGGCTATCTCTTGTCGGCGCTCGGGCGTTAAGACGATGCCGTACGCATGCTAAATCGAGCCGGTGAGCTCGATCCGCGCTCACCCTTCGCTCTCGGGGCCCGTGGCCTTGTACTGATGGCCGGAGGGCGCGACGCGGACGCGATGTCTGCAGCAAAGGAAGCTTTGGAGGTCGATGGCAATTTCTCGCTGGCCCTTTACTTCCTGGGTGCGGCCTATGCGCGGGCGTGGCAGCACGTGGAAGCGGTGGTTATCTTCGAGAAGCTAGTCGCGGCCTCGGAGCGCAGCTCGCTCGGTCTGGCCAACCTCGCTTGGGCCTATGGCGGCGCCAACATGCGGAACGAGGCGGAAACGATTCTCGCGGAGCTCAAAGAAAAAGCAGAGCGAGAGTACATCCCGAATCATTTCTTCGCATGGGTTCTCTCCACGATTGGCAGGATGGATGAGGCCTTCGCCTATCTCGAGAAAGCAGTCGAAGAGCGGCACCCACATCTCGTCTTTCACATGATCTTTAGCTACGACCACCTTCGTCCGGACCCGCGTTTCCAAGAGCTCCTACGGCGGATTGAGATGAGGACTCCCTGATGGCACGAAAGCGGCGGACTAGCTCGCTTTGGCGGGATTTGCGGCGCCTAGCTCTTGACCCGGTAGAAACGGTGGCATCGGAAGGCCGAGGGCGTCCGCGACGATGCGTAGAAGCTCGCCTTCGCCGACGGTGACTTTGCCGTCAAAGGCGACGCTCGCGATGACACCTTGCATCAAAGCCTTTTTGATCTTGGGCGAGACGCGCTCGAGCTTTGCGAGCCCATCGCGCACGCCGCCGAGCCCGGCCTTGTCGCGCGGCACGAAGCGTAATCTCGCGCCTTCGATCTCCTTGGCGCCAGCGGCGAAGGCTTGCTCGGCCTCCGCTTCGTCGCTATGGCCCGCATGTGCCACGGCGGACAAGAGGTAGGAGCACTCTTTCGCGAGTGCGGCGACCGAGTAGTAGTCGCCTCTGGCCGGCTTGGTGGCTTTGAAAGTCGGATCGAGATGGCGTTTCATCACGTGCATGAGCGTGTACTCGAAGAGGTCGGCCTGTTGGTCGGCACGTATGAAAAGGTCGGTGAGCGCTGTGAACGCGTCATATTGCGCGGGCGAGAGGCGCCGGAGCGCGGGAATGGCGAGATCGACTAGAGGCAGCCGCGTTTCGGGTGGCGTTTCCTCGAGAAGGATGACCATTTTCTTGGAGTCCTCGAGCAGCAGATTGTCCTTGCTGTCTTCGATATATTTCATCTGCTTTGCACGGATCGTCTCGTCGCGGTCGGTTAGCAGCGCAAGTACGACCGCGCGTGCGCCTGAGGGGTCGTGAACGGCCTCGCGCACGGGATCCGGGATGTGCGCGAGCAGGCGTTTCGCGTAGTTGATGTGGTCTTGATCGAGCGTTCCCACAAGCGCGGTCAGATGGAGCGGGAGAAGCATGAAGAGCTTCTTCATCTTGTCGTCCGGTGTCTTCTTCGTGTCGACTTCGGGCGTGACCTTGGAGCTCGAATCGATCTCGATGAAGCGCTTGTTCCAGCCCGGATCGATCCGCGTGATGCGCTCTTTGAGTGGCGGGTGGGTGGCGAGAAAATCGAAGTGCGTCACACCCGAGAGAGCGGCGCGCACTTTGCCATATTTGCCGTCGGAAAAAAACAGGTGGCTCGCTTGCTCCGCGTTCGGGCTCATAATGACGGAGCCTTCCGAGAGGCCACCGATCTTCTTGAGCGCGCCGCCAATCCCGTCCGGGTTGCGCGTGAACTGTACCGCCGAGGCGTCGGCGAGGAATTCCCGCTGGCGCGAGACGGCACTCTTGATGACCCGCCCGAAGAAAACACCGAGATAGCCAATGATTATGAGCAGGAGCCCAAAAAGCGGGATCGCCGCCGCGGCGGCGCCGCGTCTTCTCGATCCTCCGAACATGCTGCTTCGGAGGACGAAGTAGCCGATGAGCGCGATCACGAGAATCCCGTGAAGGACACCCATCAAGCGCACGTTCAACCGCATGTCGCCGTTCAAAATGTGTGAGAACTCGTGTGCGATGACGCCTTGAAGCTCGTCGCGACTGAGCAGCTCGACGGTGCCGCGGGTGACGCCGACGACCGCGTCTTGCGGCTCTGTCCCTGCCGCGAAAGCGTTGATGCCCTCTTCCTCCAAAAGGTAGACCGTCGGTACCGGGACACCGGCGGCGATCGACATCTCCTCGACGACGTTCAGAACGCGCCGCTCGCTCGGGTCCATTGTGTTGGTGTTGATAGGGTGCCCACCGAGTATCTGCGCGATGCTGTGGCCACCATCGGACAGGCGCCACATCTTGTAGAGGCTTCCCATGAGCACGATCAGAAGGGTGCCGCCGGCGAAGAAGACGAAACGGTCGAGATCTAACCAGTCGAACGCGTACTCTTCCCCCTCAGCCGCGCTCGCCGTCACCCAGAAGAGCGCTGCACTCGTCGCGAAATGCACGCTCAAGATGATCGCGATCACCGCGAGCACAAAGTAGAAGACGAGTATGTTGCCGTTCTTCCGGGCGTCGTCCTGATGTTGAAAGAAGTCCATTCCCATCGGGCCCGCGCCGCTAGAACTTGACCTTGGGCGCCTCGCGCTGCTCCGCGACTTCGATCTCGAAAAGCGCTGCCTCCTTGAAGCCCATGGAGTTCGCGATGACGACGTTCGGAAATTTCTCTCGCGCGATGTTATAGGCCGTTACCGCGTCGTTATAGGCCTGGCGCGAGAAAGAGACTTTATTCTCCGTCGACGTGAGCTCTTCTTGGAGCTGCAGGACGTTCTGGTTCGCCTTGAGGTCGGGATAGCTCTCCATCAAGGCGAACATGCGGCCCATGGCACCGGTCAGAGCACCCTCGGCACCAGCGAGGCCTTGGATGGCACCTGCGTCGCTCGGGTCGTCGGCGGCGGTCTTCGCCGCGGACTGCGCTTGGTTGCGCGCGTTGATGACCGCTTCGAGCGTTTCGCGCTCGTGTTTCATGTAGCCCTTGGCGGTCTCGACGAGGTTTGGGATCAAGTCGTAGCGGCGCTTGAGCTGCACGTCGATTTGCGCGAACGCGTTCTTGAAGCGGTTCCGCAAGGTGACGAGTCTGTTGTAGATACCGACCAGGAACACGATGAAGAGCACCGCTGCTCCGAGAAAAACCAACGCACCGAACATGAAAACTCCTTTCGAAAGAGAGAAACGCGGCGGCGCGAGCGTAAACCACTCGAGCGCCTACACGTAAACGTTAGATGGTGGTTCTAGGTGATGCGGATCGTGTAACCGTGCAACTCGGTCGTTATCAATATTATATCGTTTCGTATCGTGGCTTGCCAGCGATCGGAGTGCAGGTGTTTTGGCTGCCCGTTGAGGAAACGGACTCGGCGTCGTAGCGCCAACGAACGCAGTGCGGCGGGAGCGGAACTTCGGCGAGCACAGCGTCGTTTCGTCATCGCTCACAAGCTCTCACTCGGGCGACACCATTCCGAGGTTCTCCATCACGAAAGCCCAGCGGTCGGCTTGCTCGGCGAGGATCATGCTCGTAGGCTTGCCGGCGCCATGGCCTGCGTTCGTTTGGATGCGGATGAGCATTGGCCGAGGCTCGTCGCCGTGGACCTCTTGGAGCCTTGCGGCATATTTGAACGAGTGGCCGGGGACGACGCGATCGTCGTGGTCTGCGGTCATGACGAGGGTGGCGGGGAAGTAGGCCGCGGGACGGAGCCGGTGGTACGGGGAGTAGGCGTGGAGAGTTTCGAACTCTTCGGGATTCTCGGACGAGCCGTAATCGGAGACCCAAGCCCAGCCGATCGTGAATTTGTGAAAGCGCAGCATGTCCATTAAGCCCACGGCAGGAAGACCTACACCGAAGAGCTCGGGCCTCTGGTTCATCACCGCGCCCACGAGCAGGCCGCCGTTCGAGCCGCCGCCGATGGCGAGTTTTTTGGGCCGTGTATAGCCCTCATCGCCGAGAAACTCGGCCGCGGCGATGAAATCGTCGAAGACGTTCTGTTTGCTCGAGAAGGTCCCGCCTTGATGCCACTCCTCGCCATATTCTCCGCCGCCGCGCAAGTTCGCTTGCGCATAGACGCCGCCGAGCTCGAGCCAGACGAGATTGCTTACCGAGAAGCGCGGCCGAAGGCTGATATTGAACCCGCCATAACCGTAGAGATAAGTCGGGCTGGTGCCGTCGAGCTCGAGCCCGCGTTTGTGGGTCACGAACATAGGGATATTGGTGCCGTCCTTGGACGGGTAGAAGACTTGCTCGGTTACGAAAGCGCCGCCATCGAACGCGATCTGCGGCGAGCGGAAGACGCTCGTCTCGCCCGTCTCGAAATCGTAGCGGTAGATCGTCGTCGGGTAGAGGAAGGATTCGAATGCGTAGAACATCTCGCGATCCTTTGGCTCACCGGTGATGGAGCTCACCGAGCCGAGCGCGGGAAGCTCGAGGTTCTTCATGCCACTGCCGTCTCTTTTGAACACCGCGATGCGGCTATGTGCGTCGGTCAGATAAGAGGAGACGAACTTCCCATCGATGATGCGCACCTCCTCGAGTACATCCTCGGCCTCCGGAATGATATCTTTCATGTCCTCGCCGTCGGCTCGTATTGCGATCACCCGGTAGCGCGGCGCATCGAGGTTGGTCAGAACGTAGAGAACGTCGCCGTCATTGCCGATGAACTCGTAGCTCGCGTCGAAGTCGTCGAGAAGCGTCACGACGTTCCCGTCGAGACGCGGCTTTTCGGGATCGACGAGATCGAGGTAGTACAACCGATTTCGCTCGTCGGTCCCGTGCGAGACATTGACAACGGCGTAGTTCCCCGCGTCCGAGACCGTGACGCCAAAACCCCATTCAGGCTCATCCGGGCGCTTGTAGACGAGACGGTCCTCCGGTTGCGGTGTCCCTCGACGGTGGTAATAGACCTTTTGGTTCAAGTTGACGCCGCCTTGAGCTTCGTCGTCCTTGGGCTCTGGAAAGCGCGCGTAGAAGAAGCCTTCGTTGTCGTGGGTCCAGGATGCGCCTGAGAACTTTATGAAGCGCAGATGGTCGGGCTCGTCTTCGGCGCTCTCGATGTTGCGGACACGGAACTCTTGCCAATCAGAGCCGCTCGCGGCGACACCGTAGGCGAGCCACTTGCCGTCATTGCTGGTTGCGAGCATCGAGAGCGCGGCGGTGCCTTCCTCGGAGAACGTGTTCGGGTCGAGAAGAACCTCGGGCTCCGCGTCGAGCGACTCCTGCTTATACAGGGCCGACTGGTTCTGGAGCCCGTCATTCTTGAAAAAGAAGTAGCGTCCACCTTTTTTGAACGGCGCGCCGAAGCGCTCATAGTTCCAAAGCTTGGTGAGCTTCTTCAGAAGGCGCGCGCGGTTCGGGAGCGCTTCGAGATAGCCGAAGGTGACCTTGTTCTGGGCTATGACCCAATCGGCGGTGTCGGCCGCGTTGTCGTCTTCGAGCCAGCGATAGGGGTCTTCGACTTTGGTGCCGTGATAATCGTCGTTCTGCTCGACCTTCTTTGTCTTTGGATATTTCATGGGACCTGCTGGAACGGTAAACGCCCAAAAGAGCTGCGAGTGCCGCTCGGGTCACGGCGCCCCTCCGTTCGCCGTCGGGGCCGTTTCGGGTCGGTCGTCCCACCAGAATTGCGGCGGCAGCGTCTTTCGCTCGGGCCAGATTTGCTCGAGGGTGGTCGCTTCGGAAATCTCGCCGTTCTTCATGACGTAGCGCAGGCTGTTCGTGTTCTCGATGTCAACGAGCGGGTTCCGCTCGAGCACGAGAATATCCGCGAGCTTTCCGGGCTCGAGCGAGCCGAGATCGGTAGAAAGGCCGATCGCCTCCGCGCTGTGAAGTGTTATGGCTCGAAGCGTCTCGTGCTCGGTGAGCCCACCCGACTGGAGCGCCCACGTTTCCCAATGCGCGCCGATCCCCTGGAGCTGGCCGTGGCTACCCAGGCCGCATTTCCCACCGGCGCGTACGATCTTCATGCAGCCTTCTGCGATGGCTGGGTAGACGTATTCTTCTTTCGAGAACCACTGGCCGCGCCGCCGCACCATGTTGTCGAGAAGCTGATAAGGGATGAAGCGCGCGAGTTTTTCGTCCTGCGCGACTTCGGTGTTCTGGAAGAAGTAGTTCTCCGTCCACGGGCCACCATAAGCGACGAGGATCGTCGGGGTGTAATACGTTTCGGTTCTGGCGACGTATTGCGCGATGTCGTCATAGATCGGGTTGATGGGGAGGCTGTGCTCGTGGCCGGAATAGCCGTCCGCCATTTGGGTGAGATCGAGCTTCAAGTCGAGGGCCCCTTCCGTCGTCGGGGTGAGCTCGTATTTACGCGCCGCCTTCGCGACCCATTGCCGCACGATGCGATCGCCGACGACATATTGCTTGATCGTGCGGGAGTCATAGGCGTCGCGGTAGCGTTCGAGTAAGTGGTCGGCGGCTTCCTGGTCGTCGACCCCTGACGTCGCAAAGATGCCGGGGCCGGTGGCATAGATGCGCGGCCCGAGAATCTCGCCGGCTTCGACGAGGTCGGCATAAGCGAAGACATCGTCCGTCGATGTCTGCGGATCGCGCGTGGTCGTCACGCCATAGGCGAGGTTCGAAAGATATTGCCAGACTTGCGTCTGATGGACGCCGCGCGGCGCCCACATATGTGCGTGCGCGTCGACGAATCCGGGCATCATCGTTTGGCCGGAGACGTCGATGATTTCGGCGCCGGCCGGGACGTCAACATTTGCGCCAATGGCGGTAATCCGGTTGTCGGTGACCACGATGTCGGCGCCTTCTAGGATCTCGTCCCCACGCATCGTGATGATGCGCGCTGCGCCACGAAGAACGACCGAGCCTCGAGGTTTGGGTCGTGGTACGGTGACGGTCATCTCCGTTACTTCCGGCTCTTCGCCGGGAAGCTGGCTGTAGAAGCGTCGTCCTTGCGACCACAATACTTTGGTGCCGTCGGCAGACCAGCTCAAATAGCTTCCGCCCCCGCGAGAAAGCTCGGTCACCGGTACGGCAACGTCACCTCCAGGCGTGATCTTGATCTCGAGTGTTTCCTTGCCCGCGCTCGGGATGGAGACGAGGTAGTGCTTATTCTGAAGATCCACAAAGGCTCGCCGGCCGTCCGGCGCGAGAACGATCGCGGAAGCACTCGGCGGGTTCGGCCCCGGGCCGGTGCCCTCCACTTTGAAATGTGTTTTTCGATCGTAGCCGTCGAGGCGGATCGAGCTGAGACCGTCCGACGTCGTGAGATAGACGCGCTCCGGATCGTCCGTGAAGTGTGGGAAGCGTCCCCCTTTTGTCGAAGCGATGAGCGTCGAGGCGCCGCCCGCAGCCGGCATGGCCCTCAAATCGGTCGTGCCCGTCCCGCGGACGCCTCCAATCTCTTCGTCCTGGTGTACATGAGCATCGCGGTTGCCGTTCAAGAACGAATAGAGCTGATCGTCGCGCGAGCCGGTAATGAAAACGATGCGGCTTCCGTCAGGGGTGTAGACAGGATCGGCGTAGTAAGCGGCGTGCTCCGACAGCTGCTCGGGAGCGCTTCCAGGAGCGATGCGGTAGATGTGCCCCCCATCGATATCCCAGGTGACGAATGTGACGTAGCGGCCATCGGGCGACCAGCTCGGCATGAACTCGCCGACATCGAGATCCGTTAGACGCTCGGGAGCTCCGTTCGGAAGCGTCATCCGCCACAAGCGGTTGAAGGCGCTGAAGACGAGCTCGTTCTCGTCGGGGGAGAGCGCGGGCCAGCGGATGATGCGCGCGCGCACTGTGTCGCTGTCATCGACGCGGCCGTCGAAGTGGATACGCGGGCCGACCTCGGCGGCGACATGCGCGGTGAACGGGATGTTCCCGGACGCGCCTGTCTCGAAATCGATGCGGTGGATCTTGCCATTGACCGGCACGATGAGCGATTGGCCGTCGGGATCAAAAACGTAGCTCGGCATCGTATCGCGTGACGCCCGCGACTCCTGGTCGTCCCGCGTGACGGGGTAGGCGAGCCAGCGTTCAGCACCCGTCTCGAGATCTCGGACCCTGAGACCGGTCCCGGTGCGAAAGCGCGTCGCGTAGACGAGATGTTTGCCGTCGGGGGAGAGCACCGGTCGCATCGCGCTTCCTTGCGCGTTCGTGATCGTTGCCGTTTCGCTCGTTTCGCGATCGAAACGAACGATCTGCCAAATGGGGAACTGCACGTTGTAGCTGAACGTTCCGCGTCGCTCGCCGTAATAGAAGAAGCGCCCGTCGGGCGAGGCTACGGCGCCGAGCTTGTTGGGCGGCTGAACGCGAGGGGCACCCGGAGAGGGGGGTGCGGGTGGCCGCGGTGCCTCGCCGACGCGAACGCCCGTGCCGCCGTCGCGGTGATACATGAAGAGACCGAAGGTCCTCTCGGGCGTGCGCTGCTTGGAGACGAGGATGTAGTCGCCGTCAGCGGTCCACGCGGGCGAAGCCATGAGCTGCGGCCGCGATTTGGTGGGTTTGTCCTTGCCCACCGCGCGAGGATTGCCGCCATCCGCGTCCGCGATCCACAGGTTCTCGACACCGCTGCGATCGCTCAAAAAGGCGATGGTCGTGCCGTCGGGTGAATACCGCGGCTGGCTTTCGAAAGACATGCCGCCTACGATGCGGGTCGCTTCGCCGCCCGTTACCGGGAGCGTATAGAGGTCTCCGAGCAAATCGAAAACGAGCGTCGTCCCATCGGGCGAGACGTCGAGCGACATCCAAGTGACCTCATCCACGGTGAACTCGAGCGTCTCGGCGACTTCGAGCGGTAGACCTTCTTTCTTGTCATCGTCTTGCGCTTGAGCTCCCGCTAGCGCCAAGACCGCTATCAACCACTTCATTAGCTGGCCTCCTCGGTGCGATAATAAGCGAAATATGGTTGTCACTGGGCTCGAGAAGCTTCTGGGCGCTGAGGTCGACCGGATCGCGGGAAGGACCGTAGGTCTCATCGCGAACCCAACGACGGTGGATCGCGAATTGAACCACGCGATCGATCGGTTCCACGCGCGAAAAGAGATCGAGCTCGCCTGCTTGTTCGGCCCCGAGCACGGGTTGCGCGCGACCGCGCAAGATCTCATCGAAGTCGAGGACGACGCCGACCCGTTAACAGGCCTTCCGGTCCGGAGTCTCTACGGTCCGACCCGCATTCCAACGAAAGAGATGCTCGACGGCCTCGACGCCCTCATCTTCGACGTCCAAGACATAGGCTCGCGATACTACACCTATATCTGGACGATGGCGCACGCCATGGATGCTTGCGCGCGCGACGACATCGAGCTCATCGTGCTCGACCGGCCCAATCCGATCGACGGCGTACACCTGGAAGGCAACCTCATCGAAGGAAGCCATCTGTCCTTCGTCGGTCTCTACCCGATCCCGAACCGACACGGCATGACGTCAGGTGAGCTCGCGCGCCTCGTCAACGACGAGTTCGGGGTGCATTGCAACCTCACCGTGATCGAGATGGAAGGTTGGAACCGCTCGCACTGGTTCGACGAGACGGGCCTTCCTTGGGTACTGCCGTCGCCGAACATTCCGACGCTCGACACCGCGACCGTCTATCCCGGAGGCTGTCTCATCGAAGGCACGAATCTTTCCGAAGGGCGCGGCACGACGCGGCCTTTCGAGATCATGGGTGCGCCGTGGGTCGACGGCGAGAAGTTGGCGCGCGCGCTCCGCGAAGAAGACTTGCCGGGGGTCGTCTTCCGCCCCCTCTGCTTCGAGCCCACATTCCAGAAATTCAAAGGCCAGCTCTGCGGGGGTATCCAGCAGCACGTCGTCGATCGAGACGCATACCTGCCACTGCGAACCGGCTACGCGCTGCTGTGCGCGGTCCGGAAGCTTTGGCCGCGAGAGTTCGCTTGGCGACCTCCTCCATATGAGTACGAGCTCGAACGCCCCGCTATAGAAATCCTTTCTGGCAACAGCAAGATTCGCGAGCAGATTGACAACGCGGTGCCGCTCGTTGACATCGAGAACGCATGGCAAGTCGATCTCGCGAGGTTCGAGAAGGTGCGCGAGCGTTATCTCATTTACGACTAGAAAGGATCGCATCCAGAATGAGCCCGCCGACCCAACTCGCTTCGGATGACCAGAAACGGGTCCGGATGCTCGCCCTTATCGCGGCAGGGCTCGCCGTGGCGCATGTCATCGTCATGTTTCTCTATTATCGAGAATACATCGGCTACGAGGACTGGGTGCACGTGGCGTTTTTCGACCTGGATGAAGAAGAAAGCTTTGGTACCTGGCTGAGCGCCGTGATGCTGCTCTACGCAGGACGTCTCTTGCTGAGGCGGGCGCGCTGGGCGCGCTCACAAGACGACCCTTGGTATCGTTGGTGGCTCGTTCTGGCCATTGGCTTTCACTTTCTGTCCATCGACGAAGTTGTCGGCATGCACGAATACCTCAACACCGTTGTCGAGAGCACGCGATGGACGACGTTCGGCGCGGCCATAGTTGTCGTGCTCGCGATTGCCTACCTTCCGTTTTTGCTCGCGCTTCCTTCGAGGATTCGCGTTCTGTTCATCGTCGCAGCGGTTATCTATGTTGGCGGCGCCGTGGGCGTCGAGCTCGCCACCGACTGGTATGACGTACACAATCAGCTCGACACGCTCGCCTACAACCTCTGGACGGCGGTCGAGGAAACGATGGAAATGGCCGGCGTCATCGTTTTCATCTACACGCTTCTTCTTCTCAAGCCTGCACGAAAAAAGAAGAAGTCGTGAAAACACGGTCGCCCCAGCGTTTTTTATAACGGACTTCCGTGCCGAGATCATAATTCGGGATGCCCTCGTTGCACAGATGGCGGATTTGCTCGAGCTGGGACAGATTGCCGAGAGAGAGAGCGGCGTAGCGATGATCGAAGCTGAACTGCAGGCCACGATAGGTGTCGCCGAAAAGCCCGCCGAAAATATAGGCGACGTCGGCACCATCGAGGGTCGCGAAGAGAAGCCGGCGCGCGCCCCTCTCGACGAGGCGGCGATTCATCTCGCGGTAAAACGAGCCCATCGGGTCGCCATCGATCCCGACGCCTCGCTGGCCTTTCCAGCTCTTGCGCTCGATGGCCAGAAGTCGGTCGAAGGACGGGTCGACCTCGCTGGCCTCGCAGTGATTGGCGATCTCGAATAGAAGGCCGGCCCCGCGAGCGCGTTTTTCGGCTTTCCGCAGATTCTTGCGGAAGCCGGTGGAGCGATTCACGAGAAAGCCGTCGACGCCGCTCGCTAGCCCCGCGATATAGCGGCGCGGCGCCGGCCCTCGCGAGAGCGAGAATCGTCGGCTGAGCACCGGGACGAGCTTCTGCCAAAGTTCGGAGCCGCCGCCGATGCCCGAGACGAGTGCGATGTCCCAAGAGTCGTCATCCGTGAGGGAGCTTGCGAGAAGCTCAACGAGCTCCTCGGGATGGGCGCCGGCGAGAGGTGAGGCGAGCGCCCACATCGCTTCGAGTGGATGGACCAAGCGTGTGCCGTCGTTATAACGCGTGCGCGCGAGGGTTAGATACGTGTTCTGAGAGCGAACGATAAAAGGCCGTGAAGCGGGAGAGAAGTGTTGTGTCGCCGGAAGTGTCCAGAGCGAGGAGGAGCAGAAATGATCGATCGCCGGTGTCGCGAGCACGGCCTCGTCGTAGCGAGCCGCCTCCTCGGAGAGCTCTTCGAAGGTTAGGCGAGTCATCGACACAGCTGATAATACGCCACGCCATCGCCAACACGGTGCGACGCTCCCCAGGGGAACTTGCGAAGCCACATGCGCCCGTGTGATTCTACGCGCCGTAGGAGGACTCCAAAAATGAATCAGGCAAGAAAGACACAGTTCTTCGTTGTGGCCCTAGCGATTTTGGCGGGATGGTCGACCTTGGCGGCGGCGCAGCGGCGCACCTTGACGCCGGAAGAGCGAGCCGAGCGCGAGCGTCGGTTTCAAGCCGAGATCATCAAGCCTCGACCGGTCGAAGCGCTCGATTCCATCTGGATCGAGGAGCTGACCTGGGTCGAGATTCGCGACGCCATCGCCGCGGGGAAGACGAGCGTCATCGTCCCGACCGGAGGGATCGAGCAAAACGGACCCTACGTGGCGATGGGGAAGCACAACTACATTCTGCAGACGGCGTGCGAGGATATCGCGAGAGAGCTAGGCAACGCACTCTGCGCGCCGATCGTCAAGCTCGTACCGGAAGGCAATATCGACGAGCCGTCGGGCCATATGCGCTATTCGGGCACGATCAGCGTCCAAAACGAGACTTTCGAGGCCGTGCTCGAAGATGTCGGCCGGAGCCTGAAGGTTCACGGCTTCGAGAACATCATTTATATAGGCGATAGCGGAGGCAATCAGCGCGGCCAAGAGGCAGTTGCCGAGCGACTCAACACGCTATGGACCGGCGCACGCGCGCATCACATCGGGGGGTTCTACGACAATCGCGGGCTCATCGAATACATGAACGAAGAGCTCGGGATCGTCGAGCCTTCGAGTGACGGCGTTCACGATTCTTATTGGATCACCGCTCTTCAGATGGTGACCGACCCGTCGACGGTCCGCTACGAACAGCGTGTGGCGGCGAACAAGGCGATGGTGAACGGGGTGAGCATCGCGGACCTCGACAAGACAGTGGCGGTCGGCAAGAAGCTGATGCAGTGGCGCGTCGACAAAACGGTCGCGCTGATCCGCGAATCGATTGGCGCGGGGCCCTCGTCGCAGCAATAGACATCGCCTGCCGATCCTCGCGTCGGACCACAGGCTGGTAGCCTTTGCGTCGGACGAAGCCGCGGCTTCGAGGTCTACGTGTGTGCTTGCATTGGAGCCGGGCTCGTACCGCTAGCCGCTCTCGCGCAGCAAGCCTCCCGCGCTCGCGCGCAAGAATTGCGGCTCCGGTTCTTTGACTTTGTCAGCCTGGCAAACGTTTGCCACAAGTTGAAGCTCTGTATCAGCCTCAATGTCAACGTCGCAGTCGTCTGCGTCGCGCGTGCTCGGCCAGTGGCCAACGTCGAGCTCGCCGGCAAAGCGCTTGTTCCGGCTGCGACGCTCGAGCGCGAGCTCCATTAGCCTGGGCAGCTGCCAGTCGAGCTCCAGAGGGGCGCGCCCAGAAACACCGATGACCTCACCATGAATCATCTGGGGATGGAGAGCGCAGATCGTGACGCGGTTCGAGGGATCGTCCGAGCCGAGGCGACTTCTGAATTGGATGTGGTGACTATGAAGCTCGGAGCGCGCACTACACCCTGGATATTGACATCGCCAGCGATCCCGGTCGAACACCTCCTTCGACGCATCGCTGTAGCTGATGATCTTCCCGGTGCGAGGTTTTCCCGCCCGCTGGTGCGAGGGAAAGGTCGAGGCTACCGAAATCAGCGCGACCCGACCCGCCGGCGTATCGAAGTAGCGCGCCTCGCGGGCCTCTGCCAGGCTTTCTCCCGTGCCTGCCTCGACGAGGCCGGCGGCCAGGACATGTTTCGACGTCACGCGCATTCCGGTCACGCCGTAGTCCTTGGCATGGTTGTTCGCGCGGGACACCATGTCGATGCCCAACCACACGAGCTCGTCGACGAGTGCTGGATCGACCCGCTGATAGGGTCCCTCCGCTTCCGCTGCCGCCCACCCTTCGTAGTCATGTAGGAGAAGCTCTAGATTCGTGAACGCGACGTCGGCGTTCCTCAAGATGTCGACCATCTTCAGGAACTCCGGCTCCGAATGTACCGACAGCTTACGAGTGATCTCCGTGTCTCCCGTCAGTGCCATCGTGAAGCGGTTTGCGTCTTCGCCGGCCGCATCCGCGACAACCCACAAGAACACCACGAAAAGTGACGACAACCGTTTCATAGGACCCTCCCCCGGACCCCAGGCCATGATCCAGGATCTGCGCGCTGATCATCATACCGCCGAATCGGCGCGACGACAGGGTGCCCGCGTTAGCTTGACTGTACCGGCCCCGCTTCACTAACATCGCAGCAGTCCGCAAATACGGGAGGCGTCTGATGGAAACCTGGAGCCAATTTTCGCGTTTGCTCTTCGTCGCAATGGCGATGCTCTGCCTTGGTGTCGGCTTGGCTGGAGCCTCCGAAGTGTGGAAGTGGAGCGGCTCCTACGGCGACGATACCGTGGAGCTGCTGATCATCGGAGACATCCAAGTTCAGCAGCGTTCGGACCCGACAAGCGCTTTCATCCATGTCACCGACACCCTGAACCACGCCGACCTCGTCTACGCGAACCTTGAAGGCATGCTTGTCGAATCCACAGGTTACGGCGCCGACATCCACGACAAGAAGTGGATCCATCCCGGTCCCCAAGGCGTCGTGGCGTTGAAATCCGCCAACGTCGATGTAGTGGGCGTCGCCAACAACGTCGCTTACGGGCGCGACAACATCCTGGAAACGCTGAGAGTCCTCGACGAGGGTGGGATCGCGCACGTTGGAGCCGGTACCGACATCGAGGAAGCGCACCGTCCCGTGATCATCGAGCGCAAGGGCGTCACGATCGGATTCCTACAATACACCGCACGGTGGTATCGACAGGACGAGCAAATCGCGACCGCGACCGAGGCCGGTGTTGCCCGGCTCATGTCCCAGGATGGTGTCACGATCCATCCCGCGGATCTCGAGCGCATTCAGAACGACATACGAAAGTTGCGACCTCGGGTGGATGTCATCGTCGTGTCGCAGCACAATCGCGACGGAGCTACCCCCATGCAGTTCGGGCCTACACCGGACAAACCACGATCCCGGAGAGACCGAACCCAAGCCGAGGAGTACCAGAATCAGTTCGCGCACATAGCACTCGACACCGGCGCCGATCTGGTCTTCGGCCACGGCACCCACACGCTGCAAGGTGTCGAGCTCTACAAGGGCGAGCCGATCCTCTACGCGCTCGGTCACTCGGCCTTCGATCAGCCCGGCTACGAGAAAGCAACGGACGGTATCTTCGTCAGGGTCGTTATCAGCGGCAAGAAGATTGTGCGCGTGTCGTTCGTACCCGTGACCCGTGACGAGAACAACAACGTGCTCATGCTGGACCCCGCGAAAGGGGAGGGTGATCGCCTCGTCCAACTCGTGAAGGGCGTCTCCGGCGTACCCTTGAAGATTCAAGGACAAGAAGTCGTGCTGCTCGACGAGAGCGCACGACAGACGGAGCAATAGTGACGGGAAGTATCTCGCCCGGAACTTGATGATGGATCCGCCTGTGCGGCGGGTGCGGAGATTACTGGGGGGTCAGCGACGGTGGAATTCCGGTGCGCTTGCTGCCCATGTTCTTCCACGCGTCGTAGCGCAGGCGGAGCGTCTTCACTGGATTCGCGTTCTCGTGCGGCTCGATGTTCTCGTCGGTCACGCTGATATAGGCGTAGTAGTCGCCGTCATTGTGGGACCGTCCCACCACGTCGTCCTGGTTTGCGATGGCGATATAGGCGACGTGAGCCGTTTTGCCGTCGCACGCGGCCGCGGGCTTGGGCTCCTCCTCGCAGGTGCAGCGCCCGTCCCCGCCGGCTTCGTCAGCGGCTTCCATCGCGGCCATGACTCGATCGGCGAGCGTTCCTTTTGCGCGGGTGAACGCGAGCGCGGCGTTATAGGCGACGTTGTCGCTGAACAGGATGTTTCCTTGAACTTGAAAGAAGATGTCCTCGCCGACCTCACCCGATACGTAGAGCGCGGCGGCGCGATTGTTCTCCCCGTTGAACCCTGCCGTGCGGCCTTGCATGTCGACGATGCCGAACTGACGGCGCTCCATCTGAGGCTCGTCCTTCGCGTTCTCGTGCTCACGGAGAAGCTCGAGGATACGCTCGGGCGCCGTACCTTTCTTCAGCTCCGCGTAGACAATCATCTGGTTCGCGCGTGTGTTGTCGACCCCCGCCTGACACGCGGCGATGCCCATGCCGGGAACGATCACCGCCTGGACGTCCATCAAATCGCGTGATGGCCGGGGAGGGAAGCGTGTCTGGGGCACGCAGGTCGCTGAGGCGATGATTACCTGTCCTGTGCTGCGGTCGATGGCGATGACCGACCACGTCGCGAAGGCGGAACTTTGCAGGCACAAAATGGTGATGAGCGTCAGAACGGCACGTTTCACGATAGCCTCCCGCGAGTTGGACCCTAATTATTGGCCGGGAGTGTTCTGCGACACAATGCCTCGCGTTTTCCCATTAAGCTTAGCGACGCATGACGGATCCAAAACTCGACGAAGCCCGTGAGCTCCTGGAAGAAGGCGCCTTTGAAGAGGGGCTCGAGCTCGTCGACGGGCTCGAGGGTTCTGAAGCGTCCTATCTCACCGCCTTAGCGCGCTTCGAGCTCGGCGAGCTCGAGACCGCGCTCACGATGTGCCGGGGTGCGTCCGATCTTGCTGAGACGCGCTATCTCGAAGCCGTCATCCTTCTGTCTCTCGCCCGTGTGGACGAAGCTCTCGCTTCGGCGCAGCGCGCCGTCGAGCTCGAGCCGGACCGGGCGGACTGCCACTACATTCTGGGGCTCGTTCGCACCCAACGAGGCGAGATCGAACGAGCGGATCGGAGCTTCCAGAAAGCGTCGGAGCTCGCGCCGGACGATTGTGATACGCCGTTTCGCCTCGCTCCCGAAGCGTTCGATCTGGCCGTCGAGGAGGCGCTCGGTCTGGTGCCTGAGGAATTCGCGAAATATCTGGAGAACGTAGAGGTCAGCGTCGAAGAGGTGCCGACGCAGGAGTTGGTGCAGTCGGGCTCTACCTTCGACGACCTGGGACTCTACATAGGTGCGTCCATTCAATGGGGTGACTCGGACTTTCCCGATCGCATCCTTTTGTTCCAGCGAAATCTGGAGAACATCTCGCCGGACCGCGAGACGCTCATCCAGGAGATCCGCGACACGGTTCTGCACGAAGTCGGCCATCACATGGGGCTCGAAGAAGACGAGCTCCCGTTCTGACCTCCTCCGTTTCGACTCTCCCGATCGTTCCGAGTCGCACGCGCTCGCCATGGGACGCGCTACAATATACCGTTCACGCCGACTAGGAGGTTTCACTTGATTTCGAAACAAGAAGCCCTCGACTACCACTCCAGCGGACGCCGGGGAAAGATCGAGATCCGAGCCACCAAGCCTACGGCCACCCAGCGCGATCTTTCGCTCGCTTACAGCCCCGGTGTCGCGGAGCCATGCCTCGAGATCAAAGCGAACCCGGAAGATGTTTTCACCTATACGACCAAGGGCAACATGGTCGCGGTCGTGACCAACGGCACCGCCGTGCTCGGGCTCGGCAATATCGGACCGCTCGCGGCGAAGCCCGTGATGGAAGGCAAGGGGGTCCTCTTCAAGACGTTCGCGGACATCGACGTCTTCGACCTCGAGCTCGACACGCCGGATCCGGACGATCTCATCCGGGTCGTCAGAGCGCTCGAGCCGACTTTTGGCGGCATCAACCTCGAGGACATCAAAGCGCCGGATTGTTTCTACATCGAGGAAACGCTCAAAAAAGAGATGGGCATCCCCGTTTTCCACGACGACCAGCACGGGACGGCGATCATCTCTGGGGCCGCGTTCTTGAACTGGCTCGCGATTACGGAAAAGGACGTTTCCAAGGTCAAGCTCGTCATCAACGGCGCAGGCGCCGCGGGCATAGCTTGTGCGGACATCGCCGAGAATCTCGGCGTCTCGCATGACAACATCATTATGTGTGACTCCAAGGGCGTCATCTATAAGGGTCGCAGTGTGGGGATGAACCCATACAAGGAGCGTTATGCCCAGGAGACCGCGTCTCGCTCGCTGGCCGACGCGATGGAGGGCTCCGACATCTTCTTGGGGCTCTCGGTCAAGGGTGTGGTCAGCAAAGAGATGGTTGCTTCGATGGCGGATAAGCCGCTCGTTATGGCGATGGCCAATCCCGATCCCGAGATCAGCTGGGAAGACGCGATGTCCGTTCGAGACGATGTCATCATGGCGACCGGTCGCTCAGACTTTCCGAATCAGGTCAACAACGTGCTCGGCTTTCCGTCCATCTTTCGCGGGGCGCTCGACGTCCGGGCGCGCGCGATCAATCTGGAGATGAAGATTGCGGCGACCCATGCGCTTGCCGACCTCGCAAAGGAAGACGTCCCCGAGGTCGTCATGAAAGCCTATGGTGTCGACTCGATGCGTTTCGGGCCTAACTACATCATCCCGACGCCGTTCGACCCGCGCGTGCTCACTTGGGAGGCCCCCGCGGTCGCAAGGGCGGCGATGGAGACGGGGGTGGCGCGCGCCGAGATCGATATCGAAGCTTATCCGGGCCAGCTCGAGGCGCGCCTCGGCCGCATGTCCTGACGGTTACGGCGCCGTCCACGCGTTTTCGGAGCTCGACCGTGCCGACTCGTTGCGAAGCTTGCGGTAGTAGGGAGCCAAGGTTCCGGCGGGGACGCCGATCGTGTAGAGCAAGACCATCGACCAGTTCAAGAGCGTTGTTGCGAGCGGACCGAGCTTTTGCCAGTGGCGCCGGCCCGTTGTGATCGGCGCCTTCAGTTGCACGAGCTTGCCGATTTTTCCGAGCTCACGAACAAGGGCGACGTCTTCCATGAAAGGAAGCTCGGGATAGCCACCCACTTGGTCGAACGCACTTTTGCGGACGAACAGTCCTTGGTCGCCATAGGGTGGCCCCAGATGACGGGCGCGGAAGTTCGACGTCGCAGCGATGAGCTTCAGGCTCCAGCCGGCGTCGCGAATGCGTAAGCTAAAAGCTCCGCCCACGGTCTTTTTATCTTCGAGCGCTAGCACTATGTTATCGCGTGCATCGGGTCCGAGGAGACAGTCCGCATGGACGAATAAGAGGACGTCGCCGGCCGCAGCCTCGGCGCCGCGGTTCATCTGTGGGGCTCGGCCGCGCTCGCCCGTGACCACTCGCGCGCCGTGACGCTCGGCGATGGAGACGGTCTCGTCGGCGCTGCCGCCGTCGGAGACGATGAGCTCTGCTCCTGGCGGCGCGGCTTCGAGGGTCCCGGCGAGCGTCTCCGCTTCGTTCAATGTCGGAACGATTATGGAGAGCTCCATGGGGCTAGCATTTTACAACATGCTATGCTGATTTTACGATGTCACACCGAGTCACACTCATTCCTGGCGACGGTATTGGCCCGGAAATCATGAAAGCCGCGACCTCGATCCTCGAGGCGCCGGGCGTCCGCTTCGACTGGGTCGAGCACGAGGCGGGTATCCGCGCTTACGAAAAGACGGGAAACCCGCTCCCGGAGACACTTCTCGACTCCATCAAAGAGAACAAAGTTGCCTTCAAAGGTCCACTCACGACTCTCGTCGGGGAAGGCTTCCCGAGCGCCAACGTCGCGCTCCTCAAAGGGCTGGACCTCTACGCCAATCTGAGGCCGGTGCGGACGGTCGTGGGCGTCGAGTCGCGCTACGAAGACATCAATCTTGTGATAGTGCGGGAGAACACGGAAGACCTCTATTCCGGCATCGAGCACATAATCATGCCGGGCGTGACGCAAGGCATGAAGGTCATCACGGCCTACGCCTCGACCCGCATCGCGCGATTCGCGTTCGACTATGCACAAAGACGCGGCCGGAAGAAAGTTACGGCCGTCCACAAAGCCAACATCATGAAGCTCACCGATGGGCTCTTCCTCGACAGCGCGCGTACGATTGCCGAGGAATATCCCGACATCAAGTTCGACGACAAAATTTCGACAACCTCTGCATGCAGCTCGTCCTGAACCCTCATCAGTTCGACGTTTTGCTGCTTTCTAATCTCTATGGCGACATCGTGTCTGATCTGTGCGCCGGACTCGTGGGTGGTCTCGGCATGGTCCCCGCCGCGAATATCGGGGAAGATTGTGCAGTCTTCGAAGCCGTCCACGGCTCAGCGCCCGATATCACGGGGAAAGGGATCGCGAACCCGACCGCGCTCACCTTCTCGGGCGTGCTCATGCTCCGTCACCTTGGCGAGAACGAAGCCGCCGACGCGATATTGAAGGCGACCTTCGCCGTGTTAGAGGAAGGCAAGGTCCGGACGGCCGATCTCGGCGGAAAGGCCTCGACCCGGGAATATGCCGAAGCTGTGATCCAGAAGCTCGACTAGGTCACGGCTCGAGGGCGAAAACTCCGTGTGAGTAGGTTTTCTCGTCCAGGTCGTTGGTCGCTTGCGCCTGAAGAAGCCAAAGATTCCAATAGGCGTGGAGCTCTTCGTCGGTAAGCTCCTTGAGAGCTAGGTCTTCCACGCTGAGAAACTCGTCGCGGATCTCGTTCACGTTGGACTCCTTTTCAGGAACAGGCACCGACGTAGGAAGAACGGTCGTGGCGCGCTCGACAACCACCGCGTGCGCCTCCGTGAGCGAAAGCTCCACTATTTCTGCCGCGACGCTTGGCCAAAGCTCGTACCAACGAGCGGCGGCAGCCACGTAAGACGAAAGCCTGGCCTCATGGTTGCGTATCGAGTCCCGCCGTTCGCGGTCGAGCGCTGCCTCGAGTTGGTGGCGTCCTTCGAAAATCGACGAAAGAATCGGCCGTTCGACGCGTAGGCTCTCGACCAGTTTCGGGGATTTTTCTCCGAGCTGAAGCAAGTCACGAGCGCTCCGGGAGTAGCGTAGCTGAAGCTCGGCGTCCTCCATCAGGCGGGCCAACTCTGCTATGACCACGTAGTCCCGCTCTCGGGTTGTTTTCTTCATCTCCGCGAGCTCTGGAGGATCGAGAAAGGGAATCTCACGCCCCGCTTGTTCTTTCCAGATCCGCGCCAGGTCGGCTTCGGGAATGCGCGGGGGGCGTGTGAAGAAATCCGTGCGGATACGCAACTGGTCACGACGAAACTCTAAATGAGAGCTCCAGCCTCCTGTCATCCACCGAGCGTCGAGCGGCGCTCCGAAGCGATAGCGTGCGCCGTGCGCGTCGAGAACAGAGAGAACGTGTTCGAGACTGCTTTTATCTCACGGAGAATCCAATCCCCGTCTTTGCTCATAATGGCCAATCGGTGCAAGACGACGGCCTGTCCGCTGCAGATGATCGCGCCGCGCGCCTGTGTTGAACGCTTCCGTGAGCTCCAGATAGATGTTCACTGAACAGATGATGTCCTGATTCCGGCTCCCTGACAACCTCGCCGACCCTAGGGTATTCAAACTACTGATGTTTTTAGGTTGCCGCCCTCGAGGCCCGTCGTTATAATATTCGCCTTGTAGGCCTAAGAAGCGGCTTCGCGCTTTGAATTTGTTCAAACCAAAGGACTTTTCCGATTCACTCGCCGGGCTCGACCAGCGTGGTTGCAACTGCCTTGCGAGCTTTGGAATAATGAAGGGTTGTTGTACCTGCGAATAACGGGGCGGATGTTTGGTGATTGAACATGCTTGAATACGTTGGAGTCTTGATGTTGCTTGTCGTGGGCGCGCTGTTCGTGGGTGCCGCCATCGCGGCGTCCAGTCTCGTGCGGCCGCACAATCCCACTCGCGAGAAAACGATGCCGTACGAGTGCGGCGAGACCGCAGTCGGCTCGCCTTGGGGTGTTCAATTCAACATCCGCTTCTACGTGTTCGCCCTCGTTTTCCTCGTGTTCGATGTAGAAGCCGTGATGCTCGTGCCCTGGGCCGTAGTGGTGAAGGACCTCGGGGTGCCCGCGCTCGTGGCCGGCTTCATCTTCATAGGCATGCTCGTGCTCGGGCTTGCTGACGTTTGGCGCAAAGGCGACCTCGAATGGGTTCGTGAGGAAGAGCGCGAAGCCATCAAGAGCTCGGCTTCTACTGGTACCAAAGCGGCCTGATCCTTTCGAAGGAGCGACATGGACCTCGTCAAAACTCTAGGCAATCAACAGTTCGTCCTGACCAAAGTGGATGCCGTCGTGAACTGGTCGCGCCAGTCGGCGCTCTGGCCGATGGTGTTCGGTCTCGCTTGCTGCGCCATCGAGATGATGGCGGCGGGCGCGACACGTTTCGATTGGGACCGCTTTGGTCTCATCCCGCGGGCGACGCCCCGGCAGTCGGATCTCATGATCGTCGCCGGCACGGTGACCCACAAGATGGCTATACGTATCAAGCGACTCTACGAGCAGATGGCGGATCCCAGATACGTCATCTCGATGGGTAGCTGTGCCAACAATGGCGGCCCTTACTGGCAGTACGGCTACCACGTGGTCAAGGGCGTGGACGAGATCATTCCGGTGGACGTATATGTTCCAGGTTGTCCGCCCCGGCCGGAAGCGCTTCTTTACGGGGTGATGGCGCTCCAAGACATCATCCGCGAGCGCTCGCTCATGGATGACGTGCGTGAAGGCCGCCAGAAGCCTGCCGCCGTGGAGGTGCCCGTTTGAGCCTCGACGCCGCGGCCGTTCAGCAGAAAGTCGAAGCGAAGTTTCCGGGAAAGATCACTCGAGCGGAGCTCGAGGTCAAAGACCCTTTTTTCGTCATCGACAAAGATGCCATCGTTGAGGTCGCGAAATATCTTCGAGACGAGCCCGAGCTCGCGTTCGAGATGCTTCACTGTCATTCGGCCGTCGATTATCTTGGCGCGAAGGACCAAGAAGACCGCATCGAAGTCGTCCTGCATCTAACGTCATTGAAGCACCGGCACTGGATTGTCCTGAAAATCGAGCTTCCCCGAGACAACCCCAAGATGCACACGCTCGAGGGGGTCTGGCCGACGGCCAACTGGCACGAGCGCGAAGCCTATGACCTCTTCGGGATCGTGTTCGAGGGTCATAGTGATTCCCGCCGCATCTTACTCCCGGAAGATTGGGCCGGACACCCGCTTCGCAAAGATTGGGAGTGGCCTGAGGAGTGGCACGGTATCAAGGTGAAGCCGCCTGAGAAGTTTGCCGACAGGGCCCAGGGTGGCGAAGAGATCGGCATCGGGCCGTTTGATTGAGTCTGATTGATTTCTGAGGCTTCTGCAATGAGCACGCAACCACAGTACAAGGATCTGGAACCGGACGAGGCTTACGCATTCAAGCTCGAGGATCTCGAAGAAGACGAGATGATCCTCAATATGGGCCCGCAGCATCCGTCGACTCACGGCGTGTTACGGATCGAGCTCAAGACCGACGGCGAAATCGTCAAGGATGCGCAGCCGCATATTGGTTATCTCCACCGAAACTTCGAAAAGCACGCCGAGAACATCGACTATCAAGGCATCATCCCGTTCACGGATCGACTCGATTACGTGGGCTCGATGGGCAACAGCTTGAGTTTCGCTTTTGTTGGCGAAAAGCTCATGGGGATCGAGGTCAACGAGCGGGTTCAATCGATCCGGGTCCTCACCGCCGAGCTTCAGCGGATCGCTTCCCATCTTCTTGCTCTCGGAACCTACGGGTTGGATATTGGCGCGTTCACGCCGTTTCTGCACGCGTTCCGCGAGCGTGAGAAAGTCCTCGACCTCTTCGAATGGCTTTGCGGCGCCCGGCTACTCTACAACTTCAACTGGATCGGCGGCGTTTCGCACGATTTGCCTGACCAGTGGACGGACAGGGTCAAGGTTTTTCTCGACCAGTTCGAGCCCGTCATCGACGAGCTCCACAATCTTCTGAGCTACAACAAGATTTTCACGAAGCGCACCGCGACCATTGGCATCATCCCACCGGAATTGGCTATTGGCTACGCGCTCACGGGACCGAACTTGAGAGGCTCCGGCATCAAGTGGGACACCCGCAAAGAAGATCCTTATTGCGGCTACGAGAAGTACGCGTTCGACGTGCCTGTCGGGCAAGGCCGTTTCGGGCCAATTGGCTCTTGCTGGGATCGGTACTACGTCCGTGTCGAAGAGATGCGGCAAAGCGTGCGTATCTTGCGCCAGGCGATCGAGAAGCTCCCGACGGAAGGTGACGTGCACGAGACCGTCCCGAAGAGGGTCAAGCCGAAGCCGGGTGAAGTTTATGCCCGCACGGAAGCGCCGCGCGGCGAGCTGGGCTTCTACATCGTGAGTGACGGTGGGCTCATCCCCATGCGCGTGAAAGCCCGCTCACCGTGTTTTGTGGCCATGAGCATTTTTCGTGAAATCGCGAAAGGCGAGATGATCGCAGACATGGTCGCTATCATCGGAAGTCTCGACATCGTCCTTGGGGAGATCGATCGCTAATGGGTCTGCAACGCCCCGCACTCGAAGCCAAGATTTCGAACCTTCTGTCGATCCCCGTTGTTGCTGGGGCGGCCGGAGCCCTCGTTGTGTGCGCGCTCCTGCCGCAGATTGCGGAGCTCATCCGCGAGCAGCTCTCGGCCAATTTTTCGCCCACGATGGCGAAACTGGCCGCGACCGCCATCGGCGTCGGCGCCGTTGTCTTTCTGATCACGCAGCTACCCATCTTTCTCATTTGGTGGGAGCGTAAGATCGCGGCCCACATACAGGATCGTCTCGGTCCGATGCGGGTCGGCTGGCACGGCGTCTTGCAGAGCTTTGCCGATGGGCTCAAGCTTCTCTTCAAAGAAGACATCATTGCGGACGGCGCGGATCGTTTTCTCTTCAAGCTCGCGCCTTTTCTCGTCGTCATGGGTGCGTTCTCAGCCTTTGCCGTGCTGCCTTGGGCGGACGGGCTGGTCATCTCCGACCTGAATATCGGGGTTTTGTACGTCATCGCGATCACGTCGTTCGGCGCGATCGGCATTCTGATGGCTGGCTGGGCCTCGAACAATAAATACGCGCTCTACGGCGGCATGCGCTCGGCGGCGCAGATGGTGAGCTACGAGATCCCGACGGCCATCATCATCCTCTCCGTCGTGGTCCAGGTGGGAAGCTTGAACCTTCAGGACATCATTGCGGCGCAGCAAGGTGGTTTCGGAGACTTCCAGAACTGGTTCATCTTCCGCGCCTGGGGTTTGAACGTAATCGGATTCGTCTCGTTCTTCATCTGCGGGCTCGCGGAGACGAACCGCAACCCTTTCGATATCCCCGAGGCGGAATCAGAGCTCGTCGCCGGCTATCACACGGAATATAGCGGCATGCGCTTCGCGCTCTTTTTTCTCGCAGAGTACGGCGCCATGTTCTTCGTCGCCGGTGTCGCCGTCGTGCTCTTTCTCGGCGGCTGGTCCGGGCCGGTCTTTAGCGGGCCTCTCGTCTTCTTCCTCAAAATCCTCGCTATCGTCTTCGTTCAGATGTGGATTCGGTGGACGCTCCCGAGGCTTCGCGTGGATCAGATGATGGCGCTTTGTTGGAAATATTTGATCCCTATCGCTTTCGTGGTCTTGATGGGCGCCGCGGTGCTACAGGCTTCTGGAGGCTAGCCGATGAAAGAATATTTCCTGGATCTCTGGGACGCCGTGAGCAGCACGGCTACGGGCATGGCCATTACGCTCAGACATCTGTTCATGAAGAACGAGACCCAGCAATATCTATCTGACGAAAAACCCGAGACCCGCTGGAACTCGGTCATCGTACCCGAAGGGCTGTTACAGGACCGCTCGCGTATGCGGCTCTACGTGAAGATGGAAGACTGCATCGGGTGCCTGCAGTGCGAAAAGGTCTGCCCGGTGGACTGCATCACCATCAGCACGGAAAAGCGACAGAAGACGGAGCTTCCGATCTTTGCCGCCAATGGCCAAGGGATCAAACAGAGGGTCGTGCAGTTCGATATCGACATGTCGCTTTGCTGCTACTGCAACCTATGCGTCTATCCATGTCCCACCGATTGTATCGTCATGACGCCCGAATACGAGTTCGCCGAGAGGGACAAGACCAACTTCCTTTACCGCTTCGCGAAGGATAAGGCCACGCCTCCGGAGCCTCCGGAAGAAAAAAAGGAAGCTGAGCCGGTCGCGGCAGGTTGACGACACTTATGGAAGACCTAGCCCCCCAAATCATTTTCTGGGTTTTTGCCGCGCTCATGCTGGGCTCGGCGCTCATCGTGGTCGCGGGGAAGAACCTGGTGCGCTCCGCCTTCGCGCTTCTCGCGACTTTTTTCAGCGTCGCGGCGTTCTACGTGATGCTCGGCGCCGATTTTCTCGCGGGCGCGCAGATACTCGTCTATGTCGGCGGCATCCTGACGCTCATCCTTTTCGGTGTCATGTTGACCAATCGGATTTACAGCCTGGAGTTGAACACGCCACGGTTTCAAGTCGTGCCGGGCGCGCTCGTTTCCACGGCGATCTTCATGATTCTCGTGACCGTCGTTCGCGTGACGCCTTGGAAGCAAGCCTCGATCGTCGAGGAGGGACCGACAACGGCTAGGATTGGCCGAGCGCTCATGAACCAATATGTGCTGCCCTTCGAGGTGGCCTCAGTGCTTCTTTTGATTGCGCTTCTCGGCGCGGCCATGCTCGTGCGACGGAGGACGGATCTGTGATTCCTCTCGAATATTACCTCGTCGTGGCGTCGGCTCTTTTTTCGCTGGGCCTGTACGGCATGCTTACGCGCAAGAATGCCGTCAACGTATTGATGGCCATCGAGCTCATCTTTAACTCGGCGAACATCAACCTGGTCGCTTTCTCTCGATTCGTTACGGGCGATACCGAGGGACAGGTCTTTGCGCTTCTCGTCATCGCGATTGCCGCCTGCGAAGCGGCGGTGGCGCTCGCGATCGTGATGTCTCTTTATCGCATCACCAAGGGCGTGAGCCTCGAAGATGCTTCGGTTTTGAAAGGATAGGACGTGGATCGCCTCGATGCCGTCTCCAGTCTAAAATATTTCGTTCCAGAGCTCGTGCTGGTCCTTACGTTGATGGGCGTTCTTGTTTGTGACTTGATCTCGAAGAATCGGGCCACTTGGGAACGGCGCTTGGTGATCGTCTTGCCGTCGCTCTTTGGTCTTTTGGTCGCGCTGTTTTTCTCCGTGTTCATCTACTTCTCCCAAAAAGGGCCGGACCCCTCGGACGCGCAGGCCTTGTTCAGTAATATGGTCGCTTTCGATGGATTCGGGTCACTTCTGCGCATCCTGTTCATCTTTACAGCCATCATCATCTTGCTCTTCACGATCGAGTCCCGCGAGCTTCGCTCTGTCCATCACGGCGAGCTTTTGGTGTTGCTGCTCACGGTCACCGTGGCGCTCATCTGGATGGCGAACTCCATCAACTTGCTGATGATTTACCTGGCGCTCGAGACGGTGTCGGTCGCCTCCTATATCATGGTCGGATATCTGAAGACGGATCGGCTGTCGAACGAAGCGTCGCTCAAATACATTTTGTTCGGAGCGGTGTCGACGGGAACGATGCTCTTCGGGTTGTCGCTCCTCTACGGTCTCACGGGGAGTCTCGACCTCTACGAGATCCGCGCGGCGCTCACGAGCGAGCAAGTGGTTGCGAGCTCGGGACCCGCGCTCATGGTCATCATCGTGCTCGTGCTCGCCGGTATCGGCTTCAAAATGGCGACGGTGCCGTCCCACTTTTGGTGTCCGGACGTCTATTCCGGTGCTCCGACGCCTGTGACTGCGTTTCTGTCGGTCGGGCCGAAAGTGGCGGGCTTCGCCGTCCTCGTCCGCTTCTTCTATGGCGGCATGGCTTTGTCGACGGGTGAACAGACTTGGACGATGGTCGGAAGCGTCGACTGGCAGACTATCTTGATGGGTATTTCCATCATCACCATGACGCTCGGGAATATTGCCGCCTTGCTCCAAACCAATCTGAAGAGGCTTTTCGCCTATTCGAGCATCGCCCATGCCGGGTACATCATGATGGGTGCGGTCGCGCTTTCCGATCGGGGCATCAAGGCCATGCTCGCCTATGTGATCGTTTACTTGTTCATGAATCTCGGCGCCTTCCTCGTTATCATCGTCGTCCATAACAGCACCGGTAGCTTCGACATCAAAGACTACGCGGGCATCTGGCGTCGCTCGCCCATCCTGACGATCGTCATGGGAATCTTTCTCTTCTCCTTGATGGGCATCCCCCCCTTCGCCGGTTTCCTCGCGAAGTGGTATGTCTTCGCCGCCGTGATCCGCGCCGGTCTCGTGTGGTTGGCCGTCATCGGCGTCCTCAACAGCGCGATTGGTGCCTTCTATTACGTCAAGATATTGAAGACCATGTTCATGGAGGGCTCCGATACCGCAGAGCCCTCGTCGAAACTCGAGCTCCACCCCCTTTACGCGGTTTTACTTTTTGTCCTCGTCGTGCCTAATATTATTGGGCTGCTCTTGTGGGGCTATTTGGACCGCGTGACAGAGTATTCCCATAAACTTCTCGATGTGATGTGAGCATTGATTTGAAGGAGGAAAGCTAGATGTCTTACTACATCGCCGAACCCTGCATCGGCACTAAAGACACCGCTTGCGTTGAAGTCTGCCCAGTAGATTGTATCCACCCGACGAAGGAGGAAGACAACTTCGAAGAGGCCAAGCAGCTCTACATCGAACCGGAAGTTTGCATCGACTGCGGCGCCTGCGAGCCCGTCTGCCCGGTCACGGCGATTTTTCCCGAGGACGAGCTTCCTGACAAGTGGAACGAATACATCGCGATCAACACAGACTACTTCGCTTGATCTAGACGTCAAATTTTGTTCGAGGCCGCTGCTCGCTCCCTGGATGCCCAGGGCATTGCGAATGTCGGCGTCAATAATTTCTGCTGCTCCCCTGCTCGTTTTTCAAGCTCGGCAGTTTGACGAACGCGTGTATCTTCCCGCGACTGCGGTACAATTCACGCGGTACTAGCATGAGGCGAGCCACTTCGACAGCCTTTGTTGCAAGCGTTGCAAGCGTCGCGCTCGTCGTTCTCGCTTGCGTCAAAGACCCCGTCACTAGAAAACGCGAGCTCGTTCTCATCGGGGAATCCGAAGAGATCGCCATGGGCCAGAAAGGCTCGGCCGATGTCGAAGCAAGCATGGGGCTCTATCAGGATGCGGAGCTCAGCGCCTATGTGGAAGAGCTTGGCCAGAGCATGGCGCAGGCTTCTGAGCGGCCCCATTTGCCGTGGCAGTTTCGCGTCGTCGATGCAGACGTCGTCAACGCTTTCGCGCTTCCGGGCGGCTACGTCTATCTCACGCGCGGAATTCTCGCCTACATGAACAGCGAAGCCGCAATGGCCGGCGTCCTCGGGCACGAGATCGGCCACGTGACCGCGCGCCATCACGTAGAGCAGATGTCAAAGCAACAGCTTGCTGGTCTCGGTCTCAACATGGGCACGGTTTTCTTCCCCGAGGTGCGTCCGTTCGGCGACATCCTTGGCAGCGGCGTCGGGCTTTTGTTTCTCAAATTCGGACGCGACGCGGAAAGGGAATCCGATCGCCTCGGGGTGCGTTACTCGCTCGGGCAGAGCTACGACCCGACCGAGATGGCGCACTTTTTCGCCGTGCTCGGGCGCCTCGCCGGACCGGAGCGTCAAGTCCCATCTTGGGCCTCCACCCATCCCGACCCTCAGGACCGTGAGGCCACGATCCTCGCTCTTGTCTCGGAGCACAGCGCAGGACGCGAGGATTTGAGGACGGGAGCCAAGCGCTATCGGCGTTTGACGGAAGATCTCATTTTCGGTGCCAACCCTCGTGAAGGCTTCATGCGTGGCTCGCATTTCTTGCACCCGGAGCTCGAGTTTCAGCTCGAATATCCCAAAGGGTGGAACGTCCAGAACACGCAGAGGGTCGTCTACGCGGCGGCTCCCGACGGGGGAGCTTCGATGCAGTTGACCGTGTCGCGTGTTCCGCCGGGCACGGCTCCGGAGATGCATGCCCGCAACTTTTTCCGCCAGAACAAGCTCGAATACGGCACCGGGGAGCGGCTTCGGGTAGGCCCTTTTTCCGCGTATCGCACGCCGTTCAGGGCGTTGACGCGAACGGGTGAGCTGTACGGCGAAGCGGGCTTCGTCGCGGACGGGGATCATGTCTATGAGGTCCTCGGCCTCACGCGGCGAAACGCCATCCGGTTTTACGCGCCGGTATTCCAAGACGTGATCGAAAGCTTCGATCGGCTGTGCGATCGCTCGGCTCTGGAGATTGAGCCGCAGCGCATCCACTGGGTGCAAGCTTCGCGCAACGTGACGCTCCGGGAGGCGCTCCTCGAAGTGGGTGCGGATTCGAACGGGCTGGAAGACCTGGCTGTTCTCAACAACCTCGGGCTCGATGCCGGTCTCAACCAGGGCCAGTGGATCAAAGTGCTCGAGCGAGGCTCGCCTTGATCGGGCGCGGGATCCGTCTCGGCGCGATTCTTGGCATTCCCATCCGCGTTGATTATTCCTGGACTGTCATCGCGGTCTTGCTCACCGCGGGAATGGCGGTTGGCCTCGGGGAGAGCTTTCCTTATTTAGGGCTCTTGTTACGGCTCTTGCTCGGACTGTCGGCCTGCTTGCTTCTATTCGCCTCGGTCCTCGCGCATGAGCTGTCCCACGCGGTCATCGCCCTGAGACACGACGTTGGTATACGGAGCATCACGCTCTTCATCTTCGGTGGCGCAGCCGAGATGCTCGAGGAGCCTCGTAGCGCCCAAGCGGAGTTCGCGATCGCCATTGCGGGGCCCATCATGAGCGGAGCACTCGCGGGGCTCTTCGGCACGTTCTACGCGATGGGCCTCGGCCTGGTGCCCCCGCCTTTCATGGATGTGACGTTGCGCCTCGCCATATGGAACGTCATTCTAGTTGCGTTCAACATCGTTCCCGGCTTTCCCCTCGATGGTGGGCGCGTTCTGCGCGCGGCGCTTTGGGGGATCTGGGGTGAGCTCGCTCCAGCCACGAGAGTCGCAACCGCCGTAGGCTCGTTTTTTGGGATGCTCGTGATGTTTCTCGGGCTCATGTACGTTTTCGTTTTCGATAACCTCATCGGCGGCGTTTGGTTCTTTCTCATCGGGATGTTCCTGCGCTATGCGGCGCGCTCGAGCTACCGGCAGATGCTCGTGCGACAAGCGCTCGAAGGGGTAACCGCCCGCGACCTGATGACGAGCGACGTCCCTTACGTTCCGCCGGGGATGACGCTCGAGGCTGTGGTCGACGAAGTCATCCTGCCACGAGGGGTCGTCGAGGTACCCGTGGTGGATCGAGGCCTCCTGGTCGGGATGCTCTCCTTCAAGAGTTTTCGAGGCAAGGGGCGCGCGGCTCTCGAGAGCTTGACCGCGAGTGACGTGATGACGCGCGATTTCTTGGAAGAGACGATAAGCCCCGACGAAGACGCGTCCAACGTCTTGGCGCGGCTGGGCTCAGACGATGACCGTCTTGCAGTCGTGAGCGGCGGGGTTCTGGCCGGGATCGTGAGCCGGGAAGACGCGCTCCGGCGGTTGTCGCTCATCCTGGAGCTTCGCGAGGAACGTCAAAACCGCGCCTAACAGAGAAGCGCCACGGCGACGCCTGAGACGATGGCGACGGGTACGAGAACGGGGAGCAGGGCCAGGACGACGAGACCGACGCACAGAAGAGCCGCCCGGCCACGGCGAGCTTGGCGGCGGCGCCGCCCAAAATAGCGCCCAGGAGCTTGAAGGGGATGAGCACGAGTGCTATGAGGAGCTTCAAGACGACCACCAAGACCGTCAAGGTGAACACTAACCCGAGCACAGCAAGTATCAGAATCTCCATGACCGCTCCCATCACACTATACGGGCGCGAGCAGATTCCGGTTCCCTAGCGAACCCGAGCGTCGTGAAAATCGTCTTCGTCACGCCAGAGCTTGCCCCTGTCTCCAAGGTAGGCGGGCTTGCCGACATTGCCGCGTCGCTTCCTCGGGCGCTAAAGCGCCTTGGACACAGGGTTTACGTGATTGTGCCGCGCTACGCGACTGGGACTGGGATTGAGAGCGTCGGGCCCGTGGCGACCGGCATCGAGCTCGAGCTCGAGATGGACGGTGCACGTCGGACGGCGCGTCTCTCCCGGGCCCGCCTGAGCGGTGTTACGACCTATTTCGTCGAAAGCGACGACTACTTCGAAGGGCGCGCCATCTACGGAGCAAGCGGCCGTGACTATGACGACAACCCCTTCCGCTTCGCTTTTTTCTCGCGGGCGGCCCTCGCCGCGACCGAGGCGCTAGGGCTCGCCCCTGACATCATTCACGTGAACGACTGGCAGACGTCGCTTCTCCCGGTCTATCAGAGACTCGAGGACCGTCCGTCGCGGATGCCGGTCGTGCTGACGGTCCATAACCTGGCCTATCAGGGGATCTTTCCAAGGGAGCTCTTGCCGCGTCTCGGCCTTCCCGGTGCCCTTTTTCACATCGACGGTCTCGAGTTCTACGGGCGTCTCAACTTTCTCAAAGGAGGGCTCGTTAGCGCGGAGAGGCTCACGACAGTCAGCCCGAGCTACGCCCAAGAGATTCAGCGCTCAGAGCTCGGAGCCGGGCTCGAGGGGGTTTTGCGCGCCCGTGCGGATCGGCTCACTGGCATCGTCAACGGCATCGAGCCCAATGATTGGGATCCGGGGAAAGACCTGGCCCTCACGTCTCGATTCGCCTCAACGCGGCTTTCGGGAAAAGCCGCGGGGAAGATCGAGCTGCAAAAAGAGCTCGGTCTGACACTATCGCCTCGAACCCCGCTCCTCGCTGCAATCGGGCGTCTCGATCCTCAAAAAGGTTTGGAGCTCGTGCTCGAAGCCGTGCCGGCGCTCGTCGCCGAGGAAAGGGCGCAGCTAGTGGTGCTCGGCTCTGGGCGCGAGGAATTTCTCGACGCCTTCCGCCCTCTCGTCGCGCGATACCCCAAAGCCGTCTCGGTGAATCGCGGCTTTCAGGAGGCGCTCGGCCGGCGCATCTACGCTGGCGCCGATCTTTTCTTGATGCCGTCGCGCTACGAGCCCTGCGGCCTCGGTCAGATGATTGCGCTCCGCTATGGCACCCTTCCCGTTGTGCGCGCGACCGGCGGCCTCGCGGATACGATCCGCGACCTGGACGAGGACCCCGACGGGGGAAACGGGTTTTCCTTCGAAGCGTTCGACGCATCGGCGCTCCTCGCGACGCTTCGGCGCGCGCTCCGCCACTACGAGAATGAAAAGCTGTGGATACGATGGGTGCGGGGAGCAATGCGCGAAGATTCTTCGTGGAAAAGCTCAGCGGGCCGCTACCTCGACGTCTACGAGCAGGCCATTCATGACCTCGTCTGAAATCGACGGTCTTGCGCGTATCGTTTGGGACTACCATCAGATGCACCACGCCCTCGACACGGCCGACATCATTCTCGTCCAAGGCAGTCACGACCTCCGGGTCGCCGAGTGTGGCGCGGCCCTCTTTCTCGACGGCTACGCGCCGCGTATCGTTTTCTCGGGCGGGCTCGGAAACCTCACGAGCAAGATTTGGGACGAGCCGGAGGCCGAGAAATTCGCGCGGGTTGCGCGGACGATGGGTGTGCCCGAGACTGCGATGCTACTCGAGAGCCCATCCACCAATACGGGCGAGAACGTCCAGCTCACGCGCCGCCTCATCGAGCGAGAACATCTCGACCCCGACCGTTTCATTCTCGTGCAAAAGCCTTACATGGAGCGCCGCACTTACGCGACGTTCAGGAAAGTCTGGCCCGAGAAAGATGTGGTCGTGACGTCGCCTCAGTTGGATTTCGACGACTACCCGACCCGCGAGATCTCGAAAGAGCAGGTCATTACGATCATGGTTGGGGACCTGCAACGGATTCGAGAATACCCAGCTCGCGGCTTTCAGACCGAGCAACCCATCCCCGCGAAGGTGTGGGACGCGTTTGAGCGTCTCGTGGCTCTCGGCTTTACGGACAATCTGATCTACTTCGAAGAATGACACCGCCGGATGAGATCGTGAAAATACTCGTGAACGGGGCGTCTGGATTTGTCGGGGTCCATCTCGTCCGCGAAATTGCCGCGCGCGGACTGAACGTTGTCGCTTGCACGTTCGAGCCGCCGAGCGAAGAAGCTCTTGCGCGGATCGAAGGAGTCGAAGCGCTCGTGACGTGGGCCGAGTTGGATGTTCGGAGCAAAGGCCTCGTGGAAACCGTACTTCGCGAGCACGATGTCGACACGATCCTTCACGCCGCCGCCGTCACGTCGGCGCCAGGCGCCCTGAACGCTATAGCTGCGGTCAACGTCGAGGGGACCCGCCACATGCTGGGGGCGCAGTCAGGTACTCGGTTCGGCGTTTTGTTTTTCTGAGCTCAGGCGCCGTCTATGGCGATGTGGACGCTTCGGCAGGGCGCATCGGCGAGGACCACCCGCTAGAAGGTGATAACCCCTACGCCCGCTCCAAAATGGCTGCAGAAGTGCTCTCTCGTGACTACGCCTGCGAGCACGATCTTTCCGTCTCGATCGCGAGGCTCGGAACCTTGTATGGTCCGTGGAAGGGAGAAGTCCGCACCGCCTGAAACCTTCCATCCCGTGGCGCCTCGTGGAGCTCGCGCTCGAGAAGCGCTCCGTACGTGTCTTCGGACTGGCGACGAAGCGCCCCTACAGCTTCGTTGACGAGACGCCGCCCGTGCGCTCGTCGACCTTGCCCTTACGAGGCCGGAGGGAGGCGACACGTTTCACGTTGGCTCCGAGGAGCCCGTCGCCTTCTCCCGTCTGCTCGACATCGTGGGTCGCCTGCGGCCCGAGGTCCGTTTCGAGCCCGTCGATAGCATCGCGGAGGCCGACCTCTCGATGAAGCCGGAAGACGCGCGCCCAGTTCTGGACGGGGCACGCCTCGAGTCTGTGCTCGGCCCAGTCGCTTGGTGGTCGGTTGGAGCGGGGCTCGAGCAGCTCATGGATTGGTCAGCAGGGTTGGAACGATGATTTCCGGAATCAACCCCCTTGGCCTGATTCGGCGCAAGGACGCGTTCGACGACCCAGATTGGGCCTTCGAGCTCAACATGACGGCTTCCGCGCCCTCGCTTATGTCGACGCGGAGAGACGCCGCCTCGTCTCCCACAATCAATATCGCTTCGACGAGTTCGATGCCCTCGCCAAGGCGATCGCCAAGGATCTGGCCGAGCGTCGCGCTGTGATCGACGGAGAGGTTGTTTGCCTCGACGCCGAGGGGCGCTCCCGGTTCTACGGGCTCCTGGCGCGCAAAGGTAGACTTTATTACTACGCGTTCGATTTGCTCTGGCTCGATGGACAAGACTTGCGAGATCGGCCGCTTCTCGAGCGCAAAGCCAAGCTGCGATCGCTCGTCCCCGAGAAAGACTCACGATTGCTCTATGTCGATCACATCGAAGCGAGCGGGGTCGTATTTTTTGAGAGAGTTTGTGAGATAGATCTCGAGGGCATCATCGCCAAGCGCAAAAAGGGACTCTACCGAGAGGGCACGACCTGGTACAAGATCAAAAACGCTGCTTACTCGCAGGCGGAAGGGAGAGGGGAGTTGTTCGACCGCAGGCGATCGAGAGAGGGAGCCACTCCGGAGGATCGCTGATCGAAAACGACGCCCCACATCCATAAGAACAGTTTCGAACGACGGGTATTGAGACAAGCGTAGCGCGAAAGCACAAAGCCGTAAGACAGGAGCGCCAAGCCGGCGAGATGCACTCATAAACGCCATTCGTTCGCGCGGCATGGGAAGTATTTGAGGAAGCGCCTCACCGTCTGGAAGACGGATACGACATCCGAACGGTCCGAGATTGCTGGGCCACAAAGAAGTGAGCACGACCATGATTGCCACGTCCTGAATCGAGGTGGCCAGGCGCGAGCAGCCCCTTTATACCATTTGGACTCCGCGATTTGAAGAGTTTACCGATTCTGCGGCACCCCGTTTGTCGTTCTTGGGTTGCTCGATCAGCCCGTTATCGTGTTATGCAGCGCGTGGGCGCGATCTAAAACGGATTGATACGTCGACCGAAAAGCGTATATGATTTTGAACCAATGCAACTTAGACCGATGAACCAGCAAAACCTCAACTTTTTATCTCGCGCCGACCGCGGTGTAAATAAATATGTTGACAGCCATGTATGCAGGAACTACAGACTTCAAGTTGAACAAAACCGTTTCGCGGTAGTCTCAAACCCCACCGACTAAACAAGCCCTGGGCTTCGAGCCTGGCTTGGAGATGCAGAAGGCTGCGGCTTTCGTGGTCCTGTTGATTCCCGGGCCCGACGTTCTATACATCGTCGCGCGCAGTCTCAGTCAGGGGCAGAAGGCCGGCTTCGTATCAGTTCTGGGTCTATCGGTTGGTGCCCTCGTGCACTCGCAGCGGCGACTGCGGGGCTCTCCGCGATCCTCCTCACGTCGGCGACTGCTTTCGGTATCGTCAAGGCACTGGGTGCTGGCTATTTGATCTATCTGGGGATCCGAACGCTATTGGCGCGCCAGTGCGCCGCCGGCGTGGACGTCTCCGCTCCTCGCTCCCTGTATCGCCTTTTCACAGATGGCGTGGTGGTAAGTGTTCTCAATCCAAAAATAGCGGTGTTTTTTCTCGCCTTTCTACCGTAATTCGTAGAGCCGAGCCGAGGACCGATTCCGCAGCAGGTGCTGCTTCTCAGGCTCCTTTATGTCGCACTGGCGCTCTTTACTGATAGTGCCTACGCCTTTCTGGCTGGTCGTCTGAGGCGCTGGCTTGGGGGCCAAGGGATTCAGGGGCACTGCCGCGATATGCCAGCGGCGTTGTCTATCTAGGATTGGGCGTGAGGACGGCGCTCGCCGACCAGCACTAGGACTAGGGCGAAGTTACTGTCCAACCAGCGCGGGGGCTCAAGGGCGTTGAAACATCGGTGTCACAATCCGACGCGGTTGCCCGCCGCCGCTCACACGCAGGTCGTTGGATTGGTTTAGAAAACTCACCCGGAAGGTCCTGGAATAGGTCGAGGTCCATCGCGGCACTTTGGAGTTCTTGAAGTAGTCGTTCCCGAGCGGTAGTCCGAGTGGTACGGCCTGACCCCGCCTAATCACCAAATTTGGGCGGACGTCAGCTTGTGGTTCTACGGAACGTAAAGGAGCGGGAAGAATCTTCCGCGGAGCCGCTCGCCTTTCGGGATCACCGGAACGCCTTCGAGGAGTGGCTCGTCGGTGTTGCTCTTGGTCCCGTCGAGACAAAAGTTCAGTGCAATCGCCCGTCGCCGCCGGTCAGATTTGTTGGGCGGCGAGCCGTGGATCGTGAGCGGATGGTGGAACGACGCCTCGCCTTTCCGGAGCGTCATCGGAACGGGTGTGAAGGCTTCGAGCTGTTGGGTCGTCAACACTTTTCGGATCGCGTCCATATCCCCGGCGAGACCCGTGATCGGAAGGCGATCCCACAGATGGCTCTTCGGGACATAGTGCACGGTCCCGCTCGATTCATCGACGTCGTCGAGCGGAATCCAGGAGGTCAAATGCGCCATCGGCTGGGTCCTCGTCCAATACGAGTAGTCTTGATGCCAGGCGACCGATCCTCCGCGTGTGTCTGGCTTGACGAAAAGCTGGTCGTGCCAGAAGCGGACGGCGCCACCGAGAAGCTGGCTCGCCGGTGCGGTGATAGCGAGGTTCCAGAGCAAGTCGTGAAAGGCGGGCGCGATGCGCCAGGCCCCGAGCGCGTGCATCAGGACCTGGTCCGGGGTTTCGGACTCGTTCGTGTGGAACTCGTGAAAGAGCTCGTGCCCCGGATGCTCGGGGTCTAGAAGCGGCTCGAGCTCGAGGCGAAGCTGCTCGACTTGCTCATCGGTGAGCACACGAATGCCGGCGCAGAAGCCGAGCTCGTGAAAAGATCTGACGTTGGCATCGGCAAGGCTTTCGTTGCGGGAGGAAGCGAACAGGTCGCTCACCGGAGATGAGCGGTACGAGAGGTCGTCCGTCGCCATGGTCGGTGCTACTTTACCCTGCCGCCGGACGTGGCATAATTCCTAGATGCAGCCATCGCGAATCTCCATGGTCGTGCTGCTCGCCCTCGTTGGGGGAGCACTGTCGGGCCTTCTTCTTTTCGATCATCACGGGGTGGGTGCCGCCGGTACCGCCGTCGAGGCCATGTGCGAGACGAGCGAACAGAGCGGTTGTGACACCGTGTCCACGAGCCGTTATTCGTCGATCGGGAACACTTCGGTGGCGGCCATCGGTCTCGTCTTTTACGGTTCGGTGGTCCTCCTCGCGTCGCTCGCGCTCGTTGCGGCCGAAACGGTGCGGAGCGCCGCCGCTGGTCTTGCGTTCGCTCTTGTCGCGGCGGGGGTGGTGACGGACCTCGGACTCTTTGGGCTTCAAGCGTTCGCGATTGGCGCCTTCTGCAAGCTATGCCTTGCGACCTATGGTGTGAACCTTGCGCTCTTTGCGTTACTATGGCCGGCGATGCGACAAATCGGTTCGGCTTTTGCAATTCTTCTCGGCGGTGAAGGCCGTCGTGCGTTCGTCGTTTGGGCTCTTGGCAGCCTCGTGGTGATGGTGGCCGTCGTGGCCGTTGAAAGCGTTTTGGCCGGAAAGGCCGAGGCACAGCAGCAGAACCTTCTCGGCTCGCTCGTTCCGGCGAGCTCCGGGGATTCCGGCTCGGTCGCCTCGCTCGAGAAGGAGCTCGCGCGCGTTCGAGCGCAGCTGGGCGAGATGCAAGAGACGCTCGACGACCCCAGTAAATATCAGGAGTACCAGGAGACCAAAGCGTTGGCGCAGTTCGCCTCCGAACAGGTCCAGACGCTTGCGCTCGACTCCGTTCCATTCAAAGGCCCCGACGGCGCTCCGATCCGCGTCGTGGAATACTCCGATTTTCTCTGCCCCTACTGCCGAAATCTCGCGACGGCTCTTTCGAACTATCTTCCAAATTCAAGCGACCGGGTCGCTATCTACTACAAGAACTATCCTCTCGACACGGATTGCAACCCCGGCCTGTCCCGAACGCTCCACGAAGGCGCTTGCGAGCTCGCGCTCGGTGCGGTCTGCGCGTCCGAGCAAGACAAGTTCTGGCCCTATCACGACAAGATCTTCTTTGAGCCGCCGCACGCTCCAGAGGTTGACGATGTCGTTCGGCTCGCGGCTTCGGTAGGCCTCGACGAAGGCCCGATGCGCTCATGTATGGAGTCGAGCTCGGCCAAGGACAAGCTCGCTGCCCAGATCGCGGAGGCCAAGCGCCTCGAGGTCAACTCGACGCCGACCTTGTTCGTCAACGGCAAGCGCTTGGCTCAGGTAGGGAGCTTTCTCCAGGCCATCGAGTCGGAAGCGAAACGCCTCGGCCTTGAATGACAGCATTCAGCATTCAGGAACTCGCATGACTGCAGCAGGTTGTTGGACGATCACGCCTGAGCAGCTCTCCAGAGACGAGCCGTTCGACGGATTGACCGTCGGCGCCAGTCCCGTAGGCCTTTCCTTGGCTATGAAGCGCGACGAAGAGAAGCACGAAGCTTCCGATGAAAAAGATGAGAACTATCTTTCTTCCATCGCCGCACGGGTCAAGCTCAACTCGTTGCGCGTTCTCCGTTGAAATATTCCTTTGTGAGCTTCGCGACGCCGCCGCCGAGCCCAATCAATCCGATCAGATTGGGAAAGGCCATGAACCCGTTCAGGAGCGTGCCGACGGCCCATACGAGCGGTACGGGAATCACCGCGCCCACGAGAATGAGGACCGTGTAGATGAAGCGATAGGGAACGATGCCTTTAGTTCCAAGCATGAACTCGAAGCACTTCTCACCGTAGTAACACCAGCCGATGAGCGTCGAAAAGCCGAACAAGAAAGAACATAACGCCACGAGCAGGCTCGCGCCCGGCATCTGGGCATCGAGCGCGGCTGCTGTGAGGTCGCCGCTCGATTGCTGGAATTCCGCTAGCTGCCACATGCCGGACGAGATAATGATGAACGCCGTCATGCTGCATACCACGATCGTGTCCACGAAGACTTCGAAGACGCCGACCAAGCCTTGCTGAACCGGGTGGCTGACTTTGGCGATGCCATGTGCGATGGGTGCGCTCCCGAGGCCCGCTTCGTTCGACAGCACGCCGCGGCTGACGCCGGCAGCGATGGCTTGGCTGACCCCAGCGCCAACGAAGCCGCCCACGGCGGCCATGGGAGTGAAGGCGTTTGAGAAGATGATGCCGAAGACGGCCGGGATCTCGCCCACATTCATGACCACGTAGACGAGGCCCATCAGCATATAAACGACGATCATCGACGGGACGAGTTTCTCGGATACCATCGCGATCCGCTTGATGCCGCCAAGGAGCACGAGGCCGCAGGCCACCGTGATGAGAAGCCCGGGAATCAACGGGTTCACGTCCAGGCCGAAGTTCTGCTGCGCCGCTTGGCGGAAGGTTTGCGCGATCGTGTTCGACTGCGCCATGTTTCCCGTGCCGAAAAGGGCCGTGGCCGCGCCGAAGACGCAGAACACATAGGCGAGAGGTTTCGCGTAGGGCTTTTCTTTGAGCCCATTGGTGATGTAGTACATCGGGCCGCTGGAAAACTCGCCACTTTCCGTCGTCACGCGATAGTGAACGCCAAGGACGGCTTCCGAATACTTGGTCGCCATCCCCACGGCCGCGGTCACCCACATCCAAAAAATTGCGCCCGGGCCGCCTACGACGATCGCAGTGGCGACGCCTCCGATATTGCCGTTACCCACGGTGGAAGCGAGCGCGGTCGTGAGGGCTTGGAACGAGGTAATGGTGCCTTCTCCCTTGCCTTCTTTGCCGGCGAACATCCCGCTGAGCGCTTCCTTCACGGCGGTTCCGAAGTGACGGATTTGAACGAATCCGGTTTGGTAGGTGAGGTAGGCCCCGGCGCCGACGAGAAGGGCGGGAAGAGCATAGGGCGCATAGAGGTAGCCCGAAAGTTGATTCAAAAGGTTTGTCAATTGTTCCATGGTTGATAGGTTCCCGGCTCAGCTGAAAAGAGGCCATATGGCAGACAAAAAAATGAGAAGGATGGCGGCGGGAGACACGGTCCGAATCAGAAAACCCCACAAACCTGTACTTGGAAACCAGGCGTTTTCCGCGGTGAGCTCCTCGATGGCTTTAGGAAGTCCGAACCGATAGGCGACGAATATGGAAATCAGAAACCCGCCTATCGGAAGCGCATAGTTGTTCCACACGATCGCCATGAGCCCGAGAAAGTTCCCTCCGAGCGCCGCGGAGAAGTTACTCAAGCTTGCGACGGCGCCGTTACCGAGGGCCGAAGGTATCGAGAGAACGAACGTCAAGCCTATGAGCACGACAACAGCCTTTTTCCTCGACCAAGCGTACTCGTCGATGCAGTGCGCTACCGGGACCTCGAGTAACGAGATCGTCGACGTGAGCGCTGCCATCGCAAGGAGGACAAAAAAAGCCGATCCAAAGAGCGCGCCTCCGGGCAAGGTTGCGAACAACTGCGGCAAGACTGTGAAGATGAGCCCGGGTCCGCCTGTACTCGGGTCGAAGCCTTCGATCGAGAAACCCGTGGGAAAGATGATGAATCCCGCCAGAAGGGCGATCGCGGTATCGAGAAGAATGACCCAGAGAGCGGCGACGCCGAGGTTGTCCTTCCGGTTCAAATAGCTACCGTAAACGATGAGCGCGCCCATGCCGAGGCTCAAAGAGAAGAACGCTTGGCCGAGGGCCGCGGTCAGCACGTTCACATCAAAGATCCGGCTGAAATCGGGGCGGAGGTAATACTTCAGTCCTTCGGAGGCGCCGGGTAGCGTAAGAGCACGCGCCGCGAGAATCAGAAGGAGTACAATCAAGAGTGGCATGAGCGTTTTCGTGACGCGCTCGATGCCTGCGCGAACACCGCCGAGAATGCAGGCCGCGGTTACGAGGAGGAACCCGAGGGTGAGGCCTACCGTCAAGGGGCCACTCGCGGTGAACGTGCCAAAAAAGGCGTTGACCTCATCCGCGCTCGAGCCGAGCCCGCCCACGGCAGTGAAGTAGATATAGGCTACCGTCCAGCCCGCGATCACCGCGTAGAACGACAAGATGCCGACACCGCACATGACGCCGAGAGCACCCACCATCCACCAGCTCGTTTTGGGCGCGAGCGCTGCGAACGCGCCGACGGCCCCTTTTTGCGTGCGCCTTCCGAGAATGAGCTCGGAGATGAAGATGGGAGCACAGACGAAGAAGACACAGAACAAGTAGACGAGGACGAAAACCGCGCCGCCACCCTGTCCGACTTGTGTCGGAAAGCCCCAGATATTGCCGAGCCCTACCGAGCTTCCCGCCGCCGCCAAGATGAACCCCATCCTCGAGCCCCACATGCCGCGTTCTGGTGATGCCATGCGTTATGCCTCCGAGCTTGTTGGGATGGATGAGGGCTCAGCGTTCACTGGCCTAGCTTGCTGAGCTCACCTTTTGGAGTGATGAGAAAAATGGCTTTGGCGTGGGCGTCGGCGACGAGCAGATTGCCCTTCGCGTCGACCGCCAACCCTTGGGGGCTCACGAGCGGGTCTCCCTTCACGAACGACGTCACGGTTCCGTCGGGCGTGACTTTCCAAATCGCTCTCGCGTAGCCGTCGCTCACGTAGAAGTTGCCGTCGGGATGAAGCACGGCGTCGTGCGGGAACTCGAATGGCGGCGATTTGGCGATCGAGGTCGTGGTGCCGTCCTTGACACGCACGAGGTTCTTGTCGGTGAGCACGATGATGGCGCCCTCTTTGTCGAACAAGATGGCGCGCGGCGCTCGAATCTCGGCGACATCCGAAACAGTACCGTCCGACTTCACGCGGCGAAGCCGGTGGGTAACACGATCGACGGCGAGAAGGTCGCCGGATTTCTCGATTGCTATCCCCCATGGGGTCACGAAACGATCGTCGTCGGCGACCGGCTCGATGTTGCCCGCGCCGTCGATCTTGTACAGCTTCATCGTGGCAGGGTCGCCCGCGAGCACGTTTCCGTCGCCGTCGGGTGCGATGTGCCGGATTCCGTAGAGTGGCGTGCGGGGGAGGCCTTTGCCGGCGGCCACGATCTCGAAACCGTTCTCGCCGAGCACGAGCAGCGCGTGGGCCTCGTGATCGGCGACATAGATCTTCTCGTCGGGGCCCACCGCGACATCGACGGGATAGATGAGCTCGTCGGCCCCGCTCACACCCGAGAGGGTGAGAACGAGGCAGAGCACTAAGTTAAAGTGTTTCAACATGTTGTCACCAATAGCCGCTTCCGGGGCCTCCAACGTGACCAAGAGAATCCGGGAGATTCTATGCGGCGGGGGCCCGTAATTCAATGGTATAAATAATTCCGGACGTGCTCTCCTGTTTTTGCTAGAATCTCGGCTTTGTGCGTGGGGCGGACCGCCCCCCGGATCCTTTTCAATCTTGAATCCTAGGAGATAGCTCGTGGAAAGCGTCATTTACTTGCCGCCCATTTTCGGTGTGGCAGCGCTCTTGTTTGCGTGGTACAAGGCCGGCTTTGTTGCCCGGCAGGATGCCGGCACCGATCGAATGAAAGAGATTGCGGGCTTCATTCACGACGGCGCCATTGCCTTTCTGCGGCGCGAGTATGGCGTGATTGCGATTTTTGCCAGCGTTGTGACCGTGCTGCTCGTGATCACGAACTATTCCGCCGGTACGGCGCTCATCGGTCTGTCCTTCATCGTTGGCGCTGGGACCTCGGCGCTCGCGGGCTATTTCGGTATGCGCGTGGCGACGAAGGCGAACGTGCGAACGACGCACGCCGCACGGGAGTCGATCGCGGGGGCTCTCGGCATCGCGTTCTCAGGCGGTTCAGTCATGGGCATGTCCGTCGTGGGGCTCGCGATACTCGGACTCTCGCTGCTTTGGCTCCTCTGCACGAAGATGTACGGCACCGACCTGTCCGTCATCCAGAGCCAGGTGTTGCAAATTTTGTCCGGGTTCAGTCTCGGTGCTTCGTCCATCGCGCTCTTCGCGCGTGTGGGCGGCGGCATCTACACGAAATCCGCCGATGTCGGCGCGGACCTCGTCGGTAAAATCGAAGCTGGCATCCCCGAAGACGACCCGCGCAACCCCGCCGTCATCGCGGACAATGTGGGCGACAACGTGGGCGACGTCGCGGGCATGGGGGCGGATTTGTTCGAGTCCTACGTGGGCTCGATCATCGCCGGCATGGTGCTCGCGCTCGGTTTCGTGAACGGTCTCGAGGAAGTCGGGACGACGGTAGAAAGTCCACTCAACTACGTCATCCTGCCGCTCGTGCTGGCGGGCTTTGGGATCTTTGCTTCGATCCTCGGGACCTTTGCGGTGCGCACGACGGAAGGCGGGAACCCGCAGGCGGCGCTCAACATGGGCACGATCGGTGCTGCGATTTTGATGATGCTCATCGCCTATCCCGTCATTCAGGCGATGGCGCCTGAGGCCGCGTTTAGCTTGTACATTTCGATGGTCATCGGTCTCGCCACTGGCACCGCGATTGGCTTCATCACCGAGCACTACACGGCCGAGTCCAAAAAGCCCGTGCAGGAAGTGGCGGCGGCGTCTCAGACCGGGGCTGCGACGAACCTCATCGCCGGCCTCGCGCTCGGCATGAAATCGACGGCGTGGCCGGTCGCACTCATCGCCTTGGCTATTGTGGCGACCCATAGCTTCGCCGGACTCTACGGCATCGCGCTTGCCGGCCTCGGTATGCTGGCTACGGTCGGCATTCAGCTCGCCGTGGACGCTTACGGTCCGATCGCCGATAACGCGGGTGGGATCGCGGAGATGGCCGAGCTTCCGAGTGAAGTCCGCGCCCGTACCGACAAGCTCGACGCGGTCGGCAACACGACGGCCGCCATCGGCAAAGGCTTTGCCATTGGCTCAGCTGCTCTGGCCGCCATGGCGCTCATGGCCGCGTTCCAGCAGCAAGCGCAGCTCAGCAGGGAGGCGCTCTCGCTGGCCGAGCCCATCGTCCTCGCCGGTATTCTCATCGGGGCGATGGTGCCGTTTCTCTTCTCCTCTATGGCGATGAAGGCGGTCGGTGAAGCGGCGTTCGAGATGATCGAGGAAGTGCGGCGTCAGTTCAGAGAGATCCCAGGCCTTCTCGAAGGCAAGGAAGGCGTGGTCGCGGACAACGCGAAGTGCGTCGACATCGCGACTGCGGCGGCGCTCAAGCGCATGGTGGCCCCCGGTTTGATGGCGGTGCTCATCCCGGTCGTGGCCGGCTTCGCTGACAAACACTTTCTCGCGGGTCTGCTCGTCGGTACGCTCGCCTCGGGCGTAGTCTTGGCCATCTTCATGGCGAATGCAGGTGGCGCGTGGGACAACGCCAAGAAGTACGTCGAAGCGGGCAACCTCGGTGGCAAGGGCAGTGAGACCCACAAAGCCGCTGTTGTCGGCGACACCGTGGGCGACCCGTTCAAGGATACGGCCGGTCCCGCGATCAATATTTTGATCAAGCTGATGTCGGTTGTCGCTTTGGTTATCGCGCCGCTGATTGTATAGATCTCGAGGGCCTCTCCTCCCGCGTTGGGGGAGAGGCTGCTTCGAATCATCCCAAATGTGGCTCATCACATTCGCTCTCCTTGGTGCTCCCATTGCGGCCCTACAGCCTAGCGAGCCTCCCTCCGTCGAGGAGCTTTTGGCTCGCGGCCAAGAGGCTTTCCGACGAGGCGAGAACGCCGTGGCGCTTGCGGATTTCGACCGCGTCGTGGAGCTCGCGCCCGAAATCGAGCCTCAACTCTGGCAGCGAGGCATCGCTCAGTATTACTCGGGTGCGTTCGAGGCCTGCGTGCGGCAGTTCGAGCTCCACCGCACGGTCAACCCCGACGATGTGGAAAACGCTGTCTGGCATTTCCTCTGCATGGCCCGAAAAGATGGTGTTGAGGCGGCCCGAGCGGCCCTCTTGCCGGTGGGCCCGGATGCCCGCGTCCCAATGCGCCAGATTTACGAGCTCTTCAAAGGCCGGATGGATACCGAGGCGGTCCTTCTCGCAGCAAGAACGGAAGGTCCCGCGAGCCGGCGCAGCCTCTGGATCTTCTACGCCGATCTCTATGTTGGCTTATATCTCGAAGCAGTCGGTGATGTGGAAGCCGCGCGAAAGCATCTCGACGCTGCGGCGAAAGCGGGTGTGGGCGGCTACATGGGTGACGTGGCTCGTGTCCACGCCACCATGAAGCAGTAGCTCAGTTCTCCAGAATCTTGACCGAGCCGTTCACTGTCTCGGTCTCGTACGTAGCACCGCCCCCGCCTCCGAAGCTTCCTTTCAAGTGGTGCCGGCTCATGCGCGTGACCGTGATGGGAAAGTCGGTGGTGATGCTACCGTTGACGGTCTGGGCGTCGAGCTCGCCACCGGCACCAGCGGGAAGATAGATGCGGACGGAGCCGTTGGTCGTGTGGAAGCTGTGCCGCCCTCAGCAGCCTCCGTGTAGCGGGCGAGAATGCCGCCATTCGTCGTTCTGGCATCGATATCTCCGGCGATGTCTTCGAGCTTCAAGCTGCCATTGACGGACCGCACCTCGAGATGGCCGTGAACGCCTTTGACGTTGACGGAGCCGTTAGAGGTCTCCGCGTCGACATTGACGTCGACGGGAAGTGTGATCGTGTAGCTGACACTGCCACGGTTGTTTCGTCGTTGGTGGACGGTCTCGACGCTCACGGAGTCGCCCGAGCCCGTGACGACGATCTCGATATCCTTCAGGCCTTCCTGGTCCTTGGCGGTCTTCTCCGCCTCGATGCGGATGCTGTCTTCGTTCCAAGTCTTTATGGTGATGCTGCCGTTGTCGTTCTTGATGGAGAATTGCCCCCCCGCGGAGAACGGGACGACTTTCTCGAAATCTTCGCGCGCTTTGGCCGAGGCGTCGGGCGCAAGCGTGACCGACGCAGTGACGAGCGCTGCGGTGAGCCATGTCGAGAGCTTCATGCAAAATCCCTCCAATTCCTATACTGACATCTTAGACGGGAGGGCGCACTGGAAGGTTCACAGTGAATTCGAGAGGCTTGCGTCGGCCAGAATGGCCGCGAGCTTGCCGGGATCGATGCTGCCCCCGGTGACGATACAGACGGCTCGGCCCCGCTCGGCTGGGGCCTCAGCAAGGGCGGCGGCGAGGGCGAGCGCTCCCGAGCCCTCGACGACCAGCTTGTTGTCGAGAGCGAGCGCTCGGATGACGGCCCGGACACGCTCCTCGGAGACGAGCCGGGTCGCGTCGACGAGGGCACGGAGCCGCGGGAACATCTCGTCTGTTATATAAGGCACCGCGACCCCGTCGCAGAGAGTTTGGCAAGGAACGTTGACGGGACGGCCGGCTTTCAGGCTTTCGTGGAGAGCGGGACAGCCTTCCGGCTCGACTGCGAGGATACGCAGCTCGGGCTTCTGTGCTTTGAGCGCGGCCCCAACACCCGTGAGGAGCCCTCCGCCGCCGACGGGAATGAAGACGGTGTCCACGTCGGGGAGGTCTTCGAGGACCTCGAGGCCGAGACTACCATGGCCGGTCACGACATCCATGTTCGTCCAAGGATGGATGAACGCGTAAGGCTCGGACTCCCACCCGTGCTCTTTGAGGAAGCGAAAGACTTCGGCGACGGGGACGAGCACGGGCTCACCGCCGTACGCGCGGACCGCATCGATTTTGGTTTTGGGCGCTGTATCCGGCATCAAGCTTCGCGACGGGACGCCGAAGCGCGTCGCCACCCAGGCCAGCGCCTGCGCGGTGTTGCCCGCGCTCACAGTGCTCACACCTTTGGCGCGCTCGGCATCGGGTAGCACGGAGACGGCGTTATGGATCCCTCGAATCTTGAACGAGCCGACCGGCTGAAGGGTCTCGAGCTTCAAGTAGACGTCGGGCGCGGCGAAGCGTTCATGCGCAGGTACGAGCGGCGTGTGGCGCACCACGCCCGAGATGCGTTGACGGGCCTCCTGGAGGGCTTCCAGAGACGGAAGGGATAGCTCGCTCATGGGAGAAGATTCTATCCGATGCGGCCTCGAGTGCTATTACAATGAGAAGGTCGATGAGAAGCTTATCGAGGAGACCCATGAATCGTCGCGATTTCTTCAAGTTGGGCGCGGCCGCCGGCGCGGGAGCGGTTCTCAATATGCGCAATGCGGCCGGCAGCCCCATCATCGAGGCGGGCGCGGGCATTCCGCAGGGGGCGATGACGCTGCCCGAGAATCCGGGCTTCAAGACCAAGCACCTGGTCAATATTATTTACGGCAGCGGCGTTCGCAAGAAAGAGGTCATCGACAATCCGGAATGCTCGCCCTGTCAGTTCAAGATGATCCGTGAGGGAACTCTCTTCACCGAGGATTACGGCGACACGGCGAACCTCCATGGTTATATGTATACAGAGGTTCTGACCGGACGCGACGCGCCGTCTCAGAGGCCGCTTTATCCGACTTGGAACGAGTACATACGAAAGAAGAGCGCCGGTAAGGCGACCGATTATTGGATGATGCAAGGTGTTTCCTATTCCCTTGCCTGGACGTGGGATGTAAAGCACTTCAGCGGCCATCCCGAATACGGCGTCCGTTTTGGGGCCACGGGCCTCACGATGAACAAGTTGTTCTTTCCGGGAAAAGAGCGTTCGCCCGCGGAGATGACGGATCTTCATATCGAGCAGGGTCTCGGGCACAGCCCGGCCGAGCTCAAGCAGGTCGAGGAATGGATCGCGGACGTTATCGCGTCCAAGAGATACGAGCTCCCTTCGACGAGAGAACCTGTCATCGAGCGGGAGCTTCAAATCGGGGACGCCATGTCGCTCCACCTGGCCGGGCAGGTCCTGAAAGAGTTCAAGCCGCGTGTTCTCACTATCCAAGTGCTCGCGATGGACGACGCCCATGTGGATTTCGGCTTCCCAGATTACAACACGGATTACGGGGAGTACATCAAGCACATCAAAACAACAGACGAGCTCATTGGAAAGCTTTGGGGCGATATCCAGGTCGACCCCTATTTCAGAGAGAACACCTCCCTCATCTTACGGCCCGAATGCGGTCGGGATGACGAGGTCAATATCTACGGCCAGCTCGGCCATAGCGCGGGCGACTACCACGCACACAATGTCTGGATGATGGCCCTCGGGCCCGACTTCAAGAAGGGGCACGTTGTCGAGGAGCGCGTGCAGCGGCGCGATCTGGCGCCCACCATCACCTACTTGATGACCGGCGAGAATGCGGAATACGCTGACGGACACGTCCGGACGCAGCTGTTCAGGGACGAGTACCACATGCCCCAATACGAGCTCCCGCATACTGCCGAGGTCTCGGGTGAACGAGCCCCCGTGCTAGATTGGGAGGCGAAGGCCTAGCTCCTCCCATTGCCCGCGTCACTGCCTCTCCGCCGTGATGCCACGGAACCTGACCCGGCGCGACCACGTAAACACTTTGCAGGGGAGGTGCGTTTTGCGCGGACCGTATCGCAATCTGCTCATAGCGTTTTGCATGCTCGGCATCGCGTGCCTTGCCGGACCCTCCGGTCACTCGGTTGAGGGTGGGTCTCTCGAGCCTTGCAGCCTCTGGGGTGTCGCCGGCGACGTGCTCTGCGGCGGCTATCCGGTCTTCGAAGATCGAGAGACGGGCGCGGGACGGACTCTTCGTTTGAACTTCGTCGTGCTGAAGGCGCGGCAGGGAGATCCGGAGCCTGATCCATTCCATTTTTGTGGTCGGCGGTCCGGGTCAGGCGGCCACGGACTTGGCGCGATATGCGGGCGGGCGGGAGGGTATCCTTCCGCAATGGGACCCGAATGGCAAGACGCTCTATTTCGTCGGGGAGCTTTGGCGAAACGAATATTGGGGGCTCTCTCTCGAAGATCGCACCGAGCGCCTCGTCGCAGACTTGTCCGGAAAGCCAGGAAGACCGGGCGGTATGGCGTTCGCGACCGACGGCGAGTACCTCTACTTCACGTGGGAGGAAACGCTCGGCGACATCTGGGTCATGGATGTCGTGTGGGACGAGTAGCGGATTAGGAAACGCGCGCAACGGACGCTCAGCGCTTCACCAGCGGAAACAGCGTCTCGAGAACGGCGTCCGTGCGGTTCTTCCAGCTCGCCCATCCGGAGCCGTCATGCACCTGCCCTCCTGTGACGTCATATCCCTTGCTCACGAGGAACTCCTTGAACGCGCGCGCCTGTGCACGGCAGTCCCAGGCTTCCTGGGGGCTTTGCAGGTCGTAGAGGCCCCAGTCCACGTAGATCTCGACGGGTTGCTCGGAGGGGCTCGTCACTAGACTTTCGACGCCGTCTTTTTTGTCGCGAAAGCTGAGGCCTCCGATCGACTGCGACGAGAGCTTCGCCGCGACGTGGGGCTGTTTGAACATGACGTAGGCCGCGGTGAACCCGTGGTCGCCTCCACCAATGCTCGCGCGCGCTTCCTTTTGCGCGATGGTGCGGTAGTGCTCGTCGATGAACGGGACGAGCTCCTCGGCCCACATTTGCGCATAGCGGTCCGGGACCCACTCCCCGACCCGTTCGATGAAAACGGCGATGAGCGGAGTGACTTTCCGGCCCAAGAGATTGTCGAGCGAGGTTTGAAGCTCTCCGCGCCGGAGCGCGCCAAGGCCGCCGTGATAATAGGCGACCGGGTAGCGGTCTTCGCTATCGTCATAGCCGTGCGGAAGATAAACGTGTACTCGATGGCTCTCGCCATAGATGGTGCTCTCGACCTCTTCCACGACGAGACGGCCGCGCGGCGCATCGGAAGGCGGTTCGCTCAAATGCGCGGGTGCTACGAAGCGTGGCATTGCGAGCCAGGACATCGCCGTCTCGGCCTCCCCACGATTGAGCTCCATGTCGGCGCGGTACACCGCCGTCGTTGTCTCCAGCGGGTTCAGCGGGTCGACGATATCTTCGTAGTCGCGAACAAATCGATAGCTCACGCGCGCATCCGGCTCGAGCTCCGCCGAGTAGTAGAACAAGTCCGTTCCTTCCACATGGACCATCGTTTTTTCCTGGCGTGAGCCGATCAAGTCGCCGGCGATGGCGAGGTCTTCCCCGGGACCGCGATAGACGAAGTGGACTCGAGAGTCGCCCTCGACGATAGGAAAGGTGTCTTGCGACGCCAAGAAGCGCTCCACCACGGCTTGTTTGTCGCTTGCGTCCCGTACGTCTTTGAGGAAGCGCGCGAAGCCTTGCCCGTCATCGCCTAGCGCCGCGTCCGTCGTGGCGGGCGGCCTCGCGCCGCGGCGAATGTCGACGCGCGCGATCGCGTCGAGGCTGCGCACGAAGAGGGACCCATCGGCGAAGGTGGGCGGGGTCCAGGCGAGCTCTTCGAAGACTTGAAGGTTCGTTACCTCTCGATAGTGCTCGGGAGTCGCGGGTGCTACGTGCACGCTGCCTGCCTTGGTCAAGATCACGAGATGATTGTCGACGATGATGGGAAACCCGTCGCCCGGAGGACGCGAGCGCCACGTGGGCTCGCCCGTAGCGGGATCGAAACAAACGAGAAAGCGGCTGCTGAACCCGTAGACATAGCCTTCGTGATAGATGGGCACAGAGTAGCTGTTCCGCATCGTGCGGCTTTCGAGAAGCTGCTCGAGCACTGTCGATCCCTGGCCCCGTTGAAGCTCGACGACTGCGGAAGCATGAGACTTATAAGCGAGGAAGAGCCTGTCATCCCCTGCCGGCACGGGAACCATCGACTGCACGCCGATCATACCGCCTCCGCCGTGCTCGTAGTGCCAAAAACGGTCGCCGCTCGCGGGATCGATTGCGAGAAGCTCGTTGCGCCCCGTCGCGAGAATCAGCGATCGGTTGCCGACGCGAAGAGGTATCGGAGATTGGTAGTCCACCTTATCCGAGCCCACGCTCCAGACAAGCTCGCCCGTTTCAGGTATGAACGCGGCTACGGAGCCGTTTGTGCCGCCTGTTTGCACGATCATCTTGCCGTCCATGAGGATGGGCGAGGTCGCGAAACCGTAATTCGGCTGCTCGGCGCCCAGCTCTTCGACGAGATGTTTGGACCAGACGAGCTTGCCATCCAACCGGTCGAGGGCGACGAGGTGGCCCCAAGGATCCAAACCGAACACGAGGTTTCCCACGATGAGAGGTGTCGAGATCGGTCCGTTATAGGAACCGTCGATGCCTGGATGGCGCTCACCGAGCTCGAAGCGCCAGCGCTCGGCGCCAGTCTCGGGATCGAAAGCAGCGAGGACATTGACCTCGCCTGCCTCGAACATCGTCGCGACCAGTCCGCTTGCGATCGCGATGCCTGCATAGCCGCTGCCGATCGGAGTCATCCAACTGACTTCGAGGCTCACTTCTTGCGTCCCCGAGAAGACGGCCGGGGCGTCGGCAATCCCGTCGACGTTCGGGCCGCGAAACTGCGGCCACTCTTGCGCCGTGGCCGTGGCCGCACTGAGGAAGACGACGGCAAAGCCTGCGAGGCGACGAACCAGAAGAGCCATGCCGGAGGATTCTATATCATGCGTCGGTGAGAATCCTTCGATTCGTTACGTCTTTCGTTGCGTGCTCCGCCTTTTTCTTGCTGCCGATCCCGGTCGGCGGTCGATTCACGGTCCCGTTCGATCTGGTCGTTCAGTGGATACTCGAGACGGCGCCGGGCACGGTGGCGTTTTATTGTCTAGGGCTTATCGTATTGGGGCTTTCGCGTCGCTCCTGGCACGGCGCCGACAGGGCTTTTGGGCGGCTTACCGAAGCTCCGGGTGGATCGTTGCGGTGCGCGTGCTCGCGGTGCCGCTCGCGGGCATTTACTTTTTTCGATTCGGTCCGGATCTCTTGTTACAGGCGGATGTTCGCGATCTGATGTGGTCGACGCTCGCTTTTTCGGTCGGCGTGATCGTTCCCATTGGGGCCGCGCTTCTCTCGCTCTTCGTCGAGTACGGTGTTCTCGACTTCGTCGGTACGTTGATGCGGCCGGTGATGCGCCCTCTATTTCGCCTCCCCGGCCGGGCCGCGCTCGACAGCCTCACGTCCTGGGTCGGGAGCTATTCGGTGGGACTCTATCTCACGCGCCGACTCTTCGAAGGAGGCTTCTATACACGGCGCGAGGCCTACACGATCGTGACGTGCTTCTCGACGGTGAGCATCGGCTTTGTGGCGGTTGTCGCGCAGACGCTAGGGCTTCTGCACTTGTTCCCGGTCATCTTCTTCGTCTATTTCGTCTTCGTGTACGCGCTGACGATGGTCTTTGCAAGGATGTGGCCCGTATCGACGACGCCGGATAGCTACGTCGCGGCGGAGAGCCCTGAGCTCGACGCCGAGAAACCTCTCCTGCGCGAAGCTTGGGAGCGGGCTCTCTCTCGTGCGGCGAGCGCTCCGGGATGCGTGCTCACGTTTGGTCGTGGGTTTCGGGACGGGCTCGTGCTCGCATCGACGATCCTTGGAAGCATCTTGACCGTCGGGACGTCGGCGCTTCTCGTCGCGCGCGAAACGCCTCTCTTCGACTGGCTCGGGCTTCCTCTCGTCCCCGTGCTCCAGGCGCTCGGACTACCTGACGCCGAGCTCGTCGCGCCGGCCGCCCTCGCTGGCATTTGCGAGATGTATATCCCAGCACTCCTCGTTCGCGACGCTGCTGTGCCGGCCCAGTTCTTTGTTGCGTGCTCTCGATCTCGCAGCTCATCTTCTTTTCGGCGGTGGGTCCGATGATGCTCGACATGTTTCAGAAGGTACCGATCCGCGCCCGCGAGCTCGTGGCGATCTTTCTCATGCGCACGGCGATCTTGGTCCCCGTGATCGCGCTCTTGACGCGCCTTCTCGAGTGCCTTGGTATGCTGGTTGGCTCCTAACGCAAGTCGCGTCCGAACGGGAGGAGGGCGAGCGGGATGAGCTTGAGGTGCTGGAGGGCGGAGGGTATGCCGATGATGCTTACCGCGCAAACGAGCGCCGAGCCGGCATGCGCGAGAGCAATCTCCCAGCCGAAGAAAACGAGCCAGATCACGTTTAGAACGAGCCGGGTGGTGCTATTGGCGTTTTCGAGCTCCACGATCTCTTTTCCGAAAGGTGTAAGCGTTGCGACTCCGATTTTCATCGTCTGGACACCGAACGGGATCCCGATGATGGTCAGGCAGAACAAGAGGCCGCCGATGATGTAGCCGACCCCTGCAATAAAGCCACCGAAGACTAGCCATAAGATGTTACACCGTTGAAGGTAGCGGTTTTCGTACCACGGGCCAGAGCGCGCTCACGCTCGCCGCGGTGCGCGGCAATGTCGAGGCGCTCGCACATTTCATCGAAGCGCGTGTCCCGCGTGAAGCGTTGAACGACGCGATCTTAGCAAACTGCGCGAGCGTCGAGGTAGCCCGTCTCAGCTTGGACGCGGGTGCGGACGCTAACGCGAAAGGACATCGCGACCGCACGGTGCTCATGTGTGCTGCCGAAGCAGGAGCGAGCGAGGTCGTGTCGTTGCTTCTGTTGGCCGGCGGCCGACCCCAACGCGGTCTCTGCGGACGGCTAGACGGCGCTCGAGCGTGCCGAGCTTCGCGGCCACGCCGACGTGGCCACGGCTCTCGAGGGCGCTGGCGCGACGCGCTAATTCTTGCGGCGCATCGACCAGTGCTCTTCGGGACTTCCTAGCTGTGCACCGTCGCCGAGCGCTATCGTCTCGACGAAGCGCTCCCACGCTGCGACGGCGCACTCAGTATCGTTCTCCCAGTAGTAGAACGTCATGAGCAACTGAAAAAGGCTGTTCGAGGCGATGAGCCATCGTCCGTGTGCCTCTGTGGCGTCACCGGTCCGTTTGTGGGTCGAGGGGTAGGCGTAGTCGGCCCACGCAAGCCGACGACCGGTTTCCCCGACCGTGTTGATCTTTGTGTCAGCGCCGGCTTCCGGCACATGCTCGAGAAGGCGTCGCAGCAAGACGTCGACGGGAGCGTTAGCAGCGTCGGCCGGCAGGCGTGCGTAAGAGATTTCGAGGCGGCAAGACTCCGTCGGATCCGAGAGGGTCAAGTGGCCCTGCGGGCTCCGCGTTACCGTCCAACCGTCGGGACAGAGGAACTCGACGTTCCCGCGATCCATGACGATGACTTTTTCACCCATTTTGCCCGGAGCAGTCTAGCACGGGGTTTTCGTGCTCGCGATTGCAGAAAATGGGGGGTGCGTTCCGTCCAATAGTAGAGAGCGGTTTCATCGCATCGGTAACCAAATAAACCAAGGAGTTTCCACTTTGAATGACGCATCGCGTGTGTTTTGGTTCAGACCGTCCCTCGAGCCTGGCGGCAACGAAGCTACCCTATACGTACCGCCGGCTGTTCCGTTATCGGTGGGCATAAGGCAGAGAATGCTCTTTTTTGAGCTCTACGATTCCATCCGTCCATGGATAGAGGAGCACCGCATGCCCGGCCTCGCAGTGGTAGCTCTCGGCGAGGACGGCATCCAAGCAAAGGCGCATCTTTGCGCAGCGGATGGGGTCAACAGCGCGATTGCGGGACGCCACGAGCTCGCGGATATATGGCTTGCTGACGACCCCGCGGTCTCTCTCCGCCACCTCGCGGTCGTAGTCTTCTTGGAGAACGGACGCGTACGCTACCGCCTCGTCGATCTCCATACCTCCTCGGGATTCACCGATCACGCCGGCCACGTGCTCCGTGCTTGCGAGGCGGAGGACGCGTTGTTCATTCGATGCGGCCGTTATTCCGTGATGTTCGTGCCGACGACCGCCGAGACAAACTGGCCCAAGAAACCCAGGGACATGTGGCAGGTGCTTCGAAGCAGCAAGCGGCGACGTTTGCCGCGGGCACGACCCGCGACGATCGACGAGGGATGGTTGTCGCGGGACGAGGAGCCGCTCGGCGAGCTCTTGATCCGATCGCAGCAGGGGATTGGTACGATGGCGGTAGGGTGGCGCGCCCTTGCTGCCGGAGTACTCATGGGCCGTTCAGACCGTTGCGACGGCGACGTCCTTTTGTCGGACCCACATATCTCACGGGTCCATCTTTTGATTGTCAAGCTCGCGGGTAGGCTCTATGCGATCGATACCGCGAGTAGGAACGGTATCTTCAATCGTGGAAGCGGTGCGCGCGTGCGCCTCTTGAAATCGGGATCGAGGCTCTCGCTTTCCGGTCTCGTGAGCGTCGAGTGGCGTTATTTTCACTGACGCTTTTGCACGCGCGGGCGCGATTCATTCTCGAATGGTCGCCTCGGCACCTGCGATGAGGGTTCGGGCTTGGTCTCGGAGCTCCGAGGCGAGATCGGGGCAACAAGCTTCGAGCCGTCGACCGACTTCGCGGGCGTCAACTTGTCGTCCCAGAAGCACGAGGAGTTGAATGAGACTCAGATAGGCGTCCACATATTTTGGGTGAAGCTCGGTGACTTGCATGAGGATGTCGACGGATTCCCCGTGGCGTCCCTCCTCGACAAGCAGTGTTGCTAGCTCGAGCGAGGTGTCCAGATGGTTCGGATGGCACCGCACCGATTCGAGAAGGGTCGCGACCGCGTCGGAGTGCTTTCCTTCTCGAAGATAATTGGAGGCAAAATTACGGTAGAGGTGGGCGTCCATCGGCGAGTCTGTTTCGACGCATTCGGTCTCGAGCGGACCGAGCTTTATTCTTATGTTAGAAGGGCTCCAGCGCTTGGCAAGAATGAGCCAGCTCTCGAGGCCCTCGGCAGTGCGATGCTCCACCTCGTGCTTCTCCTGCCTAAAGCCCGCCTTCTCGAGCCGCTCATCCAGCTTTGCCTTTTCGTGGGCGCGCAATGCGATCGTGTCACCCGGAGGTGGCTCGTTGCTCTGACCAACGTAGAGTTGGAATACCAGACAACCGCTCCTGCAACAGTGGTTTGTCTCGAACTCGTGTCGAAGGCGCGGAGCAAGAGGTATTGACGACGCTGGATCTATCGAAACGAGAGAAGACTCATCGCTATCCGTAAATCTTGCCGGGCGGCAAGGCGGTGCTGTTCAGTATTGGTACAGTGGACATGCAGTCCTACGACGACGGATCCATCGCTGTACTCGATCTCGAGACACGAGAGTATCGGGTCGTCTTGGACGGCGGCATGAATCCCCGGTTTGGTCCGACGGGCCATCTCGTTTATGCGCGGGACGGAGCGATTTTCGCTGTACCATTCGATTTGGATGCGCTCGAAGTTCGTGGAACGCCGACGAAAGTGGTTTCGGGAGTCGCGACTTCTTCCCTTTCCGGGAACGCGGAGTTTGCGTTTTCTTCGAATGGCACGCTGGTCTTCGTCGCTGGGACATCTTGGGGCAAGGATTTCAGGATTGTTGCCGTCGATCGTCACGGACGGATGGAACCTCTCGTCGAGTCCGCCGGGGCGTATTTCGACGCGCCTCGATTCTCGCCCGATGGGGCGTTGATGGTGGTTCCCGTAGACGGCGCCAACCCCTCTCTTTGGCTGTACGACATCGCCCGTAGCACGTTCGGTCGGTTTACAGCAGCTTTTACGCAAGGCATCCCTGTGTGGGCGCCCGACGGTGATCGGGTCGCGTTTAGATCCGATCGAAACGGTGTGCAGAGCTTGTATGTGCGGTCGGTTGCCAGCACGGACGAGGCGGAACGCATCACAGAGAGTCCTAATTGTCAAAGAGCTGGGTCGTGGTCTCCCGGCGGCGATGTGCTGGCGTTTGACGAAATCCGGCCGGGGACTGGTTACGACCTAATGCTCGTGAAGATCTCGGAAGGGTTGGCCATCGAAACTTACCTATCGTCGATGGCAGGTGTCGAATGAGGGCGGCACCGCGCGCAGATGGCGCGCCGACGGAAGAGAGCTCTTCTACCGGAACGGGGCTAAACTGATGATAGTCGATGTGCAGTCGGGCTCCGAGATTGTACTCGGAAACCCCGAGCAGCTTTTCGAGATTCCCGATGGGATCCTGGCCGCATATGACGTTGCGCCGGACGGCCAAGGCTTCGTGATGATCGACTCTCGCGATTCAATGCCACCACCGCGAAAAATCCAAATCGTTCAGAACTGGTTCAAAGAGCTCGAACGGCTCGTCCCGACGAACCAGTGAGCAAAACGCCACTACTCACGCTCGAGCAAATCATACCGATTCAAATCGTCGTCGCCGAGAAAGTTCTCCACCCAACGAAGCGGCAGCTCGCGGCGCAGCGTTTCTGACTCCTCTTCGCTCGCCGCATGACAGTACCGATACGCGGCAGGCACGCCCCACGTCATGATGTGATCCCCAGGTTCGAGCTCGCCGACATCCAGCGCTTCCGACGACACCCCGAGATAATCCTTCCAAGGCACCAGCTTCTTGACGAAACGCGGGAACTGGTCGAACCGCCACGTCGTATACGCCAACATACCTCCGGAAGCCACGCGTCCCGAAACCTCGGTGAGCAGTCTCGAACGCAGTGCTCGCCCAGGCATGTGGTGTAACAGCCCAAACAAGACGACCAGATCAAACGTTGACGACGCGAGCGCGTCTGGGAGGGGCTCGCGCCCGGTGATGAAGTCGTGCTCGAAAAGCTCGATGGCCTCGAGCGCTGCAAGCCGAGGACGCGCATGATCGAGCGCAAGAGCGCTCGCATCAACTCCGACGTAGGTGAACCGCACACCCCGCTGCGTCAGAAAACGCGCAAAGCGGCCGTTGCCGCAGCCGAGATCGAGTACCCTGGGCTCAGCTTTCAGCTGAGACCCCATACGATCGAAAAGCACGTCCCACCCTCGCCACGCGCGCTCCCGCGTTTGATTGAACTCGTCCGCGCGCTCGGTATAAAAACGCCGGTTGATCGCGTTGAGCTTCCGGATGGTCTCCTCGTTCAAGGTACGATCGTAGGCGGCTCTCGGCCTTCGCGCGGTGTTACCACGACACCCGGAAGTGCCCACGTGAGCGCGCCATCCTCCACCACGAACGCCCCGCCGACGAGCACGTGTTCGACGCCTTCAGCGTATTGATGCGGCTCAAAAAACGTCGCCGTGTCACGGAAGGTCGCGAGATCCAGCACGACGAGATCCGCATGAAAGCCTTCGCGCACGAGACCGCGGTTACGAAAGCCGAGGATTTGCGCGGGAAGCGACGTTGCCGATCGAATGGCGCTCTCGACGGAAAGCCTCCCGCGCTCCATCGCATAGCGGCGCACTTTGCGAGGAAAGGTGCCGTAATAACGCGCATGCACGAAGCCGTCGCCCGGCAGTGCGGTGCCAGCATCTGACGCTGTCGCCATCCATGTCTCGGAGGCGTAGATATCAACATCGATCTCGGACAAGGAATAACCGCGAAGCTGCGCGCCCCCACGTTGATCGGCGAAGCCTTCTCTCTGAAGATGAAGCGCGAGCTCGACCGCATCGAGCTGGAGCTCTTTCATTAGCTCTGCGAGGGTCTTTCCGACATAGCTCTCGATCGGGAACTTCATTACGACGATGTTCTCGGCGCCGCCGCGACGGTTCAGCTCGTGAAGAATGTCGCCTTCGAGCGCGCGCGTCTGAGCTCCGTTTGTCAGCACGTCCTCGAGCGCTTCCGCGTGGGTGAGCTTCTCGCGTTCGTCGCCGTGCACCCATCGGGGTATCAATCGCGTCGACCCATCGCTTCCGGTTGTGTTGTAGGGATAGTGGTCCGCGAAAATCGGTACGCCACGAGCGCGCGCGCGCGTAATGAGCTGCACCGCGGCCCGGCTCGAGCCCCAAAAATCCGCCCCCCGCGCCTTCGCGTGCGTCGCGACCGACGTCACACCCGTGCGCTCCGCGATGGCTATGGTCTCCTCGATCGAATCGAGAAAGGTCGGCTGGCCGGGCATCTCGTGGCTCGGGAGATACCACATCGGGTCGGCGCCGGAAGCGCGCTCGTGCTCCACGAAAACACCGTGATAGGGCGCAAGAGCTCCGACCACCGCGATGACTTCTTCCGTATCGCTCCAGCGTCCGGGGATGTATTCGAGGCCCGCGGTCATCCCGTAAGCGCCGGCCTCTATACCCTCGACAACGAGACGGCGCATCGTCGCGATCTCGGCCGGCGTCGCGAGGCGCTGCATATGGCCGATCTCTTCGTCCGCAAAGGGCTCATCCGGATTTTCCGCCATTGCCATCGCGCGGACGGTGTTATGCCCTACCATGAGCACTGCATTCGGTCCGAATTGTTTCTCTTCGAGCTCCTGTTTCTGAGCTGCGATCGAAAGCGGGGATCGGCCATCTTGGTTGACAACCACCGTCGTCACGCCTTGGCTCACCAAGTTGGGCGCGGCGCGCCGTCGCGCGTCCTCGGATCGCAACCCGTTTCCGCGGTAGCCGTCTGCATGAGAGTGCAGATCGATGAATCCCGGAGCTATGGTGAGACCATCGAGATCGATCCGGCGCGCGGCGACACGTTCGTCGAGATCGCCGACGGCAACGATACGGCCGTTTCGGATCCCGATATCCGCCTCGAACCATGGGTTCCCTGTACCGTCGATGACGTGGGCATCCAAGAGCAGGAGTTCGAGCTCCTGCGCGGTCGTCGTCGCGGCAGTAAAAAGGAGCCAGAGAATCGCGCATTTATTCATGGTCCGCGAAGTTTATCGCATCTTGATCCCGTGACGGAAGTAGCGCGCCGTCGCCCGGGTTAGGCGTGCGGTGTCAGCGTGCGGGGGTGCGAGAGTTGCGTGTTTCGAAACAGTTGACCAGACGTCGAAAGACATCATCGTTCGCCTGCCGGAAGTCTTGAAACAGTCGCGGCGCGTCGAATCCGTGCTCGTCGCACATCGCGGAGGTCGATGCCCGACGTCTTTCCGTTTTAAAGTTGAATTCACAGCGAGCTCCTTGCGTCGCCACAAGCTAGAGCGACTCGAGGCACTCATTCCCGGCAGCGACCTCGCTTCGATTATCGACGCGGCCGTGCGCGAAAAGCTCGAGCGGCTCGAAGCCAAGCGTTTCGGCTGACCGTGTAGGTGAGTGGCCGCCGTCCTTTGGAACTGTGTCCAGGCACAGGACGTGAGAAAAAATCTAGGATTCGTACAGGGTGTACGATTCTGGAGCTTTTGGTCCGAGCAAGAATATGTCCCATCCTTGGTGCCCATCGAATCTAATAAGTGCGCCCGGTCGGCGGTCCCAAGTGGGATGCAACGGCAGCCAAGAATGGGAAGTTAGTTTCCGTCTCGACGCGGCGCTCGCCGCAAATCGCTCCGCAAAACGAAAGGTCTCATCTTTTGTACTCCGTCTGGAAAAAGTGAAAACGAAGGCGCCCGTTCACGGACACGATCGGCGCGTCGGCGGGACTGGTCCATCTTCTCTTTGCCTAGTCTTTCTCCGCGATGTAACGATTATGCGCGCGACATAGAAGCCTGACATTCTTGGCGCTTCGATCGCCGCCGAATCCGTAAGGGTCGTCGTGATGGAACTCCAGAGCATGACGCTCAGGACATCGTCGACCGTCAACACTCACGAAGGTACATTGAGTCCCGTCTCGCTTCCACACGAAACGCTTTACCGGGGCGGAGAGACCTCGCACACCGGGTGCGGTGTCGGCCTGGTCGAGGCCCTTCCTCGGATTCTTGACTTTGCCGAGGCGCTTGGCCTCGAGCCGTTCGAGTTTCTCCGTCACGGCCGCCTCCATCATGGAAACGAGGTCGGCACCCGGCATGAGTGCCGAGAGGCGCTCTATTTTGTCGTGGAACTTCTCGCTCGCGGTGAACGTTACTTTGTAACGTGAAGGTCCCAGCGGTTCGACGACCGGCGGCTTATCCTGACTCTGCCCTTCGCGCTTCGGTGAGGTCTCACCAGGCGAAGGACTCTTTCCGGACGGAGTACTTCGGGCGCTTGACGTATCGTCTTCGTTGGTTTGCTCCGAACCTTCCCCTTTCGGTAGTTTTTGTCCATCCTGCTTTTGTCGTTCCGGAAGCTTCCGGATGGAA
>CAUZCL010000008.1:0-134561 GCA_963578475.1 Acidobacteria bacterium bin61 | reverse complement strand
CTTGCGGAAGACGGTGCGTCTAGCGTTGGTCCCCATCGCACCCATCAGCTTCGGCATTCGGGCGATCTTCTGCTTGCGCAGCAACCTGGCGATGGCCTCTGCAGAGAAATCGGTCAGTCTCATAATGCAACCTCGCAGCCTGACCGAGGCACGGTTACGCCTATTCGACTGGAGTTATGTTTTCGCAGGCCCTTAGGATGTGGAGCACACCGTTGGCGAAGGGCAAGTTGCCGCAGCAAAAAGGCGAGGTCTGCAGGGCGGGTGGTTCGAAGCGCCTTTCTGGGTCCAGATGGAAGGCAGCGGGGCGATGAAGCCTTGGTTGCCGCTCTGGCTGCAACCATCGCTCCCGAGCCTCACGAGCTCACCGGGTTTGATGGTCGCGGGAGCGTTGACTAAATCTGGAATCAGGGGCTCGAGATCCTGAAACCGATTGGTGGGTGCTTGCAAGATGACGATGCTAATCTCGAAGCGTTCGAGATTCTGCTGCGCTGGTACCAATGCACCTATGTGGGACTAGATGGTAGGAGATGTACGGCGCGGGTGGGGTTGCAAACGACCACAAGAAGCCTTTTGGTATTTTTCGAAGTAACGATGAAGCCGACCTCAGAATCCTTTGCGCCTCGCATAATCTATTGGAGGCGGAGCGCGTTTACGGCCCGGCGTTCATCCACCAAAAGATTGCTGAACAACGGAAGTCTCGTTCCCCGTGAAAGGTCCGCACTTCCGGTGGGCTAGAACTCGGGCAGCATTCGTGGAAGCGCGCGACGCCAGCTCGATGTCGGCGAGACCGAGCTCCCCCGAGACGCTTCCTCAGTTTCCTGCCTTCTTCTTTGCGCGTCGGGTTCGAGCACCGAAACTCCCTAGAGCACCCAATTTTTTCCCGCGTCCACATTTGCGACCAGTAGTGTGGCTTGGACGCCGCACGTGGAGAAAATCTACTCGTGCTTTGGACGTTCGAAGAACGCCTCTGGGTTAGCGGGGTCCCGCAGCTGGTTGACGCGTCCGTAGGCGACGCTTCTGATGGAAGGGACGAGCGGCGCATCGGCACCTTCCCAATCGTGCTCGGGACGCAAGATCTCGACAGGTGTCGATTCTCGCCAACTCATCCAATCGCCGTTCAGCGCGATCGAGCTCCAGAGAATACGCTCAGGCGTGTGCCCCACTTGCGTGAAGAAAACGTACAGGCGGTTGTCGCGCTTCAGAAGCGCGGCGTGGCGCATGTCGGGATTGAAAAGCCGCGGCCCGGCCTCGAATCCGTGGAGGGCATCCCGCGAACGATAGATCTGTCCCGGCATCGCCAGTGCGTAGTGGTATCCATCGTGTCGAAAAGCACGCCAGTAGGTTCGGCCTAATATTGCTGGGTCGGCGACAAAGCTAATGCCGTCCTTCGAGGTCGCCGCGCGGGTTACCTGGCGGCCGAAGGATTCGAGACCGTGAAAATACATGACGAAGCGTTCGTTGTCATGATCGATGTGCACGTCCGGTGACGCGATGTGAGGCCAGGAAGACTCTTTGACGAGATCGTGCCCTAATCCCTCGAGCCCGATACCTTCTGCTTTCGCCCGACGGGCGGCGCCCGCCTCGAGCTGCTCCGGCGTTCCCTCCGGAGCTTCGGTGGAAAAATAGGACTCAGTCAGTTGCAAACTTCCGGGTGGGTGCACGGTCCACGGCCCCGTCAACTCATCCGCAAAAACCAGCCGGATATAGCGGCCTTTGTGATCGGAGAAGTACAGGTAGTACCGACCAAGCGGCACTTCCACCCAATCGGGTACGCGCACCAGCGACGGACCCTGGATGTTCTCGCCTATGCTCGGATGGGTGGCCGGCGTGATGATCGGCCGATCGAGCAACCGCTCCACTCGGAACGGAGTCTCTCCTGCCATTACGAGCTGGCTCGACAGGATTGCAAGACACATCAAGACTCGCACAACGTACCTCTCTCGCATACCGCTTTTCCTACCCGTCCGAGCACTCGCCTTGCTGACAAGCCCAGGAGAATACAGACCCCAGTGGCAATTTGCTTAGTACCCTGCCAGGATTGCACCACGCAACAAATCTCGCTTAACGTAGCTCTTCCGCAACGCGCATTTCAATAATGAGAATGGAAGCGAAACGCACAATGCCGACCGCGATGCCGCAATGACCAAGAGCAGAACACCGCGGAGTCGCAGCTACGACGGGCGCTTCTATGCTCGCTTCATAGATCCGTTCCTTTCGGGACTTCACGGAAAGATCGCCGAGCTCGTGGAGCCTGGCGGACAGGTGCTGGACGTTGGCTGCGGAACCGGAAACCTTGCGTTTCGCATGGCTCCGCACGCCAAAGAAGTCGTCGGGATCGAGTTATCTCCGACTATGGCGGAATACGCGAATCAGAGGCGGAGCGATGAGGGCTTCGAGCATGTGTCGTTCGTTCTCGGCGATGTGCTGCACGCTTTTCGGGAACGTGTGGCAGGTTACTTCGATGTGGCCACGATGGTGCTCGCGCTCCACGAGATGCCTGCAGAAGCGCGGACACCTGTGCTTCGCGAGGTCACGCGCGTTGCGAAACGACTCCTGTGCCTCGATTACCGCGTGCCGATGCCATGGAACCTCGCTGGCGCGCGGAACCGGCTTGTCGAAGCCGCAGCGGGGCGTGAGCACTTCGGCGCTTTCCGCGATTTCTACCGGAGGGGTGGCATCGCGGGGGTTGCCGAGAGCGCCGGCCTCGCCTGCGAGCGCGTTGGCTACATCGACCACATGAGTTTGGAGATCTCTGTGATCCGTCAATAGTGGAAGCGCGCCCGAATGCGTGGCGTCAATGGTCCCGTGGACGGCTCTACCATTCCCGGCATCAAGTTCTCGAGAATGACGCGCCGGTCGATGGCGTAGGCAATGGCCTGTCTTATGCGCGGATCGTCATAAGGCTTGCGCTTGCAGTGGAAACGGAACTGCTGCGCGCCGATGCTGAGCGTCTTTGTCATCGTAACGTTCGGGTCTTCTTCGAGGCGAGGCAGGTCCGCGGTCGGCACATGGGTGATGACGTGGACGTCGCCCGATTCGAGCGGGATGATGCGCGACGCCGCCTCGGGGATAGGACGGTAGATGACCGTTTCCAGCTTACCCTTCTCTCCCCAATAGTCGTCGTTCCGCTCCAGGATGAGCTCGAGGTCCTTGCGCCAGCTCACCACTTTGTAGGGGCCGGTTCCTACCGTGGTATCGGCGGAGTAGCCGAAATCCTTCCCGAACTTCTCGGCGGCCGCGGGGCTCACGATGACGGCGGAGACGTGCGCCATCATCGGCTCGAAGGCGCCGAATGGGTACGCGGTGACGATGTTCACGGTGTGCTCGTCGATGACGTCTACGCGCTCGATGGGCTGGAACAAGCTCCGCCGATTGTGGCCTTGCTCCGGGTCGAGCACGCGGTCGAAGTTGGCTTTCACCGCTTGCGCGTCGAAGGGCGTGCCGTCTTGGAACTTCACACCCGATCTCAAATGGAACGTCCACGTCACGTTGTCGTCGGCCAACGACCAGCTCTCGGCGAGATCGGGCACGAATTGCATGTTCTCGTCGTAGCGGATGAGGGCGTTGAACAACATCCAGATGACTTGGTCGGACTGCGAGTCTGTGGTGTTGTGCGGGTCGAGCGTCGTAGCGTCGGCGCTCGAGGCAAAGATGAGACTGTTACGCGGCTCCTCTTCGGTGCACGACAGCGAGAACCCAGCGGCGAGGCACAGAGCCCCAACGGTTAGATTTCGACGCATTCACTCTTCTCCATATCAGGCGCATGCACCCGGTCTTACCCGATACACTCATGAACGGCCGGATTATACCGGAAGCGGGCAAAAGCCATCGCGTAGGGTTATCCTTATTAATGAGATGATTCCTGATTAATGAGATGATTCCTGTAACCGACGAAATCGAGCTGGACGATTGGGAGATCGACCTGAAATTCGTCCGAGCGGGCGGCCCCGGCGGTCAGCACGTCAACAAAGTGTCGACCGCGGTGCAGCTTCGCTTCGATGCCGAGAGCTCGCCCTCTCTTCCGGACGACGTACGCGCACGGCTCAGGAAAATTGCCGGCAGCAAGATGACGTCCGAGGGCATCGTGGCGATCGAAGCGAGCCGCTTTCGCTCGCAGTCCAGGAACCGTGATGACGCCATCGAACGCCTCGTCGAGCTCATCCGCCGCGCTACCCTGGTACCCAAGAAGCGTGAACAAAAAAAGGTCTCGGCGCGAGCGCGGGCGCGCCGTCTCGAAGCCAAGCGTCGGCGCGGAGACATAAAACATACACGACGTCCTGTCGACCACGAAGATTAACCATTTCCAGCCAAGTTAAAACAAGGGAGGCTCACTTGATTCTGAGCAATACCGAGAATATTCCAGGAAAGACGATTCAAGAGTTCTACGGTGTCGTCACAGGCAGCACCGTGCGCGCCAAGCATATCGGCCGCGACATCATGGCGGGCTTCAAGAACATCGTAGGTGGCGAACTCAAGGGCTATACCGAGCTGCTCAACGAAGCGCGCCAAGAGGCGGTCGAGCGTATGGAGGCGCAAGCCAAATCCGTCGGCGCGAACGCGGTCGTCAACGTGCGTTTCACCACCAGCTCCGTAGCCCAGGGCGCGGCCGAGCTTTTCGCTTACGGCACGGCCGTCAAGGTGGAGTGACGGATGGACGAATCCATTCTTCCCCAGTTTCTCCTGCCGCTCGTACCCCTCATCGGTGCCTATTTCATTGGTAACGCCATCGAAAAGAAGCACCACCGCGAGCTGCGCACCCGCGAGCACGCCTCTCGACGCTTCCTCACCGTCACGTTTCCCTACGAGCCGCGCGACGAAGAGATAATCGGCTCCACACTCGTCACGGGAAGCGTAGTCATCTCGGTCGACTATTTCAAACGCTTCATCGCGGGGCTTCGCATGTTATTTGGAGGACGTATCAAGTCTTACGAGCCGCTCCTCGACCGTGCACGCCGCGAAGCCATCATGCGAATGAAAGAGGATGCGCGCGCGCGCAGCTATCACGCAATCAGCAATATGCGGATAGAGACGTCGCGCATCGCAAGCTCGTCCGGCAACAACAAAGGCACCGCCGCCGTGGAGATTCTCGCCTTTGGGACCGGGCTAAAACTCAGACGGCGCGCACCGGCTACTCCGTGAGACACGAGCCGCGCTTGCCGCGGGACGACGTCAATGCCCCGCCGCGCAGTCCCCTCAAAGACGGGCTCGTCATGCTGCTCGGCCTCGCGGCGATCATGTTCTTGATTTTCGGGGCGATGACGCTTCTCATCAACCACCTCGTGCCCTACGTGCCTCGGTCCTGGGAGTCTCGGATGTTTCCCGACTTCGAGGAGCTCGCCCATCAGCCAACGAATGAAGACGAACGCGCCTATCAAAGGCGTCTCGAGGGTCTGGTGGCCCGGATCTCCAGCCGTTGGCCAGAGCGCCCCGACAGCGTGCGGGCCGGGCTTCTCGACGACCCGCTCCCGAATGCGCTCGCCTTCCCTGGCGGCCAGATTCTCGTCACCACCGGGCTCATGAAAGCGGTCGAGAGCGAGAACGAGCTGGCCTTCATCCTCGGCCACGAGCTCGGGCACTACGCGGGCCGGGATCACCTGCGTAGCTTGGGGCGAGGCTTGACTCTCGCATTGATAATGGCGGCGATGGGCCGAAGCGGTGCGGCTGGAGATCTCGTCGGACTCTCGGTCCAAATCACGGGACGGGTCTTCAGCCGGGAGCAAGAGTCGCAAGCCGACGCTTTTGGTCTGTCTCTCGTCGTGGCGGAGTTCGGTCACGTGAGCGGCGCGACCGATTTTTTCGAGAAGCTTCCCGCCCCAGAAGGGAGGATCGAGCGTTCGCTTTCCACCTACCTGGCCACTCACCCCGTCAGCGACGAGCGCATCGAGGCGATGGAGCAGCTCGCGATCGAAAAAGACTGGCCGGTCGACGGCGTGACGTCTCCGCTCGAGTAATCAGCCGCGGAGGATCGATTCCAGATTCTCGATGAGGGGCTCCGAGAAGAACCGCTAGAGCCGCGAACCCTCCGCGATGCGAGAATTCTCCGAGTTTTCCTCGGTCTCGAAGACCGGTACCTCGAACTTGATGTAGGGGGCGAAGTTCCGTAGCGCCCAAAAGATGAGCCCAACGCCCGCCGTGGGAAACATGAGGAAGAGAAGCGCGAGCTTGTTCTCGCTCTGCGCGATCTCCGGAATGTCGAACCAAACAAACGACGAGAGCACGTTCCATATAACGGCGAATATAATGCTAAACACGAGCAACGGGTTCGTGTTGGTGACGAGCTTCCCGGTGGCTCACGCCTCTTTGTGCTTCCACGGCTCGTCCGGCTGTCGCTCCTGAAGCTCGGCGTTCCGCTTGGCTATCTTTCCGCCAACGAGTCCCACGATCATCAAGACGAAGCCGCCGCCGCCGAAGAAGACGAGGTAAAGGAAGTACAAGTCGATGAGGTCCCAATGCAGGTCGCGATAGAGCACCGCTTCCGCTGGATTGGCTGGATTTACGAAACAACGAAACGCTGAGCCGCGATGCGACAAGAGCTCGCGATAGGTGTCCTCTTGGAAGCTCCCGACACTATCGGGGCCTTTGTGGAGCGACACCCTGGTACCCGTGAATGGCCGTCCCTCATATTGCTACCCGTAGGTTGCTCGAGCCTCGGCGCTGTTCTCCGCATCCCGGCTCCGCCACAGATTGACCGAGATGAGCTCAGCTGGAACTTCCTCCCAGGATTGCATCGCGGACCAATCCAGAACGGCAGCACCAATGAGATCGGCCATGAAGACACCCAACCCCGCAAAAGGAAGGGCGACTAAAGCGAGACATCCGAGTGCCCTCGTGGAACTTATTTGCTTGCTCACGGCGTTGGTTTCGGGTTTTGGATGGTTTCAGTTCCATTATGGCAACTCTCACCCCTGCCGCAAGAAGTAGATGACGAGCATATATATCCAGTAGATCACGAGCGAGATCACGAGAGATTTACTGAGCTCTCGGAGCTTGTCGATCCAACGCTTCTTGCGCTCCGGCGGAGAGAAGGCGTAGATGGCAAAAATAAGAAGCAAGATGGTGACGAACGCGCGGGCTCGAAACATTACGGGGTCATCGCGGAGGCCTGGGAGGCGTTGGAGTTTTCCAAATCAATCGAAGCGCGTCGAGTCGCAGCTGAGCGGACTCGATGACCTTTTTCAAATCCCGCGTCTCCGCCTCGACGCGGTCGATTTCGTCCGGTCGGACGTGATGGTTTACCTCGGCGAGCGCTTTCAGTCTTCGCAGCTCTTTTCCCATCACATCCTGCATTTCGAAAAGACTCGCTTCGATTCGGCGCGGCCGCTCTTTCTCGGCAAGCTCGCGCGCGGCCACTATCATCTTCGGCAATAGCTCATCCTGCCAGCTTCGATCGGTCAAGCGTAACACCTGACGCCCGTCCACAATCTTCTTCTTCAACTTGCCTGGTGGCAAAGAGTCCGTGAGGTCCCGCAAGCTCTGATCGACGACCACCCGTAGAGGCATGGGTGGCAAAAATCGATCTGTGTAGAGGGCCGGCGGTGCCACCACGTCGAGAACGAATACGGCTTCGAGCAAAAGGGACTCGGCGCCCAGCTCCACGACACAAGCAACGGCGCTGTTGCCGCGCTCGGAGCTCACGATAAGGTCCATGACGCTCGTGACCATGGGGTGATCCCAAGTGAGAAAGTCTAGCTCACCTTGATGCGTCGCTTTGTCACGGTCGGCGGTCATGCCTACCTCCTCGCCGCGCAAACCAGGTAAATCGTCCACGGTGAGCTGATTACCCTTGCGAAACACGAAGGTGCGCGCAGACACTTCCTCGAGCTCGACGCCGAGCTGCCCAAGCGCATCCTGGACATAGCGGTCGAGCGCTTTGTCCTCATCCGTTTGACGGATATCAGCCACGAGCGCTTCCGCCGCCGCGCGGCGGAACGAGCCGAGCTCGAGCAAACGGTCGCGGCCGACTTGAAGCTTCGCGATAACCTCCTCACGAAAGCTACGCGTGCGCTCCAAGAGCCGGGCCATGTCCTTCGGGGGCTCGGATACGGTTTCCGGATCGCATTCCTCGACATGTTCGACCGCGAGCTCGCGCACGAGCTCTGCGAGCTCGTCAAAATAGGTGCCGCTCGGGAGATTTTTCTCGAATGCGTCGAGGCCCTCGTGATACCAGTGATACAACATCTCTTGCGGGCTTCCCGGAAGAAACGGCACGTGGATCTCGACATTGTGCTCTTGGCCGATGCGGTAGAGACGTCCGATGCGTTGTTCGAGAAGCTCGGGATTGAGCGGCAAGTCGAACAAGACGAGGTGATGGGCGAACTGAAAATTTCTTCCCTCGCTTCCGATCTCGGAGCAAAGAAGCGCCTGCGCGCCGTCGTCGTCTTCATTCGCGAACCATGCCGCGTTACGATCGCGTTGAAGGAGCGACAAGTCTTCGTGGAAAACCGCAACCGGGAAACGACTTCGAACCCGCAACGCCTCTTTTAGCGCGATCGCTTTTTCCTTGAACCTGCAGAGAATGAGAACTTTTTCGGGCGCGAGCTCGACGAGAAGTTCTTGCAGCCACTTTGCTCGCGGATCCTCGGCATAGTCGTGGTCGAGGCTCAGGCCCGTCTCTCGAGTGTCGGCGACAAGCTCCTGAGCGAGCTTCTCGAAAAGCTCGCCGCGCTCCGCCGGCCAATCGAGCTTCCGCCCGCGGGCGCGGCGCTCGGGAACGCTGTCGAGAACGCTTCTCGCATTGCGGAAGACGACACGACCCGGCCCGTGCTGGTCGATGAGATCCTCGATGAAGGGCGCGCGCGCAGCTTCGTCGCCGGCGAGGACGGCTTTCAACCGCGCTTGAAGCAGCTTCGCGCTCCGCGGCAAAAATCGGGCAAGGTCTTTCCCTTGCTCCTGGGTCAGCATCTTGCCATCGAGCAGCGCCCCCGCGACTTCGGCAATGTGGCGGTAGCCGGCCGCCTCCTGCTGATAGCTCTCGAAGCTCGGATATCGATCGGGGTCGAGCAAACGGAGCCGAGCGAAGTGATTCTCCTCGCCAAGCTGCTCCGGCGTCGCGGTCAAGAGCAAGAGCCCGCGGGTCTCACGCGCCAGCCTCTCGACAAGCGCATATTGAGGGCTCGGGATGCCCGCCCATTCCAAGTGATGCGCCTCGTCTACAACGAGCATGTCCCACGTGGCTTCGCAGACCTCTTCGACATGGCGCGCGTTGTCGGCGACCCAATCGAGGCTTACGATCGCGGTTTGCGACTGCAAGAACGGGTTCTCGTCCGGCTCGGAAGCTTTCAGCGCTTCGCAATAGGGCTCGTTCACGAGCGCGAACGAGATATGAAAGCGACGGAACATCTCCACGAACCACTGATGCACAAGAGTCTCGGGAACGAGGATCAGAACGCGCGTGATCTGCCCGCTTCTGAGCAGCCGGTGGAGCACGAGGCCGGCTTCGATGGTCTTTCCGAGCCCCACTTCGTCCGCGAGCAGCGCGCGCGGCATCGGCCGGGACGCAATCTCCTGGCTGATGTAGAGCTGGTGCGGGATGAGCTCGATGCGCGCGCCGAGGAAACCGCGTGCGGGTGACTTCTTGGCGTTGTATTGTCGTACCAGAGTCCGGTAGCGCAGATCGAAGCTCCGGCTCTCGTCCCAGTGGCCGGCCAAGAGCCGCTCCTCCGGTTTGCTGAACCGCAAGGTCGCGGCAAGCTCGGTCTCCTCGATGCGGTGCCCATTGCCACCATAGACGATGAGGCCGTCCTCCTCGACGACGTCCTCGACAGAGAACCGCAGGCCCGACTCGTTCTCGACTTCGTCGCCCACCCGAAAGAGCACGCGCTTGATGGGCGCGCTTTGTGCGGCATATTGCCGTGTCGTGTCGCTCGCGGGAAAACGGAGGAAGACCCGTCGATTCTCGATGCGCTCGACCTGGCCGAGACCGAGCTCCGGCTCTGCCTCGCTGAGAAACCGCTGCCCGACGACAAAGGACGACATTGCCGGGTATTTTAGCAAGCTACCCGTCGCAGTCTTGCTATTCTGTAGTCGTGCCCGTTTCTTGGCGTGTCACCTTTCTGGCCGGTGTCCTAGCCGCCGCCCTCGGGTGCCAGCCGAGATTGTTCCCGCACCCTACGTCCCGACCGACACGCACGACGCCTACCGCCATGCGCTCGAAGTCAGTGGACTTTCAGAGACAGCGCTCGGTAGAGACTGGTCGGTGGCCGCCGAGGCCGCTCTCCGGAGCGCGACCGAAATCGACATTCCATTCAAAGAGACCAACTATATCGACCCCGCTCGAGCTTTCGCGACGTCCTATGCCTTCACGGTCGCGCGCGGGCAGCGCACCGAGACCCAGCTCACGCTTCAGCCCACATCCGATTGGCGGGCCTACTTGGATCTGTTCCGATTGCCGGAAGAGGAAGGCAGAGAGCCCGTCCACGTCGCGAGCGGCGGCGAGGGTAATTTGCGGTTGGCGTTCGAGCCACGAAGAAACGGACGTTACCTTCTGCGCCTGCAGTCCGAGCTCTTGCGCGGCGGCGGCAGCACCACCGTCGAGATCAGGAACGTCGCGTCTCTCGAATTTCCCGTCTCGGGACACGACACGGGCTCGATTGGAAGCGGCTTCGGCGCGGCGCGGGAAGGCGGCCGACGCGCGCATCACGGCGTCGATATCTTCGCCCCACGCCGCACGGACGTGCTCGCGACCTCCAAAGCCAGGGTACGGCGCGTAGACGAGTGGAGGCTCGGAGGCAACATCATCTGGCTCGAGGATCGCGAGCGCAACCTCCGGCTCTACTTTGCGCATCTCCAGACGCAAGACGTAAAGGAAGGCGACTGGGTCGAGCCGGGCAACCGGATCGGTACCGTCGGCAATAGTGGAAACGCGCGCACCACACCTCCCCACCTGCATTTCGGGATCTACATTCGCAGCGAAGGTCCGATCGACCCGCGTCCTTTTCTGCAACAACCGCGGCAATCGCCACGGAGCGTTCGCGTCAACCTCGAGAATCTCGGCCATTGGGTGCGCACGAAGCGAGGAGAGGTCCCGCTCACCATCAAGGCCCGGGGCGACGACGGTTTTTGGCAGATGGAAGCGCACACACCTTTATTAGTATGGGGCGGCGCGGCCCGCAGCTACCGTGTGGCACTTCCCAACGGCATCATCGGCTATGTGCGCGAGAGTCAAACGGAGCCGATCGACGTGCCGGTCGACTCGGTGGCGCTGTCCCGGCCAACCGCTGTCCTCGATCGCCCGGAGACAGATGCCGCTATCGTTCGACTCGAGAACAGCGCGGAGGTGGGCGTCCTTGCGCGCTACGGAGGCTTCTACCTCATCGATTCTCGAGAGATGCGCTCGGAGTGGATTGCGGCGCCAGCCAAGACACCGCCTGTCGGACCGTAGGCAAACGCCTACGCGAATACTGCATTACCGGCCTCAACTTAAGCGAGGGCGCCGTGCCAGCACGTATACATGTGGCCAACGTTTCGCGGCGCTTCCCGCAGCTTCTCGTTGCACTTGCCAAGAGTCGCATCAGTCTCACGGTCGCGGCCCTTCTGGCGCCGCACCTTACTGAAGACAATGTCGACAAGCTGATCTCGGATTGCGTTGGGAAGAAACGGAGGGAGACCGAGGAGTACATCGTTGCGTTCAGGCCGAAGCCGGTCTTCAAGCCGTCGATCCGGAAGCGCCCTGCGCCTCCGGTACACGAGGAGTTGCCGTCAACATCACCAGCACCTCCACCTCCACCCGCACCCGCAGAGACGCCGAAGAGCTCCCCGACCATTCTGCAGCCCGCCCGCAAGGAAGTTTTCAATTTTCGCTTTTCCGCCGAGCGTGATTTCAAGGACAAATTCGAACGCTTCGCGGAAGTAGTCGGCGTCGAGAACGCTCAGAAACACATGGCCGAGATTTTGGAGACGGCGCTCGATATCGCTCTCGAGAAGAAAGACCCGAAGAAGAGGCTCGAGCGGCGAAGAAAGAAACAGCAGGCCAGAACGGGGACATCTCGTTCAAACGAGGTCGCGAAAAAAGACGAGCCAGCTGAGTCGCGATACGTTGCCCCCGAGGTTCTCGAGCGAGTACACGAACGTGACTCATACCAATGTGTCTTTCGTGGCCGTGATGGGAGGCGATGTACGGCGCGAGCAGGACTCCAAATCGACCACTCGAACCCGTTTGGCATCTTTCACAGCAACGAGGAGTCTCTTCTCAGGCTCCTATGTCCGCAGCATAATCTTTTGGAGGCAGAGCGTGTCTACGGGCCAGCTTTTATCCGGCGAAAGATTGATGAAAGGCGAAAGGCTCGGTCGCCATGACGATCTCCGGGTGAGCGAATGCCTCGTCTTTCAAGGTGCGGTATTGCACCCACAGGTGTAGGCGAGATCCCTCAGGGACTGGTGGGGTTCCCCATCACCTGTGTCTCTCTTCCTACGCTGGGACACCGCGTTTGGCGGGCGATTCCGGCATCACGCATCAGTTCTTTCTGGCACCTGGATTGCAAAAGCTCGCTCGGCCCCAGCCCAAATGGATGCGAAAGTGAGGAAGAGTATTGCGTATTCAAAATTGGAGTTGGGTTGCGGCGGTTTGGACACTCGTCGCGATTGCGGGTTGCAGCGCGGAGGGGCCGATGGCTCCGTCAGAGCTGGCCACGAGTTTCCATGCGGGAAGTGCTTTCGGCGCTCGCTCGCTCGTCGACGAGGAATTCAATTGCGACAGTGTTCAAGAAGTTCATGCGCGTTTCAGCGACCCAGGCTCGGTCGTCGACACCACGGCAAAGCTGTTCTTTAGCTATCGGGGAGTTCCCGATGGTAACCATACGCTCAAAGTGTTCTGGGATTTCGACAACGCCCCGCAGACTTCCGAGGATATCGACCTCACAGGACTCATCTTGCCGAGCCCACAAGAAGGTCTCTTCAACATCGAAGGTACCGTCGAGCACTTTTTCAACGGTATAGAGGACGACACCTCGAAGACGGTGCGCATCCATCTCTCGATGCCCGATCTCACGGGAAACTGTGCCACGGTTCGACACATCGAACTGAAGCCGCCCGTCGAGAAAGAGAAGGATCCGATGCCAGACCCAACACCGACACCGGGCTGCGATCCACCGAGGGCCACTTTCGGGCGGCCCGCAGATGAGGGTTTTGCCGACGTCGCGCCAGGCTGCTGTGGGGAGGGATTTGGGGTTGTCTGCCCCGACTAGCTGACGGAGACAAGCTTTGGGAGGGAGGGCGCGCGTTATGGCTCTATGCAAACCCGCCCTCCTTCGAGCGCATCAACTCCTGCGCACGCATTATTCTCAGTCCCCGTTCCTGTTGAAGTCTAGGGTCCGAATCGGACATAATCAACCGAACAAAATAGTTTCGGGCCAGCGGTCGCGCGGCGCGCCGAGGAGCTCGAGCTAGTGGGTTTCGATCTATGCATACTTTCTTCGCAGGAATCGTGGGAGCCGCACTTGCTTGCACGCAAGTCGTGGCAGCACAGGAGGAGTTTGCGCTCCCAGAAGGCATGATGTCGCTTGCCGAGCAGCGCGCGATGGTCGAGGACTATTGCGTGATGTGCCACAGCGATGCAGCGCTGACGGGCGGCCTAACCTTGGAGTCCTTCGACGCGTCGGAGCCCGGGCGCGATACCGAAGTTGCGGAAAAAATGCTCCGCAAGCTCCACACCGGCATGATGCCGCCCTCCTATGCCTCTCGGCCTGACCGAGCGGAGGTCGCAGCCTTCATAAGAGCACTCGAGGCGAGGATCGACACGGCCTATTCCTCGAGCCCTAACCCAGGACGGCGAGACTTCCAGCGTCTCAACCGCGCCGAATATAGGAGCTCCGTTTCCTACCTGCTCGCGCTCGACGTCGATGTCGCCGCGCTCTTGCCGCCGGACACGGTAAGCCACAGCTTCGACAACATCGCCGACGTTCAAGGCATGTCGCCAACGCTCATGGACAGCTACATGCGCGCAGCCGACCGAGTCAGCCGTCTCGCCGTGGGCGATCCCACGGCCGACCCGAGCGAAGTCACGTTCAAAGTCCCGCGAACGGCATCGCAGACGCGTCGCGCCGAAGGCGCACCGTTCGGAACGCGCGGTGGCATCGCTGTCGTCAACATCTTCCCCGCCGATGGCGACTACATCTTCAAAGCGCTGCTTCACGGCTCGCCCGACGGTTTTCTCTTCGGCCGTCCGGCCCAGAATGAGCAAATCGAGGTTTCAGTAAACGGCGTGCGGGTCGCGCTCTTGGACGTCGACCCCTTGCTCTCCGAGACCGAGCTGAACGGTTTGACGATTCAGAGTGAGCCCATTTACGTCAAGGCGGGCCCGCAGAGAGTAACAGCCGCCTTTCTCGTTCATTCAGAAGCTCCCGTCCAAGACTTGCTCATCCCGATCGAGCACACCCTCGCCGACAGCCAAATTGGCGTGGATTACGGCGTCACGACCGTGCCGCACCTTCGCGATTTCAACATCAGTGGGCCGTATAACGTCACCGGCGTGTCTGACACTCCCGCCCGGCGTCGTATTTTCATCTGCCGCCCGACGACCTCCGAAGAAGAGCTTCCCTGCGCCGAAGAGATCGTGACTCACCTCGCGAAGCGCGCTTATCGCCGCCCTCTCATCGATGCGGATCTCGAAGCCTTCATGTCGTTCTATTCGATCGGGCGCGAGGGAGGCGACTTCGAGAGCGGCATCAGGATGGCTCTTCAAGCGATCCTCGCAAGCCCGAGCTTCATCTTTCGTCTGGAGCCGTCGCCGTCGCACGCCGAGCCCGGCGAAAGCTACCTCATTGCAGACGTCGATCTCGCGTCGCGTTTGTCGTTTTTCTTGTGGGCGGGCCCTCCCGACGAAGAGCTCTTGGCGCTCGCCGCGGACGGAAAGCTATCGGACGCCGAAATCTTTGACCAACAAGTCCGTCGCATGGTGGACGATGAACGATCGGTGACGCTCGCCACGCGCTTTGCGTCCCTGTGGCTGCGGCTCCAGGACCTCCACAAGCTGCACCCGGACGCTTTGACCTATCCGCTCTATGACGCGACCCTCGCGGACGCGATGAAGCGCGAGACCGAGCTGTTCTTCGAAAATCTCGTGCGCGAGGACCGGAGCGTCGTCGAGCTACTGACCGCCGACTACACTTTCGTCAACGAAAGGCTCGCGCGGCATTACCGTATCCCTAACGTCACCGGCGACAGGTTCCGCCGGGTCCCGCTCGACGGCATCAACCGAAACCGACGAGGGCTTTTCGGCCATGGCAGCATCCTCGCGCTCACGGCCATCGCCAATCGCACCTCGCCGGTCCAGCGCGGGAAGTGGGTCATGGAAGTTCTGCTCGGAAGCCCGCCTCCCCCGCCGCCGCCCAACGTGCCTGCGCTAGAGGAGACGGAGGCCATCGCGGGCGACAGACGTCTTTCGGTGCGCGAGCGCATGGAGTCACATCGCGCGAACCCGGCCTGCAACTCGTGCCACGCGGTGATCGACCCCATCGGCCTCGCACTCGAGAATTTCGACGTGACCGGCGCGTGGCGCACGAAGGATGACGGCGTTCCGATCGACGCCACGGGCGAGCTCTATGACGGAACCCCGCTCGACGGCCCGCTCGGCCTTCGCGACGCGATGCTCAATTATCAAGACTCTGTCATCCTGACCTTCACCGAAAGCCTCATGACCTACGCGCTCGGACGAAGGGTCGAGTATTTCGACATGCCGGCAATCCGTAAGATCACGGCCGACGCCGCCAAGAACGACAACCGGATGTCCTCCTTCATCCTCGGCATCGTGAACAGTGTGCCGTTTCGGATGAGCACCGTCGAGACTGAGGATGCCGAAACTGTGGCTGTCGTTCAAAATCCGTGAGGAGAGTCAAGTGTACGTAACGAACAAATACATATCCCGCCGTAGCGTGCTGCGCGGTATGGGCGCGACGATGGCGCTTCCGATGTTAGAGGCGATGATCCCCGCCCGCAAAGCCTGGGGGGCGACCACGGACCCGACGCGTTTGGTGTGCATGGAGATGGTGCATGGCGCCGCCGGCAGCAACAAGATCGGCGCTGAGAAAAACCTTTGGGCACCCGCGGCCGTGGGCCACGATTTCGACCTGACCCCGAGCAGCTTGAGCCCGCTCGAGCCCTTTCGCGACTACGTCACGATCGTGAGCAACACCGACTGCCGCAACGCCGAAGCGTTCACACCGCCGGAAACGGGCGGTGACCATTTCCGCTCGAGCTCCGTCTACCTCACGCAGTCACATCCGAAGCAAACCGAAGGCTCGGACATTACCGCGGGAACGTCGCTCGATCAGCTCTACGCCCAGCGGTTCGGCCAAGATAATCCCATCCCCTCGATGCAGCTTTGTATCGAGAACGTGGACCAGTCGGGCGGCTGCCTCTACGGCTATGCCTGCGTCTACATGGACACGATCAGCTGGGCGTCGGCGACAGAGCCGCTCCCCATGATCCGCGATCCGCGCCTTGCCTTCGACCAGCTCTTCGGCTCCGGCGGAAGTCCGGAAAAGCGTGCCGAACGGCGCCAGGCCCATCGCAGCATCCTCGACTGGATCCCGAGCGAAGTCGCGCGGCTCAAAAGAACGCTCGGACCGAGCGATCGGAACCGGCTCGATGCCTATCTCGAGAACATCCGGGAGATCGAGCGGCGCATCGAGAAAGTCGAAGAGCGCAACCAGAGCGGTGAGCTCCGCGAGCTTCCGGATGCGCCCATCGGCGTGCCCGACTCCTACGGCGAGCACGTCGAGATCATGCTCGATTTGATGACGCTCGCTTTCATGGCCGACATGACGCGCGTGGTCTCGTTGAAAATGAGCCGCGACGTCTCAGGACGGTCGTTTCCCGAGAGCGGCGTTTACGAAGGCTTCCACAATGCCTCTCATCACAGGAACCAGGAGCCCAACGTCATCAAGCTCTCAAAGATCAACCGCTACCACGTGAGCCTCGTGCCCTATCTGCTGAAGAAGCTTCAAGACGCCGAGGAGAACGGGAGCAACCTTCTCGAAAAGAGCCTGATCCTCTACGGCTCTCCGATGGGAGACCCGAACATTCACAACCACAAACGCGTCCCCTTCTTTCTCGCGGGCCACGCGAATGGCCAGATCCCGGGGAACCTTCACATCAAAGCGGCCGACGAGACGCCGATGGCGAACGCCATGCTGAGCATTCTGCACAAGCTCGGTTTCGACGATCGTGAGTCGTTCGGAGACAGCACCGAGCCGCTCGACTTGACGAGCGTTCCAGTGAGCCAAACGGAGGTCACGGGGTAGGCCATGAGAGAGATGGGATATCGGATGATTCTCGCGCTTGGCGTTTTTGCTTTGGCGGCAGCAGGGCCGGTCGACGTCGAGACGAGCCCCTTTCCCATCGCGGACGCGGCGGAGCAAGGCAACCGTGAAACGGTACGCGCTTTGTTGCAGCAAGGCATCGACGTCAACGCGGCTCAAGGCGGGGGTACGACGGCGCTCCACTGGGCCGCGCGCGCGAACGACGTCGAAATGGCGGAGATGCTCCTCTATGCAGGTGCGAACGCGCGCGCGACCACTCGTCTCGGAGCTCATACGCCGCTCCTCTTCGCGAGCAAGCACGGTAACGCGTCGATAGTCGAAACGCTTCTCGGTGCGGGGGCCGACGCGAGCGACGCTACGACGACAGGCGCAACCGCGCTCATGTTCGCCTCCGCCTCGGGAAGCATCGCGTCCGTCCGGCTCCTTCTCGATCGTGAGCCCGACGTCAACGCACGCGAGTTGAACGGCGGCCAAACAGCTCTCATGTTCGCCGCGGCCAATGGTCGACACCCGGTGATCGAGCTTCTCATCGAGCGCGGCGCCGACGTGAGCCTCGTGACCGACGTCATCGACGTGCCGACGCTCAACAAAGCGATCCAAGACGGTTTCAAAAAACGACTCCAAGACTTGCACAAGGCGCGCGCCGAAGCCGCGGGTGACGACGTAGCGCAAGTAGAGGACAAAAAGCCCAAAAAGAGCTTCTTCGCGAAGCTCTTTGGCTGGATGATCCCTGGTAGCGGCGAGGAGAAAGCACCGCCTCGGCGCGGGCGGGAGCCGTTCGGTGACCGCGTTGGCAAGCAAGGCGGGATGAGCGCGCTTCTTTTCGCGGCGCGGCAGGGCCACCCGGACTCCGTCCGAGCGCTTCTCGAGGCGGGCGCGGACATCGATCGGGTCGCCGAAGGCAGCGAGACGAGCCCGCTCCTCATCGCGACGATGAACGGCCACTTCGAGCTCGCCAAGCTTCTCGTCGACGAGGGCGCTGACCCGAATCTCGCGAGCGAGCCGGCGGACGTCACGCCGCTCTACGCGACGATCAATCTAGCTTGGGCGCCGCGGGCGGCCTACCCGCAACCGACCGCGCACAAACAACAAAAACTCACCCATCTCGAGCTGATGGAGGCGCTCCTTTTAGCGGGCGCGGACCCGAACGTTCGCGTGAAGAAAAAAGTGTGGTTCATGGGCTATAACTTCGACCGCTCGTCGATCAACGAGATCGGCGCCACACCTTTTTGGCGCGCCGCCTACGGAAGCGACGTCGCTGCAATGAAGCTCCTACGCGCCTACGGCGCCGACACGACTATCCCGACGAAGAATGCCGGAGTTCGTCCGCTAGTCGCGAACCAGCGCGCGCGGGAGATCAAGGACGTGTCCGGGCTCGAGCCCGTTCCTGTCGGCGGGCCCGCGATGTCACCGCTACACGGCGCGACGGGCGCGGGCTATGGCGAAGGCTTCGCCGCGAACGACCATCGCAACCACCCGGCCGGTTTCATGCCCGCGGTCCGCTATCTCGTGGAAGAGTGCGGGGCGGACGTGAACGCGCGCGACCAGGAAGGCAGCACGCCGCTCCACAACGCCGCCTCGATGGGTCACGTCGAGCTGGTCGAGTATCTCGTCTCGAAAGGCGCCGACGTCACCGCCGTCAACCGCGAGGGGCGCTCCACCGCCGATATGGCCAATGGACCCGTTCAGCGCGTGCAGCCGTTCCCGGAGGCGCGCGATCTGCTCGTGAGCCTCGGCGCGGTGAACAACAACCGCTGCGTTTCTTGCTGAGCTCGCTCACCTTGAAAGCGTATCGACGAAAAGAGGACTGAACCGTTTCGTTTGGAATCCACGCTATCCCGCTGCCGACATCGTGGACGACGCGTTCTGGTTCGGGGTCGCCATGCCGGCCCTTCGTCGGAGAACGGTAATCTCGCCCATCGGGACTCGAAGTTGCCAGAGGCGTATCGGCACGCCGCGCCCCACATCGAACAAAAACTTCTCGGGTCCTACCTCCACCAGCGTGCTTGGTCCGAAACGGTCAGGCCGAGGTGCGGGCGAGGCGGTGCCAAGCAACGTGACCTTGAAATCCTGCCCCTGAGCCAGCGCCGCGTTCACGAGGACTATCAATACGAGAAGCTTCGATGCGTTGCGCCGTGGACTGGTAGGCGTTTTGGTCAGACGGCGGACACCATTTCTCTCGACGACCATTGGTTCGCTCTCGCGATGTGATCGCGGTGACGGGAAAGCCGTACCTTGCGTACCATTATCATTGCTTCGTCTCATATAGCGGAACCGCATGCTCCTCAGCGAACGCCAACGATTCCCTTCACCGAATCCAGAATCTTCGGCGCGTCGTAACCCACCCCGTCCTTGAAAACGATGGTAACGTTGCGGATGTCGGCGGGACGCGCGACCGGGTCGCCCCGAAGAACCACCATGTCGGCACGCTTTCCCACGGAGACGGAGCCCAGGCGATCGTATTCCCCGAGGATCCTCGCGCCGTTGGCGGTCATGATCTCGATCGCCTGCACCGGGTCGAAGCCCGCCTCGATCAGAAGCTCGAAGTTGCGCTGATCCCCGAAACCAGGAATGGCGCCTCCGTTTCCCGTCGGATCGACGCCTGCAGCCAAGAGGCCTCCCGCGTCGGCGAACGCTTTTTCGAAAGCAAGCCCGCGCGCCCAGACCTTCGGCATCAAAGATTCAGCCGCCGACTCTTGAAGCACGCGATGGCGCTCCAGAAAAGCCTGGCGCACCTCGGGCGCCATGATCTCGAGGACACGATCCTCTACCGGCCGCCCAGGTACGAGCTGTTCGATGACAGACAACGTCGACGTCAGGGCCACGTTGTTGTCCACCATGCGCTGGATCAAGGATTTCACTTCTTCGCTCTCGATATCAACGCTCGCGATGCTGGCCCGCTGCGAGGGCGGGCAGATGTCCGGCTGTTTTGCGGGAGCGAAATCCGACGCCACGAACAACCCGTGCTCCAAGCCATCGATGCCTAAATCGACGGCCTCTCCATAGGTCACCGAGCAGAGATGGCCCGTGAACTTGATGCCCTGGCGATGGGCCTCGTCGATCGCCGCTTTCAGGTGCTCGCGGCTGATTCGAGCGTGGGCCTTGATCCACGTAGCACCCTCTTGGGCCCAGTAGCGCACCATCCGGCGCGCGTCCTCGGGAGACGAGGGTGCATAGTTTTGGAGCCCCTCACTCAGCCGCGGACCCGCGATGTGCATTCGCGGGCCCACCATCTCGCCCACATCGATGGCCTTCTTCAAGTTGATCTCGGTGTACGGGGACAGACTTCCAGCGGTACGTATCGTCGTGACCCCGGACGCCAGATACATCCGGGGCGCGCTGAAGCTCAATGTCAGTCGCGCCCGGGCTCCGGCGTAGTCCGTGTGATCATGCATGCCGACGAGACCGGGTATCACGGTGTGCCCTGCACGATCAAGCACGTCGGCGCCGCTCGGGACGGTAACCTGGTCGGTCGCACCGATGGCGGTGATTCGTCCTCGTTCCACGACGATCGCCTGATCTGTCTGCGGAGGGGCGCCGGTGCCGTCCACCACGCGGACGTTCGCCAGAACGAAGACCGTAGCTCGAACCCGTACGAGCTCCAACACGTTGGGCGAGAGCTCGGACGCAGACTGAGCAAGGGCTACGTCGCGTGGCGCGGAAATCGACAAAATAGCGAGAAGAACCGCGTGTCTCATCTGTTTGTCTACGATGTACGACTTTCGTCTCTTAGAAGCGCATGGCTGGCGTCATCTGGGCCAAGAGAAGCTGGACAACAAAGATCATGGGGTACTTCAAGATCTCGAGGCTGGACACGTATACCGTAGGAGTGGGGTGAGCGCAACAGTGATGACTCACGCGATCCACCCCGTTGTCACGTGGTTCGCTCCAGCGTTGAGAACGATCGAGAGAGCGGTATGCTGCTACGCGTTTTTTTTCTCGGTTTTGGGAATCATTGATCGCGGAACTTGCCGCACGGGTGGGACCATGATCGAGAAGGTTGCTGGCCGCGATTTTGTGGGCCAGGTGCCGCTGAGGCGCGGCCGAGGCTCAGACCTATCGGTTTCGGTTGTCGAACAGGTGGCGATCCGGTACAGTCGTTGCGCGTTGGCGCGGCCGTTGCGAGCCAGCTGTCTCACTGGAGGCGATACGATCCGATGAACTGCTGCGAGCCCTTGGACAGACCGGCAGCAAGATCGTACCCACTTCGACCCATCCATCCGATGTCTAAGGAGCAAGGACGATGAGCAACGTGACTTTGAATGTGAACGGCACCACACACACCGTGGATATCGACCCTTCGACTCGACTGCTCTACGTCCTGCGAAACGATCTCGGCTTGCGAGGCCCGCGGTTTGGTTGCGGACTCGGCCAGTGCGGGGCGTGCACGGTCATCATCAACGGTGTGGCGACGCGATCGTGTGTCACGCCGACGTCGCGAGTCAAAGGGGAGATAACCACGCTCGAAGGACTTGCCAAAGACGGCACGCTGCACCCGGTGCAGCAAGCCTGGATCGACGAGCAGGTTCCTCAATGCGGCTTCTGCCAGAACGGACAGATCATGACGGCCAAGGCGCTTCTGGACCGAAATCCGAATCCGACCGACGCCGAAATCCGTGAGGGTATGGCTAGAGCGTTGTGCCGGTGTATGACCTATTACCGGATCCAGGCGGCGGTCAAACGTGCCGCGGGAGGATCGTCGGCCGCTGATGCCAAGTCCGGCAGGAAGGTGGTGGGCTCATGACAACCTTCACGACTATCCCGAAGAGGATCGAGGACGTGCTGGAGCAGCGGAGCTCTCGTAGGAATTTCCTCAAGACGTCAGGTGTCTTTGTGGTGAGCTTCGGCGCGGCGGCCGTCTCTCCTGCCCTCTCGTTTACTGTCGCGGCGCAAGGTGAACCGACAGCCGGCCCCTATCCCGAGCCCGACTTCAGGGAGCTCGATACGTGGATCGCGATTCATGAGAACAACACCGCGACCTTTTTCGTCGGTAAGACAGATTGCGGCCAAGGGACGGGAACGGCGTTTCGGCAGATGATGTCCGACGAGCTGGATATCGCCTACGAGGACACCGACGTCATCATGGGCAGCACCGACGTCACTCCGGACCAGGGCGGATCCGGCGGTTCCGATGCGATACAGAGAGATGGTTGGCCGATGCGAAGGGTGGCCGCCGAGGCCAGACGCGTCTTGCTGGAGCTGGCCTCCAAGCGGTTCGGCGTGCCGGTCGCGCAGCTAAACGTCAGCGACGCGGTAATCACGCTGAAGTCGGACCCCTCGAAGAAACTCACCTACGCGGAGTTGATCGATGCGAAGCAGTTCCATGTCACGCTGACGGGGGAAAACGTCAACGAAACTACCGGCACAGCCGCGGTCAAGCCGGTGCAAGAGCTCCGGAACGTCGGCCAGTCTCTAGAGCGCTACGACATTCCACCCAAGGTGGACGGGTCGCTGACATGGGCGGTGGATGTCAAGCTTCCCGGGATGGTGCATGCTCGCAACGTCCGGCCGTCTGTTGTCGGCGCGAAGCTCATCGGCATCGACGCGTCTTCCGTCAAGGATCTCCCAGGGTTCATCCGAGTGGTCAGCAAAGGGAACTATGTGGCGGTGGTCTGCGAGCGAGAAGAGCAGGCGATCGACGCCTCCAGAAAACTCAAAGTGGATTGGGAGAAGCCGGCGGCTGCGCCGTTCCCGACATCCGACGAGCTGTACGCCTATATGCGCGACGCAACGCCCACGTCGAGCTGGGATCCGGATGTGGTGGGAGATCCGCAGGCGGCGCTCGAGAGCGCGGCGACGGTTGTCGAAGCCGAGTACGACTTCCCTTTCCAAGGGCACACGGCTTTCGGTCCAGCCCATGCTCTGGCCGACCCGTCTGGCGGTCAGATGACGATTTACTCCAACGACATGAAATCCTACGGCATGCGGCGCGGGGTTGCCAAGTTTCTCGGGATGCCAAACGATCAAGTGCGCGTGGTATGGTTAGAGGGCCCTCAGGCCTACGGACGCTCGGCCGCGGACGATGCCGGCTTCGAGGCAGCGTTTCTCGCGAAAGAGATCGGCAGGCCGGTTCGCGTGCAGTGGATGCGGGAGGAAGAAACTGCGTGGGACACGAAGGGCCCGCCCTATACGTTCACTTTACGTGGTGGGTTGGACGCCGAGGGAAATGTCGTTGCGTTCGATTACACGGCTCAGAGCGCCGACTACAACCACGTCGGGTACAACGAGGCCGAGACAGTTCTGGTCGCACAACTCATGGGGGCGCGGAAAGAGACGCCGAGCGCCGGCCGGGCGACCACACCCACGGACCTGTACGCGATCCCGAACCGGCGCGTGACGGGCAAGGTCGTGCGCCTTCCCGAGGTCTGGGAAACGCCGCTCCGAACCGGGAACCTTCGAGATCCGAACGGACCGCAGGTGACCTTCGCCTCCGAATCGTTCATGGACGAGCTTGCGGCGGCGGCGCAGGCCGATCCGGTCGCCTTTCGACTGAAGCTGCTCACCGCCAGCACCGACGATGATAGCGGGTTCAGACGCGCGCGCTCGATCGCGGTCATTCGCGCGGCCGCGGATGCCTATGGCTGGGAAACCCGCGTCTCGCCGAAACCACGCGGCGACGAAACCATCTTGACGGGGCGCGGTATGGCGTACTCGTACCGCAGCCAGACAGTGGTTGCGGAGATTGCCGAGGTCGAAGTGAATCGCAAAACCGGTCACGTCTGGGTCAAGCGGCTTGTCTGCGCGCATGACTGCGGCCTGGTCATCAACCCCGAAGCGCTGCTCGGCACGATCGAGGGTGGGATGCTCCACTCGCTAAGCCGCGCGCTCCACGAGGAGGTGCGCTTCGACACCGAAAAGGTCACGAGTGTGGATTGGCGTTCTCATCCAAGCCTCACTCATGCCGACACGCCGGCCGTTATCGATGTCGTCCTGGTCAACGGGGATCCTAATCCAGACCGGCCCGATCTGCCGCCCTACGGAGCGGGCGAAGCGGTATGCAAACCGCTGATTGCGGCGGTCGCCAACGCCATCTACGACGCGACGGGGGTGCGTCTTCGCCGGGTTCCGTTCCGAGACGAACGCGTGCTCGCGGAGCTCGAGGCCGCAGGCGTATAGGCAAGTGTGAAAGCGCTCGCGACTAAGGGCCCGCGAACAATAACTCCAGTCGAATAGGCGTAACCGTGCCTCGGTCAGGCTGCGAGGTTGCCAGTGCAGATGAGCGCCTTACCCCGTAAGTAGCGCCATATCCATCGATCTCGAGAGTGGACTGGGCGGGGACGAGGACTTCGGATTCCCCAACAGCTATCGCCTGGCCATCCGGCCTAGAAGTCTCCTTTCCGAAGAGGAGTCCACGCTGATGGCGGTTGTGGGTGCTCTGGAATCCATACGGGGCGGGGTCACCACGGTTGTGGAGTACACGGAGGCATCGGCAGCTCGGCCGCAGCGCTGGTGGAGACAGGGCTGCGCTGGGTGTTCGCGGAGTCCGTCCGCGACATCGAGAACGGAGCTGGTCCTTTGTCCGCAGAGAGCCTCGCCCGCAGTGAAGCGCCCAGATTCTCGGCTAGGCTGCGAGACGAGGGCTTAGAGAGCGCCCATGACCTGTTCGTGTCTTGGCATGGCGCGAGGCAGGGACGCATCAGCGTGTTCCCCACGACGGCGCTCGCCGAGGACTCATCGCCTGAGCTCCTGCACGCCATCCGCGACTTTGCGGAGAAGAACGATCTCGGATACACGATCCACCTCGCCCAGAGTACCTGGGAGGTGGAGTACATGCTGCGCCACCATGGCCTTCGCCCTTCGGAGTATCTCGCCAAGCACGACTTCCTCGGCCCCCGGCTGTTTGCGGCGCACTGTCGCTACGTCAACGATTCCGAGATCGCGTTGCTTGGCCGCTCCGGCACGATCATTCACATCAGGCTCACATGGCAGCGAACCGAGGGGTCATCCCGCCCATCTCCGCCCTGCGAGCAGCGGGCTGCCCCATCGCTCAAGGCACCGACAACAATACCAGCGACATGCTGGAGACGATGCGGATCGCCCTGGTGACGGAACGTATCCAGCGCGACGATGCGACCCCCGGCAGCCAGCCTCAGCCAGAAGACATGCTCGCAGACACCGTGCAAGGGGGGGCGCGAGCCGTGCGGCAGGAAGCGCTCCTCGGCTCGCTCGAAGTGGGTAAGAAGGCAGACCTCATTGTCCTGGACACACAGCGCGCTCACCTCGTCCCGGCAGGGCGCATCCTCTCCGCGTGGATCAATAACGGTCAAGCTTCGGACGTTGAGTCCGTCCTCGTCGATGGCCAGTTCATCATGCGCGATCGTAAGATTCTCACGGTCGATGAGCCCGGCCTCATTGCCGAAACCGACAAGGTTGGGCGGCGGATCTGGAGTCAGGTGGAGGCAGCCAGCCCTGTTACGGTGCCGCGCCTGCCGCGATCGTAGCGTCCCAGAGTTGCGCGAACCTCCGCGGGCGGGCGTCGTGGAGTAGACTCAACGTCGAGGTCCGTGCACATGAAGCGCTCGTCATTCTGCCTTGCCGCCCTGTGGTTTGCTGGCTTCAGCTCCGTGCCCGTCACGGCACTCGAGCTTGCCAAGCTCTCCATCGCAGAGATCAACGCCGCCTTCGAGACCGGCGAGCTCACGTCGGAACGACTCGTTGAGCTGTCGCTTGCGCGTATCAAAGCCTTCGACAACGTCGGTCCCAAGCTGAACGCAGTTCTCACGCTGAACCCGAAAGCGCTCGAGAGGGCGCGTGCTCTCGATGCGGAGCGGAGGAGCCGCGGGCCACGCTCTCCCCTTCACGGTATCCGGGTCGTTCTGAAGGACAATTTCGATACGTCCGACATGCCGACCACCGGCGGCTCTTTCGTTCTAGCAGGTTCGTTCCCTCCGGACGACGCATTCCTGGTCAAGAAGCTTCGCGACGCGGGTGCGATCATCCTCGCAAAAACCAACATGAGTGAGCTGGCCTCGGGAGATGCGGGGAGCTCTTTAGGAGGCGTCACCCACAACCCGTACGATTCGAATCGCTCCCCATCCGGCTCCTCGCAAGGAACCGCTGTCGCCGTCGCCGCGGGTTACGTTCCGATGGGGCTCGGAACGGATACAGGCGGCTCGATCAGACTCCCGACATCAGCCAACGGGATCGCCGGGATCCGGCCGACGCAGGGGCTTCTGAGCCGGGACGGTATCATTCCGCTGTCATCGACCTTCGACATGCCGGGCCCGATGGCGCGCACCGTCGAAGACGTCGCGATCGCACTCGGTGTTCTCACCGGCAGCGATGCCGCAGACCCCACGACGCAAGCCAGCGAAGGCAAGTTCGAGACCGACTATACGAAGTACCTCGACGCCGACGCACTGAATGGCGCGCGCGTCGGCGTGGCTCGTCAATTCTTTGGACAGGACGGAGACGTCGACTGGGTCATGGAAGCGTCCATCGAGAAGATGCGCGCGGCAGGCGTCACCATCATCGATGTCGAAGTACCGGAGTGGTTTCTCCGTGCGCGGGTGGACCTCTACTGGACGCTCCGGGCCCGCGAGTTCAAGGCGCGAATGGGGGACTATTTGGCCACTCTGGCTCCCGAATACCCCAAGACCGTCGCCGAACTCTTGGAAAGGACGCGCGCATTGACCGCACCGTCTCCGGAGGGGTTCTTTCCCAATGCCTCGCGCGGTCACGTGCTCAAACGTGAATCGGAGAGTGGCGCGCTCGAGGATTACGACTATCTCGCGGTCCGCGACGATGGACTTCCTTTATTGCGAGACGTGCTCGCAGGCGTCTTCGCGACCCAAAACCTCGATGCGATTGTCTATCCCACGGCGCCCACGCGGGCTACTCGCCTCGACGCGGACCCGCCGCGGGACCTGGTCGGCGGCAGCGCATTGAACGCGACCATGGGCTCGACGCCAACCAACCTGGCCAGTCTGGCCGGCTTCCCTGACCTGGTCGTCCCTGCCGGTTTTACGTCTGGCGGGCTGCCGGTATCGATCTCGTTTCTCGGTGTGGCTTTCAGTGAGCCGCGCCTGTTCGCGCTCGGCTACGCCTTCGAACAACTGACTCGAGCACGCCGTGTGCCGCCCTATACTCCGCCACTCCCTGAAGAGAGCATCGACCCTTGATAGTGGGAGAGGCGCGGATGTTACAGCCAACAGGACCAGGAGGCGAGGCTCGTGAAGTTCTTGCGGAGGTCTTTGGCTATCCTGATTTTCGGCCAGGGCAGGCAGACGCGCTGGCCGCCGTGCTTTCGGGACGCGATGCGGTCGTGCTGCTCCCTACCGGCTCAGGAAAGTCGCTCTGCTACCAGGTCCCTGCGCTCGTCTTTCGTCGTCGTCAAGCCGGAACCACGCTGGTCGTCTCCCCTCTGATAGCACTCATGAACGACCAGGTGGCAGCGCTCGAGGGTCACGGCGTCCACGCTGCCGCCCTTCATAGCCATCAAGCATTCTCGCATCAACGCGCTTCGATCGAAGCGTTTGAGCGCGGGGAGCTCGATCTACTCTACGTCTCCCCCGAGCGCAGCGCTTCCCCTAATTTTCGAAGAACGCTGCAGCGAGCGAGGGTGGCGCTTCTTGCTATCGACGAAGCGCACTGCGTGAGCCAATGGGGTCACGACTTCCGTCCGGATTATTTGCGGCTCGGTGAGCTCCGCGAGCAGTTCGACTGCCCGGCGCTCGCGTTGACCGCGACCGCAACCCAAGCGGTGGTCGCGGAGATCGAGACGCTGCTCGAGCTTCGTAGCCCTGTTCCGGTTCGCTCGGGCTTCGCTCGGCCGAACCTACAGTTCGCGGTCCTGCGAGCCAGGACGCAAAAGGTGCGTCTAGAGGAGCTACGCAGAGAACTCGACTCGAGCGGGCTGCGACCGAGCCGCGGCGCCGGTCGCGGGATCGTCTATTGCAGCACGCGCAAGACTGTCGAGTCTGTAGCGAAGACGCTTCGGTCGGAAGGCTTCGCCGTCGGCTACTACCACGCCGGCCGGACGAAGCTTGCGCGCGAACGCGCTCAGCGTGCCTTCGACGTCGGCCGAACACGAGTACTCGTCGCGACGAACGCCTTCGGCATGGGCGTGGACGTGCCCGACATTCGTCTGATCGTTCACTTCCAGACACCTGGCAGTGTCGAGGCGTACTACCAAGAAGCAGGGCGCGCCGGTCGGGACGGAGAGCCGGCCCGCTGCGTGCTCTATTTCGGGGCCGGCGACCTGATGACCCAACGTCGCCTGGCTCAGAACAGCTCGCGAAACGCGGTGCTCGAGGCGCGCAGAGAAAACGCTCTCGAAGCGATAGAGCGCTATGCAACCTCCGTTCGGTGCAGGCACCAGGCTCTCGTCGCTCACTTCACCTCGAGCCCTCTGAGCGAAGAGCCGGCTTGCGGCCGGTGCGATGTGTGCATGGATTCCGACGCCGTCCGAGAGGCGCAAAGAGCAGCCGAAACGAATCCCGACCCAGTACGAAGGCTCGCACCTGAAGCGAAAAAGGTCATCCTTGCAGCCGTCGGCCGGCTTCGGCGACCGGTTGGCAAGACCAACCTCGCGAGGGCTCTCCGAGGCAGTCGCGCGAAATCGCTCGCGCGCGGGGGCCTTTTGACACTTCCGGAATACGGCTCTCTAGTGCAGTACAGTGAAGCCGATATCGTGGCAGCGGTCGGCGAGCTGCTCGACGACGGGAGTTTGAAGCGCACCGGGCGTAAATACCCGACGGTGTGGATTCCGGGCAAATCGATTCGCAGCGCAGGTTGGGAGACGAGCGCGGCGGCGCCGCGGCGCCGAACTTCACGCTACGGCGGCTCGGTCGCGCGCGCTCTCGACAACTACCGCCGCCGCAAGGCGAAAGCGCTCCAGTGGAAAATCTACATGGTGTTTCAGCGCAAAGTGATGCTCGAGATCGAGAGAACGGAGCCCCAGAGCCTCGCGGAGCTAGAGCGTATCCCCGGGCTCGGGCCGGCGAAGGTCGCGCGATTCGGAGACGACATCCTCGAGCTGGTACGGGCTCACGGAAGGATCGGGCGAGGCTGAGGGGAACTATCGCATGAATGACATTTTCACCGGATAACAGACGGAATGGAGTAAACATGAACGGTTGGCGACTGGCGCTAACGCTCGCAATCAAGATTCTAATCGTCATGGTTCCCGTCGCGTCGCTAGCGCAATGGGCTGAGCCGAAAGAGGGTGTCCTTATCATTCGGGGCGGCTGGTTATTCGACGGCGTGAGCGATACCCGCCGTCGTAACAGCGGCATAATTATTCGAAATGGGGGATTGTCGAAGTTGATGCCGGCGTTGATGTTCAGCAACAGATTCTGAATGGCGCCACCCTAGCTCCACAGCGTTGTGCATGCAGGGCTATCGTAACGACTGAATTTCCTATCCGTTACTGGAGGTCCTGCGCCGGGCCCGGCTTCGAACGGCTAGCTGCTCCCGGGCCGCTCGATGCGCCTCGTCGATGGCCGAGTCCGTGTGCGTCGAGGCGGCGGCATCGGAGTTCGCGATGGAAATCCGACCGAATCGACGCCTCCCGATCACACAGGGCCGATCGTCGGGGGCGAATAGCGCCCACTCGATCGGATCGTTCAAAGTGTCGTAGCTATAGGCATAGCCGTGCGGCCAGCGATTCACCGTGATCGCTTCGATGTCCCGGGCCGGGTCGAAACCCCCGCCCTCTAGGGTTCGACCGAGTTGGTCCCGGATGTTGCGCTCGAAGGTCTCGAAGGTCGTGGCCAACAGATCCGCGCCCGATACGATGCTGCTCCTTCTTTGGGCGTCCCGGAGCGCAAGGCACCCTGGACATGTGCAAAATCATTGGGTCGTCAGGGGATGTGGAGGGTTGGTAGTCACCGAACTGCACAGACTGGCCAAGCCGAACCCCGGTGTGGTACATCCCCGGAGCGCTCGCCCCTGAGATGTCCAGGTTCGTGAAGGCCGTCCACCGACGGATGAGGACGTTCGTGTAGACGTTGGGCATCTTGACGCCTTTGGTTCGCCTTGCCAGATTCGCGCGATCATTTCTTGCCTCCTTGTTGCATTTCGCTGCTAACCATCATAAACTAATTGACCGGTTATATGCGAGAAGACTATGCGTGCCTCGATTTCGTGAACGACAGTGGTTCGGACAAGCTGCGTGACGCCCTCCGAGCGATCTTCAGTGCGGAGGCCCGCGGCCGGACTGCTGGCCAAGCTCCTCGAGAGGCTCTCCGACGGGAGCTGGCACCCGCCTACCGAGCGCCTAGGCTCGAGACCCGTCCCTACAATTTGTCGTGGGGGGGCGGCGGCCGGGCAGCCATTGTGCGCTCGGCCGTCGAGCTATTGACGTCCGAGGATCGGTCCCGGCTTCGGGTTTGTGCCGGTGACGATTGCGAGTGGGTCTTTGTCGACTGGAGCCGCAATCGCTCGCGTCGTTGGTGCGACATGAGCACGTGCGGTAACCGCGCAAAGGCGCGCCGCTATCACGAGAGGTGGGGATGAGCTCGACGGATTGGCTGTTGCCGTTTCTGGTATTCGTCATCGCTGTGCTCGTGCTGCTGCTCCTCCAAACTCGACTCGATGTCAGAAACCGTGCCGAGCGCCGCGCCTCCGAGCTTCTCGATCATTGGAAGCTCGAAGCAGAGTCCGAGATCCGCCGCGACGCCGTCGAGCGCAGCCGCGCTGTCATTGCCGGCAAAGTGAGCGAGCATCTCGCGCCATGGCTCGGAGATTTCCATTACAACCCGAAAGACGTACGCTTCCTCGGAACCCCAGTGGACCTCATCGTGTTCGACGGGTTGGACGAGGATGCGCTCGAAGAGATCGTTTTTGTGGAAGTCAAGACCGGGCCGTCTGCTAATCTGACGAAGCGCGAGCGGCGATTACGGGATGCCGTGCAGGGCGGCCGGGTGCGATGGGAAGAGTTGAGGCTCGACTAGTCCGAGTGCTCGGCTAGAAATCGTGGCGCAGCGCCGTGGACGGTTCGATCTGGGCGGCCCGGCGGGCCGGGAAGTAGCAGGCTGCTACCGCGGTCAGCGCCAGAAGTCCGAGACTGCCGAGATAGGCGACCACGTCGTCGCGGCCCACGCCGAGAAGGAGAGATTCGATGCGGCTGCCGAGCGCCACGGAGGTAACGAGCCCGAGGGCGAGACCGGTGCCAATGAGGGCGCTCCCCCGCCCGAGGACCAGGTACAGAATCGCGCCGCGGTCGGCGCCGAGTGCCATGCGCACACCCATTTCCGAAGTGCGCTGGCTCACGGCATAGGCCGTCACGCTGTACGTACCGAGGATCGTGAGCGCGAGGCGAGTATTCCCGAAAGGCCGAGCAGTGTGGCGGCCGTCTTTCGTCGTGAGAGCGAGATAGCGCGCTCCTCGGAGAGCGGCCTTGCATCAAAAATCGGAAGGTCGTCGTCGACTTCGCCGATCGCGGCGCGCACCGCGGGAACGAATGCGGCGGGGTTACCTGCGACGTGAACGTGCAAGTTCATGTTCTGAAAGAATCGTTGCGCGACGGGATAGTAGACGTAAGGTCCGGGCTCTTCGAAAAGAGCCGCGTAGCGCACGTCCGACACGATACCGACGATCTCATAAACGCTGTGACGGATGCGCTTTCCGAGAGCATCCTCTCCGCGGAAATGGCGCGCCGCCATCGTCTCGTTGACGAGCACGACGCGGGGAGCGGTCTCGTCGTCGCTCTCACGAAAGTCACGCCCCCGCAAGAGCGGGATTTCCATCGTCGTCAAGTAGCCGGGCGTGACGATATCGGCGTCGGCGGTGAGTCAATCAGGCTCATCCGAAGTGTCGAGCGCTTCGGGAACGAAGAGCGTGACGATGGTCATGCGCTCGAAAGGAATGTCCGCCGACCACGCGCTGTTGTGAACGCCTGAAATCGTCCCGACGCGCTCGAGGACTTCGCGGAAGAACTGCTGCGTCCGCGTTTCGTCGTAGCGCGGTCCCATCGACTGAAGGTCGACGGAGAGAAAGAGCACGTTGTCGAGACGGTAGCCGGGCTCGACGCATAGGTGCTTTGGAGCGAGCGCAACAGCAATCCCGTCCCCACGAGTAGCACGGATGAAAGGGCGATTTGAATGATCACAAGCCCGCCAACGAGCTTCGATCGCTGACTGCTTGCAAGCAACGCGGCACACCCCGGAAGCCCTGCATGTCCGGCCCGCAAGATCGGCACTACGCTTGCGAGCAAGCCGCCAACAATCGCCAGGAGCGCGGTGAAGAGTAGCACGCGGTGATCGACCCTCAAGTCCAAGGTGCCGATCGGGACCGGAAAAAAATGTCAAGGTCTCGAATATGTCGGTCGCGATTCGCGCCACGACGAGGTTAGCGGCGAGAGCCGCCATATAGAGGACGAGATTCTCCATGAGAAGCTGTCGGCCAGTTGGAGCTGGGTCGCACCGAGCGCGCGCCGCATCGCCATTTCTCCGTCGCGTCCGGCGAGCTCTACAGGGCGCAGTGAAGCGACGTTCGCGCACGCGATCACGAGGACGAGGAATACGACCGCGGATAATAGACCGAAATAGGAGACGGCCTCGCCGCGATCGGCGATGCGCGCGCGATCGAACGACTCGACGAGAACGCTCTTGTCTTCATTCGTGTCTGGATAAGCTTCCGCGAGCTGTGCCGCGAGCGTTTGCATGCCGACTTGCGCCTCGACCAGTCCGACCCTTGGACGAAGCCGTCCCAGCACAGTCACAGCCCCTTGATCGCGACCGCCGACAAACTCGGTCACGCGGGGCCAGAGCGTCTCGAGCATCGACATCGGCATCCAAAGATCCATTTCGGCGCCGACATAAAGTCCGGAAAAACGCGGAGGAGCAATCCCACCACCGTGAGCGAGTGGCCGTTGACGAGAAGCATCTTCCCTACCGTGTCGAGATCCTCACCAAAGCTTCTCCGCCACAATCGGTCGCTGATAATGACGACGGGTGACGCGATGTCTTCTTCGGCGGGAGTCAAACTGCGTCCGTACGAAACTGGAACACCAAGGACGTCGAGATAATTCCACGAGACGAGCTCACCCGCGACGCGCTCCGTGCGCTCCCCCGCACGAATGCTGAAGTCGAACCGCGCATGCGCGAGAATATCCGTGCAAACCTCTTGGCCTTCGCGGAAATCGCGATAGTCGGGCAGCGAGACCTTTGTGGGAACCTCGACACCTCGCTGCGAGCGAAGCAACACGAGCTCGTTCTGGCTACGGACGGGAAACGGTCGGAACAGCACCGCGTCGATCAAGCTGAAGACGGCGGCATTTGCTCCAATCCCGAGCGCCAAGCTCGAAATGGCGGCGGCGGCGAAAGCGGGGCGTTTGAAGAGCCACCGAAGTGCAAGCTTCATCGGTGGTGCGGCTCGGTCTCGAACAGTCCAATAAACGTCAAGATGTCGAATAGAATTGGCATTCCTGTCAATCTTTTCGTCCGGCGAGGTTCGGCGCAACTGCTGCATTCAGGAACTTTGCGTCGCTTTCGTCGTATGCATTAGTGCAATCTTCCCGCGTGGTATCATGACGACGCCCTGGGAGCTTGGGTTTTCTGTAAGAGGAGGTTGAATCAGATGGCGAACGATTCGGAGGTCGCTAACAAGAAGGACAGCATTCCGGGGATTGACTACGACCCTGGCGAAAAGAAGGGCCCGGCCTCTTACTCGATGATCGAGCCGCGCTTGAAGAACATCTACGCGCAGTTCTACAAAGAGACCTACTACACTGACAAGAAGGTCTTGGATGCAAAGAGCCAGGAGCTCATCGCGTTGGGATGCTCGTTGGTCGCGAAATGCGATGGTTGCATCGAGGGGCATATCAAGAAGGCGCTCAAGGAAGGCGCGACCAAGGAGGAGATCAGCGAGTGCATCGTGATCGCAGTCGGGGTCAACGCGGCGGCGATCGTGGACATGACCGACAAAGCGGCGGCGAAGCTGCAATTGAACCACTTCCCTGCCGGGTTGAGCCGCAAGACTTAGCGTCGAGCCATCCGTTTCTTATTGGCGTGGCGATCCCTGCGGTGTCTTATGCCGGCCATTGTAGAGGCGGTCCATCAGGTCGCTGAACTGAGGAAAGAGTAGCGCTTGGGGACCGTCGCTCAGCGCTTTCTCGGGCTCCGGGTGGATCTCGACCATGACGCCGTGCGCGCCGACGGTCTTGCTCGCGAGCGCAAGGGGAACGACGAGCTCGCGCTTGCCGGCAGCATGAGACGGGTCGACGATGATCGGCAAATGAGTGCGGCTCCGAAGGACTGGGACGGCGCTCAAGTCGAGGGTGTTCCGCGTAGCGGTCTCGAACGTGCGGATGCCGCGCTCGCACAGAAACACTTGCTGGTTGCCTCCCGCGAGAATGTATTCCGCGGCTTGTAGGAGCTCATCGAGCGAGCTGCTCATGCCGCGCTTCAACATAACAGGGCGCCGCACTCTACCGACTTCCGATAGCAGCGTGAAGTTTTGCATGTTTCGAGCGCCAATCTGGAGGATGTCCGCCGTCTCTGCGACTCGGGCAACATCGTCCGGTGACAAAACTTCCGTGACGACCGGCAGCCCGTATTTCTGTCCCGCCTCGACGAGCATCTCGAGCCCCTCGTAGCCGAGACCCTGAAAGCTGTAAGGAGAGGTCCGCGGTTTGAAACATCCGCCCCGCAAAATGTGTCCTCCCTGTTCTTTGACCTCGCGCGCACAAGTCATGATCTGCTCGCGCGTTTCGACCGCGCAGGGACCCGCGATCATTACCAAGCTGTCGCCCCCTAGCCTGATGCCTTTGACTTCGATGACGGTGTCGTCGGCTTTGTACTCGCGGCTCGCCAGTCGGTAGCCACTCGCCTTCCGCACGTCCGGCGGCGGTGCCGCTATCGGCGCGACGACGGTTTCCTCGCTCACATCGTTTTGGCCGGAAAGCAGCGCTTGATTGGCGGGCGCGGGTAAGTCCTTCGACGGATAGCAACCGAGCACCTTGATGAAACGAGCGCGTCTCGTAACTTCGTCGAGTCCATTCTGAATCTTCTCGTCGGCCAGATTGCCTTGAAAGTCGAGATAGAACATCTCCTCCCATGGGTTCTCGAGGATCGGCCGAGACTCGAGCTTGGTGAGGTTGATGCCATGCTCCCGGAACACTGAAAGCGCGTCTAGGAGCGAGCCCGGCTCATTCCCCGTCATCATCATGATCGATGTCTTGCACGGGATTCGAGGATCCACGTGGACGGCTTTGCGTGCGCTCACGAGAAAGCGCGTGTAGTTCTCACGTTGATTCGCGATGCTGCGCTCGATGACACTGAGCCCGAAGATCCGCGCCGCCTCTTCACTGGCGATTGCCGCCTGGGAAACGAGACCGTCCTCGTGGATCTTCTTCCCCGAGAGCGCCGTGTCGCTGAAGTACTCGATCTTGCACTGGGGCATCCGCGTGAGAAAATCGCTGCACTGCAGCACGGTTTGGGGATGACAATAAATGGTGTGGATATCAGAAAGTTTTGCGTCGGGAAGCGCCAGAAGGCAGTGTTCCACCTTGAGCTTCACTTCTCCCACGATCGATAGCTGCGCGTGGAGCAAAAGATCGTAAACGTCGGTGATGCCGCCCGACGTGGTGTTCTCGATCGGCAGGATTGCAATATCCGCGTGGCCCTTCTCGACGGTATCGACCACGTCTTTGAACTGAGCGTAACCGAGATAAGACGCGGCGGCGCCCTTCCGCGAGAAATATTCTTGTGCTGCGAGATGGCTATACGCACCTTCGATACCTTGGAACGCGACACGCAGTGACCCGGGCCCTTCATTGGCACGGTCCTGGTAATACTCTTCTTGGATACGGGTCGAGTCTTCTAGAACGTCATGAAAGACGCTCGTCACGTAGTGGGAGTCGAGCCCGTGACTCGCACCCACCTCGACACGGTCGGCGATGAGCTCTTCCTCCCGCGTCTTGTCCCGGAACCAATCGGCCTCGACTTCTTTGACCTTCGCCGCTTCGATACTGCGTTTGCGACGCTCAGCGAGCAATCGGAGCAACTCTCGATCGATCTTGTCGATGGCGTCTCGGACCGGCTGGATGTCGCGTTTGTCTCTAGTCATTTCTTGTCCTCTCGAGGATAGGAGCCATACGGATCTGTCGGCGAAAAAGGGGGGGCGTGGGTGGTGTAATCGTCGGCGCGCTAGGCGCCAAAAAAGAAGAAGAAGGTGCCGCAGAAGGTAGGTCGAATCGTTTTGGCGGCCACTTGCATCACTCCAACACGCGCATTGTGACCGAAACGCGAACGACCGTCAAGCCAAGCGCTACAACGCGCTAGCTGTGATGGGATGGGATACAGAGCCGAAAGGGCGGAAGGTTAGCTGTATCTGTTGGTTAGCGATGTCCTGCCTCTGGCACGTTCTTTGCGGCAGGAGTATAGCAACCAAGGAGAGTCGCCGTGAGAACAAACAGAACAAAGAGCTACTTGATGGTCTTCCTGCTCGCCTCCGTCGTAAACACACCTTTGGCGGCTAAATCGAGGAAACTGCTCAACCGAAGTATCTACATGCCGATCGACTTCGAGCTCTGCGAGCACCTCGCGGACGGGATCCTCTACGAGAACGACCGCCCGATCTCCCTGATGCCCGCGGAGCGTTTGTTCCAGTTCACCTACTACGCCGAACGGAAGGTCCTCTTGCCCGAGCAAGTGCGTGTGCGTGTCGAAGGCAACTATTTCGATGACGACGAGCCCTTCACCGCCGAGCTCTCCGTCACGGTCGAGGGCATTCACACTGCGCATCGGTTCCTCTCGGCCGACACGCAGGTTCAGGTACTGAAACAGCAGAAGAAAATTGACACGAGGCTGAAGAAACGCACGGTCGCCTGGAGTGCAAGAGGTATTGCAAACGAGAGCGCCACGTTGCCGCGCAGTGACAGGACCGGCGCGCTATAGCCGCAGGGTTTCTTAATAAAGCAGGCGTCTGAGCTTTTTGCGATAGTCGTCGGCCAGTGCGCTTCGGACACCGACGACATGAAAAACTTCGACCATCCGCTTCTTGGCCTCACCGTTCGCGAGCGCGCGGTCGCCCTCGGCCGCTTGAAGGAATGAATCGAGTGCCTCCGGATAGCGGCGGTTCGCCGCGAGCACTTGGCCGAGCTCCATCAAAACACTCGTGTCCCGTGGATTTGCCGCGAGCCGTTCGCGAAGCTCCTCTTCGCTCGACTCCGATATGACGCCTCCGAGCGCTAGTTCCGACTGCAATTGAGCGATCCGCTCCACCTCCCCATCGGCTGCTGGCAGGAGGTTTCCCACAATCGCCTGCGCCTCGTCACGCTCGCCGCGCCCGGCCAGTATCTCTGCGAGGCCAATGCGGGCACCGACATGACCGTCGTCTATTTCGAGTGCGCGCAGATAGAGCAGCTCCGCCTGCTCGGGCGCTGACGCACGAAGCTTGTCCGCTTCCGCCACGATTTCGTCTGTGGGTGACGGCAACAAGCGCTCGAGAAACTCGCGTACGGCGTCTTCGGGAAGAGCGCCCGAGAACTTGGCTGCAAGTTTGCCGTCGCGAAAAGCGATCACCGTTGGAATGCTCTGGATACCGAAACTCTGCGCCACCCGCTGAGCGCTGTCGGTGTCGACTTTAGCGAGCAAGAACTTCCCTTTTCCCTCGTAAGCGAGCTTCTCGAGTGTCGGGCCGAGCACGCGGCAGGGCCCACACCACTCCGCCCAGAAATCGACGACGATGGGAAGATGGTGCGATTGCTCCAGCACGTCCGATTCGAAAGTCTCGTCGGTGACGTCGATCACATTGGTGGGTTGTTCGGTCATGAAACTCCAGCAAAAACACCGAGCTGTTGCTCGGCGGGATTCGGGATCGAGTGCTTCGAGCTTTCGAGAGCTTGCCGCGCCGCTTCCTCGACCTCCTCGTGAACCTCTTGCTCCGCCTGCTCGAGGACTTCGCGGTTCGAGAGATCGGTCGCGAGCTCGAGATCGGACTCGGCAAGAAATGTCTCATACATGCCGATCGGGTCCCGCTTGCCCCAGTAAGCGAAAGCCTCTTCACGGAGAATCTTCCGGGACTCTCCCTCGTCATGGGTGGCGTGGCCGCCCATGCGGAAGGTTTTGGCGGTCACTACGATCGGACCCTCGCCGAGACGAGCGAGCTCCGCCGCGAGCGCGGTCGTCGCATAGACGTCGAGAACGTTGTTGCCGTTGCAAATGTATTTCGTCGCCGCATAAATTGTTGCCACCCGTCCCATGGGCGCCGCGCTATGGCTCTCGCGCGGCGTTCCGAGGGCTATCTGATTGTCCTGCACGAAGACGACGAGGGGCAGCGACAATGATTTCGCGCACATCATCCCTTCGTGAAATGCAGTAGTGCAGGTGGTGCCGTCACCCACCCATGTGAGCGCGATATTCTCTTTTTTCTGAAGCTTGAACGACAGAGCTAGGCCAGCGCAAACCGGAACGAGCGCGCCGACCATGCTGATGGGCGCGACGACACCGTTCACCAAGTCACCGAAGTGAATATCACGGCCTCGCGAGGGCGAGTCTTCCGTGCCCAGATATGCGCGCAGCATGTCCGCAATCGACATGCCCATTTCATGACACGCACCGGCGTTTCGGATCATCGGACCGACCATGTCGCCTTTTTGGAGTGCATGGACCGCACCGATAGTCGTGGCCTCTTCCCCCGTTCCGAGCCAGGCTTTCGAGATGACACCCTGACGGACCCATCGCTTGAGCGCGATGTCGTGGAGTCGATTACGTACGAGACCCTTGTAGAGCCGGAGGTGTTGCGGCGGCGTCAGTGCGGATACGACACTCCGGCGGGTCGGGTCCTGCATCACGCGCGTCCGGAACTCTTCCATGACGGCGGGATCGGGACGCCAGTTCTGATATTCCGGAGGATCGTAGGCGGCGTAGCGTTTCATAGAGAGGCGATTTTCTTGACGGTATCGAGTAGGTGGTCGATGTCGGACTTGCTATTGAAGAGCGCTGCCCCGGCGCGGATCATCCGACCGTTCTCACGAAAGCTCACTTTGATGTTCTCTTTTTCGAACAGCGACTCTACAGCTTTCGGGTCTCTCCCGTGCTCGAAGGACACAATGCTCGACCTGTTCCCTTGGGGCGTACGCACGAGAAGTCCCTGATCGAGGAGTCCCTTTTGCAAATCGTGCGCGAGGTCCACCGTGTGGGCCTCGATCTTTCCCAATCCGACCTTCGCGAGATAGTCGAGTGAGGCGCCGAGCTGATAGAGCGGACCGAACGCGAGCGTTGCATATTCGTATTTGCGCGCGGTTTCGTAGAGACGGAACTCGTAGTTTGGCAGAGTGTCGCGAATCGACAGCGAGCCCAAACGGTCGGGAACGACCCAATCGAGATGCTCTTCGCGAATATAGAAAGGTGCGACGCCATAGCTCGCGAAAAGCCACTTGTAGGTGCCGGAAGTCAAGAAGTCTACGCCTTCGTCGTGGAAGTTCGTTTCGAACATGCCGAGCGCTTGGACCGCGTCCGCATAGAGATACGCGCCATGTGCGTGAGCGAGATCAGAGAGCCCCCGGAGATTGTGGCGGAAGCCATTTTGATGCGACACCCAGGAAACGGAGACCACGCGGGTCTTGTCATCAACATAGGGCTCGAAATGTGCCGGGTCAGCCCGTCCGTCGACGGCATTCACGACACGCACCTCTATACCTTTGGTCTTCTCCAGCGTCTTGTACAAAACGTAGGTCGTCTCGTAGTGCAGATCGTCGATGACGACGTTGTCCCCCGGCTTCAAGTCGAGCGCTTCCGCAACGATGTTCTCGCCTTCGCTCGTCGCGAAGAGAAACGAGACCTCCTCGGGCTTGGCCCCGAAAAGAGACGAGAAGCTCCGGCGCACCTCGTTCGCTTTCTCGAGCATCGCTCCGAGCAGGATGGGGTCTTCGGACTTCGAGCGCACAAAGGCAATACCCGCCTGTTCGACCGCGCGCGGAGGCGGGCCGATATAGGGTGTGTTGAGGTAGTTCGATTTCGCGGCCGCCGGAAAATCCGCGCGCAGGCCGAAATCAAGAGCGGCGCTTGCCGACGATTCAAAGCTGCTCGCGCTATTCGCGGCCGCGACAGTAGCCGCGGCCGTGCTTAAAAACTCTCTGCGATCCAGTTTCATGATGACTCCCGTGAGAAGGGTTTTATCATTCGCAGCGCCCGCTGCCCCGAGGGATAGATTCCGAGACCCTCTCCGAGGCGGAAACCAGCGCTTCGAAAAAGGCGTTGCGCGCACGCGTTGTCCTCGGCGACGACGAGCCAGACTTCACGGGGCTTGCTCGGCGAGCTTTCCGCAAATGAGAGGGCATGAGCGAGAAGCTGGCCCCCGATGCCGCGTGACTGGTGCGGCTTCGAGACCGCGATGGCAACGAGATCGGCGACGTTTTCTCGCGGACGATCCGGATCGGCATAGGCGGTGATCATGGAGAATCCTGCGGCTCGTCCGTCGAGCTCCGCTATGGAGGTCGTTACGGCGGCGTTTTTGAACCAGTCTTCGAGGTAGCGGTCGTAACTGCCATAGGCGAGAAAGGTGTTTAGGGCCATGGAACGAATGAATGCCGCGTCCTGCGTGCGAGCGGATCGGACGACGACGTCCACCTTGCGGGAGTTGGGCTTCGGGCGCGACCATTTCGACAATATCAAGATGGGCTCAAGGCGTACGCGTCTAGAACGGGCCAGGCAGCGCGTTGTAGAGAACTTCGACTTCTTGCACTGGTGAAGTGACCACGCGCTGGCCTTCTGCCGAGAGCTCGCAACAGAGCCCGACGCCGATCCACGCCACTTTCAATAACGTACCGCCATAGCCAGAGCCGTAAACAAACGCCACCCGTTCCGTGGGGAAAAACCGACCGCCGCGTATGAGGACCTTCCAGTCCTTGGGCTCGACGACGGTCATCTGGTACTCGGTGTTCCGTGTGAGGACCCGCAGCCGCGTTACTGGCGCGAGAGAGCCGACATGGATCCCTTGTTGCCCCTTCGTGGCTTCGGTGAATCCCGTGAGGGTGCAATGGCGCGGGATGAGGACGCCTTCGTCTTTGTCTCTCTCTCCGATAGACGTTGTCAGAGGATCTGTTCCTCGCATGTCGCGCTCGCTCAATATTCCAGGAGCGCCCGTGCCATCTCGTCTTCGACGTAGTCCGCCCGATACTGCCTTCCGATCCCGTTTGTGATAACGGAGAACACGAGCGGCTCGCGGCTTTCGGAGAACGCGAAGCCGGAGAGCGAGCTGACATTGGCCAAGCTCCCAGTCTTGGCCATAATACGGCCCATGTGTTTCTCGTTCAAGAAGCGCTTCCGGAGCGTGCCGTCGACCCCGCCGAGAGCGAGAGTGCAGATGAAGTCGCTTCGCATCTCGGGCGCCTTGTAGAGCTCTTGCAGCACCCGTACGAGGATGCTCGCGGTAACCTTGTTCTCGAAGGAAAGGCCCGAGCCGTCATCGATGCGAAAGTCTTTCTGTCTAAAGCCTAGACCTACGAGATACTCGCCGACTGCGCGCCCGCCCGCGTCAAAGCTCCCCGGAACCCCCCAGCGATGGGCGCCGAGCGCTTTCAACATTTGCTCGGCCGAGAAGTTATTGCTGTGTTTGCCAAGGGCTGCCAGCACTTCGACGAGGCGCGCCGAACGGTGAATGTAGAGAGGCTTCACGTCCTTCAGCTCGACTCGGCCCTTGATGATTTGGCCGGGAACGCGGATACCTTGCTCTCGGAGTTTGCCAACGAACGCGGAGGCGAAATACTGCGTCGGGTCCGGTGCGATAAAGCTTCCGATGCTCTCTTCTTCGTTGCCCTGGATCACACGGCCGCGGACGATCACGCGATCGCCGCGAAGCTTCTGCACCCGCGTCCATGGGCGGCCGCGCGCCGCGGTGGTGACGCGGTTGAGGACTTCGAAATAGCCGTAGCCTTCGTCGTGAAGCTCTGCGCGCGAGCCCGCATGGCTCGGTGTCAAACGAAGCTCGACGAGATTGAAATTGTAAGAAAGTGCGCTTTGGATTGGAAGGCCTTTTTTCAAGATGTCGCCGTAGGAAGCCGGGCCTCGAACTTGATCGTCGAAGAAGCTGTCGTCGAGAACGATGTTCCCTCGGATTTCTTTGAGGCCGCCCGCGGCAAGCTGACGGGTGAGGTAGTCCATCTCGTACCGCGTTAGCGAAGGGTCGCCGCTTCCCCGGATAGATAGATTTCCATGGACGATGCCATCCTCGAGGGGTCCGTCGACGAGAAACGTCGTTTCGAAGCGATAGTTCGGCCCGAGATAGTGAAGGCTCGCTCCCATGATGGCGAGCTTCATTCCAGAAGCGGGAATGAAGCGTTTGGTGGGGTTGTGAGCGTAGAGCGTCTCCCCCGTCGTCAGGTCGACGACCTTGACGCCAATGGCGCGCCGGAGACGAAAGCCTCGGCGCAGTTGATCGAGTCGCTTCGCCAGAGGATTGTCGAAATCGTTGGCGGGAACGAGAACTGGGAGTGCAAGGAGCAGTGCGAGGCCGGCTAGAAATGTGCGCAATCGAACCAAATCAATCTTTCTCCGGTGTCTAGAACCCTGTCTGCCCAATGATACCTCGAATTATTGGCGCGGAACCAGGGTCAAGGCGGTTATGAACCGCTCCTCGGTCAATGAACCCAGAAACTCCACGGAATCGTTGATCACCAATTTGGGAACACTGGTGACCGCGTGGCGCCGGGCGATATCCGGGAACTCGGTAATCTCCACGACTTCAGCGTCGACTTGGCGGCTTTCGACCGCCGCCTGGTGAGCCAACCGGCTCACTCCGGGGCAGAACGGTCACGTCGGGGTCGTGAAGACGCGGACTTGAACGTGGTGCGACAGGGCGTTCAGCTGGCCGCGCGCCGTTTCACTCAATTCCGTCTGCCCTCGTGAAACGTCCACGAGCGCTTCGATCAAACTTGGAAGTTCGTACCCCGCTGGAACGCCCAGAAACCGAACCTGCCCCCGAGCCTTGCCGACGAGGCGGATCGCCGGAGCGAGCTCCGAAGTGGTGAGACGGGTGTGAAGCGTGAGCGTTGTCGACAGCGCCGTGATTTCCCGGAGCAGCTCCTCGCTTTGCTCGCAAGGCTTGCAGTTCTTGTCGCGCGCATGCCGCTCGAGCTCGACACTAACGGGGCTTGCAAGCTTGTTCGCGAGCTCCGTTCGGAGCTTTTCCTGGTCAGCCAGTGAAATGAGCGGCATCATTCGACATCTTACAGTATCCCCCACCCCGAAAAGTACTAACTAACTAACCTCTTAACCGTCAGAACCGAGGATTCTGTTCCATGTTCTGGAGCAAGTTCTTTCTTATCCCCACATCCCCTCCTATCCCCTCCTATCCCCACCTCTCCTTGCTTTTAGCGGCGTTTTTAAAGGCAAGGGGATGTGGGGATGAGAGTCAGCTCTAAGGTTTGGATTTAGAACGCTTTCAGGTTTACCTGGCTAGGATTAGGGTAGCGGAGGGATGCGGAAGTTCTGCTTTAGAACGTTGGTCACCCAACGGATCGATAGCTGACCGATTTCTTTCGTCTGCGGTGTGAGCTCATGGTGAGCTCTTCAGTGGACTCTTCCTGCGTCTCCCACTTCAAAGGGATCGCCATCAAGTCCTTGCTCGCGTCGTGCTCCGTTCCCCATTGTCCCGTTTGCCCGTTGAGGAGAAGCATCCATTGCTTATCCTCGGTTCTCTGTAGGAACAGACTGAAGGAGCCTCGCGCACCACGATGTTCCCGAAAACAGTAACGCCCGTGAGGGTCATCGTGGTGGCCTGATCCGCGCCAAGACGCCAAACCGTCCCGACCGGCGCTTTCGCGAGCATGTCTCGCCCTTTGAGTGAGGGACGCCCATAGTCGATGCTCACGCTGTGCGCGTTGAGCGTGATCTTGGCGGTGCCTCTCGGCACCTGGGCTGCGCCGTCGCAGCAATCACCACGAATGCAGCAAGAAATCGCGTCATGAAAACCTCCTGTAGAAAAATGATAACTGATACGAGCAGCTGTTTAAAATGGTACGTGCTCTTGTCCAAGACGTCGCCTGAATGGCTCGCCAAAGCACTCGCGGACATGGACGCGGTGCTGCTCGACCATGCGCATTGCGAGAAGAAAGCAGCTGCTTCGGCGATGTCTCTCGTCGCCGGCTATTCCTCCTATGATGAGCTAGTGCGTAAGATGAGCGCACTAGCCATCGAAGAGCTTCAGCACTTCCGCGCTGTCTACGAGCGTCTCGTCGCACGCGGCCTGTCCCTAGGCCGTGACCCCGGCGACCCCTATGCCCAACAGCTCATCGCCCTCGCACGGCCGAGAGCGGGCCGCCTCACGGACCGCCTTCTGATCTTCGGCTTCATCGAAGCCCGCTCCCACGAACGCCTCGAGCTTCTGGCCCAGAATCTAGAATCCCCGGAGCTCTCCCGCTTATATACCGAGCTCGCCAACGCCGAATCCCGTCACTCCAAGCTCTTCGTGGACCTCGCTAGCCGCTACGACGATGACGACGCGGTCGGGCGCCGTGTGACCGAGCTAGCCGAGGCCGAAGCCGCGATAGTCGCCAACCTGCCCGTAGAGCCTCGGATTCACTAATCAGCATTCAGGATGCTCTCAGGACCGCCGCGACGAGCCCTTGCTGCGGCAGTCTCGAGAGTTCCTGAATGTTGAATGTTGAATGCTGGTCATTTGCTCCCCAAGACCCCCAACCTCTAATATGGTGCGTTCTCTCTGGAGGGAGACGCACCGGCAAGGAGATTCCATGAGTATCGAGCAGCGTTCACTCTTTAAATTCCTTGCGGCGTGGAGCGTCGTTTCGTTTGTTGTCCAAGTTCCTTTTCTCGGGGCCCAAGACGAAGAGCCACGACAGGACGATCCTGAGAACGTGTCGGGTTCCGATCCCAGGCTCACAGTCACGGAATATGTTTTCGTCGAGGGCAGTTTTCCCTACGTACCCACAGCGAATACAATCGTTTCGAAACTGCCGCTCGCGCTTCGGTGGACGCCCAACAATATCGGGATCGTGACGGCGCCTCTCTTCCGGGAGCAATATGATCGCGTGGTGAGCGAGTCGCTCGTCAACGTGAGCAACGTCAACATCCAGGCGCAGAGCGGCGTGCACGATTTTTTCTATATCCGCGGCTTTGATTCACTGTCGAGCGGACTCATGCTCACCGACGGGGCGGCAGAGCCGGAAGCAACCTTCTATCAGCTCTATAACGTCGAGCGTGTAGAGGTCCTCAAGGGGCCGGCCGGCTTCCTCTATGGGAGCAATCCGCTTGCGGGCGCGGTCAATCTGGTCCGCAAACAGCCCACGCCGACAAACGGTCTCGACTTCGGCGCCACGTTCGGCTCCCACGACAACTATGAGGGAACCTTCGACTGGAACGCGAGTACGGTGGATGGTTCGAAGTCCTTCCGCTTGAACGGGCTTTTTCGCGACCAGGGTAGCTACCGGGATGGTAAGGAGGGGCGCACAACGGCGATCAATCCCGCCTTTTCGTGGCAGTTCGATGACACGGGCCGGGTAAACGTAAACTTCGAATATCTCAGCGCCGACTTTAGGCCGGATAGCGGCATTCCCGTACTCGGCGACAACGTCGCCTCCGTCGACCGCCAGACGAACTACCAATCACCGCTCGATAGCTCGGAGCAAGACGTTCTGCGTTTTCAGGCGGACTTCGAAAAAGTTCTCTCGCCCTCGATAACCATCCGCAACAAGTTCTACCGGCGCGATCTCGACTGGGTGAGCAATGGAACACTCTTCAACGGGGTCGACCCCAGGGTGGGTCTCCTCGTGCGGACTTTCCTCGAGCTCGACGATCGCCAGGCGCTCACCGGGAATCAGCTAGAAGCGATCTTTTCTTTCGACACCGGTGGGCTGCAGCACAACCTGCTGACCGGCTTCGAGGTCACACATCTCACCGACGTGTTCACCCTCGACGTCAACTTGCTCGCCCCCGTTAACCCGCTCGACCCGACCGAAGGCATCGACTCCCCTCCATTTCCGCTTCCAGGCGCTGGCTTCGCAGGGGATGCGCGCAGTCTCGTCGCGGCGCCTTACGTCATCGACCAGCTCCAATTCGGCGAGAAGTTCCACGTTCTCATTGGAGGCCGGCTCGACAAAATCGACTTCGAGGATCAAGCGAGCGGCCGCGAGACCAATGACAGCGAGTTCTCACCAATGGTCGGCCTGCTCGCGTCGCCGCACCCAGAGTTCTCCATCTACGCCAACTACTCGCGATCCTTTTCGCCGCCGTCAGCCCGCGCCTTTGGCGAGCTCATGCCGGAGCGCAGCACGCAATATGAGGCGGGCGTAAAGAAAGGCTTTTCGAGCATTGGCGCCGAAGCGACTTTCGCCGTCTATCAACTCGAGCGCGACAATATTGCCATTCCTGACGACAATGGTTTCACTCAGCAAATAGGAAATCAGCGCTCGCGCGGCTTCGAGGTCGATTTCGCCGCCGAGCCTTTGCGTGGCGCACGCGCTTTTTTCTCCTACGCCTTCAACGACTCCGAGCTCACCAATTTCGCGGAGTCTTTTCTCGTCTCTGTGAACCCGCCGATCCTGTTCGTGGTCGACCGCACCGGCAATCGCGCCGCATTCGCGCCGAAGCATATTTTGAACTTCTGGTTGAGCAAAGACCTCTCCGAAAATTGGGGAATCGGCGGCGGCGGTCGCTTCGTGAGCGATCAATTCATTGCCGAGGACAACGCGTTCGCCATCGACAGCGTGATGACGTTCGATGCGATGGCCTATTACGATTTCGGGATGGCCCGCTTGCGGCTGAACCTCAAGAATCTCACGAATCGCGAGTATTTTCTCCGTGGCTTCGGCGCTACCTCGGTTATCCCAGCGCCGCCTTTTACGGCTTATCTCGGCGTGGACTTCCGGCTCTGAGTTGGGCGCGCCTGATTGATGACGATGAGGGCTTGCTTCGACCGTAGTGCCCCACTATCATCCCCGCCGATGTCCAAGATAGTTTATTCGGTACTCGCACTCGTCGCGCTGACCGCTTGCGGTAGCGGAGGCGAAGACTCGACTTCGAGCCTGCGTTTCGTCAGCATCGGCACGGCGCCTCCCGGAGGTGCTTTCTTCGTTGTCGGAGGAGCACTCGGTGAAGTGCTCAACCAATACGGACCGGGTTGGGAGGTCACCTCCGAGGCGACGAAGGGCTCGCAGGAGAACATCCGCCGTCTCGAATCGGGAGAGCTCGACATCGCGCTATCGAACGCGGCCATTACCTATTTCGCCGTGCGCGGCGAAGGCCTCTGGGAAAAGGCTTACGGTTTGCGTTCCGTAATGACGCTCGCGCCGAATGTCGCGATGTTCGTAGCACCCCGCGACTCGGGCGTCGCGTCGATTGCGGATATCCGGGGCAAACGCGCGGTCGTAGGTCCCGCGGGTGCCGGGTGGAAATCCTTCGTCCGGCCGATCGTCGAAGCGCACGGGGTGACCTATGATGACTTCACGCCTCTCAACAACACGCAAGCAGGCGCGGTCGACAACTTGGCGGACGGTTCGGCGGTGGCGGCGTTTCTGGGCGGAGCTGTTCCCACCGCGTCCATCGTGCAGGCATCCACGTCACAAGACATCTTGCTCGTGCCCTTCGACATGGGGGCACGCGCCGAGCTCGTCGCCAACTTTCCGTTCTTCTACGAACACACCGTCCCCGCGGGCACCTATCGCGGCCAAGACGAGGACTATCACGGCCTCGATGTCGGCTCGATGCATCTCATTGCCTCTGCAAAGGCGAACGAAGAGCTGATCTACCAGATCACCAAAACCATCTACCAAAACCGCGAGAGCGTCACCGAGAAACATCCGGCCGGCAATTTCATCAACCCCGGAAACGTTGTCCGGGACACGGGCGTCGAGTTCCATTCGGGCGCGATCCGCTTCTATCGCGAGATTGGGATTTGGCCCGAAACGGACGACGAAAGTTAGCTCGTCTATGCCCAGCTCGATCCGCGGGCATCTTGTTCGAGCGCTTGGGGTCGCTCTGTCCCTTTTCGTTCTTGCGGAAGTGAACTACGCCCAGCTCTCACCGCAATCGCAGCTGGCTATTTTCGGGCTCTTCGGCCTTTCTCTTTGCTTTCTCTTGTTTCCAATAGGCTTCGAGCATAAGGCGGCGTGGCTCGTCGACTTGGTCTCGGGCCTCGCCGCCGTGTTCGTCTGTCTCTACGTCGTGGTGCAAACGGAGCCGGCGTTCCGCTTGATCTGGACGGGAGGCTTGTCGCTCGGCGACCGTGCGGGCGCCGAGTCGGCGCTCGATTTCTTCGTCGGAGGCCTCGGTGTTCTCATCGTCCTGGAGGCGACCCGGCGCTGCCTCGGATGGGCGATTCCTGTTCTCGCGTCCATCTTTCTTATCTACTCCCTCAGCGGCTCTTCGTTTCCCACTTGGCTCTTTCCCCATCGCGGCTACTCGATCGAGCGCATCGTCGCTCAGACCTTTCTTCACAGCCAAGGCGTGTTCGGCATCGCGCTCAAGGTGATGTTCTCCTACGTCTTCTTGTTCGTGCTCTTTGGGGCTTTTCTAGAAGCGACCGGAGCGACCGGTTTCATCGTGGATCTCGCGAAACGCTTGTTCCGAAAGAGCCCTGGGGGGGCGGCGAAAGTTGCGGTCTTGAGCAGCGGACTCATGGGCTCGCTTTCAGGAAGCGCGGTCGCGAACACAGCGACAACAGGAACGTTCACGATCCCGCTCATGCGCAGCATCGGCTTTCGCCCGCATCTCGCAGCCGGCGTGACCGCGGCGGCGAGCTCGGGTGGCGCGCTCGTGCCCCCCGTCATGGGTGCGGGCGCCTATATGATGCTCGAGCTCGTGACACCGCCCGTGACTTATTTGCAGATCATCCGTGCGGCGCTCATCCCCGCGTTCATCTATTACCTTGCGCTTTTTCTGATCGTGCACTTCTATTCGCAGCGCATCGGTGCCGGCGACATCGAGCCGAAGGACAGTGCCGTGCCCGAGAGCTCGAGCTTTCGCTATGAAGGGTTTCTTTTTGCACTGGCACTGTCTGCGCTCGTGGGCTTTATCGTAGCCGGCTATACCGTGTTCCGATCGGTCAGCGTCGCGCTTCTGCTCGTAATCGTCCTCAGCTTTTTGAACGAGCGAACACGTCTCAGCTGGCGGTCGGTCGAAAAAGCATTCGCGAAAACGGCGAGAGGCGGCGTCCCACTGGTGGCCGCGGCGGCGTCAGTCGGCATCATTCTCGGCGTCGTCACTCTGACCGGAATCGGCACCAAGTTTCCGTCGACGATCCTGATGATTGCTGGCGATAATTTGCTCCTCGCGCTAACTCTCATTATGGTTGGATCGATCGTCCTCGGCATGGGCTTGCCGTCGGCGGTCTGCTATCTTTTGATGGCCACCCTCATCGGGCCCATTATCGGAAAGCTCGGGGTCGTGCCACTCGCCGCACATTTTTTCATCTTCTATTTCGGGATGATGTCCATGGTGACTCCGCCGGTCGCACTCGCAGCCTATGCGGCGGCGTCTATAGCGGATTGCCACATCATGAGCGCCGCGCTCGCCGCTTTTCGCTTCGCCCTCGTGGGGTTCACGCTCCCTTTCATGTTCGTCTTCCGCCCCGAGCTCTTATTGTTGAGCGCGGACGGATCAGAGGTCGGCTTCTTACGTCCCTTTCTCGCTTCGGCGATCGCCATCACAGGCATCGTGCCCCTTGCCGCCGCTATCGCGGGCTATTTCGGCGGAGCGCTCTCAGCGGCCATGCGCGCCGTACTCATCATCGCGGCAGCGCTTCTGTTCTACCCCGGCCGTGACGTGAGCTTCGCGGGCGTAGGGTTGTCCGTGGCCAACGCAGCAGGGTTCGTGTTGCTGGTTATCGTCATCGTCCGGCAGTACGGCAGAAAGAAGACCGTGCCGTGAACGGGCCGAGCTTACTGAATCTAAGGTAAGTGAAAAGGCGAAACCTACCGAATGCGTCCGTCGTACCTATTGAATTCTAAAACGCGAACAAAATCCTCGCTTCTGACGGGTTAGAGCCTAGGGACGCCTGTCGCCAATACAATAAAGAAAATCGGCGTTCCTCAAGAACAGTTGCCCTTGGGAAACGGCGACGGAGCTCAACGTGTAGCTCTCGAGATCGTTCTCCGCGATCACGCCGAACTCGGCTCCCGCCTTCATGACCGTGGTCACCCCGTCTTCGTTCGTTATGTAGACCTTCCCGTCCGCGAGCACGGGCGACGAGCTGTAGGTTCCAGCCGCGATACGCTTCGAACCCCAAATGACCTCGCCGGTCTTCGCATCGAGATTGAACGTCACGCCGCGGTCGTTCACGACATAGAGATACTTGCCGTCCGTAACGGGTGTCGGAACGTCTGGACCATTGTTGAAGGTCCACAGCAGATGGCTCGTCGTGATGTCGCCGCGGCCTCCCGCTTTGAGGGCGAGCATGGGGCGCACGCGGGTCGGTGCGTAGATGATGCCGTCCATGACGACCGGAGAGGCGATGATGCGGTAATTACGATCGTTGTTCGGGTTGAGCCCATCGGCTCTCCAAAGCTCTCTGCCCGTCTCTAGGTCGTGGCCAGTCACGACGTCACCGCCCGTTAGTACGATCTCGTGCTTGCCGTCATATTCCAGAAGCGCGGGCGTGATGTAGGCATCCGGGGATTCGCGGATGGCGTCCGTCAACCGCTCGACCCGCCAGACCGTCTTTCCCGTTGCGGCGTCGATGCGCAAGAGATAAGACGGCTCGTCGGTCTTCATGCCGTGCAGCACGGGCAAGTAGAGTGCGCCTTGGAACAGAAGCGGCGACGATGCATAGCCCCAGTTGAGGCCGAACTTACCGTAATCAGCCGGGATGTTGCGCGACCAGAGCTCATTGCCGTCGAAGTCGACGGACTTCAAGATGCCGGTCCCCGTCATCACCCAAACGTGCTTGCCATCCGTTACCGGCGACGGCGATGACATGTTTTGTTTGCGCTCGCGGTGATCGCCGCCGCTCAGAAACTTCTTCCACTTGATGCGTCCGTCCTTGCGGTCGAGCGCCCAAAGATGGAGCTCGCCTCCACCGGCCACGTTCAGGAAAACGGTCTCGCCCCAGATGATGGGCGTCGCGCCGGTACGGTCGGGCATGGGGATCCGCCACGCGACGTTCTTCGTCGTGCTCCAGACACTAGGAAGTCCGGTCTCGCCGCTGATGCCGTCGCCCGTGGGCCCCCGCCATTGCGGCCAGTCCTCGGCGAGTACGGAGCTTACGAGTGTCGTCACGACTATGAGTAAGGGTAACGCCTTCATTCGTTCGTTTACCTCCAGAACGTCCCGGGGAACTTTAGCGCTTATTCGGAAATCCCGTATACATGCGTTAGCGTGCGGATGACTAGAAGCCCGTTCGAAGCTGCGGGCGTGGATAGCACCGTCCCGTCCACGCCGTTTTTTGCGAGAAGCTCGTACTCATCTCCTGCACGCACGACGAAGGTGTCCCCTTCCTCGTTAGTGAAGTAGAGACGTCCATCCGCGGCCACCGGCGATGCCGCGTAGGAGCCGCCGACACCACCAATGCGTGCGCGGTAGACGCGCTCCCCCGTCACCGCGTCGTAGCACGTCAAGCGGCCATTATTGGCGTTCGTGTAGAAGTGTCCGCGATAGACGAGTGGAGACGGTATGTAGGTGCCGCCGCGGTTCTTGCTCCACGCGAGTGCTTCGCTCTTGTCGACACCTTCGGGCAGCGCGAGGTCTCCGCGGCTTCCTGGACGGATGGCATAGATGGGTCGGATGGGCGGGTAGCCCGCGGTTACGTAGATGAGATCTTCGGTTACCACGGGCACGCCGATCGGGATTTCGGAGTTGGGGCCGAGAAACCAGAGAAGCTCGCCCGTCTTGGGGTCGTAGCCGCGGATCACGGTGCCGTTGGTGATGAGCTCATCGCGCATCTCGCCGTGATACACCGCCGGGGTGCTGAATGTCGGGATAACCTCGTCCCGCGGCGTTCGCCAGACTTCTTCCCCGCTATCGAGGTCATAGGCGGCGAGAAACGATCCGTTGTGGAGGTCCGCCTGCAGAATCACTGTGTCGCCGTAGATAATGGGCGAGCTTGAGTGCCCCCACTGATAATCCGGATCGTAGAACCAGCCTGCGTTGAGGACTCCGATGTCTTTCTTCCAGAGAAGGTTTCCGTCGACGTCGTAGCAAAGCAAGAGACCGACCGAGCCGAGCACGGTCACGACGTGCTTGCCGTCCGTCACCGGCGTCGCATTGGCTTGGCTCGACTTGGGATGCCGCTTCGTTCCCGGCTCACCCCTGTGAAGCTCGCGCTCCCAGACAATCGCACCGTCCGTGGTGCTCAAGGCGTAGAGAAGCCAGCGATGCTCTGAGAGATCTTCCACCGGAGTGACGTCCCCGTAGAGGCCGGTCCGAAAGGTGTCGTTCCCGGCGCCGCTTACCGCGGTCAAAACAAAGATGCGCTCGCCCCAAATGACCGGGCTCGACACGCTGAAGCCCGGAAGCTCTGTTTTGAAACGGATGTGCTTCCCTGTCTCGGCATCCCACTCGATCGGCACGCCCTGCCCGTCCGCAATACCGGATCGGTTCGGACCGCGGAATCCTGGCCACGGAGCGGCCGGCGCGCGGGCGGAGCTGGCAACGTCTGTCGAAACGACGACGTTCGGGTTGTCGACAGGAGCCGCCTCCCCACGAGCCTCCGATTCGTCGAGCGGGCGAAAGGTAGTGGAGGTCTCGCCCTGGCGAAGGACGAGGCGCTCAATCATACCGCCACGGCCTCCAAAAAAGACTTCGGCGTCGCTGCCGATAACTTCGAAGCGTTGCTCGCCTTTCGGACGAAGCCGCACGGAAAGATCTCCCGACACTTCGAGCGCCCCGTCACGTAGAGCAATCGTGAGAGACCGACGCTCGGATTCATTTTCATAGCCGCCGGTAAAGCGCTCGAGCTCCTCGCGCGAGAGCTCTACCGGCGAGAGCTCTACGGGCGCGGCGGGTGCGCCGGCTGGAGCTTTGGCGGCCTCGAGAAGTGCGCGAACGTCTCCCGCCGCAATCGCTAGAGCGCGGTCGAAGGCTGGGCGTGTTAAGTCTCCCGCGAGAGCAGCCTCGACGAGCGCCTGGTCCTCGTTCGCGACGCCCACATGTAGAACGGCGTCCGCGCCCGGCGAGCCGCGAGAGAGTAGAAACCGCGCGACGTCGAAATGCTCACCGCTCAAAGCACGGCTGAGCGCGCTCATGTTGTAGAAGCTGTCTTCAATGTCGAGGCGTGCTCCGTGCTCCACGAGGAGCGTCACCATGTCGAGGTCGCCTTTTTCTGCAGCGAAGAAAAGTGCCGTCGCGCCATAGCGATTCCGCGCATTGACGTCGACGCCTTGCTCGATGAGTGCCCACGCTCTCGCAAGATCGCCTCGCCGCGCGGCTTCGTGGAGGTCCTCACCGTTTTGGATAAGGAGGAGCGCTACAAGCCAGAACATGCTCACTCTCGCCCAAAGCAATAGAGCGTGTTGCGGGTGCGTATGTACAGGCGCCCGTCGCCAATGGCAGGTGTTGCGTGGATCAAATCGTCGAGGTCATTGACCGCCAGCACTTCCAGATCGCCCGCAGGACTGAGCACCGCGACTTTCCCGAGCTGGCTCGCCATGAAGATCTTGCCGTCCGCCGCGACGGGCGAGGCGTAATAGTTGTCGACGGCGCCTTTGAGGCGTCCCTGCGCGATGATGCTCCCTGTTTCTGGCTCGAGCGTCGTGACGATCCCGCCGTCATTCACCATGTACAGAACATCCCAATAAAAAAGAGGCGACGGGAGCTGGGGGACACGCTTGTGATAGGTCCACACCACGTTGTGCTCCGTCATGTCGCCTTCACCGCCTATGCGGACCGCGAGAATACCGTTCTTCGACGCGAGCGCCGCGACGTAGTAGTCATACTCGGCCGCGTCGAGGCGCCCGTCAGCGTTCAGGTCAACGAAGCCAAACCACGAGCGCACATGTCCCGTGGCCTCCTCTTGAGTAAGCAATCCATCACCGTTCGGCTCGACCTCCGTAAACGGAGCGGCCACGACGTCGCGCCCTGGTTGGTTCTCCGGCGCACCATAGCCGTTGATGTATAGCATGTCGCCGGCGAGAACGGGCGTCGACTTCATCTCGAACGAAAGACCGCTCACCCACCAAAGCTTCTCACCGGTCTTGGCGGCGTAGGAGGTCAGAAGAAACGAACCGGGGACCAGGATCTCGAGTAATCCGTCCTTGGTCTCGTGGAGCACGGGCGTCGAGTGACCGCTCTTGGCTTCGGGGCGGCGCTTTCGCCAGACGACTTTCCCACGCCTCTTGTCGAGCGCGATGATGTAGGAGTTCGTGGCCTGGTCGCATACGAGGACGACGTGGTCGCCCGCGAGGATGGGCGAGGCCCCCATCCCGTAAATGTTGTCGAAGTCTTCGACGGCGAATCGCCAGAGTTCCTCGCCTTCGAAGTCATAGGCAAGAAGTCCAAAGTCGGAAAAAAAGACGAAAACGCTCTTGTCGTCGACCACAGGGCTCGGCGATGCGGAGTTATTGCGGGCGTCGAAATCCGTGACGCGTGTGCGGGGTGCTTCTCTTCGCCACAAGATCTCGCCGGTTCCGCGATCGATACAATAAGTGAAGAGAGTCTCGTCTTCGAACGCCGTCAGGAAGATCCTTTCTTCGGTGAGGATTGGAGACGAATGTCCGGGAGGAAGTGGCGTCTTCCACACAACGTTTTGGGACGGACCGAAGTGAAGCGGAAGCTTGTCGGTGTCGACGACGCCGGTTCCGTTCGGCCCGCGAAAACGCGACCATTCGGAGGCGAGAAGCGTCGAGGGAAGGACAAGGATGAGAACAGCGAAGACAAAACGCATGAAGTGGCAGCCGAGCGCCTCACAGGCACTCCCTTTCTGTGACTACGCAATCGTACTCCATAAGGGCCCACTCCAGAAACCTGGTCTCAGGTTTGTTCAAGCTAAAGTTCCAGGCGCCGGCCATTTCTTTGACGCCGCACACCCAGAAAAAGATAATAGGGTCCTCTAGGACGGATTCAGGCATCGGTTCACGAAAGCATAAACCAGACATGTTCAGAAAAACTCTCTTCACGATCTTCGTGACGTTCATAGGGGCAGGATCTTTCGCAGGCTCATCCAGTGAAGACTGGACGGATTGGCGAGGCCCGAGCCGAGACGGCCGTTCCGCGGAGACCGGCCTTCCCACGAGCTGGTCTCGCGATGGCGAGAATCTCGCTTGGCGGGCTCCCTATGGCGGCCGCTCGACGCCCATCATTCTCGGCGACCACATCTATCTGCAAAACGCTGCTGGAGAAGGCGCGAGCCTGCAGGAGCGCATCATGTGTCTCGATGTCGAGACGGGCGAGCTCTTGTGGGAGCATCGCATGAACATCTACTTGAGCGACGTACCGCCTCACCGCGTAGGCTGGGCCTCCCCGGTCGCGGACCCGATAACGGGCAACATCTTTGTTTATACCGTCGGAGGCTCTGTGTACGCGTTCAGCGCCGACGGCGCCGTTTTGTGGGAGCGCTCGCTTGCCGAAGACTTCGGCCTCATCACGACCCATGGCGGCCGCACCGCCTCACCTATCATCGACGGCAACCTGCTCATCGTGAGCGGTCTGAGCTCGGGGTGGGGCGAGCAAGCTCGCGGCGGCCAGCGTTTCTTCGCTTTCGACAAAACCACGGGGGAAACACAATGGGTCAGCTCTCCCGGTGGGCGCCCTTATGACACGACCTACGCGCCGCCTGTCATCGCCGACGTCGGAGGTGTGCGACTTCTCATCACGGGAGGCGGCGATGGAGCGATGCACGCGATCATGCCTCAGACGGGCGAGTCGGTGTGGCGCTTCGAATATTCCAAGCGCGGCATCAACACCGGCGCTATCCTCAAGGGCAACATCGCAATCGTGAGCCAGGGCGAGGAGAACCTTCGCACGAGCCAGATGGGTCTCGTGGCAGCGATCGATGCGACCATGCGCGGCTCCATCGACGTCGACAGCGCGAAATGGTCCGTGGGCGGCTTTCTTGGCGGCTATTCGTCCCCCGTCCTCGACGGCGACCGCTTCTACCAGCTCGACAACAGCGCCAACCTCAAAGCGTTCGATGTGGTGAGTGGCGCCGAAGAATGGACCTTGAACCTCGGCACCATCCAGCGCGCGTCGCCGGTTCTCGCCGACGGCAAGCTCTATGTCGGCACCGTCAACGGCACGTTCTACATTTTGGAGCTTCAGGCCGATGGTGCTGTGATCCGTGACCGAGAGGAGCTGACCGCCGGCGACGAGTTCGAAGAGATTTACGCCTCGGTCGCGATTGCGGATGGCCGCGTCTATCTGGCCTCGGCGCAGGCGCTCTACGCGATCGGGTCGGCGCGCAAGGAATCAGCGGTGCCGCCGCCACCCACCGCTCCGAGCGGTACACCCGGCGCGCCGACTTGGATTCAAGTCGCGCCCACAGACGTAACACTCGAGCCCGGTGGCACCGTCGAGCTCGAAGCGCGTCTGTTCAACGCGGCCGGACGTTTCTTACGGGTCGCGCGGATCGGCGAAGCCACGTGGTCCCTCGAAGGTCTGGATGGGACGGTCGAGGGCGGGCGCTTCACCGCGGCCCGCGGCTCGACGCCCCAAGGTGGAAAGATCCACGCGAGCCTGGGCGTGCTATCGGGCTCGGCCCGCGCGCGCGTGATCCCGCCTCTTCCATGGAGCGAGAATTTCGACGTGCTCGAGAATGTTCCGCGGCCGTGGATCAACGCTACGGGAAAGTTCGAGATCCGCGAGGTCGATGGCGAAAAGGTGCTCGTGAAGAAGGCCGACAATCCTTTTCTGCACCGCGCGCGCGTGTTCCTGGGACCTTCGGACTGGTCCGACTACACGGTGCAAGCGGACGTTCTTGCCACGAGGCAGCGCCGCCAAATGGGACATGCCGGCCTTATCGCGCAGCGTTATCTCTTGATGCTTCTCGGAAGCCATCAGCGGCTCGAGCTTCAGTCGTGGCAGCCCGAGACCGAGCGCACCGCTAGAGTCTCGTTCAAATGGGAGCCGGACACGTGGTATCGAATGAAGCTCGAAGTCGCCACGCTCGAGGACGGCTCCGTCCGCGCTCGCGGCAAAGTATGGCTACGCGGGGAGGTCGAGCCCTCTGAGTGGCAAATCGAGCGGCGCGACGAGAACCCGAGCCGGCAAGGAAGTCCCGGCATCTTCGCCGACGCCTTGCCGACCGAAGTGTTTATCGACAATCTCGAAGTACGCGCCAACGAATGAAAGGCAGGAAGATGAAAAAGCTCGTTTGGGCAACCGCACTTTCCGTTTTAGCGATCATGGTAACCCTCGACGTCTACGCTGAGAATTCAAAGGACGGCAATTGGACCATGTGGGGCGGCAGCGCCGATCGCAACATGGTGTCCTCGATGACCGGTCTTCCCCTCGAGTGGGATGTCAATGCCGGCACCAACGTGAAATGGGTCGCCGCGCTCGGCTCACAGACCTATGGGAACCCCGTTGTATCTAACGGCAAAGTCTTTGTCGGAACGAACAACGAGGCGCTTTATGACAAAGAGATGCCGGGAGACAAAGGCATTCTCGTCGCGATCAATGAGGCCGACGGTAAATTCTTGTGGCAAATGGTCACCGACAAGCATCCCGCGGGCCGCGTCAACGATTGGCCGTTCCAAGGCGTTTGCTCCTCGCCGCTCGTCGACGGTGACGTGCTCTACTACGTCACCAACAGAGGCGAAGTGCTCGCGCTCGACACCGAGGGCTTTCTCGACGGCGAGAACGACGGGCCCTATCAGGACGAGCAGTACAAGAGCCCGCAGGACGGAGACATCATCTGGAAGTTCGACATGATGGAAGAGCTCGGGGCCTTCCCGCACAACATGTCGAACTCGTCGCCCGTGATGTATGGCGACTTGATTTTCGTGAACACTTCGAACGGACATGACGAAAGCCACGTAAATATCCCCTCTCCGCTGAGCCCCGACCTGGTAGCCATCAACAAGAACACGGGCGAGCTCGTGTGGGAGAACAACCCCGTGGGAGAGAAAATACTTCACGGGCAGTGGTCCTCGGCCGCTGTCGGTGAGATCGGAGGCGTTGTTCAAGTCGTAATGGGCGAAGGCGACGGCTGGGTGCGCGGCTACTTAGCCGAGACCGGCGAAAAGCTGTGGGTGTTCGACAGCAACCCGCCCGGCACTACCTGGCCGAAAACACGCAACAACATCATCAGCACTCCCGTGATCTACAACGACAAGGTCTATATCGCAAACGGTCAGGACCCGGAGCACGGCGAGGGCGTGGGGCACTTCTACGCTATCGACGCGACCAAGCGCGGCGACATCACCCAAAGCGGCCGCGTCTGGCATTACGACAAGATCCGCCGCTCGATCTCGACGCCGGCGATCCATGAAGGCATCATCTATATGCCGGATTTCAGCGGTTTCTTCCATGCGCTGAACGTCGAGACAGGAGAGCCGTATTGGGTGCACGACACCTTCGCGGCCGTCTGGTCGTCGCCCATGGTCGTCGATGGCAAGATCTATCTCGGGGACGAAGACGGCGATGTCGTCGTCCTTGCGCCAGGCAAAGAAGAAAAAGTTCTCGTCGAGATGAACCTCGGGAGCTCCGTCTACGGGACAGCGGTTCCCGCGCACGGCGTTTTATATATCGCGAGCCGAAATCAGCTGTTCGCGCTCGCCAACGAATAGAGCATGAAATCTTTCGACTACCGACCCGAGCCGCGGGTTGTGTTTGGCCGCGGCGCTCTCGAGCGCCTAGGCGAGCTCGCGAAAGAGCTCGGCTTTGAACGTACGATGTTGGCGGCCGACCCCGGACTTCTCGCGACGCCCCATGTTGATCGCGCCCTCGGCTTGCTTGCGCGCGTCGGGATCGAAGTCTTCGTCTTCGGCGATTTCACAGAGAACCCCGACACCGACATGGTCGAGCGGGGACGCGCCTTCGCGTCGTCGAAGAACGTCGATTCGTTCATCGGCTTCGGTGGAGGAAGCTCGATGGATTGCGCCAAGGGCGTCAATTTTGTCCTCACCAATGGCGGTGTCATACGCGACTATGTCGGCTTCGCAAAGAACAAGAAGCCGCTTCTCCCCATGATTGGCGTCCCGACGACGGCCGGGACCGGGAGCGAGGCGCAATCCTACGCGCTCATCTCGGACGCGAAGACGCATGTGAAGATGGCCTGCTCCGATCTCTCCTCGCGCTTTCGCATAGCGATTCTCGACCCCGAGCTCACCGTAACACAGCCGACGGCGGTCACGGCAATCACGGGCTACGATGCCCTTGCCCATGCTGTCGAGACCGCAGTGACCACGAAGAGAAACGCCTTGTCCGATTTCTACTCCCGGGAGGCTTTTCGATTGCTCGTGGGAAACTACGCCCGCGTTCTTGAGGAGCCCGAAGACCTCGAAGCTCGAAGCGCGATGCAGCTCGGTGCTTTCTATGCAGGGGTCGCCATCGAGAACTCGATGCTCGGCGCCACCCATGCCTGCGCGAACCCCCTCACCCAGCGCTATGGAACCGCCCATGGACGCGCCATCGCGATGTGCTTGCCGAGCGTGGTGCGCTTCAACGCGGATACGGTGGTACAGGCTTACGCGGCGCTCCACCAAGATGGCGAGTCGCTCGCGAGCCGCCTAGAAGAGCTTGCCGAGCTCGGAGGTCTTCCGCGGCGCCTTCGTGATGACGGCATCCTGGAAGAAGACCTTCCGAGCCTCGCCCACGCCGCCACGAAGCAGTGGACGGGACACTTTAACCCGCGGCCCTTCGACGAAGCGGCCGCTCTGGAGATTTACCGATGCGCCTACTGAGTGTCCTCGCTTTGTTGGCGGTCGCGTCGCAAGAGACCGTCGCGCCGAAAGACACGTGGAATCAGTTTCGCGGAAGCCCAATGCGCACGGGACGCTCTGCCGCCGAGATCCCCGACGAGCTGACGCTTCTCTGGAGCTTCGAGGCCGGCTTTTCCATCGACTCCTCCGCCGCCATCGTCGACAACGTCGTTTATATGACCGCACTGCCAGGGCTCGTCGCTGCGCTCGCCCTCGACGACGGCTCGGTCCTCTGGAAGCGCGATTTCGGCGAGGAGGAGGACCGCTTTGGCGAATCCTCGCCTATGGTGATCGCCGGCACCGTCTATGTCGGCGACTTGCTCGGCGTCGTGCACGCTTTTGACACAGCGAACGGCGAGACCCGCTGGACGTTCGAGACCGGCGCGGAAATCAAAGCCTCTCCGGTCGTCATTGGTAACCGTGTGCTCATCGCGTCCTATGACGAGCACCTATACTCGCTCGACCGCAAGACGGGCGAGCTTCAGTGGACCTTTGAAAGCCTCGGGCCTCTTCACAGCACGCCCGGATTTGACGGCGAGCTCGTTTACGTAACGGGATGCGACGCCCTGTTGCGCGGCATCGATCTCGAAGATGGCACCGAGAAGCTGCAGTTGAACTCAGGCGCTTATACGGCTTCCTCTCCGGCTCTCGTCGACGGTATAGCTTATTACGGAACGTTCAACAACGACGTGCTTGCGGTCGATTTGAAGAACAAAGAGTACCTCTGGCGGTATGAGCACCCGATCCGCCACTTCCCTTTCTATTCCTCCCCGGCGGTAGCGAATGGCGTCGTCGTCATCGGCGGCCGTGACAAGATTGTGCACGCGATTGATCAAGAATCGGGCGCCTCTCTCTGGACCTACCGTACGGGCGCGCGCGTCGAGTCCTCTCCCGTCATCGCGGGCAACCGCGTCTATATCGGCTCGGGTGACGGCCGCTTCTACGTTTTCGAGCTCACGACCGGCGAGAAGTTGTGGCAGTTCGACGCGGGCGCTCCGTTCGGCGCCTCCCCCGCGCTCGCCGATGGACGGGTCGTCATCGGCTCGCAGGACGGCATTCTGTACGCCTTCGGCTCTGACATTTCCTGAATTGAAGCCTGCATCATCATCGGGACCCCAAACTCGGTGGGGAACGTCCACCCGGAGCGTTGTTCCTTATAGTAGCGCTCCGGTTTCTGCATCGTGTGCTACGCTCTCGTCGTTCGAGAGGAAACCTGTTCATGCGAACACCAAAACACGGAGTTTCACGACGCCACTTTCTGAAAAGCACGGCGGCGGCCGCGCCAGCGCTCTTGATCCGGCAAAGTCCCGTACGTTTTTCGAGAAATCCGTTCACGTTGGGTGTTGCTTCCGGCTACCCTCTTTCGGAAGGGTTTGTCATCTGGACACGCCTCGCACCCGTGCCGCTCATGGGCGGAGGGATGCCTCCCTCCCCCGTTGTCGTGGAGTGGGAAGTCGCGAACGACGACCGTATGGCCAATGTTGTGCGGAACGGTTCCGCCATTGCCTCGCCGGACTGGGCGCACTCGGTGCACGTCGAGGTCGAAGAGCTCGAGCCGGAACGCCCCTATTGGTATCGGTTCCGCGTCGGTAGCGAAGAGAGTGTCATCGGTCGCTCGCGTACGGCGCCGCTTTTGGAGTCGACTCCCGAACGCCTCCGGTTTGCGTTCGCCTCGTGCCAGCATTACGAGAAGGGTTACTACAGTGCCTATCGCCACATGATCGCGGACGAGCCCGACCTCGTGATCCATCTCGGAGACTACATCTACGAAGGGAAAGCGAGCGGTGTGCGCGTTCGCCGGCACGCGGCGCCGGAACCCGTGACCCTCGAGGACTACCGAAACCGTTATGCGCAGTATAAAAGCGACACGGATCTTCAAGCGGCGCACGCGGCGGCCCCTTGGCTGGTGACCTGGGACGATCACGAAGTGGACAACGACTACGCCGATCTTGCCAGCGAAGAGCTCCATCCCGAAGCGTGGTTTCGCCGCCGCCGCACGGCAGCGTACCACGCGTATTACGAGCACATGCCTCTCCGGCGCAGCGCGGCGCCACTCGGCGAGCATCTGCGTCTCTACACGGAAGTCGCCTATGGCGAGCTCGCGCGCTTTCAAGTGCTCGACGACCGGCAATATCGAACGCCGCAAGTTTGCCCGCGTCCCGGCGAGGGCGGCTCGAACACCGTTGCAGATTGTCCCGCGCGGCTCGACCCGAGCTTGACCCTTCTAGGCGATGCGCAGGAAGCCTGGCTCCATCGAAATCTCGAGCGGTCGACGGCTCGGTGGAACATTCTCGCGCAGCAGACGCTCATGGCCGAGCTCGACCGCGCACCTGGCCCCGGGCGCGCCTTTTGGACCGATGGTTGGGACGGCTACCCAGCGGCCCGGGCCCGGCTTCTGGAGTTCATTGCCGAGAGCGCGCCAAGAAACCCTCTCGTCATTGGCGGCGACGTGCACGCGTTCTGGGTGTCGGACCTCAAAACTGACTTTCGTGACGGGCATGCGAAACCCATCGCGAGCGAAATCGTCGGCGGCTCGATCACGTCCTCAGGCATGCCCGAAGAGCGTCGCGCCGCAATACAAAAGGACAATCCGCACATCCAGTACGGAAACAGCGCTCGGCACGGCTATGCCCGTGTAGAGCTCACCAAAGAGCGCGCCCAAGTCGACCTCCGCGCCGTCGGAGACGTCACCGATCCCGATACCGGGATCGAGACCTTAGCTTCTTTCGAGATCGAGGACGGGAGGCCGGGTCCTCGAGAGGTCTAGCAAGCTGCGCAGCCCTCTGTGGGGCGTCTATTTCTCAACTTCCTTTCCGGACTCTGGGTCGCGGATCTCGTACTCTGTGTCCCTGAGGCTTCCCTGAAGCCACGACGGGAATTTCTCGGCGACGTAGCGGGCCTTGCCATCGCGGGCGTGGAAGACCAGTCGGGGCCGTTCCGCCCATCGGGTATTGTCGTAAGCACGGACGCGGTCGAACTCGCGAACGGCCTTGGGGAAATTCTTCAGACCGGCCTCGCGGACCTCGCGGATGCGGCTAGGCGTGGCCGAGTGACCACCTCGTTCGGCCCGGTTCGCGATTCGCTCAACGTTCGTTTCGGGATCCTCGAGCGCGACATACCTCATTTGAAGAGAAAAGCCCTTGCGGCGGACGGCAGCCGCCTGCCGAAGGGTGATGTCGCTACGAAGGGTGGTCTCGACCGCGAAACTCTTACCTTCGCGAATATGCGCTTCGATGAATTCCTCGCACTCTTTGTTGACTCGAGCCCGTGTTTGAGTGGGGATGTTCCTGTGGGAGCCGCCGTTGAGCTCGGCAGCGCGATCATCGATGTTGAAGCCGTCGACGCCACTTTCAACGACTGGAAAAGCGGTGGATTTGCCACTGCCGGCGGGCCCGGCGATGACGACCATACGAGGCTGCATCCTTGATGTCGCCCCAGAAGAGCTAGACGTCGGTTTTCGAATCTGGCTACATGTCTGGAGGCAGCTCTTTCTTGATGCGCCGCCCTCTCTCGTCCACGATACCGAGCTCCTCGAGCTCCTTCACAGCTTTCCGGATGCGCTCACCGGCGCGATCAAGCTCTTGCTCCTCGAAGCTGTCGAGTGCTTCCTCGTCGTCGAGATCGACGGTGGCCCAGTTGAGCTTTTCTTCCTTGATTCCTCCCAAGTGCCTCCTCGCGCTTCCCCAAGGGTCGCCCCACGCAGTGGCTCAATCAAGCCACGACCCATTCCCACAATGAGGTTGGCGAGGCTACGCTATGCTAGTCAGACGCGCCGCCTCCGGCGCGATCGATCTTTTCGCCGTCGAAATAGACGGCCTCGATGTCGCGCGTGTTTCGAACATCGCTTAGCGGGTCGCTACGCAACAAGACGAAGCCCGCCGGCGCACCAACGTGGAGCGTGCCGTCGAGTCCGAGCGCTTCCGCGGAATTTTTCGTAACCGCTGCGATCGCCTGATTCGCTGTGAGGCCGGCATCTACCAAGAGCTCGATCTCACGCTGTTCGAAATAGCCGGGAAAACGGTTCGTCGTTCCCGAGTCCGTCCCGAGACCTATCGCAACGCCGCCATCGTGCAGCTTCTTCACGTTCACGAGCGCCGTCGCGTATTGCTCCCGCGTCGCGGCGAGCCCTGGGTTCGCGCGCGCATTCTCGACGAAAGCTTCGCTCGTCAGCGTCTCGATCAAGCTCGCATCCACCGTCTCGCGCATCGCGGACTCTCCAATCCAATCCGACTGGTCCGCATAAGCGATAGAGGCCTCGTGCGCGACGAGCGTTGGGATGTAGCCTACGCCACGCTCTCGCATCATCGTAATGAGCTCGTCATCGACTTCCTGGTCGCGAATGCTGTGGGCGAGAAACGAGACGCCCGCTTCGACGAGCCTCTTGGCGTCGTCGAGATAGTAGACGTGAACGTAAACCTTCAATCCGTGCTGGTTCGCTTCGTCGATGGTGGCTCCGTAGAGCTCGGGCGTGATCTTCGGCAAACGTCCGCCCGCATCGTCCACCCACACTTTGACGGCGTCGGCTTTCTGCCCGGCGAGCGCGCGCACCGCTTCTCGGGCTTGCTCTTCCGTTTCCACTTGCTGCGGCGCCGCGGCGATCGCGGCGATGATGGTGGGCCAGCCGCCGACGCTCGTCAGCCCGCGTCCGACGGTATAGAGCTTGGCGCCTCCCACATGGCCTTGGCGCTGGTCCTCTCGAATCGCGAAAGCGATATCACCGACATCGCTGCCGAGCACGAGTACTGCGCCCACGCCGTAATGGGCGTGCCGATCGAGGTCCGCGAGGATGGACTCGCGCGTGTAGTTCTCGGCCGCCATGCCGTCGCCGACGAGATAGCCGACATGGACATGAAGCGAGTGAAGAAGCGGCATGATCGTTCGGCCGGTCCAATCGACATGCGAGGCACCGGCCGGCGCCTCGACATCGGCGGAGGGGCCGAGAGCGACGATCTTGCCGCCGTCCACGATCATCCCCGCGTTCTCGATGACGGACGTGCCATCACCCACGATGACGTTCATGCCTTGGTAATGGGTCGCGGTCGACGGGGCCGGCGGCTCTTCGGAAGCACAGCCAGCCAAGAGCGCGATAGTAAGCAACGCGATGGCGTTCTTCATGGTTCCCTCCACTTGTGAGGTTGGGAAGTCTACTCGTATACTCCCCCGCGTGTCGAACCGAAGACAATTTCTGAAGACGATCGGTGGCGCCGGCGCAAGCCTGGCGCTCGCTCAAGTCCCCGCAGGCGCGTCCATATCAATGGACACCGTGCGCACGGGTCTCATCGGTCTTGGCGCCCGCGGCGGGTTTCACTTACGCCAGCTACTTCTGCTCGAAGGCGTCGAGGTGAAAGCCCTCTGCGATATCCATGAGCCCACGATGCGTGAGCATATGGATTATGCCGAGGCGCAGGGCGCGCCTCGGCCCGATGGCTATGCGCGCGGGGAATATGACGAAAGAGAATTTCCCACCTGAACATTCCAAAAACCAAGCGCGCTACATCGCGGGCGACATGAACACGACGCTCATTCAGACCGCCAAAGGCCGTAGCATCATGGTGCAGTGGGAGACGACCACACCGAGACCCTATAGCCGTCTCAACTTGATCCAAGGCACCCGCGGTATGTTCGGCGGCTACCCGAACCGCGTGGTCATCGAAGGCCGCGGCGAGACCCACGACTGGCAAGACCTCGAACCCATTCGCCGCGAATTCGAGCATCCTCTGTGGAAACGTGTCGGTGAAGAGGCCACGCGCGCGGGAGGCCACGGAGGCATGGATTTCGTGATGGTGTGGCGTATGGTCTATTGCCTCAGAAACGGTCTTTCCCTCGACCAGGACGTGTACGATGCCGCCGCTTGGTCTGCGGTAGCACCGTTGAGCGAAGTGTCCGTCAACAACCGGTCACGTCCGGTGGACGTACCCGACTTTACGCGCGGCAAATGGAAAGCTCGCGAGCCGCTCGGTATCGTTTCGTGAAGTCAATGAGCGTCGTGGACACCGCCCCGGCCCGACCCACCTTTCTCCGAGCGGCGGCTAACGAACGTCTCGACCCTGGTTGAGAATAATGACATTGCCACTGGCGCAGTTGCCGGCTGCTGAAACCAGAAAGGCCACCCAGGCCGCTACTTCTTCAGGTTCCATGGGTTTACCTTGTGGCATCTCAGCGATAGCGCGAGCCAGCACCTCCGGCTCCACGACGTCAAATAAATCGGTGCGCGTCATTGCAGGAGCGATGGAGTTCACGACAATGTTCTCTTTGGCGTAGCACCGAGCCAGATGTTTGGTCATGTTATCGACGGCAGCTTTGCTGGCGCGATAGTGGGCCGGATCAAACACATCAAAATTGTAGGCGGCGTTGGATGAGATGTTGACGATTTTCTTGATACCAGGGCGGCGAAGCATCAAGGGGATGGCCCGCTGACAGCAATAGAACGTACTGTCAAAGTTTATCGCCATCTGACGCTGAAGCTCATCTGGGCTAATATCGACGAAATCGTTGACGAAGCAGGTTCCTGCGTTGTTCACCAATGCGTCTACGCCTCCGAATGTTTCCTCAATCTCGGCAAAAATGCGCGCCACCTGGGTTGGGTCCGCTAAATCTGCGAGTTTGGGGACAAAAGAAGCGCCGTCTGCGGTGAGCTTCTCGGCCGTGGCGGACAATCCGGCCTCATTCACATCGACGCCAACAACGGCAAGCTCGTCTTTCAAGAGGGCGCGGGTTATGGCTAAGCCAATTCCCCGCGCCGCACCGGTGACAACGGCAATGCGTTCCATTTCCACGCGACTCCTTCTCTATTACAGTTGGGCAGAAGAAACCTACGGTTCTTGTTGCATGAGTGGTGGGGTGCTTGCGGGTGCGTGGCGGTGCCCTGTGCTCTGCTCAAAGGCCGATGCCAGGCGAATCAAGACCGGCTCGGTAAAGGGTCGTCCTAGAAACTCCACGCCGATGGGTACGCCCAGAGGGGCGCTTGCGGTCTTCGGCGAGAAGCCCGCGGGAACCGTTATCGCCGGAAAGCCCGTGATCGCCCCGAGCACGCCATTGCGGTCGACTTGGTCCTCGCCCAGGGGAACGACGAGTCTTTTTTGGTGCGGGTAGACGAGAGCGTCCAACCGATGATCGGCCATCAGTTTCATTACTTTGTCACGGAGGTCCAGTCTCGCCTGGAGCCGCACCCCGTATTCCGGCTCTTCTACGCTCCGCGTGAGCGCGCGTTGGTAGAGTCCCTCGAGCATGGGCTCATATTTACCGGAAGCGAGGACGTCTCTGAGCGAGCCCACCGCCGTTCCGGTCGCGCTCAAGTAGGCGCTCAGGTGGGCGTCGAGCTCGTAACCCGAGACCGACATTTTGGAGATGAGCTCGTCGGCGTCGATGTCCGCTTCGAGCTCGACGATCTCCGCACCCATTTGCCGCATGGCTTCGATCGCCTCGTTCACGACGCGGGTCACATCTCGATGAATCTCGGCGGCGCCGAAAAACGAGCGTAGCACTCCGAGCCGCGCTTCTTTCAAGCCATGGGGATCGACGGCTCCCACATAGCTCCCAATACGCCCAACGCTCCACGCTGTCGTGGGATCTTCGGGATCGTAACCCGCGATCGCGTCGAGGACCCGTGAGGCATCCTCGACTCTTCGCGCGATTGGCCCAGCAATATCTTGAGTGAGCGAGAAAGGAATGATGCCGGCTCGGCTCACGAGCCCCCGCGTTGGCCTGATGCCGACGAGGTTGTTCGCGGAAGAGGGCGAGCGGATGGAGTTGACGGTATCGGTGCCGATCCCCACGACGCCAAAGTTCGCCGCCACCGCCGCACCGGTGCCGCCGCTCGAGCCTCCCGGTGTTCGCGTGAGGTCATAGGGATTCAGCGTTTGTCCTTGGAGCGAGCTCTTGGTGATGCCTGAGGCCGCGAATTCGGTCAAGTTCACTTTCGCGATTATGACAGCACCGGCTTCCCGGAGCTTTCGTGTGAGAAACGCGTCCGCTTTGGGCCGGTAGCCTTCGAGAGCAAGCGAGCCGCCGGTCGTCGGCATGTCCGCCGTCTCGACGTTGTCCTTTAACAAAACCGGGATGCCGTGGAGGATTCCAGAAAAGCCCGAGCGTGCGAACTGCTCGTCGAGCGCTTCGGCACGAGTGATGGCATTAGGGTTGACCAGGATGACGGCATTGATCGCTGGGCCGTTTTGATCATAGGCAGCGATCCGATCGCGATAAATCTCGACGAGGCGGCGCGTAGTCAGCTCACCCGACTTCATCGCGGCGTGTATCTCCGCGATGGTGGCTTCATCCACACGAAACTCCGCGTGCGCGGTCGCAGCGATGATACTCAAGCACAGCATGAACAGAACGCTCGCCTTCGTTTGGCCGGTGGTCATCCGCATGGTCGTCCTCCACGAGTCCTCGGAGCTCGATCGTAGTGGCACTGGGCGCCGGGTTCAAATGCGGGGTTGCGACGCCAGCGAACACGTGTTCGCTGAGCCCAGCATCAATGACTCGACGGTGGGAACGCAGAGCGCGCTCCGCCGGACGTTTGATGCTATGAAATACTCCCGAAACGGGAGTGATGAGCATTGAGCCAGCTACGAAGCTAGCCCACTACGACGTCGTCAAGCCAATTGGCGCCGGTGCGATAGGAGCCGTCTGTCGCGCGTGCGTTACGAAGCTCGACCGTGACGTCCAAGTCCTCGGCTTCAGTTTGGCGCAGGCGCTCGTTCCGAAAGAGGAGCTTGTTGGAGACGCGTCTCACTCTGACGAAAGGCTCGGCTCGTCGGTGTCATCATGGGAACGGGTTCATATATGAGCTCGGAACGGGCATGCGGCAAACTCGTCGACCGTTGCGCGAACGTGTGGGCTTTCGGATGGGACACGGCCCGCAGTCTAGGCTTGGACCGCGTGAGCGCAGCCCGCGAGCCCGCAGCTCGAGAGCTACTCACCGCGCAGTGCTACCTTCGGGCTCAGACGTGAGGCGCGGTGTCCCGGGACGTAGACCGCCGCGAGCGAGATAACGCTCAACAACAACGCGATCGAAGCGAAGGTGAGCGGGTCGCGAGCGCCGATCTCGTAGAGTTGGTTCTGTAGCAGGCCACTCAAAGCGACGCCAGCGAGAGCCCGAGCGCGAGGCCTAAGGCGGTGAGAAGTGCGCCTTCGAGCAAGATCGTCCGTCGCACGTTCCCTGGCGTGGCACCGAGGGCGAGCCGCACACCGAACTCCTGGACGCGCTGGCCCACGCTGTATGAGATCACGCCATAGAGGCCAATCCCCGCGAGGATGACGGCCACGACAGCGAAGATGCCGAGAAGTGTTAGCGCGAAACGCGTCGGTGCCATCGCTTCCGTGAGATAAGCGTTCATCGCGCGCACGCCCTGGACCGGCTGCGCGGGGTTCTGTGCCGCGACTTCCTTTCTCACGACATCGAGGAGCGCCGCTTTGCCCATTGGGCTGCGGATCGCCAAAGCCATGGTTCGCTGCAGCGATTGCTGATGCGGCAGATAAATTTGCCCGATACCGTCTTCGCGCGGATGGTGCCTCATATGCTCGACGACACCGACGATCTCTGCCCAGACGGGTCGTGTAGACTCGATGAAAACGACGACGCGGAGACGCTCGCCGATGGGAGAGCGGTCTTTGAAGACGGTTCTCGCGAGCTTGTCATCGATGACGACGACCGTAGGATGGTCGAGATCGTCCGTCCATTCGAGAAGCGTCCCTCGACGAGTCGGGCCCGCACGGCTCGAAGAAATCCCGGCGTAACCACGCGATAGTTTGCCGCGACGGACTCCCACTCGACGACGCCTTCGGGCGTGTCATAGGCGTAGGGTCCCAGGTCGTACGAGCTTCCGTCGAGCGGGAGCTCGCTCGTCGCGCCGGCAGCTTCTACTTCGCCGAGCTCGTCGAGGCGTTGCAGCAACTGCCGGTAGAAACCGGCGATACGGCGATATTCGCTGTAGGGATAGTGGCTATCGACAAGCGAGAGCTTCACCGTGTGCACGCCCTGGCTATCGAAGCTGGGGTCGACCTCGGCGAGCTTCACGAAGCTTCGCGCGAGCAGGCCCGCCCCTGTCAAGAGCACGACGGAGAGCGCGACCTCGGAAGCGACGAGCAGGCGGCGTGCGCGTTGCCGCCCTACATCGCCAGGCGAGCGCGCGCCGACCTTCAACGCGGCGCCGCCTTGCGAGATGTGGAGTGCGGAGACAATCCCGAAGACGACGGAGGTTGTCACAGCGAGCGCAAGCGCCAACAGCAGGACACGCCCGGAAACCTCGACACTTGCGAGCCGCGGTAGCTGCGTCGGACCGAAGAGCTTCAGCATCTCGACGCCCCAACGGGCGATGAGCCCGGCGAGAACGTGTTCGTTTTTCGAGATTAGCGGCCCCAAAGGAGCGGGCACGTTGACGGACGAATGCATCACTGTCGACGCCGAGCGCGAAGATGTTGTTTCCGGTACGCTGCGCTTGGCATCCGGCAAAGAATTCAATTTGTTCCCGATGGCCGGGGACTACTAGGCTATTAGCTCAGGGATTCTGCGCGTTCGTTGTCATAGCCGTTTCCTTTGTCGGCGATCGCACGCGCAAAGAGAAACAGCATGCTCAAAAGCCCTGTTCCGAGTCCCACGACCACGCCAGCGTCGATGATCCCTCGCCAAGGCTGCGCGAGCTGACGGACGAAGATGACGATACAGATCATGGCGAAGACCAAAACCCAGCTCCTGATAAGGATCCCACGCGGTGCGTCGAAGAGTCCCATGCAATAGGGAGCCGCGAACAAAACTCTGAGCCAGCTCCGGCTGTCTCCGAGCGCCATCGCCCGCCCCACGACGCGGGGCGAAAAGCTCCGGTGGAAACCCCGATAGCCCTCTGCGTAAACGCTGAACACTACCCATCCACAGAGAAGGACCCAGTGCCAGCTCGAGAGACTCCCGTTCTGGATTGGCTCGAGGGCGATGGGTGTGAGTGTCAGTAGAGCGCGCAGGATGAAGGCTGCGACGCCCATCATGCCCCAGCTCGAAATCAAGAGAGAGCGCAACACGATCAGTAGATCCTATTCGGTGCGAAGCGCACGGATGGGGTCAAGCGCGCTAGCGCGGCGGGCGGGAACGAAGGCGGCGACGATGACGACGCCGAGCAGCAAGACCGTGACGGAAGTGAAGACCAAAGGATCGCGAGCGCCAACATCCACGAGCATGCGTGCCGCGAAGCGCGTAACACCGAGCGACAGCACGACGCCGATCGGGACGCCGACCACACCGAGCTTGACCGCCTCGACGACGATCAAGCGTATCAAGCCAGCCCGCTCAGCGCCGAGCGCCGTTCGGATCGCAAGCTCCCGCGTTCGCCGGCTCACGGAGTCCGCTGTCAACCCATAGAGCCCGACCTCCGCGACGATCATCGCGAGGATGGCGTAGGCCACGAGCTGCCGGCTGAAAAAGCTGCTCACCCAGCGCAAGCGGAAAACCGAGGCCGCCATCGTCAACACCTCGCCAAACGGCACGCCCGGAGCGGAGGCCTGAAATCCTTCACGCATCGCCGCCGCGAGGCCGCGGTTCGGCGCACTGTCGTAGACCGCCACCGCGAGGCGTGTCGTGGGCGAGTCCGCGTAGGGAACATAGATGCATCCCAGGCAGCGCAACGAGCTGGCCCGGCTCGTTGAAGTCGAGGGGTCTCAGAACCCATGCTTCGAAGCCGGAGAACATGGTCGTGTTCGCGCCAATGCCGACCGCGAGCACAACGATGACAGCTATCGCCCAGCCCGGGCGCTTCAGAAGTTGGCGCGTTCCTATGCGTATATCTTGAAACATCGAACCATCTTACCAGTAGCTACGAGCGCAATAGACCTAGATGTTCCCTGCACCATACAATGCCGTCACGACGCGTGCCAAAGAGGAGACCACCCAATCATGCATCGACGCGAGCTTCTTCGTTTTCTCGCGGGGAGCCCCTTTTTCATGGGCTTGCCGCAGATTCCAGGCGAGAAGGCCATCACGTCCCCCGAGGAGGCGTTCAGTGTCTTCGATTTCGAGCGCGTTGCCCGCGACGTGCTTCCGCCCGCGCATTGGGGATACTTGGCGACCGGCGTCGATGGCGATCGCACGTTGCACGCCAATCGCGAAGGCTTCGACAAGTTCAGCATCCGCGCGCGCCGACTCGTCGACGTGCGGGAGGTGGATACTTCCATCGAGATGTTCGGAACGCGGTGGGAAACGCCTATCGTGCTCGCGCCCGTCGGAAGCCAGAAAGCGTTTCACCCTGAAGGTGAAGTAGCCGTCGCGCGTGCCGCGAAAACCCGCGGCCATCTTCAAATCCTCTCGACGATGACGACGTCTTCTGTCGAAGACGTCAACGCCGCACACGACAAGCCGGTCTGGTATCAGCTCTATCCGACCGCGAGCTGGGACGTGACCGAAGGACTTTTGAAGCGCGCCGAGCGCGCTGGCTGTCCCGCTGTCGTCTTGACGGTCGACCTTCCCGTGATCAGTTATCGCGAGACGGCGCAACGCCTGGCACGGATGGACGCGCGGGATTGCTCCGTTTGCCACGAGAGTGGGCCCATCTATTTTCGGCTCGGACGCAAACCGATGTTCGATAACGTTGACGTCACCGGGCTCACCAATCTGGATGCGCCTAGCCTCACGTGGTTGTTCATCGAGCGTCTGAAGGAGCACACGACGATGAAGGTGCTCATCAAAGGCATCGTCGGACGCGAAGACGCTGCGCTTGCGGTCGAGCACGGCGCCGATGGGCTCATCGTGTCGAACCACGGCGGCCGTGCCGAGGAGAGCGGCGTCTCTACCATCGAGATCCTACCCGAAGTGATCGACGCGGTTCGCGGCCGCATTCCCGTAATCGTCGACAGCGGCTTCCGACGGGGCACGGATATCTTCAAAGCGCTTGCACTCGGCGCGACGGCGGTGGCTGTGGGGCGCCCCTATATTTGGGGCCTCGCGAGCTTTGGACAAGAGGGCGTGGAGATGGTGCTCACGACCTTACGCCGTGAGCTCGAGCTCGCCATGCGTTTAGCGGGCGCGACATCGGTGCGCGCTCTCGATCGCTTTTTCGTGCGCCCGACGACATAGCACGTGCCTCAGCCTGTCGTTTCATCGTCCTGACGAGACCACCCTTGTTGGGTGGGCTCGGTGCCCATGACTTCCCATCTCGTGTAGCTCCCAGCATAATTGATCTATCCCCGAAGATAGGGAGGTTGTCGTGTTCCCTGTAAGCCGATCCCTTTGGCACACCTGTTGGGCGATCCTTCTCTGCCTCAGCTGCTGTACCGCTGGTGGCGCGAGCATCGCCTCTTCAGAAGCGCCTCCCGCTCCCGATATGCCGTCGGGCTGGAAAGTGGAAACCGATTTCGAAGTCCCCAGTCCGCAAGTTGCCTCAATAGCCGAGAAGCTCGGAGCGGAGATCGAAAGTCTACGCAACACGATCTACGACGTCGACGGCAAATGTGTTCAGCTCAACGTAATTGTGACGCCGGACTCCGAGAACGCGGAAAAGCTGATGGCCAAACTGAAGTCGATGAAGAGCGACGTCGGGTTATTGAGGAAGAATCTGACGATTTACGAGTTCGTTGGGAAGAACGACGTTCTTCCCAACGATTGCGGAAGGACGCAAACATCTCGATAGTCCGTAATTCGTTCTAGCCATCGGAGACAGGGTCCAGCAAGCCCTCCGTTTGGCGTAAGATGGCTCGGATGCAAGCTTTTACGGCGGCCCTCGTTGCAGCGCTCTCCGCGGGAGGTCTTGCCCGCAACGAACCGATCCTTTTCGAAGACGTTACGTTCGAAATGGGTATCGACTTCGTTCACTATAGCGCCGCGACCGACGAGAAGTACCTGGTCGAGACCATGGGGTCCGGCGGTGGCTTCTTCGACTACGACGGTGACGGAGACCTCGACATTTATCTGGTCAATGGGGCTCCGTTGCCAGGCTCGGCTGCGGCCGCCGCGACTCCGACTAACGTGCTGTACCGCAACGACGGTGTCGCGGGCTTTACCAACGTGACGCTCGAAGCCGGCGTCGGAGACGCAACTTACGGCATGGGGATGACCGCAGGTGACGTCGACAACGACGGAGACCTCGACTTGTACGTTTCGAACTTCGGCTCTGATGTCTTCTACCGGAATAACGGAGACGGGACGTTCACCGATGTCACCGCCGTTTCCGGCCTGTCCGTCGACGGATTCAGCACGAGCGCTGCGTTCGCCGACTACGACGCCGATGGCTGGCTCGACCTCTACGTATCCCGCTATGTGGACTTCACGCTCGAAAACCACAAGTTCTGCGGCAATCAGGCGAAAAAGATCAAAGCCTATTGTCATCCCGACGTCTACAACCCCGCGCCCGGGTACTTGTTTCACGGCAACGGAGACGGGACTTTCGAGGACGTGACACACGCCGCAGGCATGTACACGGAGGTCGAGGGGAAGAGTCTCGGTGTTGTCTGGGGCGATTACGACAATGACGGCGACGCGGACCTCTACGTCGCCAACGATTCGATGCGTAACTTTCTCTATCGCAACGAGGGCGACGGGCTCTTCGCGGACGTAAGCCTTCTGTCTGGCGTCGGCTACAGTGAAGACGGCCAGACCCAGGCCGGCATGGGCACTGACATGGCGGATTACAACGATGATGGCTTTATGGATCTCACCGTCACTAACCTCGACTTCGAGTACAACGCGCTTTATTCCGGCACGAGCTCCGGCATTTTCTTCGACGTCTCCTACGACGCGAGGGTTGCCGAAGCGTCGCTCAACTTCGTCGGTTTCGGAACGTTCTTTTTCGACTATGACAATGACGGCCTACTCGACATCTTCGTCGCGAACGGGCACATCATCGACAATATCCAGCAGTTGGGCAGCATCTCGACATACGAGCAACGCGATTTCGTCTTCCGCAACACCGGCGGTGGTGTTTTCATGGAGGTGGGAGCGAGCTTGGGTGAGGCGGTTGGACGGGAAAACGTTGCTCGCGGCGCCGCCCCGGGCGATTTCGACAACGACGGTGACCTCGACGTGCTCGTAACCCGATGCGGGCAGTCGGCCCTACTGCTGCGAAACGACGGAGGCAATGAAGGCAACGCCGTAACCTTCCGCCTCGTGGGACGAGAATCGAACCGCGAGGCCGTCGGCGCTAGGGTCACGGCGACTATCGGCGAAAAAACCGTCATACGTGAGGTCAAGACCGGCATCAGCTACCTGTCCCAGGGAACGCTCGACATCCACATCGGCACCGGAGCCCTGGACGCCATCGAGAACGTTACTGTCCGCTGGCCGAACGGCAAGGAGGAAGTCGTGGGGCGCGTCTCAGCCGACCGGCACCTCGTTGTGGAAGGTTTTGGCCTCCGGTAGCCAGCGTTTGATTCGCTGTCATTCGATGTAGCCGAGCACGCGCAGCTGCTCGAGCGCCTCTTCGCTTACGTCGGTCTCAAACCCATCCTCTCCATCCTTGACGTCGAGCGTTGTGTCGATGTCCGCGTAGCGCGGCGCGTATTGTGCCAGCCAGTTACTTTCGAAGATTTGTGCGATTACCTTCCCGTCCATGTCGAGCGGCACGCTCGCTCCGAGCAAGTGAAGGATCGTCGGCGCGACGTCGAGCACGGTCGAGCCGTGGAAGACCTCCCCGCGGCGCAGGCCTTCTCCTTGCGCGATGAACAAGCCGAAAGGCGAGTGATGGCCGCCGCCTTCGATAGGCTGCATCCCATGATCGGAAACGATCACGACGGTGGCACGCCGCGGGAGTGCTTCGAGGATTTCCTGGAGCCAGTCATCGATCTGCATGTAGGTTTCGTCCATGATGTCGCGGACCGATTCGGGGCATCCTTCCGGGATTGGCTGTCCGTGGCGCCAGTGAAGCGTCGGGTGCCCGGCGACATCGATGGACCGCAGATAGATCGAGAACATCCCGGAGTCCATCTTCGGGAGGAGCTTACGAGCCACGCGCACGTAGTACTCGTCCTGGATCAGTATCTTCTTCAAGACGGACTGCTGTTCGATGAGCGGCGGGTCGCACTCCGAGACGTGGACACGCTCGAACGTGGGTGCGAGATCGATGGCGTCGGGAGCCATGGGGGCAATCTCTTCGGCCAGCGCTTCCGGCCAGCTCAAACGGCTGCTCCCCTCGCGTTGTTCGCGAATCCCCATTCGCGACGAGATGATGAACCCGTTCACCGGATAGGCGGGCCACGTGCCCCAATAGCCGAGGATCCCGACCGGCACTCCGGCATCTCCGAGTAGGCTCCAAAACGGTTTCGCGCGCCAATGTAGGCTCTGGACCTCGGTGAGCTGTCCCCGCGGCGGGTAGAAACCGGCGCCGAGCTGTTCGCGTTGGAGTACCGGGTCGAGATGAAAGATCTCCTCACCGGAGCCGTCGGTGACAGAGACCCACGAAAGCTCCACGGCTAGCTTGCGCCCATCATTCGCCCGCGCTTGCCGGGCGAAAACGAGCTCGATCGTGTTCCGCACCGGCGCTGAGGTCACCTCTACCGCGATTTCCTGCCACGTGTCCTCGATCCGGACCGTGTCTACGTGCTCGCCGTTCCAAAGGACCTGCACCGCCTGAGCGCCGGCGCGGGCGAAAGAGTGCATCCGCATCGTGAGAGTGAAAGGTGTCCGTCCGTGCAGCTCCGGGATCGTCATCGTAGCGCTGGCAGGGTCTTCGTCGGCGCCCATCCACGTCACGGACGTTCCGGGGATGGGCAAGACGAAATCGCGCACGCCGTGCTTTTCGGGAATCTTACCCGTTGCGATCGAGGTCCACACGATCGGCGACCAGAAGCCGCGGCGCAAGTTCTCGCTCATGATCGGCTTCGACGCCCAGGACTGGAGCGGGCCTGAGATGCCGGTACGGATCAGCCGGTCGAAGGTCGAAAGCCGTCCCTCGGCGCGCAGGTCGTCCACGATGTCGAGGCTCGCTCCGTCGAGGCCGATAAACAGAACGAAAGGCTCAGGGTCCTCCGGCGCGCAAGAGAGTACGCCGAGCAGGCCGCGCACGCTGCGAGTGTCGGGCGAATCAGCATGGACTATCCTACGTGATAAACTCTTCCGCGAGGCAAGGCATGCGAAAAAGTTACAAACGTTTGACCTATCCAATGGTTCGCGAGAACGGGTCTCTCCGTCGCGCGAGCTGGGGGGAGGCGCTCGAGCGCGCCGCCGCGGGCTTCAAAGACCGCCGCGGAACGTCCTTCGGGCTTTTCAGCTGCTCCAAGTCGACCAACGAGATGAACTTCACGGCCGAGAAGTTCGCGCGCGTCGTCATGGGCAGTAACAATATCGATAGCTGCAACCGTACGTGACACGCTCCCAGCGTCGCCGGTCTGGCGAAAGTTTTCGGAGCGGGCGGGGGTACGAGCTCGTACCGTGAGCTCGAAGAAACGGATGTCATCATCCTGTGGGGCTCGAACGCCCGCGACGCGCACCCTATCTTCTTCCACCATATCTTGAAGGGTATTCATAACGGCGCAAAGCTGTATACGGTCGATCCACGGCGGACGAGCTCAGCGCAGTGGGCCGATCTCTGGTTGGGTCTCGATGTCGGCACCGATATCGCCCTCGCGAACGCGGTCGCCCGCGAGATCATCAAATCCGGTCTCACGCATCGAGCCTTTATCGAGAACGCGACGACCGATTTCGAAGCCTACGAGGCTTCGGTCGAGTCTTATACGCTCCAATATGCCGAAGACATCACGTCCCTTCCCAGGGAAAGCATCCGCGAGCTCGCGCATAGCTACGCGAAAGCGGACCGCGCGCAGCTCTGCTGGACGCTCGGCATCACCGAGCATTACACCGCCACCGACAATGTGTGCGCGCTCATCAACCTCGCGCTTCTCACGGGCCATGTGGGCCGCTGGGGCTCCGGGGTCGTGCCCATCCGCGGCCAGAACAACGTACAGGGCGGAGGCGACATGGGCTCGCTCCCGAACAAGTTCCCCGGCTTCCAAGATGTCGAGAACCCGGAGTCCCGCGCGAAGTTCGAAAAAGTGTGGGGCACGCGTCTCCCCGACAAGAGCGGGCTGCACCTCTCGCTCATGTTCGAGGCCATGGCGCGCGGAGAGCTCACGTCGCTCTACGTGATTGGCGAGAACCCAGCGCAGTCGGAAGCGGATGTATCTCATGCGATAAAAGTTCTTGAAGGCCTCGAGCACTTCGTCGTGCAGGACCTCTTTCTCACCAAGACGGCCGAGCTCGCCGATGTGGTGTTCCCGGCGGCCGCGTCTTGGGCGGAGTCCGAGGGCACGGTGACGAGCAGTGAGCGGCGCGTCCAACGGGTGCGCAAGGCGCTCGACCCGCCGGGCGAGGCGAAAGACGATATCGAGATCATCTGCCGGCTTGCGCAAGCGATGGGTCATGATTGGTCCGTGCCGACAGCCGAAGAGGCCTGGGATGAGCTTCGAAGCCTCTCGCCGCTCCACGCGGGCATGAGTTATGCGCGCCTCGAAGAGCTCGGGGGATTGCAATGGCCGTGCCCGGACAAGAACCATCCCGGAAGCCCGTTCCTGCATGGCCGACTTTGGGAACGCCCCGCCGGTGGACGTCTGGCGCCTTTCTCGGTCGTCGAGCACGTCCCGCCGGTCGACAAGCTGACCGACGAGTTTCCGCTCCGTCTCACCACGGGCCGGCGGCTCGACTCTTACAATACGGGTGTCCAGACCGGAAGCTTCGACTCCCCTATCCGTAATCGCGAGACGCTCGATCTCGCGCCCATGGACGCGGAGCGTTACGGCGTCCACGAAGGTCAGAACGTCAAGATCACCTCGCGTCGCGGCTCGATCGAAGCACCGGTGCGGTTCGACGCGAACTTGAGGCCGGGACTTGCATTCCTCACTCTTCATTTTCCGGACGAAGTCGACGTCAACCAGCTCACCATCGAGGCGTGGGATCCCAAATCGGGTACTTCGGAGTTCAAAGCCACCGCGATTCGCATCGACGCTACATAGTGCACTAGGGGAACCCTTCATGGACCTTCACTTCCTGGACACCGCTCCTACGGACGAGGAGCGTGCGGCACTTGACAACTTGCTCGGCCCACCCACCGAGCCCGACGAGCCTGGTGAGGCGCTCGAAGAGCACATCATACGCGGCGGATGGCAAGCCGCCGAGTCGCGCCGGCATCTTCTGCTCCCAGCGTTGCATGCTCTACAAGGCGACATCGGCTGGATTAGCCAAGGTGCTTTGAACTACATCTGCCGGCGCCTCACGGTTCCGCCGGCGGAAGCTTACGGTGTGGCGACATTCTACTCGCTCCTCGCCACTGAGAAGCGTCCCCCGCGCGTGGCGCATGTCTGCGACGACATCGCTTGCAAGCTCGTGGGTGCGGACGAGCTCTGCGCGACGCTCGAGAAAACCCTCGAAGCGGACTCATGGCACCGAAGCCCGTGTCTAGGCCAATGCGAGCGCGGCCCCGCGGTGATGTTTCAGCTCGCGGGCGACGAAGATTGGGTTCTCACCGCGGCCACGGCGGACGGCGTGCGGCAAGGTCTCGAAGGTGGCAGCGAGCGCCCGACGCCGGCACCGTCAACGCCTCAAACGGCCGAGCCTCGTGAAGAGGGGTTGCGGATTCTTCGCCGCATCGGCGTCGCTGACCCCACGAGTCTCGACGAGTATCGGGAGCACGGCGGCTACGTAGCACTCAGGCGGGCGATAAGCCTCGGTTCCGACGGCATCATCCGGGAGATCAAAGATTCGGGGCTTCGGGGGCGGGGCGGCGCCGCCTTCCCGATGGGCATCAAGTGGGACGCGGTTGCCAAAACGCCCGTGCGCCCGCACTACGTCGTCTGCAATGCGGACGAGTCGGAGCCCGGGACGTTCAAAGACCGCGTGTTAATGGAAGAGGACCCATTCGCGATCGTCGAAGCGATGACAATCGCTTGCTTCGCGACCGGCTCGGAGCGAGGCTATATCTATATACGCGGCGAATATCATCACGCTACCCGTCGCCTGCAAAACGCGATCGATACCGCGACACGACGTGGTTTTCTCGGCGAGGACGTGATGGGAGATGGGTTTCGCGTCGAGCTCGAGATCCGGTGTGGGGCCGGCGCCTATATTTGCGGTGAGGAGACAGCGCTCTTCAACTCGATCGAAGGTTTTCGCGGCGAGCCCCGCAACAAGCCACCGTTCCCGACACAAGTGGGACTCTTTGGAAAGCCGACGGTCGTCAATAACGTAGAGACGCTCGTCAACGTGCTCGACATCGTGAGCGATGGCGGTCCGCGCTTCGCGTCGATCGGCTCGAAAGGCTCGACAGGCCCGAAGCTCTTCTGTGTCTCCGGCGACGTCGCGACGCCGGGGCTCTATGAAGTGCTTTTCGGGACGACGCTTAGGGAGCTTCTCGAAAAAGCGGGCGGCACGAAGAACATTCAGTCCATTCTTCTCGGTGGCGCGGCCGGTACTTTCATTGGCGCCGACGAGATCGACGTGCCGCTGACTTTCGAAGGCACGCGCGAGATCGGCGCATCCCTCGGCTCGGGTGTTGTCATGGTGTTCGGTGAGAAAGCGAACCTCACCGACATCCTTTTGCGGATCGCGGAGTTTTTCCGTGACGAATCGTGTGGCCAATGCGTTCCGTGCCGTGTCGGGACCGTCCGCGTCGAGGAAGCGCTTCACCGCATTACCAAAAACGGCGGGCGCCAGAACGGCGAAGTCGAGCTCATTGACGAGCTCGCGCAGGTCATGCGCGACGCTTCGATTTGCGGCCTGGGCCATACCGCGGCGAGCGCGGTGCAATCGGCTCTTTCAAGGAATCTTTTGGCACCCAAGGATGGCGCATGAGTGAACGGCTCGTAGAAATCGAAATCGACGGTGACGCCGTCTCCATAACCGAAGGGGCGACGCTTCTCGACGCGTGCCGCCAAAAAGGCGTCGAGACCCCGACGCTCTGCTATCTCGAGAATTTGACGCCGGTCAACGCGTGCCGCGTTTGCGTGGTCGAGCTCGAAGGCTCGCGAATCCTCGTTCCGGCCTGTTCGCGCCAGGCCGAGCCGGGCATGAAAGTAAAGACGGACAGCGAGCGCGTGCGCCACAGCCGGAAGCTTGTTCTCGAGCTTCTCGCCTCCTCCGTCGACATGTCACTCGCCACCGACGAGGTCCAAGGCTTCATGGAGCGCTACGACGCGAAGCCCGAGCGCTTCGGCACACCCGCCCCGCCGACTGAGGCGGGCGATCGCGACTCCCGGCACACGGGACACCATCACGCGCCCACGGACGAGCTCGCCGAAACGGTCGTGCAGCCCGTGAAGATCCACGACGAGATGTATGTGCGCGACTACAGCCGCTGCATCCTCTGCTACAAATGTGTGGAGGCATGCGGCACCGACGCCCAGAACACGTTTGCCATCGCCGTGGCGGGTCGCGGCTTCGATGCGCGCATCTCGACGGAGTTCGATACCCTGCTCGACGACTCCGCCTGTGTGTATTGCGGCAACTGCATCGCCGTCTGTCCGACCGGCGCTCTGATGTTCAAAGTGGAGCACGACCACCGCGAAGCGGGCACCTGGGACGAGGCGAAGCAAGCCGTCACCCGCACCGTGTGCTCGTATTGCGGGGTCGGTTGCAACCTCGAGCTCCACGTACAGGACAACGAGATCGTTCGCGTCACCTCACCACAAGACCACGACGTGACGAACGGACACTTGTGTATCAAGGGACGGTTCGGGTGGCAGTTCGTGCAAAACCGCGATTAGGAGTTGGCTTCCTCTATCGGGGCCCTAGGCTCTAACCCGTCAGAAACGAGAATTTTGGTCACGTTTCGGGGTAGGAAGATCTCACCGCAGAGGCGCAGAGTACGCGGAGAAGAAAAGCTATCCTTAGCCTCAGATTCAACGAAATCCTGGATTTTCCTCTGCGTCCTCCGCGGTTCAAAACGCTTTCAGGTTTACCTGGCTAAAAATTGGTCGGCGATTTCTTCGGTGTCGAATTGGGAGGCATTCGACATGTTGCTGATTATTGCGATGACCAAGCCTTGTTCTGGGTAGATCGATAGGCGGGTTGTGCCGCCTACAGAGCCACCTCCGTGGCCTATGACTCGGCGGCCCTTCTTGTCTCGTCCCAGGCGCCAGCCAATGCCGTAGCCGGTCTCCTTTCCGTCGCGGGTTATTTGGGAAGTCCAGAGCAGTTTCACGGTTTCCGGTTTCAAGAAGCCGGGGTTCAAATGAGCCATGCCGAAGCGGACGAGATCCTCGGCGGTGGAGACGAAGCCTCCTCCGGCCCATTTGTAGCTGTTATCGACGTAGGGCGCGTTCTCGAACTGCCCCTTGTTGTTGCGGATGTACGGTCGCACGCGGTCCATCACGATCAAGCGGTTTTGGTCGGCTTCGGTGCTTCGCATCTCCAGAGGGTAGAAGACGCGTTCGTCCATCAACTCCAGGAAATCTCCATCGACAGCGCCCTCGATGACGGCGCTTATCAAGTTCCAGCCATAGGTCGAGTACGAGTAGTCGGTCTCCGGCTCGAAAAGGAGAGGATCGTCGTCGAAGATCTCGAGGCCCGCGAGGATGGATGCGTAACGCCGGGAGATCAAGAACTCATCTCCGTTGTAGTGCCGGATACCGGCGAGATGCCCCGCGAGCTGACGCGTCGTGATCGGATGCCTCTTCTCGGGGAAGCCCGGCACGTAAAGCTGGATATGAGCGTCGAGGCCGATCTTCCCTTCTTCATAGAGGAGAGCTAGCAGAGCCGTCGTCATCGGCTTGGCCACGCTTCCGACGCGAAACCGCGACGCGGGCCGCGCGCTGACCCGGCCTTCTATGTCGGCCCAACCGAACCCCTGCGCCCAGACGATATGACCGTTCATACCGACGGCGACGGAAAGCCCCGGATATTCATCGAGCCGCGCGTCGATCACTTGCCGCGCCTGGTCGATGGCGGCCCCGTAACTGCGGTCCAGGGCTTTGGCGTAGCGGGTTCCTTCGGGCGCGGCGGTTTGGCTCGGGCCGGCGAGAAGCGCAACGAGCGAGAGTGTCAAAATGGCTGACGTCATTGGTTCCTCCCAGGTGAGCATTGTACGTTATTGTTTCGTGGTATTCTCTGGCCACTTTGCCATCCAAATTGAGGGTAAAAACGACTAATGTTCAAGACTTTGCTTCTCGGCGCCGTGCTCACCACGGCCGCTAACGCTCAAGAGCAGGAAGATCAGGAACAGACGGAACAGACGGCTGAATCCCAAACGGAAGAGCCTCTTACATATCAGGAGAGCGTGGTCGTCACGGCGACGGGGTTCGTGGAAAAGCTCATCGACTCGCCAGTGCTAGTGACGTCGATAGCAGCCGAAGACCTCGCGCGCTCTCCGGCCTTGGTTATCGACGATACTCTTCGCCGGGTGCCCGGGTTCAGCTTGTTCCGCCGATCGTCGAGTCTTTTCTCTCATCCGACGACGCAAGGCGTGTCCCTCCGAGGCATAGGACCGAGCGGGGCGAGCCGAAGCCTCGTGCTTTGGAACGGGCTCCCGCTCAACGATCCCTTCGGCAATTGGGTCTATTGGAACCGCCTCCCCATGTCATCCATTGAGCAGGCCGAGGTGGCGCGAGGGGCGACGAGCCAGCTTTACGGAAGCTCAGCCCTCGCGGGCACCATCCAACTCGTTCCCCGCCCCGTACAGGACCGTACATTCGATGCCCGCCTCCAGTACGGCAACCGCGGCACTTACGACGCTGATATCTTTGCCTCCGATCAGTCCGGCGACTTGTCCTGGATCGCTTCCGGCCGCGTGTTCGACACCGATGGCTACATCCCCGTGCGCGAGCGAGATCGCGGCATTGTCGATGTTCCCGCCAAAACGCAGTTTCAGACATTCATCGGTCGGCTCGAGTACCGAGACTTCCACGTCGGAGTGAATCTCTACGACGAGGAGCGCAGCAACGGCACCCGCTCCCAAGTGAACAACTCGCACATCTATCTCGTCGATACGGGCTACGACGCCGACAGGTGGAGCTTCAATTTCTATGGGCAGAAACAGCAGCTTGCCAGCTCGTTCTCCAAAATCCTGCCGGGCCGCAACAGGGAGATCCCGTTCGGAGAGAACATCTTCCCTTCCGTCGGTCTCGGAAGCTCCTTCTCGATGCGGACCGATCGCGGCATTCAGTGGGGCATCGATTGGCGCTACGTCAGCTGGGATCCGGACGAGGAAGTGGACAACGACGAGCGGACCCAGAATTTCTTTGGCGCCTTTATGCAGTACACCTTCACCTTCAGGGAGGAGTTCGAGCTTCTGGTCGGAGGCCGTTTCGACCTGTGGCAGAATGCAGCCACAAAGGGGACGTTCAATCCGCGGCTCGGGCTCACTTATGGCGGTCTCGACAATGCTACCGTTCGCGCTTCGATCTATCGCGGTTTCCGCGCCCCGTCGCTGAACGAGCTCTACCGGCCTTTCCGCGTGGGAAACATCCTCACGGCCCCGAACAACAGCCTCAACGAAGAATATCTCTGGGGTGTGGAAGGCGGCGTCGATCTATACCCGAGCCGTGACGTTTTGGTGCGGCTGAACGCTTTCTACAACTTGTTCCAGGACCCCATCGCGAACGTGACGCTGTGCACGGAGCCATCGAATCTCCCCCTTTGCGTCGACCTGTCACCGGGCGCCATCCAACGTCAGCGCCAAAACCTTGGCAGCGCCACGATTGCCGGTTTCGAGGCCGCGGTCTCTTATTCCCTCCCCAAGAATTGGAGCCTTCGCGCGAGCTACCTTTTCTCGAATGCCAAGAATAACGATACCGATCGCCGCTTGCCCCAAGCAGCGAAGAACCAGGGCAATTTCGGGCTCGGCTACGAAGGTCCTCTTCAGTTCACCATGGACGTGCGTATGGTGGGCGATGCTTTCGAGGACGACCTGAACGAGATCGTGCTGTCGACATTCGCCGTGCTGGACCTGTCCGTGCGACTACCAGTCACCTCCAGGCTGAATATTTACCTCGCGATTGAGAACGCCTTAGACGAGGACTATGCGGTCCGGGCCGACCCACTCGAGATCATCGGAACGCCTCGAATGGTTCACGGCGGCATCGAGCTCCGATTGCTGAATTAATTTGTTTTTTTCGTAGAATTCAACGTCTCGGTCCGTCCTTCTCTTGAGGGAGGCTGCTGCGATGAGCACCTTGCAACCGCAGCAAGATATCAAAGACCCGAGGCGTCGTGCAGCTGAATCGGAGCTCATCACGCTCGCCTACGACGCCGCGTGCGAGTTCGTTGATTGGACCAAGTTTTTCGCCGAGCTTCGGTCGAGCCTTCTAGGCGAAGGGTGGACCCTCGTCATCCGTGGCCACGGCCCTGCTCGATACGTCAGTTTGGACAACCCGAGCACAGGGTTTACAACCGTCAACCCTGGAAACGTTTTCAAGAACGGCGCTCTCACGCAGCACAGCTTCATCCTTGCCTATGTCGGCAAGGAGTTCGTGGACGAGTGGTCTCAGCTCCGGCTCGCGGTCGCTCGAGAATCGAGCGGCGCCCAGGGCTGGCCCGCGGCCGGCATCTCGGTTTTCAAAGGGGCCGAAGCGCCTCTAGACCACGCCCATTTCCTCTTGCGCGTCGTCCTGCCGCATCTAAAGCGCGCGCTTGCCATGTTTTTCCGCACACAGAAGCTCGCAGATGAGCGGGATGCCTTGAAAACCTGCCTCGACGAGCTCTCCGATGCCGTCTTCATTGACGACGCGAGTGCACAGGTTCTGAACCGGAATCGTGCCGGCTTGCACTATTTGAACGGCGATTACGGGATTGTAGAAGATACCGGAAGACTCCACTTGACCGTCGACGGAGACGACATCGCGTTTCGGCGCAACCTAAAACAGGCGACCACCGGTAGCAGAGGCCTTCGCGGCAAGGAGCTCGACTCCGGCTGCACGCTCTGGGTTCACGGGGTCGGCTCGACTCAGGCTTTGATTTTCATCACGAAAGGCCGCACTCCGAGAGCCATAGCGCCGCAACTTCTCCGGGACGCTCTCGGGATCACCCCCGCCCAAGCTCGCGTCGCGTCTTTCTTCATGTCCGGACTCACCCTCGAGACCATTGCTGACCGGCTTGACCTTAGCCTTCATACGGTGCGTTTGCACCTCAAGCAAGTTCAAGCCAAGACCGGAGCCCATCGTCAAGCATCCCTTGCCCTCGAAATACTCGGCTGTATTCCGCGCGTAGGCGATCCGAGCTGAGCCTGACATTACCCAAACAGGCTACAGTTGTTCGTTTTCAGTTCGGCAGGTGTGTGAAGAGAGCCAGATTGGCACCGACAAACACAAAACCCTGTAAGTGGTTGTTAAACAGAGGCCAGCGGGCATCTCCTCGACAGGGACAGGAAACGCTATTAGCCCATTTGGGTTATAAAGTAAGATGCGTCACATTTCATGAGAGACATGCCAGGTGACGTGACGCTACCGAAACGCTACCATCTCGGGATCTTCCCGACGCCGCTCGTCGAAGCGCCCCATCTGACGAAGAAGCTGGCTGGGCCACGCATTCTCATCAAACGTGACGACCTCACGGGGTTCGGTTTCGGTGGGAACAAGATCCGCGGCCTCGAGTTCTTCATCGCTGACGCGCTCGCGGAGGATGCTGACGTGATCGTCACGGGCGCGGGCCCGCAATCCAATCACGTGCGCGCGAGCGCAGCCGCCGCTAGGGCTGCTGGGCTCGACATTATCGCGGTGTTACACGACGACCGCCCCGCCGAATCTCGCGGCAACCTACTTCTCGACGAGCTTTTAGACGTGGAGCTGCGGTTCACCGGAGACCCCGATCGCGCCGTCGTAGACATACGCATCGAAGAGGTCGCGGACGAGCTTCGCCGCGCCGGTCGAAGGCCTTATGTCATCCCGAGGGGCGGTACGAGCGAGCTCGGGGCCGTCGGTTACATCGAGTGCGTGCGCGAGCTGCGCGAGCAGCTTCTATTGCGTAAACTCTCTCCCACGTGGTTGGTCGTTACGACGGGCGCCTGCGGGACGCATGCCGGGCTCGTGGCTGGAGCCGAAATCTATCGAGAGTCCTATCGTATCCTCGGGATTACGGTCAGCCGGCCCGTCACCGAATGCAGGCGGCGCATTGAGCGTTTTGCCATTCTCGCTGCTCGGAATGTCGGCCATACCATCGACGTGGCGGAGGATGCGATTTTGGTGCGGGACGGTTTCATCGGCCCCGGATACGGTGTCGCGACAAAAGAAGGTCACGAAGCGATCCGGCTCCTCGCGCAAACCGAGGGCTTGTTTCTCGATCCGACTTATACGGGAAAGACGATGGCGGGGCTCATCGCCGAGATCGCGTCCGGGCGTCTCGGCGCCCAGGACACGATCGTCTACCTTCACACCGGTGGGGAGCCGGCATTGTTCGCCTAGGCGCGCTTAACGGACGCGGCGCATCGGCAGCGTACCGGCGTCGATGAGCTCTCCTTCGAGCGAGAACGGTTTGATGATCTTCACGGGCTTGTCGCGTCGCCGCGACGTGCACAGGACGTAAGGGTTTGCGTTCCGCCACGAGCTGCGTTTGTAAATTGGTTCGTCATTGCGTTGCCTCCGATCGCTTTCATGAGCAAGAAAAGTGCCACAGCTGACTACGTGTAAAGTGTTGAAACTAAATACCTGGAAAAGCACGGCGGATCAAATCGGTGGTTGATACCTGGTTGAGTCGGGTCTATATTGCTGATTGTGAGGAGCATCGTTATGTTGACCCGAATACTATTGGCCGTCCAGGACCAAGAGACACGATCCCGTATCGGAGAGCTCCTTCGGGATGGCTCGAATGGTCCATTGGGCGCTGGCAGCCTCGACGACGTCTGGGAAAAACTCACCCGTGACGATTTCGATCTTTTGGTTGTGCACCGCAATTTGCTCCCGGGCTCACCTCGTGAGTTTCTGGGCTCTGTACAGGCTCTGCCGGAGCATCCCGGCGTCATCGTTCTTGTGCAGGACGACAACCTTAAGGAGCGCGCCGAGCTCTTGACTTCGGGAGCACTCGCTGTACTCGGGCTCAGCCTCGAAGACAGTGTCCTGGGCCGCGCGCTGGTATCGCTGGCAAAACGTCAAGGTGACGAAGTTCTGGAGCGTCTCGGCGCGGAGCGTGCGGAGAAACGCTCCACGTTCGACGAGTTCGTGAGCGCGAGCCCGACCATGCAGCGCTTCCTGCAGATGGCTCGGCGCGTCGTCAAAGGCGATAGCGCTCTCCTCATTCTTGGCGAGACGGGCGTTGGCAAAGAACGCCTCGCCCGCTCCATCCACGCGGAGAGCAGGCGAAGGGCGGGACCCTTCATCACCGTCAATTGCGGCGTCCTCCCTGAAGCGCTTCTAGAGAGCGAGCTGTTCGGCCACGAAGAAGGGGCGTTCACGGGTGCAACGCGCTCACGCCGTGGCTATTTCGAGCTCGCCCATCACGGAACGATTTTCCTGGACGAGATTGGCTAAATGCCGCTTCACCTCCAGGTAAAGCTTCTGCGGGCACTCGAAGACCGAAATATCCGCCGCGTCGGCAGCGAGAGTCCCGTCGAAGTCGATGTGCAGATCGTAGCAGCGACGAACCGCAACCTGAAACAAGAGATGGAAGCGAAGCTCTTTCGACCTGACCTTTATTATCGGCTCGCGGTCGTGACACTGACGGTGCCGCCACTGCGTGAGCGGCTAGAGGACATTCTCGACCTCGCCCATGCTTTTCTCGAACGCTCGCCCCGCGGGTTAGGAAGACATGTCACAGGGTTTCTTCCCGAGGCGATGGAGGCCCTCTGGCGCCACAAGTGGCGGGGAAACGTGCGCGAGCTCATCAACGTGATCGAGCGTGCCGTGCTGCTCGCGCCTGGAAAACAGATCCGTCTCGCCGGCCTGCGCGGCGGTGATAGCTGGACGGTCGCCAACCAGCCCGAGCCCCGCACGCGAGAGGCCACGGAGCCCCAATGAGAGTCTTTCCTGACAAAGCCGTACTCGCTCGCCCGCGAGGAGTTTCTAAAAGCCTTCGAGCGCGACTACCTCCTGCGGCTGCGCGTCGAGACCCGGGGGCGTATTGGCCAGACCGCCAAACGTGCGGGGCTCAACGAACGGACGCTTTACGCAATGATGAAGCGCCACGGTCTCCGGAAAGAGGACTTTCGGGAGGCGCGCCCTGTCGGTTCGCGATAAACTCCCGTTCGGAACAGCGATGGGTTTCCTAATACTCGGTTTTTTCAAGCGCGGCTCGCGCGAGCCAACCCTCCACGAGGCTTCCCATGTGGGGGACCTCGATGCCGTGTCGAAGCGGTTGAGCGAGGGTATAGATATTGACGAGCGCGGCCGCGCCCAAGCGACCCCTCTGATGCTTGCCGCACAAGAGGGCCACGTCGACATTGTGCGAAAGCTCGTTAATGCTGGCGCCGATCCTAACGCCCGTAACCCGCTCGGCGTGACCCCGATGGGCTCCGCTGCCTTCGGCGGGCACGCGAGCGTTCTACGCTGTCTACTCGATAACGGCGGCGACATTGACGCAAAGGACCGCAAATCGACGACTCTTCTCATGATCGCCTGCCAGCACGGACGAGGTGAAGCGGTCCGCGCACTCGTTCTGGCGGGCGCGAACGTGGCGGCGCTCAACGATGACGGCCGCACGGCCCTGACACTGGCTCTGCGCGAAAGGCAAGACGTGATCGTGAACCTCTTGCTCGAGCTCGGGGTCGAGGTCGACCTACGCGACGCCGACGGAACGACGGCGTTGATGCTCGCTTCGGAGGCGGGCAATGTCGAGCTTCTGCAGCGGCTCATTACCGTGTCTGGGGCCGACGTAAATGCTTCGCGGGAGGACCGCACGACTGCGTTGATGACGGCGGCCTCGGTGGGAAACCGCGCCGTCGTCGACCTCTTGCTCGAAGCGGGAGCCGAGCCGCTTGCGAAAGACCGACATGGGCTCAGCCCGTTTTTGCGGAGCGCGATGTATGGGCATCTCGATCTTGTAGAGACGATGCTGAGCCACGGCGCCGAACCCGACCAGGTCGACCTTCTCGGCCGCGACGGACTGATCTTGTCGGCGACGGGAGGCCACATCGAGCTGGCGCGCTTGCTCCTCGAGCGTGGCGCACGTGTTGATGCACAAGCTGAGAATGGAACCACGGCGCTCATCGCAGCGGCCCATGGCGGGTACGAGGAGCTGGTCGAGCTTCTTCTGACCCGAGGCGCCGCGGTCGACGTCAAAACACAGCAAGGCGAGACGGCGCTCCTCAAGGCCGCGGAAGAAGGTCGCACGGCTCTCGTCGAGCGACTTGCCGACGCGGGCGCTGACGTCAACGTTGTCGATGCGCGCGAGCGGACGCCACTGACGATCGCGGCGAAAAATGCTCATTCCGATCTCATCGAAACACTCTTACGGCGAAACGCGACGCTAGAACCCGCCGAAGCCAAACGACTCACAACCCTCGCCGAGCAGCAAGGACTCTCGGATGTAGTGGATTTACTCCGAGGCATAGACTCGGCACACAAAAGGAGCTGAAAGCGCATGTCCCATATTCTGACGGGAGCGATCCTGAGCCTGGCCCTCATCGTCCTGGGAGGGGCTTCGCCTCTCCAATCGGCGCAAGAATCAAATCTCAAAGGCTTTCTCGAAGACGAGGTCGACACTCAACGGGAATGGGAAGAAAACTTTCGAGCGATTCCAGAGCCCGCCAATCTTCGCAAGTACATGCGCATCATTACTGAAGAGCCGCACATCGCGGGCTTGCCTGGCAGCAAGAAAGTCGCCGAGTACATCCTCGTGCAGTTCAAGTCATGGGGTCTCAACGCCTGGATCGAGGAAACGCAAGCGCTGATGCCGCTCCCGACAGAGCGTCACGTCGAGCTTCTCGAGCCGGAAAACTACGTGCTCCTTCTTCGTGAGCCGCCTGTTTTGAACGATAAAGACTCAGCGGATGACGGATCGCTTCCCACCTACAACGCTTACGCGGCCGATGGAGATGTCACCGGTCAGCTCATCTACGTGAATTACGGGATCCCGGAGGATTACGAAACGCTAGAGTCCAAAGGCCTCAGCGTACAAGGCAAGATCGTCATCGCCCGCTACGGCCAGAGCTGGCGCGGCATCAAAGCCAAGCTTGCGCAAACCCATGGCGCCATCGCCTGTCTCATCTATTCCGACCCTCGCGATGACGGCTACTACCAGGGGCTAACTTATCCGGACGGGCCTTATCGCCCCGAGCACGGCGTACAACGCGGCAGCATCATGGATATGCCCGTTCATCCCGGTGATCCGCTGAGCCCGGGCTTCGGCGCCAAGACGGATCAGGCCCGACTCGAGATTAGCGAAGCGAAGACGCTCGTCAAGATCCCCGTACTTCCCATTTCCTATGGCGACGCCCTTCCTTTGTTGAGGAACCTGCGCGGCGAAGTCGCGCCCGAGGACTGGCGAGGCGCGCTTCCCATCACCTACCACATCGGTCCGGGGCCCGCGAAGGTACGCGTGAAGCTCGCGATCGAGTGGAAGAGCCGCCCGCTCTACAATGTGATCGCCCGCATCGAGGGCAGCGTTTATCCGGACCAGTGGATCGTCCATGGGAACCATCACGACGGCTGGAACAACGGCGCCTCGGACCCGACGAGCGGCAACGTGGCGTTGATGGAAACGGCGCGCTCATTCGCCGAGCTGATGAAGCAAGGATGGAAGCCGAAGCGCACGATCATCTTCGCATCTTGGGACGGCGAAGAGTGGGGGCTGCTTGGCTCGACGGAGTGGGCAGAGACGCACAAAGAAGAGCTCACCGAGAAAGGGGTCGTCTACATCAATAGCGATAGCAACGGCAAAGGCTGGCTCAGGATGTCCGGAAGCCATACGCTCCAAGAGCTCGTCAACGATGTCATCCGCGACATCCCCGACCCCGAGCGTGGGGTCAGTGTTTGGGAGGCGGCGCGGCGAAGGCGGATCGAGACCGCCGATAACGACGAAGACCGCGAGGAAATCGAGCAGAGCGACGATCTTCGGATCAGCGCGCTCGGCTCTGGCTCCGACTACACTGTATTTCTGGACCACTTGACGATGGCCTCGTTGAACCTCGGCTTCGGCGGCGACAGCCCGGGCGGCATCTACCATTCGAACTACGACTCGTTCGATTGGTATACACGCTTCTCTGACGGGTCGTTCGTTTTTGGCCGCGCCTTGTCGCAAACCATCGGCACTACGATCATGCGGCTCGCGAACGCCACCGTGCTTCCCTTCAACTTCACCGACCTCGCCGACACGATGAGCCGCTACGTCGAAGAAATTCAGGAAGAGCACACAAAGCGTGAGAACGCGCCCGAGATCGACCTCGCTCCGGTGGAAGCCGCGCTCGCGAAGCTGAGCGAAGCCGGCGAAGCGTACGAGCGCGCACTCGAGAAGCTTTCCACGATGAGCTCGAGCGCTGTGCAGTCACAACCCGAGCTCGAGCGGTTGAACCAGCTTCTCTACACGTCGGAGCGGCGGCTCTCCCATGACGAAGGTCTCCCCGAGCGAGAGTGGTTCCGCCACCAAGTCTACGCCCCGGGCTTCTACACGGGCTACGGCGTCAAGACCATTCCAGGTATCCGCGAAGGACTGGAAGAAGAATCCTGGGAAGAGGCGCGATATTACGTCACCGTCGTTTCCAAGGCTCTCTCCGACCTGGTCGCGCAAGTCGAAGAAGCGCGCGCTCTAGTCGAAGGACTGGCGTCCAACTAGCGGTCATGTTGGCGGAGGCCGTTGAACTTAGGGCCCTTAGCGCTGCCAGGATTTGGTGATTAGAAATGCACCAAAGGCCATAAGGAAAATTGGGAACAAAGGCACAATAAGCTCGATGACTCCTCCGATCGCGTTGATGGGAAGTAACCGCAAGATTCTCGACGCCCAGAGTGAACCGAACGACCCTAGCGCACCGATGGCCACGACGACTATGCCGACGATCTGCATGGGCCGGTATATGCGGACGTGCGATCTTGTCCCCTGTTTCACGGGTCGAAAGCCTTGCATCGCGTGATGATCTCTGAGGTGGAGATTCCGGGCGTGTAGGCGACTGTGCGGAAAATACCCATTTCGATGGGCGTCCCGTAGAAGCGGTTGTGCTGCTCCTCGGTAAAGTCGTCGCCGTGCACGACCAGTTCGATGTCATGCTGCTCGATCCACTCGCGGGTTATTGTCAGTGGTGCGTCCGGAACCACTGCGTCCACGTATTGGCAACCGGCGACCGAAGCGACGCGCTCATCCATGGAAAGGATCGGCTCCCGCTTGTAGTTTCGCACAACCTCATCCGAGTGGACTCCCACGAGAAGATAGTCTCCCTGCTCACGCGCCGTGCGTAGGAAATTCACGTGGCCGTAGTGAAATAGATCGGCCACCATATCTACATACACTTTTGTAATCGCGAGACCTCCTAAGTTGATTGGCGTCCAGAATCAGGAGAGTTTCTTTGATGCCTGAGGGGACGTCGCTAGAACTTGCACCCTGCCTGATGCAACTTCAGGATCTGGCCTGTAGACATAGTCGATACCGGGCTCGAGCTTCTCTCCGTAAAGCACCTCTTCGTGACCGCCGTGCCGGATCATCACAACGTAGGAGCTGGCTTCTCGAAGATCGAGGCGCGTTTGGCCGTCTTGACCGGTTGTTGACCGCACGAGACCGGACAGGACAGTCGTAGACGCGACCACGGCTTCGGCTCCCACGACGACGCAGCCGTCGAAATCAAGAACCTGAAAACTCCCGGTGTTTCGTCTCGGCAGGAAACGCTGTACGAAGCGCATGAACCCACCAGAATTGGAAGTTGGTTCGTCGGGTATCAGGTCCAGAACGTCTTGTTCGAAGCCGATTCTTTTCGGGAGCATCCACTCCGACCCGTACTTCAGACGAAGATACTCCTCGGGGGGATTCGGAACGTTGAACGGCACGCCCAGGAATTGGATGGGCTTTAGATTTGTATGCAGCTCGACCGGTATCTTGACCATTGGCCACTGGTAGATGCTGTCTTCGACGACGCGGTAACATGTCCAGTCGAGCGGTGTGTCGAGCTTGCTCAGTTCTACGCTGACCCAAAGGTCACCCTTCGTGACGATCGCGTTGAAACCGCGTTTGCGAAATTCGGCTACGACGGGCGCAATCAAATCCTCTGTGAGCCCGTGCAACCCGATGATCGAACCGATGTCTAGGTCGTCATCCCAGTCGATGAAGGCGCCATCACGGACCGCCCCGAGGCATGTGCCGTGTCGCAAGAAGAACACCACTTCAAAATCATCGAGGACCGATTTCGCCTCTTTGAGCACTCTTTTGGCCACGGACATATCCATCGGTACAATAACGGCCGGCTTCGTATCTAAAGGACTGGGTTCAGACATGGTCACACACTATTTCGCCGAGCGATAATAACGTGGAACACCACGTGAAAGATAGGTGTTCATAGGGCTCCGCGAAGAAAGTCGAAAAGAACCGTTGCGCTATTCGACCAAAAGACTGGTCGGACAGGCGACGCCGGTTCCGCCGAGACCGCAATAGCCTCCCGGATTCTTGGCGAGATATTGCTGGTGGTAGTCTTCCGCGTAGTAGAACGCGGCTGCCTGCACAACCTCGGTTGTGATGGGATCGTAGCCCGCCGCGCTCAGCCGCTCTTGGTAGGTCGCGAGAGAAGTTTCCGCCGCTTGGGCTTGCGCATCTGAATGCGTATAGATCTCGGAGCGGTATTGGGTGCCGATATCGTGTCCCTGGCGCATGCCTTGCGTCGGGTCGTGCGCCTCCCAAAACACTTTGAGGAGCTCTTCATAGCCGATCACACTCGGGTCGTAGACGACAAAGACGACCTCGTTGTGCCCCGTTCGTCCGGAGCAAACTTCGTGATAGCTCGGGTTCGGGGTGGAGCCGCCGGCATAGCCGACAGCCGTGGTGTGCACGCCGTCGAGCTCCCATAAAATTTTCTCGGCTCCCCAAAAACAGCCAAAGCCGAACAGCGCGGTCTCGAAGCCTTCCGGAAAAGGTGGTTTCAAAGGATTCCCGTTCACGAAATGCGCGTCCGGTACGGCCATGGGCTCGTCGCGGCCCGGAAGAGCTTCTTCAGGTGTCGGTAATGTGAGCTTCTTGGTCAGAAACATCGTCCCCTCCGCACGCCAAGTCTTGCGCGGCGCGCGGAAAGACGCAAGTTTGTCGTGGCTAGCGAAAGGCGTCGCGCGCTTTGGTTTTCGCGTCGAGGAAGTCCGCTTTCGGGACGTGAAGTAGCTCGGAGATCTTGCGCACGAGATATTCCTCGCTCGGCAGAAGCTGTGCGTCGGCGAAAGCGACTTGCCACAGGTATTGGACCACGGTCTTTTTCTGCTCAGCGTGTAGTTTCTATCGACGAGGTTCGTGAACTCGTGGATACGCTTCGACTGCCGCACTTCTTCCTCGGCAAAACGAACGACGGCGGAAGCCTCGTCTTCCGTTAGACCGAGAATATTCCGCACGCCGGCAGAGACAGCGTTGAGCTCGTCGGCGCGCAAGTCAAAATCACAACGCGCGACCTCGAGAAGAAGGACGGCGGTAGCGAGTTGGAGCTGCCGGTCCGTCACCCGTTGTCGCGTAGCACCTGCGTCCGCCTCGGCTTTTGGGGCAAGCTGCTTGTCGAAGAAATTTTGGATGGCTCCGAGGAGCGACTCGCGGAGCTCGGTCGATATAGGTTCGGACATGGTTTCGTCCGTGGTTCGGTAAAGGATATGGCTTCCTTGATATTATCACTCTCGACGTCCGCGGGGTCAACACGCCTATTCGGCGCGCAGGCTCGCGAGAAGCGGCGTGCGAGAGACCGCGGCCACAGCGAGAAGCGAGGACACGAGCCCGCTCACGATGACGGCGCCGAGCAGCACGCCCAAAAAACCGCCGCCGAAGCTCCCTCCCCGGGAGACGAGCGCGGGTGCTATGGCTACGAGTGCTGCGAGACTTCCGGTCAGAAGGCCCAGGAACAAAAGGAGACCGTTCTCAGCGGCGATCATAAGAGAGAAGTGGCGGGTTTCGTAGCCCACGGCCCGTAGAAGCGCGAGCTCGCGTCGCCGCTCGAGCACGTTGCGCAGCAGTACCGCCGCGAGCCCAAACGTTCCGAGAACGAGCCCGAGCCCACCTAGCGTTTGGAACGTGGACAAGTAAGTGTTCTCCACCCGATGGTAGCCCGCGAGCTTTTCGCTCGTGCTCTGAACGTCGAGTCCGAAATCCGCGAGGCGGGTCTCTAGAAGCGTTTTGGCCTCGTCCGCGCTTGCGGCCGGCGTGTCAACGAGGAAAAAGCGAAAACCGTCCGCTTCCGGAAAGTGCGCGAGGAAATTCTCTTCAGAGCTCAGAAGCTCGCCTTGAAAGATGCTATCGGAGAGCGTCGCCACGAGACGCAGCCGAAGAGGTGTCTTCCCTACCCGAGACAAAATAAAATCCTCGCCGAGGCTCAGATGGAGCACGTAGGCCATCGAGTTCGCATCACCTATTACCGGGATGACCGGCCCCCCGTCGTCGGAAAAGCTCTTTCGGAGCAAGAGCCATGGATTGGCTTCCTCCTCCGGCGTCTCGGCGAGCGACTTCGAGAAGCGAAAGCGGCCCTCCTCGATGAATGCGTCATTAGCAGCGAGAAGTCGCGGGTTCTGCGGCCGGTAGAGGTTCAAGCAGCTGGCGTCGTCTCCCGGACGCAGCCGGAAGGTCTGGATCGCAAGGTCGAGCGCGTCCGGGTCGTCCGGATAAGGCAAGTTGGCGGCGTCCCGTCCCTCGAGCGTGTTCGGGTCCCAGTGAAGCGGAAGAAGTGACTCCGCCATGAGTAGATAGCCGCCACCTCCCGAATCACGCGCCAGATCCACCGTGCGGTCGTTCTTACGAAACCCGTCGACGGCAACGATGGTAAAGCTCGCAAAAGCAATGAGTGCGATCGCGACGAGACTTCGGCCGGGGCGGTAGGTCGCGTTCCGAAAGCCGAGCCGTGCCATCGCTCCGGCACCTTGCCCGGAGACGACGCGCTTGGCCTCCGCTTTCAGCCATAGCCATTGAAACATCAAGAGCGAGACGAGAAGCAAATTCCCGGCGCCGAAGAATCCGGCGACTTGGTTGACGGCGCCCGTGCTCGCGCCCGCAACGAGCAGCAACCCGAGCGCGAGGACGCTCCATGCGAGCCGGGAGCTTCGCGCCTTGGACGTTCCCGTCTCACGACCTGTCTCGCCGGCGAGCAAGTTTCGCGGCGCGATCTTCTCGAGATGACGGAGCGTCCAAGCGATGGCGATGACTGCAGCGCCGCCGCCGCCCGACACGCCGATAACGAGCGAAAGCGGGCTAACGTGAAGCGTCAAGAGCCGTGTTCCAACAGCATCGACCCACCACGTCCGCAATCCATACATGATGAGCCCTCCATAAGAAACGGCGATGACAATGCCAAGGAGTCCCCCCATCGCCGAAAGGACGACGCCTTCGAGCGTGAAGAGCCGTCGCACGCGCTGCATGGGAAAGCCGAGCGCAACGAGCGTTCCGATTTCGCGAAGACGCTGCTCCACGCCAAGCTTGAAGAAGAGTCCGGTGAGCATCAGCGCAGCGACGACGAGAAAATAGCTGAAATAGACGAAGTACTCACCGAAGTCGGTCGCCCCCTCGGATGCCCGCACGCCTTCGGCCCGCGCTGCAATCACAGCGAATCCAAGAGCGAGCGGATCGAGCCGCGCCCGCAAGCCTCGCTCGAAGGCCTCCGCGTCCGCCGACGCCAGGCTCATCCGAATCGAGGTCAGCTTCCCCTGACGCACGGGCCAAATCCTTTGCCCACGTGCAAGACGAATGAACGCCTTCGAGCTCGTACGGTACGCATCCCAATATTCTTCGTCTTTGTCTCGAACCCGCCGAAGGTCGATGGGAAAAGGCGGCTCCCAGTCGCCAAGATTATCGGCGCTCGAGATGCCCGGAAATTCCGGAGCTACCTCATGATCGACAGCCCAGCCTTCCATTGGGATAACCGCATCTACGATGAACTCGGCGCTTTGTGTCTCGATGAGGCCGTCGTCGCGCCAGAGGTAGTACTCCAATGTCAGCGCGTCACCGCGTTTTGCCTCGAGGTCGGATGCCGCCCACTCGTTGAGCACGACACTCGCCGAGCGTATCTCTTCGGCAGGCACGAGGTTCTCATAGGTGCGGCTGTCGAGCGCGGTAACGAGAGAATACGGTACTTCCCTCTCCCCGACGCGAAGCGTATTTGCGAGATAGGTCAGAATCGAGGACGTCTCGAGCCCTCGTTCGGCCGCTTCGTCGCGCACCGCTTGTACGACGGGGTCGCTCAGCATTAAAGCGGACGATTCGACCGCGTAGCCCTTTTCGGAGTCGAGCGCCCGTAGCCTGACGCCCAAGTCCGCGAGCGTGGCCGTCTCTTGAAGCCTCGTCTCGGCATCACCGCTCTCTGACCGGAATGACAGCAGAATCGTATTGACGCCTCCCTCCTGCCCGAGATCGCTCTGCAAGCGCGACAAGGGCAGGAAAATAGCTTTCACGCTGTCTTGCTGCGGATAAAGCGAAAACTCCCGCGCCACGGCGGCTTCTTGGGTCAGTCGAATCGTACGTCCGTTATTTTTTTTAAACCCGTGCAGCGAGCCTCGGGACACCGCAGACGGCTGCTCCACCCGCAACAGCAAGCTGTCCCCGGAAGTGCTTCCGAGCTCTTCCATGAGGCTCGGCGTCAGCGCGGCGCCGCGACCGGAAAGCTCCGGATCTGCCACGCCGTGAAAGGCCCAAAACCGCGCATCCACTCCATAAACTTGGACTTTTCCTCGCCGGCGTCCTCTCACCTCATGCGTAAGCATGCCCTCGAAGGCAATGAGCGGAACGGTGTCGGCGCCTATCTCCTCGGCGAGAGCATCGCGAAAGAAAGTGTTCGCCACGATAACGCTCTCCGTGTTGCCTAGGCGCGCCAAGAAGAGCTCCCGCAAACTCCCGCGAACCGAGTCCCCGACGAGAAGCGCTCCGGTGAGAACCCCCACCGCGACGGCAACCCCAAGCATCACCGCAAGGTTCGTCCGCCAATAATAACGAAGGCTACACGCGACTAGCTGCGCAAATGTCATGCGATCACATCCTTTGCTGTGCAAGAGAGGTTGGGATAAAAGCTGGGCATAGTTCCATCTCCATATCCCCTCCTACCCCCACAATCCCCGTGCTTTTAAAACAGCACGCCTCACCACTCACAGGCCGCGCTAGAGAAGCGTGCCGCCTTTGAGCTCCATACGCTTGGGGAAGCGACTCGCGAGCGCTTCACTGTGGGTTACAACGACCAAGATGCGCTCGGCCCTGGCGTCGAGGTCGAGAAGCAGAGATGCCACGGGCTCCGCGGTCTCAGAATCTAGGTTGCCCGTCGGCTCGTCACAGAGGAGAAGCGCGGGATCGCGGATGAGAGCCCGTGCAATCGCGACACGTTGCTTTTCACCTCCTGAGAGCTCCGCGGGGCGATGCGTTAGACGGTCCCTCAGACCGACCTGATCGAGAAGGGCCTCCGCGCGCTCGCGATAAGCACCGGGAGGGGCGACAAGGGTCGGCGCCAAGACGTTCTCGAGCACGTTGCACTGAGGAAGCAGGCAATGGTCTTGAAAGACGAAGCCGACTTTCTCGTTTCTAAACGCTGCGAGCGCCTTGTCGTCGAGCGCGAAGGGGCTCTGGCCATCGAGCTCGACGACGCCCGAGCTCGGCTCGTCGAGCCCGCCGAGCACAAAAAGGAGCGTGCTCTTTCCCCCTCCCGACGGACCCATGATGGAGAGTGCATCGCCGCGATCGAGCTTGAGCGATATCCCCTTGAGGACCGCGAGCGTTCCTGAGGGCGTGAGGAAATCCTTGACGAGATCCCTTGCTTCGAGCAAAACCTGACCTTTCTCGCCCGTCCTTGCTCAGGCCTCCTGATAGGCTCGCGCACGAAACAAGAAATCGATGATGTTACCCTCGTGCGGTTGTAGCCAATTGAGGCGAATCGTTGGGACGGGACCGACGTTGAGCCGGTCGATGTGGACGGCGTCTCGGAGCTTGCTCCGAAAAACCTCGTCCGATGTAATGGCGCTACCTACCAACGTACTGCCAATCGTGGCGATCATCTTTTCCTGCGGGCAGCTCACGACGGAGACGAAGGGAAACATATATTCCTGATTCGCGAGCCAGTTATCCGGAGACTCACAATGGATCACGGTCGGCCTCAAATAATCGCACCGTTCGCGCGGGACGAGCCGAGCTTCGTCCTCTCCTCGATAGTTTCGGGTGACGTCTTCGCTCCCCGCCTCTTCGAGGTGCTGGTCGATCTCGTTCGAGATGGCTTCTGCGACGCCAGGCACGGTAAAGGCCGCGAGCGCGCTTTCTGGGTCTTCCGGGGAAAGGGGTGCCACTGGCCCTAACTGCTCCGCGATGGCTTTCGCGATCTCCTTCGTGTGGCGTGACGCCCAAATGCCGGAGCAGCTGATGCAGCTCCGCCCACTATTCACCAGTACACTGTCCACCATGACGTCGAGATAGTTCTCCCAGTCGTCCACGACGTCGTCGCCGAGCAAGATCTTGCTGAAGCCAGGGCCGTGCACTTGAACGCGCGGATCCCCTTTGTAGCGCGCGACCGTCGGCTGGCCGCCAAAGATCATGCTTCTGTTGCAACTTTTGAGCACCGCTGCGCCGATATCCCCGAGGCCCGGATAGATGGAAATCGTCTCTCGAGGCACGCCCGCCTGGAAGAACGCTTCTGCCATCCGATAGGGCGTCCACGGCTCCTGCGGCCCGGGCTTGAAGACGAGACCAATTTGGAGCGGTATGACCGGCATCCACAGCGTGTGCACGCCCGGTGAGTTGGAGGGCAACACCAGGCCGAGCACGGGTGATTGCGCCTGATAGCTCAGCGTTACGCCGCGCTCTTCGACGCCGTAGCCGGAGCTGAGAATCGAAAGGTCCAAGCCGCGCGTGAGCGCATCGAGCACCTCGTCCATGCGGGTCAGCACGAAATGGTTTTTCTCCATGTTCGCGCGGCACATGTGCTCGGGAAGCCCTGTCGTCGCCGACTGGTACTTCACAAAATCATCGGGCCCATGCGTGCCGTTTCCGAGCGGGAGCTCCTCTTTCATGTAGAGATCCGCGGCTTTTTTTACCATCTCGATGAGATCCCGTGGCGGGATCTCTCGCAACACGTCACGTGCCCTTTGTGCTTTACGCATGTCGCGCTCGATGAGTCCGCCTCCCGCGAGGCTCACGGTCGCTAGCTCTTCACCCGTGTCGAAATGGACAACGGTGTCTTTTTCCAAGCTGTCGTAGGGCTTTCCCCAACGAAGAACGGGAATGTCAATCATGAGACCTGCGCGAGTGCTAGTACACGCCGACCGTCGTGGTCGACGCGAGTTTCTGGAATGGCCGGACGCCGCTGACGCCGTCCCACGGATAAGTTTCGTAGGGTTCTTCTCGCTCGCCCTCGTCGCGCTCTAGAAAGCCGGGCACGAAGAACTCTTTGGTCAAGGTCGTGAGACGAACACGACCGGAATCTCCATAGCCGACCACGGTGCGCCCGTCATCGGGATCGACGACTTCGATAACCGCCCGCGGTTGCGGCGCGTAATAAGTAATCTTGTAGCCGTCCTGCGGCCCGACTGGCTTCGACGCGGCAAGACCCATCAGGGTATTCCCATAGGTCGGCGTGATGTAGACGCCGTCGAGAAGCTCTTCGACCGCAAAGCGCGTCCATTGCGGGGTTAACTCGGTGCCACCGGAAAAGATCCCCGTAAAACCGGCTTCCTTGAGACTCGAGCCTTCGTCCTCGAGCCTCAGCGCAAAAGCCTCGAGGAGTTTGGGAGTCGTGAACAACACCTTAAAGTCGTGCCCGGCACTCAAGAGCGTCATGGCTTGATCGATCACATGGCTCTTGTAGGCCTCGAGATGCTCCATCCAACCTTTGTTGATGAGCTTTACCACCCAACGAGGATCCAAGTCGAGTCCGAAACAGATGCCGCCGCGGTACTGCGCAAGATGCTCTACGGCGAGTCGCAAGCGGCGCGGCCCGGACGGTCCGAGCATGAGCCAATTCGCGCCCTTTGGGAAATGCTCTTCGGGAAGGGTCTCGCTGAAAAGCTCGTAGTCGATCCGGAAGTCGTCGATCGCCACGCGGCTTTTGGGAATGCCCGTCGTGCCCCCGGTCTCGAAGACATAGATCGGACGATCCTGATACGCCTTTGGCACCCAGCGCCTTACCGGGCCTCCCCGGAGCCACTCGTCCTCGAAAATCGGGAATCGCTGTAAATCCTGGAACGTATGGATGTCTTTGCGCGCGTCGAAGTCGAGCTTCTCCCGGAAGTCGAGCCAGAAGGGTGTTCCTGTCTCGGGATCAAAATGCCACTCCACAATCTCACGCACGTGCGCGTCGAGCGTTTCCTTCGCGCTCGCAATCTTCTCTTCGATTTCGGTGCTCAAGTTACTCAAACCGTGACTGCTCCCGTCTCCACTTGCTGTTTTTCAGAAACCGGCTCGCGTGCACCGAGTTTCTCGAAAACGGCGACTGATTGTCGCGCCATGTCCGAAACAGAGTAATGACGCCGTACGCCTTCGAAGCCGCGTCGCCCGAGCTCCCGGCGCTCGGACGCGTCGAGACACAAGCGCGCCAATGTTTCCGCAAGCGCAACCGGGTCGTTTGTGTCGACGATTAAACCGCCGCCTGTTTTTTCCACGATCTCGGCGAAAGCGCCCCTGCGCGGCTGGACTACCGGTGTCCCCGCCGCCATCGCTTCGAGGACAAAGATCCCTTTCGGCTCTTCGTAATCGGTTGGCACCGAAGCCACGGCCAGCGAGCGCAAGAACTCGATCTTCTCTCGCCGATCGAGCACGCCGTGATAGTGGAACTCGTCTCCGAGCCCGTAACGTTGCATGTCGCTTTCGGCTTTGGTCAGATACTCGCGGTGCTCGCGTCCGAGATAGCCTGCGACCTCGAGCCGCGTTGCGGGCAGGTCGTTACGCTCGCGCAGCAACCGATAGGCATCCACAAGATTGTGAAGCCCTTTCTCGGGTGCTATGCGCGCGAAGTAGCCGATCTTGACTGGGCCCTCGCTTGGTTCTCCGGGCTGATACCCGTCGAAGTTGATACCGAGCGGTACCATGGTCATCTTCTCTGGCGGGATCGCGAGAAGCTTGCCCATGAAATCCGCATAGTAGTCGCTCACCGCAATGAACGCGTCGACGTGCTCGACCTGTTCTCGGATGAGCTCGAGGGCCTCCGCTCGGTGGAAGGCCGGAAGACCATCGAGAAACAAGTCCTCCCCTTGCAGCGTACAGACGATAGGCACTTCGAGAGCTCGTGAGAGCGGGCGCGCGAGGCCGATCATGAGCGAGTTGGGCAGGATAATGACATCCGGCTTTGGCTGCGCTTTTAGCCAATCGGTCAGCTTGCGGACTTCCTTCTTCTGAAAGCCGTGCTCGCCCTTTAACGTCGAGACCGTGAGCTCGGCGAGCTTTGCGGGGTCCGTCGAGACCGAGATCTTGCTCAAGACCTGCATGACCCATTTCGAGTCGAAGAGACGATCGATGAATTTGGGTGTACGGCGAAACAAAGGAACCGTCTGCTGAAGATAAACGTTGACGCCACCGTAGAGAACGCGCTCCTCGCTGACGTTGGGCTCGTCGGTGCGCGTCGGTGTATAGATCGGCACCAAAGTTACGTCGTGCCCTTGGCGACGAAGCTCGGTTGCGAGAGCGTTGTCACGAAGACAACTACCGCAATACATGTTCGCCGCACCGGCGGTGATAGCCAGAATTTTCAAAAGAGCTTCCCTAGCGCCTCCGAACCTAGCATCTTATTGCGTCGGAACGATCCTCGCAACTTACTCTTGTGCCTGACAATGCCTCGAAACGGCCCTAGGGTGAGGCAAATGCGTGGTCGCTATGGAGCCGTCACCATTCTAGTTCTGGTTTTAGCTTGGGCGGCGCCCGCCTGGGCCCATCTAAGCGAAAAAGCGGCGAACAAGCCGACCGATCAGATTGTCTTCGACTTCTCCTTCGACTACGACCCGGAAGAACTCCGCGACCACATCATGAACAAATTGCAGTGGAAACGCATATGGGGCCCTATCGGCATTGCTGGGTATCACATTCCACCAGCCGCGGAGACGGGTCCCTACCTCGGCCCGCCTATGCAGTTTTGGAGCAACGGCTGGGGGACCAGCCTGTGGCGTGACACCGTGACCGGCTGGCCCCTCCAATAATCAATCGTTGGCCGTTAACTATTCGTCCGTCCACCTTCCCTCGAAAAGCGGCTCGAGCGGCAAGGACTCGGCGCCGTTCTCTGTACAGACGGCATACTTCGACCGCTCGGTCGCGTACATCGAAACACCCGCGAAATCACCGTTCTTGTTGGTCACGTAAAAGGAGAGGCCGAAGCTCGGAAGGCCGCGGCTGTTGAGAAGTCTTTTCTCGACGGTGTTCGCTTGAACCCGCTTCAAGGCAGCCATGCCAGCATCTTTCGGAGATGCACCGCGGCGCATCTCTTCGACGACGAAGAAGGAGCAAAGCCCATAGAGATTCGCTTCACCCCGCCCCGTCGAGCCCGCGACGCCGACTTCGTTGTCGACATAGAGGCCTGCTCCGAGGATGGGTGAATCGCCGACGCGTCCCGGGATCTTCCACGAGAGCCCGCTCGTCGTCGTGACGCCGCAAACGTCTCCGTTCGGCCCGACGCCGTCACAGTTGATGGTGCCCCAGAAGTGATCTTCATCGATGAGCCCTTCGCGCACCATCGAAACACCTGCCGCGAGGCCGGCCTCGGCGCGCTTTTTGGGGTCGAGATAGTGGCTCGGGTCGATGCGACGCTTCCACTCGAGCCAGCGCCCGCGCGAATGGTCCGTGTTCAAATCGTCCTCGATAGTAAAGCCCATATTGCGCGCAAAGCTCTGGGCGCCGTCGCCGACGAGGAGGTGATGATCGGTGTGCTCCATCACCGCATGAGCCACCGCCGCGGGCGCTCGCACGCCCTCGATTGCAGCGACGCAACCCGCACGCTTCTTCGGACCGTGCATACAACACGCATCGAGCTGCACGACCCCGTCCGCGTTCGGAAGACCGCCATAACCAACGCCAGCCTCCGTTGGGTCGAGCTCTACGATCTCGACGCCCGCGATGAGGCTCTCGAGAACGTCTGTACCGCTCGTCATCATCCGAAATGCGCGCTCGACGCAAGTCTCGTCGCCGCCGTTCTTGTACCTATTGCCGTTGCCCGAGGCGATCACAACCGGCTTCACGCTTTGCGGCGTGATAATGGTCGGCGCCGCGCCAACCGTTTGCGAGGCCGCAGCCAATCCAGCGGCCGCTGCACCGGATTTGACGAACTCCCGTCGACTCAGTTTCTTGCTCATAGTGCTTGCTTCCCTTCTCGTTTTGCCACTTCTTAGTGCGGGATAACATAGCAAATCAGATGAACACTTCGACCATACCCTGAGTCCGGAGCGTCTCGAACTCGATCTCGAGTCGTTTTTGCAAGTTCATCCGTTTCAAGTATTCTTCGATCCGCGCCTGCACCTCTTCGTACGGGATCAGCTCGCCGCCGCGGCGCTCGAGAAGCTTGAGGATGTGGAAGCCGAACTGCGTTTCGACGACATCGCTCAACTCTCCAATATCGAGAGCCATGGCAGCCGCTTCAAACGGTGGCACCGCTTGGCCTTTGGACATCCACGGTAGCTCGCCGCCATTGTCCTTGGAACCCGGGTCGCCCGAGTTTCGCCCCGCGAGGTTGCCAAAATCCTGCCCCATCTCGATCATGCTGCGTAGCGAGGAGGTCTTCTTGCGAGCGGCTTCTTTGACTTCGGGCGTGGCGTCCTCGGCAACTTGAATGAGAATATGCGCAACCCGAAACTCGGGCGACTCCTGCATCTCATCAGGGTTGCCGTCATAGAACGTGCGCTTTTCCTCTTCGGTGACTGTAACTTCCGGGACGATGTCGCGCTCTACCATCCGCTGAATGCCGATCTCTTTCTTGAGATCGAGCTTCACCTGTGCAGGCGAGATGCCTTGTTTCGCTAGCGCTTTCGCGAAGGCTGCCGGGCCGCCGAAGCCCTCGCTTTGGTTCTCGAACTCGCTCTCGATCTCCGCCTCGGTCGGAGCGAGGTTCTTCGCTTCGACAGCTTGGTAGAGAAGCTCGAGGCCGATCAACTCATCGAGGACGCGCCGATAGAAATCGGGAGGCACCTCGGACGGAGGAATCTGCGCTTTGAGCGCGTCCACTCGTCGAAGAAGCTCGGTTTTCGAAATCTCGAGACCGTTCACTTTAGCCACGATCTCGGGGAAACTGTCCGGATCCGAAGCCTGCTGCGCGAGCGCGTTCGCGCAGATGGTGCAAAACACGACTGCTCCGACGAGCCACCGCCATTTCATCAGTTGTCCTCCTTGACAAAGTGCCTGTATCAGACCTGTCCAACTATCTTAAGCTTTGGCCTGGTCGAATACAAAAGCGCATGGCGCTACCAGGATGTTAGACTTCGAAGCCGTTGATGTTTTGGTCCCGAGTTTTCCTCCCCTTCGCCCTCGGCTACTTCGTCTCCCAGCTGTTTCGCTCGGTGAACGCAGTAGTCTCGGCGGACCTCATCGATGAGCTCGCCATCGATGCATGGACGGTCGGCTTGCTTACGAGCGTGTATTTTCTTGCATTCGCAAGCGTTCAGCTCCCCGTCGGGGTGGCCCTCGACCGCTACGGGCCGCGCCGAACCGAGGCCGCTCTCCTGCTATTCACGGCCGTTGGCGCCCTCGTGTTCGGAGCTGCTGAGACGCCGAATGGCCTCGCACTCGGCCGCGCACTCATCGGTCTCGGCGTCTCGGCCTGCTTGATGGCTTCCTTCCACGCTTTCATTCTTTGGGCTCCTCCCGCGCGCCTACCTTTCATGAACGGCTCGGTGATGGCAGTCGGCGCCGCCGGAGCGCTCACGGCTACGGTTCCGGTGGAGTGGGCGATCGGTACTATCGGTTGGCGCGCGCTTTTTACCTGGCTCTCGGCGGCGACCGTCCTCTGCGCCGCGGTCTTGTTCTTCGTGGTGACCGACAATAAGAGCGCACATCCGAAGGAGAGTCTCGGAGCGGTCACGCGCGGCCTCGCCGACGTCTTTCGCAGCCGTGTCTTTTGGAGCATTGCTCCGTTCTCGATCATGCATCAGGGCGCCTATCTCTCGATCCAAAGCCTTTGGGCTGGTCCATGGCTTGCGACGGTCGCTGGACTTCCGCGCGATGAAGTGGCCACTCATCTCCTGATGCTCGCCTCTGCGATGGGCGTCGGCTTCATCAGCTTGGGGTTTCTTGCGGAGCGGCTCGGCCGGCTGGGCGTCCCCACCGTGGCGGTCTGGGTCGGCTCGTCCATTGCGTTCCAGTGCGCGCAGCTCGGGCTCGTTTTGGAATGGACGCGTTACGCGCGGGGCCTGTGGTCAGCGTTCGGCTTGTTCGGGGCAGCAGGCATGTTGAGCTACGTGATCTTGACGCGCTCCTTTCCGGTCGCGATGGCGGGCCGCGTCAATACCGGGCTCAACGTCTTCGTCTTCATCGGAGCTTTCGCGCTCCAAGCGGGCATCGGCGCGATCGTTCAACGCTACTCCCAGCCTGGCGCGCCGTTCTCGCCGGAAGGCTTTCAGCTGGCGTTTGGAACAACGCTAGCGCTGCAGACGCTCGCTCTCGTCTGGCTTCTCGCGAGGGCACCGTGGCGTCAAGGTACGCGCGACCACTGATTGTGGACCATTACCTCGAGCGGACCATCACCTTCTGAGACTTCGAACATATTCATTTCAAACGTGACGTACGAGGGTTCTGTTTCAATTCAGCCCTCCCACAGATTGGCCCTCGGGATAGAAACGGCTATCGCTCCGACGCGGCCGCATCGAGCTCCTGACGGACCATACTCGTTAGTTCCGTCGGATTGAACGGCTTTCGCAAGAACGGGGCCGCAGGGTTGATGGAACCTTCTTCCGCAAGGGAGTCGAATGGGTAGCCTGAGACGTAGAGCACCTTGGCGTATGGGCACACGGTCTTCAACCTGGCCACAAATTCCCGTCCGCCCATTTCCGGCATCACGACATCCGTCACAACCATGTGAATCGGACCCTTCTGTTGCTCGGTTTTCTCCAGCGCCTCCTGGCCATTTCGGGCTTGCAACACGGTGTACCCCTTGGCAGTCAGGATTCTTGTCATGAGTTTTCGCACAGGATCTTGATCTTCGACAATCAAGATAGTCTCGTTTCCAACCGTTGATCCTTCATGGGTCACCGATGGACCGGTCGCTTCAATCTCTTCCTTGACTCTCGGAAGGTAGACCGTGAACGCCGACCCGACGTCTGGCTCGCTCGAAACGTCAAATACGCCCGCCGCTCTGCTCAACGATTCCGTAGACGGTCGAGAGCCCAAGGCCAGTCCCCTGCCCTACGGCCTTCGTGGTGAAGAAGGGCTCAAAGATGTTCGAGAGGGTCTCGGCATCCATTCCACATCCTGTGTCACTCACGGTAAGTGTGACATGGTGCCAAGCTTCCGCGGTCTCTAACCGTATCTTTCCGCCGTCCCGAAACAATGGTGTCGTCGGCTCCCCACCAAGCACCCCACGGATTCTGAGCCTCACAGAGGCTCACGGGTGCACCACCGCGGACGGCGAACTTCTTGAGTCGGCCGTGCTGAGGAGAATAAAATCCTGCCCACTCACCGTCGGGAGAGAAGACGGGACTTCGACCTTCCGTACTGCGAACGGGCATCGCCTCCGTTTGGTCCATGGAGCGGAGGTAGAGCTACTCGTTGGCACTGTACACGAGCCGGTACCATCCGGGGAGAGAGCCACGACGCGACGACCCGTAATCGGCAGCGAGACGTCAGGGAGGAAGGTTAGCGAGAATCGTGCGACCGACCGCCGGTGGAGGATCGGAGCGCATTACACTCCACACCGCGACACGGGTGATGACGCTGACCAACAAACCGGCAGCGCCCGCCAAGCCTTCGGATTTACGCGGAAATCAATCCATCTGGATAGGTTTTTAGCCTGAGAGTGTCACCGGCTGGCGTCGCGAACCCCAGCGCCCCGGTTGCTCAGCGAAAACACCGGGGCATGTTGCGCCGCAAGAACGGCACCTTCCGGCCTCCGATAGATTCCAATCCGACAGCTCGTACCAGTCGCGCCCGATGAGGATTTCTCCGCACGCCTGACAATAGGTGCTCCCCCCGGCTTTGTCGTGAACGTTGCCGGTATACGGGAAGCGAACACCGTTTCGCACCGCAATCGACCGTGCCCGGCTCAAAGTCTCCGGGGGCGTGCGCGGCTTGTCGAGCATCTTCCAGTCGGGGTGAAACGCGGTGAAATGGATAGGGACATCCGGACCCAAATTTTCGACGACCCACCCCGTCATCTTGTCTAGCTCACCGTCCGAGTCGTTCTCTCCTGGAATGAGTAGCGTGGTGAGCTCTAGCCAGACATCCGTTTCCCGAGCAACGTAGCAGAGCGTCTCGAGAACGGGCGCGAGCGAGCCCGCACAGATTTTCTTATAGAACGACTCGGTGAACGCTTTCAGGTCCACGTTCGCAGCGTCGAGATGCGCGTAGAGCTCTTCGCGAGGTTTCTCGGTGATGTAGCCGGCCGTCACCGCGACAGCCTTGACGTCGCGCGCTCGGCAAGCATCGGCGACGTCGACGGCATATTCGAGAAAGATGGTCGGGTCGTTGTAAGTGAAGGCCACGCTCCGGCACCCGTTCTCTGCCGCCGCGCGCGCAATCCCATCGGGAGAGGCTTGATCGGACAGCCGGCTAACTTCGCGCGACTTGCTGATATCCCAGTTCTGGCAAAACTGACATGAGAGGTTGCACCCCGCGGTCCCGAACGAGAGCACCGCGCTTCCAGGGTAGAAATGATTCAGAGGTTTTTTCTCGATGGGGTCGATACAGAATCCGCTGGAGCGGCCGTAGCTCGTCAGCACAATGGCGTCGTGCTCGCGCGCGCGCACGAAGCACAAACCGCGCTGGCCTTCGTTGAGCTTGCAAAAACGTGGACAGAGATCACATTGGACGCGGCCATCCGCAAGCGCGTGCCAGTACTTCGTGGCAACCGCGTCCAATGCCATAGCCGATTATCCTGCGCCGGCGCGAGATCCGCCAGCGCCCCGCTCACGGTAGTATAGAGGAATGGCACCACCGATCGGCAAGGAGGAACGTCAGGGATTCATCCGCGGTTTCCTGTCCCGGCTGAAGTTCCCGCAGCTCTTTCTCGTTCTCGCCGCTCTTTTTGCCGTCGACATGTTGACCCCCGACCCGATTCTTTTGCTCGACGAAGCGATTCTCGGCGTCCTCGCGGTCATGTTCGGCCTTTGGCGCAATCGCAGTGAGAACGACCAGCCGCCGATGAAGAACATTACGTCCGAGAAAGAGAGCTACTTGCGGTAGGATCAGCCGTCATGACGACGGCCTCCGCGATCTCGGTCGCGAATATCGAGCACGCACTCTCGGTGATCGACCCAGTCTTTTTGGACTCGCCGCAGTTCGAAAGCGACGCGCTCAGCCAGCAGCTCGGCCTGAACATCGTGCTGAAGATAGAATGCGTCAACCCCATTCGCTCGTTCAAAGGTCGGGGGGCTGAATATTTCACGCACCTTAATAAAGATGTTGCGGCGCGCCCTTGGATTTGCGCGTCTGCTGGAAACTTCGGCCAAGGCCTGGCCTATGCAGCGCGAAAATACGACATTCCCATCATCGTCTATGCGGCAATGACGGCCAACCCATTCAAGATAGAGAAGATGCGTACCTTGGGCGCTGACGTTCGGCTCGTGGGGCATGATTTCGACGCCTCGAAAGAGGCGTGCCGCGTCTACGCCGAAGCCGAAGGTTTGACGTTTGTCGAGGACGGCCGGGACGCCGCTATCACCGAAGGCGCCGGCACGATCGCTGCTGAGCTCGGCGCAGGGCGCGGGCGTTTCGACGCGTTGCTCGTCCCACTTGGGAACGGCGCGCTCGTGAACGGCATCGGGAGTTGGGTGAACGAGTACATGCCGGCGACACGTGTCGTGGCTGTCGGCGCCGACCAGGCGCCCGCGATGGAGCGTTCCTTTCGCGAGCGCCGTGTCGTTGTCACGACCGAGCCGGTTAAAACGATAGCGGACGGCGTGGCGACACGCGTCCCGGTGCCGGAAGCGGTCGAAACGATGTTGGACGTCACCGACGACGTGCTGCTCGTTACGGAAGAGGACATCATCGAAGCGATGGCGCTTATCGAGCGTGAGCTAGGATTGAAGGTCGAAGGCGCGGGCGCGGTGACGCTTGCAGCGGCGCGACGGTTTCGGGACAGCTTCCGTGGCCAGCGCCTTGGGCTCGTGGTCTCCGGCAGCAACGTTGTTTAGGGGAAAGTGGTGGGAAACAAATTGACATTGACGGCCGCTGACGGTCACACGCTTGGCGCTTATCGCGCCGACCCGACGAAGTCTCCCAACGGCGGCGTCGTCGTGCTCCAGGAGATCTTCGGTGTCAACGGCCACATCCGCGACGTCTGTGATCGCTTTGCTCTAAAAGGCTATGCCGCGATCGCCCCGGCGCTCTACGATCGCAGCTCGCTTCTGAACGCGGAGCTCGACTATACCGAAGACGACGTGGCGCGAGGCCGCGCGCTTCGTGAAGAGTTCTCCTGGGACGATAAGATCAAAGATGTCGACGCCGCCGCGGACGTGTTGAAAGAGGCCGGCTTCAGAGTCAGCACCGTCGGCTATTGCTGGGGTGGAACGATAGCCTATCTCTCTGCCACGCGGCTCGACATCGCCGCCGCGGTCGTCTACTACGGTGGGCAGATCATACCGTATATCGACGAGAAGGAGCGCTGCCCTCTGCTCATGCACTTCGGCGAGACGGATCCGTCGATCCCGCTGAGTGATGTCGAGGCTATCCAGAAGGCGCACGCGGACGCCGTCGTACACGTCTACTCCGCCGGGCACGGTTTCAACTGCGACCGCCGCGGAGCCTACGACGAAGTAGCTTCAAAGCTCGCCTACGAACGGACGCTTTCCCTCTTCGCAGAACGTCTGACATGTTGACGTGAGCACGATTGACCCCACGCGCAGCCACAAGCGCATTCAGAAGAGCGAAGCCGTCGCCGAGAACGGCATGGTGACGGCCATGCATCCGCTCGCGGCCGACGCGGGCGTCGAGATCTTACGAAGCGGCGGCAACGCGGCTGATGCGGCCGTCGCTACCGCGCTCGCGATTTCTGTGGTCGAGCCATTCATGAGCGGGCTCGGCGGCTGCGCCTATGCGGTGTCTTACGATGCGAAGCGCGCCACGACGAGCTGTTACGAAGGAAGCGCCAGAGCTCCCCAGGAGTCGCACGAGGACATGTTCGAGCTCGTCGACGCCGACCTCAAGAGCGACGGGCTCTACGGCTGGCGTGCCACCGTCGACGACGCGGCCGAGACGGGCCACCGCGCAATCGCGGTGCCAGGAACCGTCGCCGCGCTTGCGATGTTGCACGAAGCGGAGGGCAACCAACCGTGGAAAGAGCTGGTAGCACCTGCCATCCGGCTCGCTGAAGGCGTTCCTGTTGACGAGTATTTTTTCACGCAGTCCGCGGCATCGGCCGCGCGTTTGAAAGCCTTCGACCACACGATGGCGATTTTCTTCGAGCCAGACGGAACACCCAAGGTACCGGGAGCCGCCGGTGGGCTTCGTCAAGAGAAGCTCGCCCGCACTCTCGCCGTTCTTGCGGAAGAAGGGCCGCAGTCGTTCTACACGGGCTCGCTCGCATCCGCCATCGTCGACGGCGTTCGCGCAGGCGGCGGTATCTTGAGCCTCGAGGATTTGGCGCAATACACGGCACGCCGCTTCGACCCGCTATGGGTGCGCTATGGCGACGCCACCATAGCCACGCTACCGGAGAATAGCGGTGGACCGACGCTCGCTTCAGCACTCTCACTCTTGGACGGCTTCGATCTCGCCTCGCTCCCGTACGACTCCGTGTCGCGCCTGCATCTGATCGCGGAAGCACTTCGGATGGCGTTCACCGATCGGTTTCGCTATCTCGGCGACAGCGAGCTGTTGGCGATACCCTTCGAGGGCTTGTTCTCGGACAAATACCTTTCCGAGCGACGAAAGCTAATGACATCCGAAGGCCATCGCCTCGAGACGCTTCCAGAAGGTGATCCTTGGCGCTACGACTCGAAATCGCCGAGCTCGCTTCAAGGCTCGGGTGACAGCGCCAGCCAACAGACGACGCACTTGAACGTCATCGACAAGGACGGCAACATGGTCGCGCTTACCGGGACGCTCGGCGCGCGCTTCGGCTCGGGAGTCACGGGGCCAGAGCTAGGAGTGGTGCTCAATAACGGGATGATGTGGTTCGACCCCGAGCCCGGCCACAAGAGCTCCGTGAGTCCGGGAAAACGCGCGCTTCACGCTGCCGCGCCTAGTCTTTTGTTTAACGACGGGGTGCCGTCGGCCGCGGTGGGCTCACCGGGTGGGCGTAAGATCATGAGCGCGGTCTTGCAGGTGTTGCTCGCGATGCTGGACCACGGGATGGGGCCGAAAGACGCATGCGCCGCGCCGCGCATCCATTGCGAGAGTGCTCCCGGCGTGCTCGTTGAGACAGGCTTCTCCAGCGAAGTTGCCCACGGGCTTCGCGCACGTGGCCACGACATCACTTTTGCAAGCGAAGGATTCTTTGCCACTAGTTTCGGGCGACCGACCGCGATTGTCCGCGACCATGCGCGCCACGAGCTTCGCGGAGGCGTAGAGCCCTATCGCGTGAGCGCCGCTATAGGTTATTAATAGGACTCTCGATCCGAGAATTATCCAATGGCCGACACGAGCGAACCCAAACCTGAGCGCACCGAGATTGCCACTACCGACGAAGAGTCAGCACGCCTGAGGCGCCGGGTGCTGATTGTCGGCGCCGGGCAAACCGGGCGCGCGCTCGCCCGCGTTTTATCCGTTAGTTGGGACATCGCTGTTCTCGATCCCGACGAAGAACATCTCGCACGACTCGAGACCGAGCTTCCGGACCGCGAAGTGCGACTCTACGCGAAAGACGGGACGAGCCTCTTGAATTTGAAGGAAGCGGGCCTGGTCGGAGCCGAATGGCTCGCCGCGGTGACCAACAAAGACGAGGTCAATGCCGAAGCCTGCCGCATCGCGAGCAGCATTCAGGACGCGCCGGCAACGATCGCCGTTGTGCGCCGCCCTGAGCATCAGGAGTGGTTTAAAGCCGTGGGTGCCGAGCTCGTCAGCCGTCCGGCGGCGGTGGCTGGCCTGATCAAGAACCGCATCGAGCGTGCCCATCAAGTCGCGAGCGGCGTTGGGCTCGAACAGGGTGAGATTCTGGAGATCCCGGTGTTGCGCAGCTCACCGGCTGTTGACACACGCGTCCAAGATTTGCGCGCCCGACGTTGGCTTGTCGCGGCCATTTATCGAGACGATCGCTACGTCGTGCCCCACGGCCACGTCATCATTCGAAAAGGCGACCGCCTGCTCCTGACCGGCGAGCCCGAGCTCCTTCCCTACATCGCCGACTATCTTCGAGAAGGTGTGGTGCGCTTCCCTCTTCAATACGGGGTGCGGACGATTGCCCTCAGCATGAGCGAGCCACCTCCGGGTTTCTGGGAAGAGGTGCGCTATCTCGTGGACCACACGCGCACACGAACGTCACGGGCATTGACGCCGAAGAACTTGCCGACACCGAGTGTTGCGCTCGAGAGCGGCAAGATGGAAACGCAAACGATCAACGCGACGGACTCGCTCATGACCGTCATCCGCCGCGACCTCCCCGGCCTCGATTGTGGCTGTCTCGTCTTGCCGAAAGCACCCGCCGACTTCTGGGGACGCACCGGGCTCCGGCGTCCCTGGTTTGCGGACGCGCTGGATACGCTGGACTGTCCGATTCTCCTCGCCGCGGGGAGCCACCCCTATCGGCGGATTCTTCTCCCGGTGCTCGACCCCGACGCATCGATACTTGCCACCGAGCTAGCGATCGACATTTCGCGCCAGCTGAACGTGGAGCTCGCCGCCGTCATCGTAACGCCCCCCACTTTCATCGTTGGCCAGGAGAGCGTCGACGAGCAGAAAGAAGCACTCGACACCGTGATGGAGATCGGCTCGCTCTATCACATCAAGATCGAGCAAATCGTCATGGAAGGAAACCCCGCCAAAGAGATCGAGACCCTCGCGGGCGAGGGAGACCTGCTCGTCATCTCCCACCGCGCAGGCCAGCGAGCCTCGGTCTTCAATCCGGATACAGGGCTCCAGATTATTGCACGGTGCAAGAGCTCCGTTCTGGCGCTCTCTTACCGCGAGCGCATGCATGGAGCTGACTGAAGCCCTTTCGCTTGTCATTTTCTACTTGGGCGCCTTTATCATGCCGATGGTGGCGTCGCGCGTCCACGTGCCTGCGGCCGTCGCGGAAATCCTCTATGGACTCGCCATTGGCGCTCTGGGGCTCGTGCACGAAGGTGGCGCGACCCATTTTCTCGCCGAGCTCGGCTTCGTCTATCTCATGTTCCTCGTCGGGATGGAGATTGATTTCAACCACGTCGAACGCGAGGGAAAAGGTACGGTCGCGCTCGCTTTCGCCATCGCAGCCCTCGTGCTCGTGACCGCGAGCTATATCGCCATACGCCTCGAAATGTCGTTCTTCATGGGTTTAGTAATCGGGGCGATGTCGGTGGGTGTTCTTCTAGTCGCGCTCGTCGAAAGCAACGCTTCGAAGACACGCTTTGGACAGATCCTGCTGCTCGTGGGATCGATTGGCGAGCTTCTGACGCTCCTAACATTGACGGGCTACCACCTCGTCCATACCCACGGCTTGAGTATGTCGTTCGCTGCTGCAGCGCTTCGCGTGCTCTTGCTCTTTGTCGTCGCTCTCGTACTTCTCACGTTGCTGCGTCTTTCTGTCTGGTGGTTCCCGCACAGCTTTCAGCGATGGGTGCGGGAAGAAGATCCTTCCGAGCTCGGTGTGCGTTTCGGCTTCGTGCTCATGCTCGGCCTGACAGCGGTTGCCGCGTGGGTGGGGCTCGAAGCAATTCTCGGCGCTTTTCTTGCCGGGATGCTCTTTGCCTATGTCTTCCGCGAGACGGGTGTCTTGGAAACGAAGCTCACCGCGCTCGGGCAAGGATTCTTCGTGCCGATTTTCTTCATCAATGTCGGCGTCACTTTCGAGTGGTCCGCGATCGGAAACCTCTCTACCCTCGGTAGAAGCCTGATGGTGTTGGGAGCAGCCTCTCTTCTCGCAAAGCTCCTTCCAACGCTACTGCTGTTGTTTCTGGGCCTGAGAATACGTTCCGTCCTCGCGGGTGCCCTTCTCTTGGCGACGCCCCTCACGCTGCTTGTTGCCATTGCCGCTCTCGGCCGCGAGATGGGCGTCCTCGACGCGAGCATGAGCGCCGCGGTGATTTTCTTGGCGATTGCGACAGGCGTGGTCTTCCCGACGCTCTCCAAGCTGATCGCACCGCCGGTTCCCAAACCCACCCTGGCCGAAGGCGAGCTCCCGCTCTTCCCGTCTGACGCCGGAGCGATCTAGCTAGAGCCCGAACTGTTGTAACCATCAAACGCAGAAATCCAATGTCAGCGGCAGCAACACGGACCAGATAGAATGGATCACGTATCCTGTGGACTTCGCGAACGTACTGAAGCAAGTGTCAGCCTTCCTAGAGGAACGACGACGACCCCACACAGTTATAGGTGGGGTCGGCCTGGGCAGCTAGCTACTAGCTGCCGCGACACTTCGCGTGCTGTTGCTCTTTGCCTATGCCTTCCGGAAGACGGGTGTCATGGAAACGAAGCTCACCGCGCTCGGACACGGATTCTTCGTGCCCATTTTCTGCATCAACGTCGGCGTCATGTTCGGGTGGTCTGCGATCGGAACCTCTTTACGCTCGGCAGAAACCTGATTGTGTTGCGTGCCGCCTCTCGGCCGCGGTTGGCTTGAGCTTGCGATCCTTGCCGAAAAACGTACCGTCCGCGCCAAAGTAGAGAAGCGTGCCGTGGAGCGTTCCGCTTGGATCGCGCTCGATGACACCGATGGCGAGAAGCGCGCCGGCGTCTTTAGCAATTTCTCCCAAGCGCACGGTCGAAGCGCTCGGCATCTCGACGGCGTTCTCCCAGTAACGTTGCCAAGTGCGACGGCCTTCCGGGGTGCGGCTTCCGACGACCATCCCGAATGAAAGGCCGCGAGGATAGGCAGGCACGAAGGCCTCGGGAAATAGAATCAGCTCGGCGCCCTTCTCGCTTGCGTCGGCCACGAGGCGCGCTGCTTTCTCGATCGTCGCGTCCCGGTCGAAGACCACCGGTGCCGCCTAAACGACAGCCACGTTGACAGGTTTTTCTCGCATGCTCTTCCCCGATGTCTGGCGCCGCTAGCCGCGATATTCTTTTTCGGAAAGCTGCACCAGCACGCCATCCGGGTCGTTGAAGTAGAGCTCCGGCCGGTCCTGCCGCACATAGGGGTCGGCGCACGCGCCGCGGAGCTTCTCGGCACCTTCTTCAATCACATAGCCGTCGACGCCCACGCAGAAATGGTGGATGCGTCCCGGCTCGGGATTCGAGTAGAGCCCGAGGAAGCTGTCGCCAAGACCCATGTTGATCCCATTGCTCTGGCGCGACACGACCTTCACGCCGAGCGTCTCTTCGTAGAACTTGCGCGAGGCCTCCGGGTCCGAGACGGCGAGGGTCACATGGTTGAGCGAGCTCGCTTGAAACGGCGCCGCGGTCGCTTCCGACATTCCCGAGCCGGCGGTCACGACGGCAAGTGCTTGGGTGAACGTTCGGCGGCTGATAGCGCCTCGATCGTAATCCTCGACCAGAGATTCGATGGACTTTGACATTGAAAAATACCTCCCTCGGTGCGGCTCATGTTCTCACAGAGGCACTAGCCCGACTAGTCCTTGTGCAGAGGCACCAGCGTGCCTTGACGAAAGGTCAATTGCCAGCGACCGTCCTGATGCACCCATACCGAGCTTCGAAGGGACAATTTCGTGGAGCGCCGGAGTCGCCCATATGAACAGAAAAACAATACGTAACGAGTGCGACGTCACGAGCCAGCTTTCGTGCGGCGAAATCTCGAATCATCCAATCCGTAGGACCTGCAACCTCGCTTTGAAGGCTAAGGATGGTCTCCTGTTTGTCGAAAGTGCGACCGGAGCTTCCATGCTCAAGGAAATCGTCTGCGAGGAGCGCGGAGAGAGCCTCCTCGTACGGATTCCGGGCGTGAGCAGACTTTCCTCTAGCTGACGCAGCTCGGTCGCCAGTGGCATTCTCAACCTGATGGCGAGCCGGAAATGTTCATTCGTGCCTTAATCGCTATCGACCACCATTGGCTCGGGCCTCGCGTGGCGCGATTGATAAACCCCGAGCTCGCCGCCGCCCGGCAAGGTCAGCCGCGTGAGCAATCCCCAACCCAAGTCTTCCACCGGTCCGCATGCAATCTGATGATCTTTCATCGTGGCGACGAACGCCTCGATGTCGGCACACATGAAGTAGAGCTCCTGCTTATCATTTTCCTCGGCTGGATGTATGGCGACCTCTGCCGGCGGTAATCCGAAGATCAGCCATCCGTCGTGGACGTCGACATTCGGAAGCTTTAGAACATCGCGCAAGAAAGCGCGGTCAGCATCTTAATTCTTGCTGTAAATGATCGAACGCGCACCGTTGATCCGTTGATCATTGTCGGTCTCCTTCGGTAGGACGCCATTCTACAATGGCGCTAGAAAAACGTCACCAGACGTTCGTCAGAACTGGGTTTTCCTACAGCCTCAAAACATGTAATTGAACGGCAAGACCTGTCCTCGCAAGATGGGATTACCTCGCTCAAAGTCGTTAGGTCTTCACGGTGACGCCCGCGTTGCAAGATTGAGACAGGGCTCGATCGTTCCGACAACGAGTTAGACCTCAAAACCCCGTGGTTGAAGGTTTGGTCCTGCCCGGCTTAGAATCAGCTCTGGCCAATTGGTGCACGAGAGAAGATGTCGCTAGAACCGGGAAGAAAACTCGGCTCTTACGAGATACTGTCTCTCATCGGGACCGGGGGTATGGGTGAGGTTTACCGAGCCCGAGACACCAAGCTCGGACGTGAAGACGCCGTGAAGGTCCTTCCCTCGGCCGTTGCGAGCGACTCTGAAAGGATTGCTCGGCTCGAACACGAAACGCGGCTGCTCGGTGCCGTGAACCATCCCAATATCGCGACGCTTCACGGACTCGAAGAGTCGGACGGCGTTCATTTTCTGGTAATGGAGCTGAACGAAGGTGAGACGCTCGCAGAGCGCATCATGGACGGTCCCATCCCCATGAACGTGTGTGTAGGGGCTCGAGGCGGCGCATGAACGCGGGATCGTTCACCGAGACCTCAAGCCGGCGAACATCAAAATCACGGCCGAAGACAAACCGAAGGTTCTGGACTTCGGACTAGCTAAGGCATTCGGACCGGAGCTCGCAGGGCGTACGGACTCGGAATCGCCGACGCTTACGCGCGGAAGAACCGAGACGGGCGTCATTATGGGCACCGCGACCTATATGAGCCCCGCACAGACGCGCGGGAAAACTCTCGACAAACGGACGGACATCTGGTCGTTCGGGTGCTGTTTGTTCGAAGCCCTGAGCGGTCCGGCGGTTTTTCTCGGCGAGACTATTTCCGACACGATTGCGAAGATCCTGGAACGAGAGCCGGACTGGAAAGCGCTTCCGCGGAACACACCGCCTCACTTGAAGGAGCTTCTCGCGCGGTGCCTGACGAAGGACGCGATGCATCGTCTCCGCGATATCGGCGACGCGCGCCTTGCCCTGGATGGGGTTTTTGACGAGCCACGACCGTCGGGCTCGGGGGTTTCTTCGGTCCGAGCGCGGTGGATCGGTGGCACCTTTCTAGCTTTCGGAGTGATTGGCGGTGCTCTATGGCTTTTGAGCGAGCGTACAAGGTCTAGCCCAACGCCCCCGGCACAGGTCACCGCGGCCATCGGGGTCGAGGACTACCCGAGCTGGTCGCCCGATGGCCGCACTCTCGCCTATCACTCCAACCAGAGCGGCACCTGGGACATCTGGGTCACCCAGGGCGGCGCCGGACAACCGGTCAGCGCTAGTGACGATCGCTATCCCAGCTGGGACCTCGATGGGCGCCGCATCTTTTTGGGACGGCAAGATGATATCTGGATTTTGGATCTCGAAGACGGTTCCGAGCGCCCCGTGACCGATTTCGCAGGTCGGCGAGGCGCGCTCGAAAAGATCGAGCTCCAGGGAAACACGATCTACTTCACCTGGCGCGCAAGTCTCGGGGACCTCTGGGTGATGAACGTCGAGCAATGAGCCAGTGCCTCGTAACGGCAACGGCAGGCGCCGATTCCCTCCGTGTGTAGAGCGCGGACCTCCTAGCCGATGGGACTTCCTTGCGGCGTTTTAGGTTTCGTCGAGCCCGGGACCGTACCCTCAGGCCTGGCTTGCCAGCGGCGGATGTCCTCGAGCACGAGTTTCCGATGCGGGCCTCCGCTCGTGTCGCTCTCCAGGCGATCGGCGAGCTCGTCGAGCTTTGCGCTCAAGATCGCTCGGACCCGAGCCGGGTTGTCGGCGCTGCTCCCCTGGCTCATCACCTCGTCGAGCACGCTGCGCTCCGCCACCTCACGTACTTGTGCGTGGTAGCTGTTCGACGGGCGGTCCGCGTACCACGTCGCCTCGTAGAGGCCATCGATTACTTCGCCTAGCCCTAAGTTGTCCGTGTCGCGGCTGTGGTAATCGACGAGACGGGCCATCCGTTCCGGGTGCAGCAGCAAGCTCATCGTATAGTCGGCGGAGACGTCCGCGGCAGTCAGTGGGTCGAAGAGGATGCCGGTGTGGCGCGGGAACGTTTCCCCACCCCCGTAGCGGTAGGCCGGCGGAGGGATGAGCTCCAAGATGTGGTCCGGGATCGCTAGGAATTCCGCGCCGAGTGTCACGAGCACGTTCTCGAGAGCGCGTCTTTGTTCGCGGCCGGGAACGATCGTCACCGGAGTTTGGTTGTCTCCGCGAAGCGCATAGTAATAATCGGCACCGCCCACTGTGTTGAGGGCCGACTTCATTTGATAACGGTGATGGAGGTAGAGCGGGAGGAGTGCTTGCTCGAGCAGGGACATCGGTTCCCCCATACGGATGACGGAAGGCCCAAAGTTCTCGAGGCCGATGCGGCGCACCTCGATCTCGTGAGCCAGCCCGTCGACGAGATTCCCTCCGTTGTCCCAAACCGATGCTAGTGGGTGCGCGCCCGCGGCGATGAGGTTATCGGTGTGCGTCATGAACCGAGTCTCGCTGCGCAAACCTGCCTCCACGATGGTGGCGAGCGCTTGTTTCTCTTCGGTTCCCGGGGCGAAGTCGCTGTAGAGCCAACGCACCGATAGTTTGTCGTACTCGCCGATCCCTACGCCGTAGGCGTCAGAGAGCTCGAGTGCGCCGTTTCGGATTCCGACGAGCGGAGCGGGGTAGTCCATGACGCTCGCCCGATTGCCATAGGTGCTCGCCATGTAGTTGTGGGGAAAGCCGAGCGTGTGCCCGACTTCGTGTGCGGAGAGCTGTCGCACGCGGGCGAGCGCCATCTCCACCGGCGTAACGCCTTCACCGACTTGAGCGAGGTATTCGAAGCCCGGCGCGGCGCTCAGCGCGCAGCCGTTCAGCGTTCCCCCGTCGTCTGTGAAGGGGCCGACCATTCCCTTCCCAATCAAGTAGTCCTGCCGGAGGCGCAAGCTTCCGAGATTCACGTTCCCTTTGATGATCTCGCCCGTCCGCGGGTCCGAGACCGAGCCGCCGTAGGACCAGCCGCGCGTCGATCGATGCGTCCAGTGGATCATGCTGTAGCGGACGTCCATCGGGTCCGCGCCTTCCGGGAGCACTTCCACGTGAAAGGCGTCGATGAAACCAGCCGCCTCGAAAGCCTCGTTCCACCACCGCGCGCCGTCGAGAAGGGCGCTCCGGATCGGTTCCGGCACACCGCGGTCGAGGTAGTACAAGATCGGCTCCACCGCTTCGGATCGTGCGGCGCTCGGGTCGCGTTTCACAAGCCGGTGCCGCGCCGTCCACCTTACGGTGAGGCTTTCATCGATAGGGGTCGCGTAGTCGTTAAACGTGGGCCCGAAAACGCCGATGCGTGGGTCCGCTACGCGTGGCTCGAAGTTATCGTCGGGAAGCTTGACCAGAGAATGATGCTGGCGGAGCGTCACCGCTTCACCGCTCGCCGCGACCGAGCGGACGAGCGTGCCCGGATCGTCGCTCGTGAAGGTCAGCAGCGTCTCGATCTCCGTGTTCTCCGGAAAGGCTTTCGTCCTCGGCATGTAGAAGACGCTGCGGCTTCGGTCGAGCTTGTAAGTCCCTTGGCCCGCTCGCTCGATGCGTCGCGCGACGCCGTGCGTGTCTCGGAGGAAGAAGTCTGTGGCGTCAACGAGCACGCTTGCTCCCGTCTCGGCCTCGACTTCGAAGCCCCAATGGACCGAAGGTGCGAAGGCGTCCCGCACCGCGGCTACCTCGTCCGGGTTGTCACTCCGGGCGCGGTAACCGTAGTTCGGCTCCATCAGCAGCACGCGCGGTCCCACCCGCATCGCTACGAGCACATGAGCGCCTCCTAGTTGGCCGCGGTCGAGCCCAACAGGATTGCTTCCGAGACCCGAGCTCAACGAGACCGAGTAGAGAAATTCTTCGTCGAATTTGTCGATCTCCCAATAGAGCTTGCCTGTCTCGTCATCCCAATAGATGTCGAAAAATCCTTCCAGCCGTTCCATCCCCGCGGTCTTCTCCGCGATCGACTCTGTGCCGTCCTGGGCGTTGGCGGCGAATGCGACGAGCAGAATCAACCATCTTGCTGCTTTCATGGACTTCTTACCTCCGAAATGCTGAAACCTATCGCGTCATCGCCTCATGCATTACTGCGACTTGCTCAAGAAGTTGAGAAACTCCGAACTGCTGCTGAGAAGAAGGGTCACATCCTTGTCCAGGCTCGTGCGGTAGGTCTCAAGCGTCTTCAGGAATTGATAGAAGTTGGGATCCTTACTGTAAGCCTGGGCGTAGATGCGGAGCGCTGCGGCGTCGGCTACACCACGCGTCTCTTCGGCCGTCCGGAACGCTTCCGATTCGATACGCTGCAGGTCCCGGTCTTTCTGGCCGCGGATCTCCGCGGAACGTCCCAGTCCTTCGGAGCGGCTGCGCTCGGCGATGCGTTGGCGCTCGGAGATCATGCGCTGATACACAGACTCGCGCACTTCCTCCGTATAGTTGATCCGCTTGAACTGCACGTCGACGAGCTCGATGCCGAGGGTCTGAACGGCCGACGAGGAGCGCGCCAGGATGCGTCGCGTGATCTCGTCACGGCCACTCTGAATCTTCGTCGGAGCCTCTTGCTCCAGCATGCCGACGAGCACTTCGGTCACCGCGAACTCGCGATCGGTCGCGCGCACGATCTCGATGAGATCGAAGCTAGCGACCGCGTTTCGCGTCTGGCCGTCGATGATGTCGTCGATTCGGGTTTGTGCTTGCCGCTCGTTCGTGACCGACACGAAGAACTGTAGCGGGTCCTCGATACGCCATCGGGCATAAGTGTCGACCCAGATGAATTTTTTGTCCTTGGTCGGGATTTGGTTGGCGGCGCCGTCCCAAGGGAGCCAGCGTTTGTCGAAGCGGTGCACTTCGTGGATCGGCCATGGGAGCTTGAAGTGAAGACCCGCCTGGATCACGGCGTCGCCGACCGGTTCCCCGAATTGCGTGATGATTGCTTGCTCGGTCTCGTTCAACGTGTAGAGGCTCGTGCGGAAGAAGAGCGCCGCAAGGAGCAGGACTAGGATGAAGAGTGCGCGGGTCGCGTTCATGGTTGTCCTCCTTGGGTCAGATTCAACAACGGCAGCACCGAGGTGCCTTTGTCGTCGACGATAAATTTCTTTCCGACGCGCGGCAGCACCTCGCTGAGCATCTCCAGGTACATGCGGGTGCGGGTGACGCGCGGAGCTTTGCGGTACTCCTCATAAATGGCTTCGAAGCGGGTCGCTTCACCTTCCGCGCGGTTCACGCGGGCGGTCGCATAGCCTTCCGCTTCCTGGATCAACTGGAGCGCCTCGCCTTCGGCCTTCGGGATCGCTTGGTTGAACTCGGTGCGCGCTTCGTTGATGAGCTGCTCGCGCTCCTGGATGGCTTGGTTGACCTCGTTGAACGACGGCTTCACCGCGTCGGGCGGGTTCACGTCCTGGAGCACGACCTGCTGGACGTCGATGCCGACCTCGTAAGTGTCGCTGAGCTGCTGCAGGATTTTCTTGCCCTGGTCGGCTATGCTGGCGCGGCCGGTCGTAATGACCTCATCCACGCTGTGATCGCCCACGACTTGGCGCATCGCCGCTTCGGTCATGTCGCGAAAGCTCGACTCGGGCGAGCGCACATTAAATAGAAACGCGCGCGGGTCCTTGATCCTGTACTGCACGATCCACTCGACGACGGCAACGTTCAAATCGCCCGTGAGCATCAAAGATTCGTCCTCGAAGCCCCGGTCGATATATCGCGTCCGGACGTCGGCCTCGCCGGTACGGAAGCCGAACTCCTGCTTGAGCTGGCGCTGGACCGGCACCTTGATCACGGTTTCGACGAACGGGACGAGGAAGTGAAGCCCCGGTCCCGTTTCTGTCGAGTAGGCCCCGAATCGGAGCACGACGCCCCTCTCATCCGGGTCAACTTGGTAGATCGAGCTCAAAATGGCCACCGCAAGAACGAGACCGACAAGGATCGCGAGCGCGTTCTTCGGTATGAACTTGGGAATGTTGATCCGCGGCATTTTGGACGCGTCAAAATCAAACGGGCCCTTACCACTACCTCCAAAAGACATATCTGACCTCCTAGACAGAGAGTATCGCTTATAATCACGCAACGCTATGAGCTTGGGAGATAACTTCAGGAATGCCGCCGATCCTCAGTGCCAAAATTGTGTGTTTTTCACGCTCCGGAGAACCCACCCGCCGGATATGCCGGTACCTGTAACTTGAATCCACCGCAAGTGGTCTCGCATGAGGACGAGCTTCACTACGTATTCCCCGCAGTCGCGGCCGGCTGGTATTGCGGTCACTTCTCGCAAAAGCCCTGATGGATACCCCTATTCGTTACGACTTCGCGAGCACCGAAAAACGCATCTACGACCTGTGGCGCGAGAAACGCTGCTTCGACAGCGTCTACGACCCCGATGGCAAGCCGCGCTCGGAGGCCGAGGCAGATAAGCCCCATTTCACGATCGCGATCCCGCCGCCGAACGTCACCGGGAGGCTCCATATGGGCCACGCGCTCAACAACACGATCCAGGACGTGCTTACCCGCTTCAAGCGGATGGACGGCTACGACGCCCTGTGGGTCCCAGGAATGGACCACGCCGGCATCTCGACCCAGACGGTCGTGCGCAAACATCTCGACGCCGAAGGCATCGACTACCGCGAGCTCGGCCGCGAGAAGTTCATCGAAAAAGTCTGGGAGTGGAAAAAAAAGTACGGCGATTTCATTCTTCGGCAGCTGGAGAGACTCGGAAGCTCCTGTGATTGGCGCCGCATTTGTTTCACGATGGACGAAGGCCCGTCGCGCGGGGTGCGCACTGTTTTCAAAGCGCTCTACGATCGCGGGCTGATTTATCGGGGCCAGCGGATCGTGAACTGGTGCCCGGTCGATCGGACCGCGCTCTCGGATGACGAAGTCAACACGAAAGACGGGGGCGAAGCCGGACATCTCTGGTACATTCGCTATCCGTTGGTGGAACCGGCCTCTGACGTGACCCATGTCAGCGTCGCGACCACCCGCCCCGAGACACTGTTCGGGGACGTCGCGGTCGCGGTGCATCCGGAAGACGAGCGGTTTCGTGCCCTCGTGGGAAAGCAAGTCCGGCTGCCGCTCCAAGGACGGCTCATCCCCATTATCGCGGATGATTACGTCGACCGCGACTTTGGCACAGGCTGCCTCAAGATAACGCCGGCGCATGACGCGAACGATTTCGAGGTTGGCCAGCGCCACGCGCTCGAGCCGATCAACGTCATGAACCCCGATGCCACCATGAACGACGTCGTGCCCGAGCGGTTTCGCGGGCTCGACCGCGAAAAAGCACGCGCCGAAGCGGTAAAAGCTCTCGAAGAGGAAGGTCTGCTCGAAAAGATCGAAGATCGCATGGTGCCGATCGGGCGAGCGCAACGTTCCGGCGCGGCCATCGAGTACCGGCTCTCCGACCAATGGTTCGTCAGGATGAAGCCTCTCGCCGCAAAAGCTCTCGCGGCGAGCGGCTATCGACAGGGCGTCGACGACGACACGTGGAAGAAGACAGAGGCAAGCGAGCTCTTCTTCCACCCGCCGCGCTGGGAGAAGATTTACTACGCGTGGCTCACGAACATCCGGGACTGGACGGTCAGCCGTCAAATTTGGTGGGGGCATCGCATCCCGGCCTGGTATCACAAGGACTCGGGCGAGATCCTCGTCGATATCGATACACCCCAGGCCGTGAAGAAAGACCCGGATTCGTGGGAGCAAGACCCGGACGTGCTCGACACGTGGTTCAGCTCCTGGCTCTGGCCTATGACCACGCTTGGCTGGCCGGACAAAAGCCCCGATTTCGCGCGCTACTACCCGACGAGCGTTTTGTCGACGAGCAAAGACATCATCTTTTTCTGGGTCGCCCGCATGAACTTTGCGGGCCTCGAGATGGCGGACAAGCTTCCTTACCGCGACGTCTACATCCATCCGACGGTGCTCGACGATCGTGGCGCGGTCATGAGCAAGAGCAAAGGCAACGGCATCGACCCGCTTGCCGTCATCGAAGGCGCAAGCCTGGAGGATCTCAAAGCACCTATTTTCGAAGCGCGACCCGCGAACATGAAAGAGCTCATCGCGCGCGTCGAGAAACTGTTCCCGAATGGGTTCGAAGCCGTCGGCGCCGACGCGCTGCGCTTTACACTCGTTCACTCATGCTCGGAAGGCCAGGAGCTGGGGCTCTCGTTGCAGCGGTTCAACGAGATCGGACGCCGCTTCGTGACAAAGCTTTGGAACGCGAGCCGCTATGTGCTCCTGGCGCTCGACGACGTCCCCGGTTCCGATGCGCCTGATAGGCATGTTGCGGAGCCGACCGTCGAAGATCGATGGATCGCTTCGCGCACGGCGTCGACGGTGCGCCAGGTGCGTCGGGCGCTCGAAAGTTACGATTTCGCGCCCTTAGGCCAGACGCTCTACCGCTTCATCTGGAACGACTATTGCGACTGGTACCTCGAGCTCACCAAAGCACGCATGACGGGCAACGACCCAAAGGCCGCACGCCGCGCCGCGCACGAGCTCGGCGTGACGCTCGCGGAGATCCTGCGCATGCTGCATCCGGTGGCGCCTTTCATCACCGAAGAGCTCTGGGGAAAGCTGCTCGAAGCGATGGACGGGAAAGACCTATGGCTCGGGCGGCGGCCACAATCTGAGATTCTCATGCTCGAGGCCGCACCCAAGGGCGAACGCGAGCCCGACGAAGCGCTCGAAGACGCTTTCGCGTCGCTCCAACGTCTCGTCGGGGGCGTGCGTACGAGCCGTGCCCATGCCCGCATCTCAGAGAAAGTGCGTCTCACAGCGGCAGTCAAGCCGCTAGCGGACGGCTTCGAGGAGCTCTTCGAGGCCACCGCGCCTGTTTTGAGCCGCCTGGCGAATCTGGGCTCGTTGACCCTCGCGGATAAAAAGCCTGCTGGAAGTGTCGGGGTCTTCGACCCGGCGTTCGAGCTCTACGTTGCGCTGGGCGAGCACGTGAACATCAAGGCCGAGCTCGAGCGCATCGAGAAGGAAATGGCCGGCATCCAGAATAAACTGGCGCAAGTCTCGAGGAAGCTCGAGAACCCTAAATTCCTCGCGGGCGCCAAGCCAGAGGTCGTCGCCGAGCAAAAGGTAAAGTACCAAGAACTGAGGGAAATGCTGGAAAAGCTCGAAACGATGAAGAAGGACTACGCCGGCTAGGCTCAGGCTTTACTCAGCCAAATCGTCATCTTTTCGCCGTCTATCGTAACGTCGCTCGACGCGGCGTCCTCGAGCGCGTCCTTCAGGTCGACGCAGAGAGTCTCCTCGAGGAAGTGCTCTCGACGGCTGTCGACGATCGCGCGGAAAGCGTCGGGACCGTCGAGCGCGAGACGGATGCGCTGCGTGTATTCGAGGCCGAGGTTCTTCCTGAACCCTTGGATTCGGCTCAAGAGCTCGCGATACTTCCCTTCCTCGAGAAGCTCCGGCGTGAGCTCGGTGGCAAGGACGACCACCGCCGCCTGGTCAGAAGCCGCGGCGTAGCCCTCTTTCGCCTGCACGCCAACTTCGATGTCTTCGAGGTCGAGGCTGAGCATCTCGCCGTTCACGTCGATTTCAGCTTGCCCTTTATCGAGGATGGCCGCGCGGAGAGCGCTTCCATCCGCGGCGGTGAGCGCGGCCTTTACGGCCGGCATCTTCTTGCCGACTTTGGGGCCGAGCTTTCGGAAATTGGGTTTGACGAGATATTCGACGTGCTCTTTGGCGCCGTGAACGAAGACGACTTCCTGCACGTTGAGCTCTTCGGCGATGAGATCACCATAAACGCGGATGCGCTCGTCGAGCTCGGGATGGGAGAGCGTGACCTCGGCTTGGAGAAGCGGTTGTCGCACTTTGAGCCGGTTGTCGGTCCGCACGCGCAGGCCGAGCGAGACGATGCTACGCACGAGCGCCATGTCCTCGTTCAAGAGGACGTCCACGCGCGCGGTGTCAGGCTCCGGGTAATCGCACAAGTGCACGCTCTCGGGTGCGTCCTTCCCGAACGGGCCACATACGAGGTTTTGGTAGATCTCGTCCGTCATGAAAGGGACGAACGGCGCCGCGAGCTTCGTCACGGTGACGAGCGCTTCGTAGAGCGTTGCGTAGGCATCGATTTTGTCGTGGTTGCGCTCGGAACCCCAGAAGCGGCTCCGGCTTCGGCGGAGATACCAGTTCGAGAGCGCATCCACGAACTCCGTGAGCTCTCGGGCGGCTTCGTAGGCGCGGTAAGCGTCTAGGTGCTCGATCAAGCTCGCGTTCAGCTTCGCGAGCTCGGACAAGATGAAGCGGTCGAGAAGCGCGCGCTCCGCGACCGGCCTTCCCTTTTCGCTCGTGGGATCGAAGCCGTCAATCTCCGCGTAGATCGTGAAGAAGCTATAGACGTTCCGGAGCTTGATCGGGAACTCTTTTTGCGAGGCACGCACGTTTCCGAGCGAGTGCCGTTTCGAGCCCCACGGGGGATTGGCTGCGAGAAAGAACCAGCGAAAGGCATCCGCTCCGGGCGCCGGTGTATTGGGGTCTTCGAGCGTGACTTTCTGATTCTCGGGAAGCCGCGGCACGTCTGCAGGCAGCAACGCGAGGCCACGCTCCGCCGCGGAGAGGCCGAGCTTGTTCCGGACGTCGTCCGGGAGCACGATGACACGGCGCGGGAGTCCCTTCGCGGCCTCGACACGCAACTCGATGCTCCCGACGATGACGGCGACTCCTGGGTTGAGGTCGAGCCCTTCGAGGTCTTCGCGCGCGATGAATGCCACGCCGTCTTTCGCCTGGACTTCTTTCACGTCGATAACGGCGAAGTCCATCGCAACCTTTTCCAGGATGACTTCGGGCGGTGTGAAATTACCCTTGGATTTTGATTCTTTCTTGCCTTCCTTGTCGCTGACGTGGCCGAGCACCATGCACGTCTTATATGGGTGCGGGTAATCGTGGTCGAAGACGAGCGACGAGATCATCAGCATCGAGTAGAACCAGCCTCGTGTTTGGTCGATCGCTTCGACGATGTAGTCGGCGGGAAAGGTCTCTTTGAATTTGTCGTGGCCGCGATGCGGGTAGCCCCATTGCGCGAAGGGCATGCTCCCGGAGTCGAACCAGCAGTCGATGACCTCCGGTACACGCCGATAAACACCTTCTTCGTCGGGCTCGGTGAACGTCACATCGTCGATCCACGGCTTGTGGACGAGAAGATGCTCCGAGAGGTCGGGATTTTTCTTCTTCGCCTCTTCGAACGATTGGAAGGCGTCGGGGTTCTTCTTCAGGATCTCGTCGACCGAAGTTGGGGCGACCATCTTGCCGGTGATGTCGTTGACCCAAATGTTTAGCGGGGTTCCCCAATACCTTTCGCGCGAGAGCGCCCAGTCCACGTTGTTCGCGAGGAAATCGCCGAAGCGGCCTTCCTTGATGTGGTTTGGGATCCAGTTTACGGCACGGTTGTTCTCGATGGCGCGGCCGATGAGCGCCGTCGTGCGGATGAACCACGCGGGGCGCGCGAATTGGATGAGCGGATCGTTGTCGGCGCGCCAACAGAACGGATATTCGTGGCGCAGGGTCTCGTGATGGAGGAGGCTTCCCCGCTCCTTGAGCGTCCGGATGATCTTCTTGTCCGCGTCCTTGACCCAAAGGCCTGTGAGCGACGGAATGTCGTCGGTGAACTTCCCGTCGGGACCGATGGCGCAAAGAAGCGGAACCGCTTCCGGGGTCTCGTAGCCGGCGAGCAGGGCCCGATGAAGATCGTGGTCGACCTCACCGAAAGCAGGCGCTTCGTGCACGAGACCCGTGCCCTGATCGAGCTGGACGAAATCCGCGGCCAGCACTTTCCAAAACATCGGGACGGTGCCAGATTGCTTGGAAACGACTCCCTGGTCGCCGTAGCGTTCGTAATAGTCGTCGAACGGAGGCCGATAACGCTTACCGACAAGCGCCTCGCCTTTGAGCTCACGGACCACCGGAAGATCCCGTCCGAGCTTCGCCGCGATCGATTCACGAAGAGCGGCCGCAACGATGAACTTCCGGTGCTTGTCCTCGACTACAACATAGTCGATGCCGGGTTTCACGGCCGCGTACATGTTCGAGGGGAGCGTCCACGGGGTCGTCGTCCAGACGAGGAGCGAGGTATCGGGCTCGTCGACGAGCGGAAACGCAACATAGACGGAAGGATCGTTGACCGTCTTGTAACCGAGGCTGACTTCGGCCGAAGATAGCGCCGTTCCCCCTTGCGCCCACCACCAGAGGACTTTGTGACCTTTGTAAAGTAAGTTCTTCTCGAACAGCTGTGCAAGCGCCCACCAGACGCTCTCGACGTAGCTCTTGTGATAGGTGACATAGGCGTCGGAAAGGTCGACCCAGTGGCCCATCTGCTCCGTCATGCGCTCCCACTCTTTCGTGTAGCGGAAGACGGAGTCCATGCAGCGCTGAATAAACGCTTCGACTCCGTAGGCCTCGATTGCGGCTTTGCCGTGGATGCCGAGCTCTTTTTCGACTTCGACCTCGACGGGCAGGCCGTGGGTGTCCCAGCCTGCTTTACGCTCGGCATAGAAGCCGCGCATACTGCGATAACGCGGAAAGATGTCCTTAAAGACGCGGGTCAGTACGTGGCCGTTATGGGGCTTTCCGTTGGCGGTCGGCGGCCCGTCGCCCCAAATAAAGGTCTCGCATCCCTCGCGCATCTCGACGCTCTTTTCGAAGATTCGCCGATCTTTCCAGAACGCGCGCACCTTCGCCTCGGCCTCGGGGAAATCGACAATAGCTTCCGCTTTCGCGAAACGGGGCGGATCGGTCATAAGCTTTCATCTTAACGCAGAAGCTATGGCTCGCCTTGCTCGCTCTCATCCGCCTCATCTTGGACGAAGCCCATCTTCTCGGCAAAGCTCTGGGCGAAAGTGCGCATCTCACCCGCCATCTCTTTCTCGGAGGTCGCACGCTCGAAAGTGTCTGCCATCGTCATGAGCGTCTGGAACGTGAAGAGCTTCATCTCGTCGACGAGCATCGCCGAGGTCCAGAGATCGATACGCATGGCTTTCTGCTCTTTGTCGTTCCACACGGAGAGCATGATGGATTTGGTCGACTTCGCATCGTCTTCGGAAGCGTCGGTCGCGGACCATTCGATCGACTCCGGCATCTGCTCGCGGTTCAAGCGGATCTTGAAGTGGATTTCCGCGCTACGTGGGGCGTTCGTGGGTTCGCTCATGGCCGGCGGATCCTATCACGCACCGCCGCGCCGACCGCTCGCCGCTCACTATACGGACGAAACCGTCAACCCTGGCCGCTCTCTTTCAAGAACGTCTGCCGAAAATCATGAATGAGTTGAGTCAAAAAACCATCGAGCCCGGCCGCGTCTCGATCCTCTCCCCTGAACGTGCGCTTGGAAGCATCGGCGAGCGCCGCGCGCGCGCCGGGGGGATCTCCCGTGAAAAAACGCATCGTCCCGACAATGACCAGGGTTTCTTTCGCCATCGCTGAGGTCTCCGTTTCCAAAAGACCTTCCGCAAGCACGAGAGCCCGCTCCCGAGCCGCGTGCGCATCTTTCGATTGACCCAACTCGGCCAAGTGATACCCGGTAATGCGCTCGAACTCGCACCAGAAAACGTCGTCGCGTCCGAGAACGCCGTAGACCTTTCGCGCAATATCGAGGCGCGTCAAAACGGGAATCTCGAAATACGGCACCACAACTCCGCCGATCGCACCCTCACGCGCGAGCATCGCCGCCAACGCCGTGATCCTGTCGGGCGGGATGTCCTCGAAGTCCGACATCGCCGCCGAAAGATGACACCGCCGACACGTGTAAACGAAGAAGTCCGTCGTCGCCGGCCAGAACACGTATTGGTAGCGCGACGGCTCTCGATACACGTAGCTGCCGAAACTCCCCGGCGCTTTGAAGACGTTCACGGTAGCGCAAACAGGGCAGGTGACCTCGACATCAACCCACGTACTGGAAAGCGCGCGCCGAGACACGCCAAGGAGCAAACCCGATATAATGAGCACGTCCCGCCGCGAAACTAACACAACCGAAGTATACCTTCCCCGTCCTAACGGCAAGGAAGAGGTGACTCCCCCAAAGTTTTGAACCTGGGGGAAGAGTTGACCGCACGCGACCGACGACGACCGTCTTGAGCCACAGATTATCGAGGACCTCCTGGGGGAATGGCGACGGCTATTGCGTGGCTCGCCGACGCAGGCGCGCAGCGTAATCCAAAGGATTGTCGAGGGGCGGATAATGTTCATCCCTCAGAAGGAAGGGAAAGGCTACGATTTCCGGGCCAAGACACGATTCGACCGGCTCTTCTCAGGTGTAGCGATGCCCAAGCCTTCGTGGGTGAAGGATGGCGACAAGAGGGGCACCGAACATATCGGTCCCGAGGATACGTTCGATGGAGATTATGGCCGAGCGCTCAAAAAAGCGCAGGACCGCGTTAAAAGGATGGTATCCCTAAGCACTCCGAGTTGGAACCAACTCCGCAAGTGGTTGTCCGAGCTATCTTCGATAGGACCAATCGTCCATGCGGGTCGTTCGGAAGCACGGACTTCGCCTTGATAGCGCTGGATCGCTTCGATATTCCAGTGCCTCCAGAGAGTTGAACCATGCGGATGGAGACGAACGGCAGACGGTGAGGGGTGAGAAGATGACGAGCGAGCGAAAGCGGATCGCGAACACCCGCAATACGGAGAAATCGATGGGGCCGAGAACGTCGGCTGGAAAGGCGATCAGCTCCAGGAACGCAATCAAGCACGGACTGCTGTCCCGCGACGTGCTAGCACCGAACGAAGACGCTGGCGCGTTCGAGGCGCCCGAGATGGCGTTGTTAAAGAGCTGTCGCCCGACGGGAAATTGGAGGAAGTTCTCGCTGAGAGAATCGCGGCAGGTTTCTGGCGTTTGGCGCGGTTGAGTCGCGTGGAGGCCGACCTCTTTCTTGACGACATTCTCAGTAGCGAACTCAACGCCGCGTCCTCAAAAGCAGCATCGTATGAGGACACACGGTCTCTCTTTGACCTGCCGTCTATGACCGAGACCACGATCACGGACGAAGAGGAGTACGAGAAGGCGCGGCAAGTGCAGGCCGCTGCTGCGTCTAAACGGGCGGAGACCGTGCTCGGTCAAACGTTCGCGAGGAAAGCGACGGAAGGAGACGTTTTCTCAAAGTTGGCACGTTACGAGACCTCAATCGAACGGGGTATTCTTCGCTGGCTGCGTGAGCTTCAGCGTCTCCAGGAGACTCGTTCCCGCAGCGCCGAAGGGTCGCAACTGCAATAGGGGCGGAACACGCCCCCCGCGTCCGCTCCGCACGTCACAGGAGCCACCAACATTGGCTTCGTTTCGCAAAAAAAAAAGAGACTTGCCCGTCAGGTACCACTGATCTCATCCAAGTCTCTCGCCTGGCGACCAGGCACGCCGTCTAGTGGGGCCTGTTCATGCTTATACGCTTGCCCTTTCGTAGAACGGCGACGGGATGCTCGGGTAGGCGCGGTAGACTTGGCCGTACACTTCTTCCGTCCGATCCTCGACCTCCGCCTCGGAGTGGGTATCGACTGGCAACCCTGTGTCGTCGCTCCGGAGGAAATCGCGGATCGCGACGCGAACGGCGTCTCGTGTTGTTTCCTTCTCCCGCCACTGGTCGACGCGCAGCTTCTTGGCCTTCAGCGTCTCCAGAAGCCCCACGGCGACCGCCTTGACCCGCTTGATGTCCGATGCCGCGAGGTCGTCCTTCCTCAGGAGATCGAAGATGGCCCGCTTGTATAATGAGATAGCACCAATTTTTCGTGGACTATAACTACATTTCATCTACTGAGGAGACTTGGATTACCCGCTCTCCGCAGTCAGGGAAGTCGGAGTTCAAGCAGACTGCCTAGCCGTCGCCTCGACCAGATGGCGGGATACCGAGCTCGGCGTCACACCGAAAGCCTCGCCTGCTTTCGTCACCGTCTCTTCGTACCTGTGAGCAGACATCCCCCGAAGCACTTCCGCCAGGAGTCCCTCTGAGAAGCCCCCGCGATTCTTGAGCTGCTCGTAGCTTCTCCCCAACCTCACCGTCCGGGCTGCGCAGCCGACGGTGCTCGACGAAGA